>CAZDLY010000033.1:0-30206 GCA_964506575.1 uncultured Akkermansia sp. | reverse complement strand
AGCGAGCAGCCCGGCGCCGATAGAACCTATCAGCGCTCCCATGGCCGCCCCGCGCAACACCAGTGCGCGGCGAAACCGCGTCTGGAATCGACGCGCCTCGCGCAACACAGCTCCGCCCTGATCATCGTGACCGGCCATTGCGCTCCCATGTTGAGTTTCAGATTGAGCAAGCAGGATACGCCGAAGCCCAGCGTGCGTCAACGGATTCTTTGCGTGGGCAGTGTTTGTCAAGCGCGGCGAAATATGCTTTACTACTGGCGCGTGGTCATTCAACCGGATGGCAATTCATGAAATTGAAAAAGATACCAGAAGACACCCTCTTTCCTCTGCTGCGCGATCTGTCATTGCTGATAGGCCAGGCGGGAATCTACGGCGTCGCTCATAACGTGACGCAGATCGCGGCGCGCGCCGCGTTTCCCATGCTGGAACGGGTGGTCGGCGAGCACGGCGCGATGGAAATCACACTCCGGGACCGGGCGCTTCTGATCAACGGCGAAGCCTCGACTGCCGGGAGTGCATCGGGTAGAAATCTGGTGGAACGAATGGTGCTCCACAAGGTCGAAGGGATCGCCTTTCTGCCGCCCGCAAACTGGGCCGAGTTTCTGAAGTTTGTGACGCTGTTCGGCACGTCGCCCATGGATTTGGCCGCCGCCGGCGGCTTCGAAAACGCCATGAAGCAGGCCAACTTGAGCAGTGTGCAGGTGGTGAACGTGCAGTACCGGCGCGTCACCGGTTCCCAGGCCGCCAAGCCAGACCCGAACCGTCCGACCAAACCGCGTGCCCCTCGTCGGACAGCCACGAGAATCCTGACGGACATGCTGGGTCTGCCCGCACTTCCGGAGAAGAACGGCGCGGACGTCGAAGCCCTGCCTCCCATCCAGACAGAAGAGACCCGCCAAAAGGCCATCGCCGCGCGCCGGCAGCGATCCGGCGCCTTGGTGGCGATGCTCCGGCAAGCCGCCACGGTGCTGGAGCGACACGATGACACCGCAAACGATGACCGGACCCAGGATGTCTTGGCGGCCTTAAACCAGATTCGCGAGCTCCTCGCTTCCATGACGACGGATGCCGAACGGGGAATCCGGTCGCTGGCCGGTCAGGTGAACGCCGACCGCAAAACCATTGCCAGCATCGAAAGCGCGGCGCGGCGCAACGGGATCGGGCTGCAACTCACCCGCGAGGAACTGGTGACGCGTTATGCCGAACTCAGCCAGGAGATCACCCAGCCGCTCACCGTATCCGCCGGCGTGATCGAGATGCTCCAGTCCGGTTGCGCCGGGACGCTGACCGCCTCGCAGCGCGAACTCCTGAAGATGGCGGCGGAGAGCGTCGAGCGGGTCAACACCCTCGTCAACCATTTGAAACTGATTTCCGGCATGCCGGAAACCCTCGCGCCCGACGCGCAGATTCTCAAGGATGCCTATACGGAACCTTCCATACCATGAACTTTTCCCCCTGTCGCTTCGTTTAAGCGTACGGGTTATACTGCTCCCCCGCTGGACGGAGGATCGACCGTGATCATCGAACCGCATATCCACATGTATTCCCGCACGACGGACGACTATCAGGCCATGTACGGCGCCGGCATTCGCGTGTGCGTCGAACCGTCGTTCTGGCTGGGCAGCGACCGGCGCTACGCCGGGACGTTCTTCGACTATTTCAAACTCGTCCTCGAGTTCGAGACCGTGCGGGCGCGGCGGTTCGGCGTGGATCACTTCGCCGCCATCGGATACAACCCCAAGGAGGCCGGAAACACCAAGCTGGTCAACGAGGTGCTGGCCGGCATGGGCGAGTACCTGGATCACGAGCGGTGCGTGGCCCTGGGCGAGGTCGGCTTCGACCGCATCAGCGAGACCGAGGAGTACGCCCTGCTGCGGCAGCTCGATATCGCGCAGGCGCGCCACCTGCCCGTGATCGTCCACCTGCCGCATGTCAACAAGCCCGCGGGCATCGAGCGGACCGTGGCGTGCCTGCGCAAGGCCGGCATGGACGAACGCCGGGTCTACCTGGATCACAACACGGAGGAGACCATCGATCTGGCCCTCAACGAGACCGGCTGCTTCTGCGGCCTGACGGTCTATCCCTTTTCGAAATTGAACCCCGCGCGCGTCAGCGACATCGTGCGGCGTGTCGGCAGCGAGCGCATCATCGTCAGCGGTTCGGCGGACTGGGGCGTCTCCGATCCGTTGAGCCTGATCAAGGTGGTCGAGCGCATGAAGGCGGACGGGCACGACGAGCAGACCGTCCATCGCCTGGTCTTCGCCAACGCGATGGCGTTTTATTCGCAATCTCCGGCCTGGCGGCCCCGCTTCGATCTCGCGCCGGTCGATCCACGCGAGTTCCAGCGATGAGCGGTGCGAACCACGCCGCCCCGGCGCGGCACGCGGGATGGGCGTTGCTGCGTCCGCCCAATCTGCTGACGGTGCCCGGTGATCCGGCGGCCGGCTTCCTGCTGGCGTCGGCGTCCGGTTTTTCAACGGCGGCGCTGGATGCCGGATGCGCTCCCTGGGGGGGCGTGATGCCGGCCTGGGGGCGCGCGGGCGTGGCAGTCGGGGCCGCGCTCCTGATTTATGCGCACGGGCTGATCGGAAACGATCTCTTCGACCAGGCCGAGGATCGGCGCGAGCGGCCCGACCGGCCGATCCCCTCCGGCGGGGTCCGGCCGCGCACGGCGATCCTGCTCTGCGTGCTGACGGCTGCGGCGGGCATCGCGCTTTCGGGTTTCAACGGCCGGGCCGGCATGGGAACGGCGGCGGCGCTGACGGCGACCGTGCTGCTGTACAACGGCGCGATGAAGCGATTCCGGATCCTCGGACCGCTGTTCATGGGCGCCTGCCGGGCGCTGAGTCTGTTGACGGGCGCCGTCGCGGCAGGCTGGCGGGGTGAGCGGTCGGCACTGGTGATCGTGGCGGCCGCGTTGCTCGGACTTTACGTGGCCGCCGTCACGGTCATCGCCCGGAGCGAGACCCGCGCGACGGATCTGGGCTTTCGCCGCTGGCTTCCCGCGCTGGTTTTGGTGGCCGGCTTGGGTGCCGTGGGCTGGGCCGCGCGCAGGGCGGGACTCGAGACGTGGATATTCGCCTTCGCGCTCGGCGCCCCGATGGCGGTTGGGGCGGGCCTGATCGGGCATCGCCTGGCCGGCCGGCCGGAACCGGGCCGGGTGCAGGCGGCCGTCGGCCGGTGGCTGCTGAGTTTGCTGTTCATACAGGTCTGCCTCGCCGGCATCGGCTGGGGGGGGCTGGTTGTGCCGGGCGTGGTCGGCCTGGCGCTCTGGGCCTGCCAGGTCCGCCTCGCGAAACGCTTCTATTGCACGTGATGAATCATGGATATCCGGAGTCTGAACATGTCAGCGTCCAGAAAAAAAGTGTTGATCGTGCAAGCGGCGGCGCTTTCGCATGACGCGGCGCGCGGCCTCGATCTAGGCCTCGACTTTCAGGCCGGGCAAAGCGTCTTTCCGGCCGTGACCTGCACGGTGCAGGCGAGTTTCCGCACCGCCTCCATGCCGACCGCGCACGGCATGATCGCCAACGGCCGCTACGACCGCACGCTGCGCCGGGTCTCGCTCTGGGAACAGTCGTCGGCGCTGGTGGCCGGACCCAGCCTGTGGCGGGAGTTCCGCCGCGCGGGCGGCACCGTGGCCCAGTTCTTCTGGCAGCAGAGCCTGGGCGGGGACGTCGACATCCTGCTCACGCCCGCGCCGATTCACAAGAGCCATGGCGGCATGATCGAGGACTGCTACTGCCGACCGGAGGGGCTGTACCGGCAGCTCTGCCGCGGCATCGGCCGGCCCTTCCGGTTGCACCAGTACTGGGGACCGCTCGCGTCGCCCCGGGCGGGCGACTGGATCGCCGCCGCCACGGCCGAAATCCTGGCCGATCCGGTTCTGGCCCCCGGGATGTGCCTGACCTACCTGCCATCGCTGGACTACGATTTTCAACGCTACGGGCCTCATCATGTCAAAAGCAGGCGGGCGATCAAGATGCTGCAAGGTCAGTTGCGCGTGCTGCTGGCCGCGGCGCAAAGGACCGGATACGAGACCGTGATCTTCGGCGACTACGCGATCGCCGGCTGCTCCGGCGCGGCGGTGCTGCCCAACCGCATCCTGCACGAGCACGGTCTGATGAAAACGCGAAACGTGAAGGGACGGCTCTATGCCGACTTTCACGCCTCGCGCGCGCTGGCGCTGGTGGACCACGAAGTGGCGCACATCCATATTGCGGACGGCGCCGATACCGCGTGGGTCCGCGAGATTCTGCTGGCCGCCGACGGCGTGGATCGGGTGCTGGACGCGGCGGCGCAGGCCGAACTCGGCATGCGGCATGAGAACGGCGGCGAGCTGGTCGCCGTGGCGCGGCCCGGGCGCTGGTTCGCCTATCCCTGGTGGACGGATCGCCGGAACGCCCCGGACTATGCCGGCCATGTGGATATCCACAACAAACCCGGATTCGATCCGTGCGAATTGTTCTTTTCGCTGTTCCCGCCCGGCGTCAGCCGGAACACGCGCCGCATCCGCGGCACGCACGGGCGTATCGGCGAGGGGCGGGAGATCGCCATCGCCTCCACGATTCCCGCCCTGGCCGGTGCGGGCGGCATTGTCGAACTGGCGCGCGGGGTGAAACGGTGGCTGGAATCGGCCTGAACGGAACGCCAGCGGGGTATTCGAAGGAAATCACGATGAACGAGCAGTCTGCGACAGGGTCCGGCGATGTTTACCAGCAACGGTTCACGGTCACATTTGACTATCCCGTGCATTTCACCCGCGGCGTCTTTGCGCCGCCGAACGAGACGCTGGCGCGCGTGATTGGGCGCCGGGGCGATGCGCGGGTTCACAAGATCCTGGTGTGCATCGACAGCGGACTCGCCCGGGCCTGGCCGGACCTGGCGCAAACCGTCGAGGCTTATGTGCGCCGCCATGCCGACACCCTCGCGCCGGCCGGCCCGCCGGTGATCCTGCCGGGCGGCGAGGCGGCGAAGGAGGGGTGGGGCGCCGTCCACGAGACGCTCGCGCTCATCGGCCGGCTGCGGATGGACCGCCACAGTTGCGTGATCGGCGTAGGCGGCGGGGCCATGCTCGACATGCTGGGGCTGGCCGTTTCGCTGGCGCATCGCGGATTGAGGCTCGTGCGCATTCCCACCACGACGCTCGCGCAGTGCGACGCCGGCATCGGCGTCAAGAACGGGATCGATGACAACGGCACGAAGAACTTCGCGGGGACCTTCGCCCCGCCCTTCGGCGTCATCGCCGATTTCGATTTTCTCACAACGCTTGCGCCGCGCGACTGGATGGGCGGCCTGGCCGAAGCGTTCAAGGTGGCGATGATCCGGGACGCCCCGTTCTTTGACTACCTTTGCGATCATGCGCGCGCGGTCGCCGCGCGCGACGCCGCGGTCCTAGAATCGGTGATTCGACGGTGCGCCGCGCTTCATCTCGACCACATCCGACAGGGCGGAGATCCATTTGAGACCGGATCGGCCCGGCCGCTGGATTTCGGACACTGGTCCGCGCACCAGATCGAGTTCATGAGTCATTACCGCATCGGCCATGGCCAGGCCGTGGCGATCGGCCTTGCGATCGACGCCCACATCGCCATGCAGACCGGGCTGGTGACCGGCGCCGACTTCGCGCGCCTCGTCACGGGGCTGACCGATGGCGGCTTGCCGGTCTGGGATTCCTGCATCGAGGCGCGCAACGACCGTGGGGAACTGCTTCTGCTGGCGGGACTGGAACGCTTCCGCGAACATCTGGGCGGCGCGCTGAACATAACCCTGCCGGTCGGCATCGGGGCCAAGCGCGAAGTGCATATTTTGGATGCGGCCCACATAGAGACGGCGATTCAGGCATTAAGGACACCAGCATGAGAGTGCAGAGCCATCCACCCATTCATCTGACCTACTGCATGAACGTCCATCCCGGCGAGACCTGGGATGAAAACTTTGCTGCCGTGCGGGATCAGGCCTTGCGCATCAAACGGCTCGTGGGCCGCCCCGGACCTTTCGGATTGGGCTTGAGACTGAGCTGGACGGCCGCGCAGACCCTGGCCGTTCCCGCCCGGCTCGACGCATTCCGCGCGTTCTGCCGCGATAACGAACTGTACGTCTTCACCATCAACGGCTTTCCCTACGGGCGTTTTCATGGCGGTCCGGTGAAAGCGACTGTCTACCGCCCGGACTGGCGGCAGCGCGAGCGTTTGGACTATACGAATATGTTGACGGATATTTTGGCGGCGCTGCTGCCCGAAGGCGTGCGCGGCAGCATTTCCACCGTGCCCGGATCATACAAGCCGTGGATCACGACCGGCGCCGATGTTCAGTCTTTGGTGGCAAACATCGCCGAATCAGCCGCCCACGCGGCCGACACGCTGGCCAGAACCGGCAAGTCCATTGCGATTGCGCTCGAACCCGAGCCCGACTGCTTGATCGAGAACACTCGCGAAACGATTGATTTCTTCAGAGGGCCCTTGCGGGACTGGGGCGCCGCCCATCTGCGCCGGCAGCGCGGCATGAGCGCGGAGACCGCCGAGACGACGCTGGCGCGGCATGTCGGCGTGTGCTTCGACACGGTTCACATGGCCGTCGCGTTCGAGGACTTGGCGGATAGTCTCGATCGGCTGCGCGCCGCCGGGGTGCCCGTGAGCAAGATTCACCTCGGGGCGGCGCTGGGCGTGCGCGACGGTGCGGATGCGCCCGCGGCCTTGCGGAACTTCTGCGAAGATGTCTATCTGCACCAGACGCGTCGGCAATCGCCTGACGGAACCGAACAGGCATTTGCCGATCTGCCCGAGGCGCTCGCCGCGCCCGGCGCGCCGGATGAGCGCTGGCGGGTCCACTTCCATGTGCCGCTGTTCTTCGAGGGCGTTGGCGACTTGCGCTCCACGCGGTCCCTGCTCACCCCGCGCTTCGCACGGCTCGTCGCCGCCGGCGCCACGGAACATCTGGAGATTGAAACCTATACTTACGGCGTGCTTCCCGCCGATCTGGCGGCCGGAGATCTGGCTGAATCCATCGCCCGCGAATACGGGTGGGCGCTGTCGCATCTCCTGTGTGCAACAGCGCGGGCGGAATGATGGGAGCCCCGGATCGTTTGTCGCCGCAAGCCGCTATTTGGCGGGTGGCGTGCTGCTCGTCGGCTTGCTGTTGAGAAGCTTCTGCGCCTGCATCTTGTTGCACGCATCGCCCACCTTGTTCAGGGTTGGCGTCTGTGGTTCCGCCCCGACTTTCTTTCCGTTCTTGCCCCACTGATTATACACGCGGGCATACTCGGCATCGGCCAGAGCCTTGGCAAACTCGTCCGAGCCGGCGTACGCCAGAACGCGCTTCACACTGGAGGCGGTCGTGATCTCGTAAACCGCCCAATCCGTCGCCTCCCTGATGGCACGGGATGAAAGAGTCAAGCCTATTCTGTCCTATTCTGACAACCGCGAACTTCCCTTGCCCTCCGGCCAGCCTTCAGGCTAAACTGTGTGGCATGACAACTCCTGCCGACACCCGTCCCGACTGGGACACCTATTTCATGGACATCGCCCGCGTGGTCTCCAGCCGCGGCAACTGCAGCCGCCGCAAGGTGGGGGCGGTGGCCGTTTCGGACCACCGCATCATCTCCACCGGCTACAACGGCACCCCGCGCGGCATCCGCAACTGTTGCGAGGGCGGCTGCGCCCGCTGCGCCTCGAACGCCCCATCGGGCTCGGCGCTCTCCGAATGCGTCTGCTCCCACGCCGAGGAGAATGCGATCACGCAGGCGGCCTACCACGGTGTCCGCACCAAGGATGCCATCCTCTATGTCACCATCAGCCCCTGTCTGACCTGTGCCAAGATGATCATCAACTCGGGCATCCGCGAAGTGGTCTACGGCGGGAATTACGCCTTCAACGAGCAGACGCGGGCGCTCTTCGCCGAGGCGGGCGTCGCCTGCCGCGCGTACGCCCCGGCCGGTTCGTAGTCAGTCATCCTTCACCTTTCGCCGTCCCACGCCATGCACAATCAAGCCCTCCACGACGAGCTGTTGCGCCGCTACCGCGCGCATTTCAACCGCGATCCCGAAGTGGTGGCCTACGCCCCGGGACGGATCGAGGTGATCGGCAACCACACCGACTACAACGAGGGGTTTGTCTGTTCCGCCGCCATCAATTTTGGCACCTGCTTCGCGGCCGCCCGCCGTGACGCGGGGGAGTGCCGGCTGGTGGCCGGCGACCTGATGAAGGAGGTCGCCTTCGGCGTGTCCTGCGCCGGGCCGTCGGCCGACGACACCTGGTCGAATTATGTGAAGGGGGTGCTCGCCGGCCTGCGCGAGCGGGCGCCCGTGCCGTGCGGGTTTGACGGCCTGTTTCTCGGCAACATCCCGCTGGGCGCGGGACTCTCCTCGTCCGCCGCCTTGGAGGTCTCTTCCGGTCTCGCGCTGGCCCGGCTCTACGACATTGAGGTAGACCGGCTGGAGCTGGCCAGGATCGGCCAGGCCGCGGAGCACCGGTTTGCGGGCGTCAAGTGCGGACTCCTCGATCAGATATCCTCCCTCTTCGGCGCCGAAGAGATGCTGGTCGAGACCGATTTCCGCACCTTCGCCGTGAAGAACGTCCCGCTGGGAGAGGATGCCTGCTTCCTGATGTGCAACACCCACGCCAGGCATGCGCTGGTGGACGGAGAGTACAACCGTCGCCGGGCGGCCTGTGAGGCGGCGCGAGACCATTTTGCCAGGGTCTTGCCGCATCCGGTGCGGGCGCTGCGCGACGTGTCGATGGAGGAGTGGCGGGCGCATCGCGGCGGACTGTCTGACGCGGTGGCGCGGCGCGCCGCGCATCCGATCGGCGAGAACGAGCGGGTGCTGGCGGCGGCGGGGGCGCTGGCGGCGGGCGACCTCGTCCGCTTCGGTCGGCTCATGTTCGAATCGCACGAGAGCTCGCGGGTGAATTTCGAAAACTCCTGTCCCGAACTGGACTGCCTGGTGGCGGCCGCCCGCAAGATCCCCGGCGTGCTGGGCGCGCGTCTCTCCGGCGGCGGGTTCGGCGGCAGCGTGGTCGTCCTCGTTCATCCGCGCGACGCCGAGACCGCGGGTGCGGCGCTGGCCAACGCCTATGCCGCGGCCTTCGGCAAACCGTGCGATGTGCGCCTGATCCGCCCCAGCGCCGGGGCCGTGGTCGTGACGGAGGCTTGATGATGGGGGAGGGGACGCGGCGGTCAGGCCGGTTCTCCGATCTCCACACTTTCGAAAGTGTGGGAATGGAAAAATGCGCGCGATAGCGTAAATAGGGGATGGTCACGACGGTCTGGCCGGTTTTTTTATTTCCACACTTTCGAAATTGTGGGAATAGAAAAGGGAGGGGTGGTGTGGAAAAAATCAGACAAAAGACTCGCGTGCCCGTGGTGGTCGGGTCGGCGTCACCCCGGCGGCATAAGCTGCTGAGGGGTCTGGGCCTCGACTTCGAGGTGGTCGTCGCGGACATCGGGGAGATCCATGACGCGGCCGACCCGGTCGGCACCGTGGTGCATAACGCCCTGGCCAAACACGCCGCCTGCCGCGCGTTGCGCCCCGAGGCCTGCATCCTCACCGCCGACACGCTGGTCTGGTTTGAGGGACGGCTGATCGGCAAGCCGCGCGACCTAGGCGAGGCGGCCGAATTTCTCCGGGCCTTCTCCGGCCGCACACAAACCGTTTACACGGCCGTCGCGCTCTCGCTGCCGGGAAATGCCCCGGACATCCGGGTCGAGGCCTCGGCGGTCCATTTCAAGGAACTGGACGACGAGACGATCCGGCGCTATCTGGTCCGCACCCGGCCGCTGGACCGGGCCGGCGCTTACGACATTGACGAGAACGGGGAATGGCTGATTCGCGGCCATGCCGGTTCCTATTCCAACATCATGGGCCTGCCGGTGGAAGCCGTTCGGGACTGGCTCGTTGCCCGTCAACTCCTGAACCTTCGATCCCCGGCCCCTGAACCCGGACCTCACCCCCACGTCGTGTCCGCTTGATCCTCCACGATCCCGCCAACCGAACGCCATGTTCGACGCTCACACACACATTCAGGATCCCCGGCTCGACCCCTGCCGCGCCGCCGCGCTGGCCGCGGCCTGCCGCGCCGGGCTGTCGGGCCTGTGCTGCTGCGCCACCGCTCCGCATGACTGGGACGCGGTTGCCGCGCTGGTGTGCGACCGTCCGCTGATCATCCCCGCCTGGGGTGTCCATCCGTGGCAGGCCTCCAACCTTCCTGAGGGATGGGAGGATCGCCTCGACGCGCTGCTTCACGCCCATCCGGCGGCCGCGGTCGGCGAGTGCGGCCTGGACGGCATCCGCGCCGAGCCCTCACCCGACCTTCAGCGCGCGGTGTTGCGGCGCCAGCTCGAACTGGCCGCCGCCCGCGGCCGCCCCGTCGTGCTCCATGGCGCGCGCGCCTGGGGCGCGTTGATTGCGGCGGTCAAACCGTTTGCCGGCCGCATCCCCGCGCTCGTGGCCCACAGTTTCGGCGGCTCGCGCGACATGCTGCGCGACTGGCTCGCCCTCGGCGGTTTTGTCTCGTTCTCCGGCACGCTCTGCAATCCCGCCGCGGTCCGCGTCCGTGCCGCCGCCGCCGCAACCCCCGCCGACCGCCTCCTCGTCGAGACCGACTGCCCCGATCTCTTTCCGCGCGGCGGCGTTCCCTGTCCCGGACTGGCCGCCCCGGCCGACGCCGCCGACACAGGACCCAATCACCCCGCCAACCTGGCCGTTGTGCTCGACGCCCTCGCCGCAATCCGCGGCGTCACGACCGACGCACTCGCCGGCCTCACCGAGGGGAATGCGCGCCGCGCATTCGGAGTTTTTTTTACACCCTTGACTTACATGGGTCATCCGGGTTATAGTGACCTTCCGTATTTTTTCAAGGAGATGCCGTGAAACTTGAACTGCTGGAGAAGGCGAAGACCCGTATTCCCTGTGTGCCCGTGCTGGTCAATCTGGTCTCGAAGCGGGTGCGCCAGTTGAACGCCGGCATGCGGCCGTACATCAAGCCCGAGTCGAATGACGAGGACAAACTGGATGTCGCCCTGCGGGAGATCGCCGAGGGCAAGATCATTGCCGAGGTCGATTTCGACGCCATTGCGCGGCGACAGAAGATCCAGATTAAATTCGCGTCAACGCACTGAAACCGGCGCCGATGCGGGGCCGACGCGTCGCAATCCACGGCCATTCCCGTGAGCCGCACCCCGTGGAGCCGATGAGCCATGGCCGATGAGAAAAACAGACGCGGCGGCAATCTGGCGGTCAACCGCAAGGCGTTGCACGAGTATGCCGTGCTGGAGAAGTTCGAAGCCGGACTCGCGCTCCTGGGGACCGAAGTCAAGGTGGTCCGCAACGGCGAGGCGGGCCTTTCCGGGTCGTATGCCAAGGCATCCAACGGCCAGCTCTTTCTGCATCAGGTGACGATCCCGCCGTATGCGTTCGGAAACCGCCGCAATCACGACTCCCTGCGGACGCGGCGGCTGCTGATGCACAAGGGGCAGATCCGCAAGCTGCAGGTGCAGCAGGAGCAGAAGGGGCTGGCGCTCATTCCGTTGCGGCTCTACCTGACGCCGAAAGGGCTGGTCAAAGTCGAGATCGGCGTATGCCGCGGCAAAAACCAGCAGGACAAGCGCGAAACCATCCGCCGGCGCGAGGCCGACCTCGACGCCAAGCGGGCGATGGCGCGGTGTTGACGGCGATCACGCCTCCACGACGAGCACGCTGTTGAGGGTACCGTGGCTGTTTTGCGTCCAGTCGCTGTTGGTTGGGTCGACGCACCAAGTGCCGTTGATCACGAACTTGTACTCGTGCGTTCCGGGCGGCAGCATCACGGCTGCTGAAAAGAGACCGGTATGCTTCTTGTCGGTCATTGGCTTGGCCTGAGGATCCCAGTTGTTGAATGAACCGGCAAGATAGACGACCGATTCGGGATCGGCCTGCACCGAGAAAACCACACGGCGGGTCTTGATTGTCGTTTTTTGGGCCATTGTCGGACTCCTTCTGTCCATTACTTAAGGACGCCGCCCATTATCCTTAAAAAACGGGAGCCGTCAAGTTAATTGATCGGATCAAACAGGCGTGACACCGCGCGGCATTTAGGCCATAATAAGGTCCAACAGCGACATTCCATCTCAGGAGGGGAACATGGCGGCACGGATTTCCACGCGCAAGCGGAAGACGCGCGAGACCGATATCACGGTCTCGCTGAATCTGGACGGCGCCGGCGTCTCGCGGATCGCCACCGGCATCGGGTTTTTCAACCACATGCTGGAATTGTGTGCCCGCCACGCGCTGGTTGACCTCGAGGTGGTGGCCGCGGGTGACACCGATGTGGATTATCATCACACGGTCGAGGATGTCGGCCTGGTCCTGGGCGGCTGCATCGATGAGGCGCTCGGCGCCCGCAGCGGCATCCGCCGCTACGGATTCGCCGCCCTGCCGATGGATGAGACGTTGAGCGAGGTCGCCGTCGATCTGGGCGGACGCCCCTATCTGGTCTTCAACAGCGGGATGAAGCGGCAGAAGGTGCGCGATTTCGACGTGCAGTTGCTCGAGGAGTTCTTCCGCGCCGTCAGCGTGCAGGCGCGCCTGAACCTGCACATCAACCATCGCTACGGCGAGGACGCGCACCATGTCTGCGAGTCGGTCTTCAAGGGCTTTGCCCGCGCGCTGCGGCAGGCGGTCGAGCCCGACCCGCGCGAGGCGGGCGTGCCGTCGAGCAAGGGGACGCTCTGACATGGTCATTCTGCCGGCGATTGATTTGCAGGGCGGCCGGTGCGTGCGGCTGCGCCAGGGGCGTGCGGAGGATGCCACGGTCTATTCCGACGACCCCGTTGCCGTGGCTTGCCGCTGGCGCGAGCAGGGGGCGGAGCAGCTCCATGTGGTCGACCTGGACGGCGCTTTCGCGGGCCGCCCGGTGCACGCCGGCGTGATCGCGCGGATCGTCCGCACCGCCGGGCTCGCGGTCGAGGTCGGCGGCGGGCTGCGCACCGACGAGGCCGTCGAGGACCTCGTCCGCGCCGGTGTGTCGCGGGCGATTCTCGGCACGCGCGCCTGGGAAGACCCTGCCGCGCTGGAACGGCTGGTGGCGCGTTTTGGCGGACACATCGCGGTGGGCATCGACGCCCGCGACGGCTTCGTCCAGGTCCGGGGCTGGGTGGATACCACCGGCGTGAAGGCCGCCGAGCTGGCCCGGCGGGCCGAGGCCGCCGGCGTGGCGACGATCATCTACACCGACACCGCCACCGACGGCATGCTCGGCGGGCCGAACCTCGCGCAACTCGACCAGATCTGCGCCGCCGTGCCGCAGTGCCGGATCATCGCCTCGGGCGGCGTGAGCGCCCCCGCGCATGTCCGCGCGCTGCGCGCGCTGGGCCGCGGCAACCTGTACGGCGCGATTGTCGGCAAGGCCCTTTATGACGGCAAAACCACGCTCGCCGAGCTGCTGGCGGCGGCGGGCCAAGACGAGGCAACATGTTAAACGACGTCCGATTGACCCGGCTGCACAACGGCTTGATGGTGGCGACCGCGCCCCAGCCCGACGCGGAGAGCGCGGGCGTGGGGATCTGGATCCGCGTCGGCGGCCGCTACGAGCGCCCCGAGACGGCGGGCGCGAGCCATTTCATCGAGCATCTGCTGTTCAAGGGGACGCCGACACGCAGCGCCCAGGCGATTTCACAGGCGATCGAAGGGCGCGGCGGCTACCTGAACGCCTACACCCAGGAGGAGTGCACCTGCTACTATGCGCGTCTGCCGCACGAATACCAGTTCGAGGCGTTTGACGTGCTGGCCGACATGTACCTCCACGCCAGGCTCGCCCCCGGCGACGTGGATCGCGAGCGGGCGGTGATTCTGGAGGAGATGAAGATGTATCGCGACCAGCCGCAGGCGGTGGTCCAGGAGCAGCTTTCCGAGGCCGTGTGGGCGGGACACCCCATCGGCGTGCCGCTGGTGGGCAACGAGGTTTCCCTGGCGGGGCTCACGCGCAACGCGCTCGACGCCTTCCGCCGCAGCCACTACCTGCCCGGGCGGACGATCGTGGTGTTTGCCGGACGCGTCGACCATGATGCCTGCGTCGCGCGCGTCGAGAAAAGCCTGGCCGGGTTGAACGGCGGCGCCGCCGTGCGGTTTCGTCCGGTTACCGCCAAAACCCGTCAGGAGAAGATCCGCCTGGCCCGGCGCGAGATCGAGCAGGTTCATGCCGCGATCGGCTTTCGCATCCCCTTCAGCCGCCATGACCGCCGCCGGGTCGCGCTGCGGATGCTCAACACCCTGCTGGGCGAGAACATGAGCTCGCGCCTCTTCCAGGTGGTGCGCGAGCGGCACGGCCTGGCCTATTCGATCCACTCCAACTACCAGTTGTTCGACGATACCGGCCTGCTGGTCATCAGCGCCGGCCTCGACAGCACCCGGGCGGATCACGCGACGCGCTTGATCGCCCGCGAGATCGCCCGCGTCTGTGAAAAGGCCGTTGGCGCGGCCGAGTTGCGGCGCACCAAGGACTACCTGCTCGGGTCGTTCAGGCTCGGGCTCGAGGGAACGGGCGGCCAGCTCTCGTGGGTGGGGGAGTCGCTCGCCCAGTACGGCCGTCTGCTTGACCCGGACGAGTTCATCGGCCTCGTCCGGTCCACATCGGCCGAGGATGTGCGGGCGGTCGCCGAGACGGTGTTTGACCCGCGGCGGATGACGCTCTCGCTGGTGGTGCCGCAGAAGCACTCGCTTGACGAGGCCGCCTGGTTGAGGACGCTGCGCTAACGGAGTGAGGGTATGGCGAACGTATTGGATACGCTGAAGGACCGGTTGCTTTTTGAGGCCATGACCGCGCCGGAACTGGCGGCGGCGCTCGACAAGCCGATGACCGTGTATGCCGGTTTTGACCCGTCGTGCGACAGCCTCCAGGCGGGCAATTACGTGACCATCATGGCGCTCTCCCATTTCCAGCGCGCCGGCCACCGCGTGATCGCCGTGGTCGGCGGCGCGACCGGGCTGATCGGCGACCCCTCCGGGAAGTCTACCGAACGCAACCTGCTGACCGATGAGCAGGTGCGCCACAACCTCGAAGGGATCAAGGAGAATCTGTCGCGGTTCATCGCGTTTGACACCGGCCCGAATCCGGCGAGCCTGGTCAACAATTACGACTGGCACAAGGATTTCACCTTCATTTCGCTGTTGCGCGATGTGGGCCGCCACTTTCGCATGAACCAGATGCTGGCCAAGGAGTCGGTCAAGCGGCGTCTGGAATCGCAGGACGGCATCTCGTTCACCGAGTTCTGCTACCAGATCCTGCAGGGCTACGATTTCCTCCACCTCTACCGCGCGACCGGCTGCCGCCTGCAGATCGGCGGCTCCGATCAATGGGGCAACATCACCGCCGGAACGGAGCTGATTCGCCGTGTCGAGGGCGCCGACTGCTATGGGCTGATCTTTCCGCTGGTGTGCGACAGCCAGGGCCGCAAATTCGGCAAGAGCGAAGGCAACGCGATCTACCTCGACCACCGCCGCACCTCGTATTACGAATTCTACCAGTTCTTCCTGCGGACGCTGGACGCCGATGTGATCCGCTTCCTGCGTATCTTCACGTTCCTTCCCGAAGAGGAGTTGCGCCGTCTCGAAGGCGAGGTCACGGCCTCGCCGGAGAAGCGCGAGGCGCAGCGGATCCTGGCCGAGCATCTCACCCGCGCGGTTCACGGCGAGCACGGGCTGGCCGTCGCGCAGCGGGCGAGCGGGGTGCTCTTCGGCGGCTCGTTCGACGGGCTGGCCGCCGCCGACCTGCTGGCGGTTTTCGCCAACGTCCCCTCGTCCGAACTGCCCCGCGACGCGGTGGTGGGCAAGCCGGTCCTGGAGGTCGTCGCCGCAGCCGGCCTGTGCGCGAGCAAGGGCGAGGCGCGCCGGTTGATGCAGCAGGGCGGTCTGACGGTCAACAACGTCCGTGTGGCCGATGCCGCCGCGGTCTTCGACGCATCGATGCTGATCGAAGGGCGGCTGACGGTCTTGCGGTCGGGCAAGAAGAACAACCGCCTGCTGAAGGTGTGCTGAACACGGAACAGCGACTATGGATAACCCGGACACCCCGCTTCCGACGTCACTCCCGCCGACCGGACTCACGCTCACCGCCGACGAGGCGCGCGTCCTGGGCGCGCTGATCGAGAAGCAGATCACGACGCCGGAATACTACCCGCTGACCCTGAACGCGCTGATCGCGGCGTGCAATCAGAAAAACAATCGCGACCCGGTCCTCTCGCTTGACGAGGCGGCCGTGGTCCTGGCGCTGGACGGGTTGCGCGAGAAGAAGCTGGCGTGGCAGGTTTCGCTGGCGGGGCACCGGGCCTACAAGTACCGGCACGCCTTCACCGAGGTGATTCACGTGCCGGAGCCAGGCGTGGCGCTGCTGACGGAATTGCTGTTGCGGGGTCCGCAGACCGCCGCCGAGCTGCGGACCCGCACCGAGCGGATGCACGCGGTGTTTGCGGACGTGGCGGCGGTGGAGGCCGCTCTGCAGGGTTTAGCCGATCATGCCGATGGGGCGTTGACCGTCAGGCTCGCCCGCGAATCCGGGCGCCGCGAAGCCCGCTGGGCGCATCTGCTGAGCGGCCCGCCGGCCGCCGCCACGCCACCGGCCGCTGGCCGCGACCCCGTGCCGCCACCGGTCACGGCGTCGGCTGTCTCCCGCCTCGACCGGCTGGAACAGGAACTCGCCGCCGTGCGCGAGCACGTGGCCGGGTTGGAGGCCCGCCTCGCGGCTTTTGCCCGGCAATTCGGCGAGTAGATCGGGGCGGATAAGCGGTTTTCACTTGCCAGAACCGCCGCGTTTTGTTTCTCTATGCCCGTCCGCGCCAGCATAGCTCAGTTGGTAGAGCAGCTGATTTGTAATCAGCAGGTCATCGGTTCGAACCCGATTGCTGGCTCCATATATAAGCCCTTTAAAACTCCTGTTTTATTGGGCTTTTTTGCTTTTAACACAGTTGCTTGTGGTTTCACTGGGTTTATTGGTTAGCACTCAAAAGCACTCATTAGGCGCTTGAAAAGTAATCAAAAAGTAATCATGCCGGGTGTAAAGTAACCATCCCGCCAGCTTCAAGTAATCAGTTTTCGGCGTCTTGCGCCCCGACGTTTCCAAGAAAACGCACGCCCCCGGACCGCCACCCAGAAGGCAAGATCGGAGTGACACCGCGCAACTTCAGCCCCACCATGCAGGAAGCGAGCGCCACACCTGCGCCAGCCTCTGGGGAGACCGCCGCCGCCGCCGACCCGCCGCCTGTTACGTCAGAAGCCGGGATCGTTTGCCGGGTGTCTGTGCTTCGCCGGCGTCGGTTGCGTCGGTTTTCGAGTCGGATTCCCGTCCGTCGGCGCCGCCTCGACCCCGTTTCCTGCCCGCATCGACCCCGCCACGGACCATCGGGAGTCACAGACGATCCACCCCCGGCGGACTCGCAAGCGGGGGGGTACATCACACGGACTGCCCCGATTTTTTTTGTTACTGGGTGGAGGACCACAAGGGGGCCGGTCTTCCATGCGGGCGGGTGCTCGTTTTTTTTGTCGCCGGATTTTCGCCATGTACTGCGTTTATTCGGGCGTTCGTTCTTGTCCGAGTTGTTCCTGACGTGGTATCCTCTCCGGCCTATGACCGTGTCAGAATTCATTTGCAAGTGGCGCAAGGTGGAATTGAAGGAGCGCTCCGCCGCACAGGAACATTTTCTGGACCTGTGCAGTGTGTTCGACCACCCCACGCCCGCCGCCGCCGATCCGACCGGCGAGACGTTCTGCTTTGAGAAGGGCGCGGCCAAGCACGGGGGCGGCGACGGCTTTGCGGACGTGTGGAAGCGCGGGTTCTTCGGCTGGGAGTACAAGGGGAAGCACAAAGACCTTTCCGCCGCCTATGACCAGCTCTTGCGCTACCGCGACGCCCTGGAAAGTCCCCCCTTGCTCGTTCTCTGCGACCTGGACCGCATCATCGTCCGCACCAACTTCACCGGCACCGTCTCCGCGATCCACGAGATCCCGCTGGAGGCGCTGGCCGAACCCCGCAATATCGAAATCGTCCGGGCGGTCTTCCACAATCCCGACACCCTCCGCCCCGGCCGCACCAGCGCCGCCGTCACCCAGGACGCCGCCGCCCGCATTGGCGAAATCGCCGCCTCCATGCGCGAACGCGGGCTAGACCCTGCCATTGTCGCCCACTTTCTCGACCGCATCGTTTTCTGCCTGTTCGCCGAGGACGCCCGCCTCCTGCCCGACATGGTGTTTTCCCGGATCGTATCGAAGTCCGGCGGCGACCCTGCCCGCTTCGGCAAAACACTCGGAATGCTGTTCGAGGCGATGGCGGCCGGGGGCGACTTCGGGCTGGAGACCATCCGCCATTTCAACGGCAACCTGTTCGACGACCGCACCGTCCCCGCCCTCACCGACGACGACGTGAAACGGTTCGCCGCCGCCGCGTCCCTCGACTGGAGCGCGGTTGACCCCTCCATCTTCGGCACCCTCTTCGAGCGTGGGCTTGACCCGGCCAAGCGTTCGCAACTCGGGGCGCACTTCACCGGGCGTGAGGACATCGAACTCGTGGTTGACGCCGTTGTCATGGCCCCGCTGCGGCGCGAGTGGGAAGAGACAAAAGCCACCGTTGAGAGCCTGCTGGCGACCGGACGCAAGAAGCCGGGGGACGCCAAGACACCGGCGAAGCCGTTGGGCGACGCCGCTTTGAAGAAGGCGCGGGGCGAGGCCGACAGCATTCTGCACCAGTTTCTTACCCGGCTGTGCGAAATCAAGATTCTCGATCCCGCCTGCGGTTCCGGCAACTTCCTCTATGTCGCACTGCTCCGCATCAAAGACCTTGAGCGCGAAGCGGCAATCACATTCACGAGCGAGCACGGCTTGAGCGCCTACCTCCCCGGTGTCGGCCCGTGGCAGCTCTACGGCATCGAAGTCAACGCCTATGCCCACGACCTCGCACAGATGACCGTCTGGATCGGCTGGCTCCAGTGGATACGCTCCAACGGTTTTGGCTTCCCCGCCGATCCGATCCTCCGCCCCCTATCCGGTAACATCCGGTTGATGGACGCAATTATCGGCGAACACGGCGAACCGGAATGGCCGACCGTGGACTTTATCATCGGCAACCCGCCGTTTCTTGGCGACAAGCTCATGCGCCGCGAACTGGGCGACGCCTACGTTGACCGCCTCCGGGCGTTGTACGCTGACAGTATTCCCGGCCAGTCCGATCTTTGCTGCTACTGGTTCGAGAAAACCCGCGCCCATATCGCCGCCGGAAAGTGCAAGAGGGCCGGGCTACTCGCTACACAGGGGATACGCGGCGGCGCGAACCGGGAAGTTCTGAAACGCATCAAGGACACCGGAGGCATCTTCTGGGCTGAAAGTGATCGCCCTTGGATTCTGGACGGCGCGAACGTCCACGTCAGCATGGTGGCGTTCGACAATGGCGAAGAGAAGGCCCGCATTCTTGATGGGAAGCCGGTCCCCACGATCAACGCCAATTTGACTGCGGCCACAGATGCCGGCACTGCGAACCATCTTGCCAGCAATACGAACATCGGTTTCATAGGCGTCGCGCAGAAAGCTCCTTTTGACATCAGCCTCACCGAGGCATCTAAGATGCTTTCTGGATGCAATCCGCATGGCCGCCCCAATTCAGACGTGCTTGTTCCTATTCGCAACGCAATGGATTCGACCCAACGCCTGCGTGACGTGTGGAACATCGACTTCGGGTTGGATATGCCTCAGGGTGATGCCGCCCTCTATGAAGAACCATTTTTGTATGTCGCAACTACGATACGCCCACTCCGCGTAGACCATCGAGAACCCAGGCAGGCAAAATATTGGTGGCTTTTCGCTCGGCCATGTCCAGACATGCGCGAGGCACTTGCTGGCCTTCCGCGATTTGCAGCCACGCCTCGCGTTTCCAAGTACAGACTTGCGGTGTGGTTGACGCCTGAAGTTCTATGTGACAGTGCCCTAGTCGCCTTCGCCCGCTCTGACGACCTTTTCTTTGGGGTGCTTCACTCTCGCTTTAATGGCGTGTGGTCACTGGCACAAGGAACCGTTCTTGGGGGAAACACGCCCCGCTATACACCCTCCACCTGTTTCGAGACCTTTCCATTCCCGCCCGGCGTGATTCCTGAACCCCGAACCCTGAACCCTGATTCCCCCCTCGCCGCGATTGCGGCGGCCGCCAAGGAGTTGAACACCTTGCGTGAGAACTGGCTGAACCCGCCCGACTGGACGCGAACCGAGACGCTGGAGTTTCCCGGAACGGTTGGCGGGCCGTGGGACCGCTACATTGACCCGGCGACGGCGGAAGACCGGGGCGCGTTCAAGGTCGGCACCGTCCGCTATCCTCGCCTCGTCCCACGTGACGCCGATTGCGCCGCCCGTCTGAAAGACCGCACGTTGACCAAGCTCTACAACGCCCGCCCGGCATGGCTGGCCGACTGCCACGCCCGCCTTGACGCCGCTGTTGCCGCCGCCTACGGCTGGCCCGCCGATCTCACCGACGACGCGATTCTTGAACGGTTGCTGGCGCTGAATCTGGAACGGGCGGGAGGGTGAGACCAGTTTGCTGGGTCTGCTAAGGGAAAGATCGTGTTATGGTAATCGCCATGAATGAACGAAGTACGCCGATGCGGGAAGAACACTATGAGGATCAGCAGACACCGTTCAATGACTTCTTTGACCCAACAGGAAAAGAACCATGACAATTGTCGAATATCAGTTTGCGAGTGTTCCTGACTTCATAAGTCGTATCCTGCATTACCAAAACCTTGGATGGATTTACCGTGGGCAGGCAGACAAGAGTTGGGAACTGGTTCCCAAAGCTGGGCGACGCGATTACTTCGACTCAGATTGGATAGCGAAGCGTGCCCGCGATTCGAGTCTTCCACCACAGGACCTGGGCCGCTTCGCAGCTTGGCGAGAGGAAGCAATCGCATTTTCGGCGAGTATGCCTGAGAACGACTTTGAATGTCTGGCTTACGCCCAGCACTACGGTCTTGCGACACGACTTCTTGATTGGACTACCAACCCCCTCGTTGCGTTGTACTTTGCCGCAGAGACGCACCATGATCTGGACGGTGCCGTGTATGCCTACCTTCCGTGGCTGAATGTGGATCGTGAGCATGCAACGCCAGATCAGACGTTCCCGAAAGTTCCGAAGTTCACACCAAGACCATTTGATCGTCGCATTATTGCACAGGACGCCGTATTCACCGTACATCAGCAACCGCAGATTCCCCTTTCGCCTGGAATACCGGCACCCGAGATGATGTCGATTGCGCCTGATGGCGTTGACTTGGTCCGTTTCGTTCTAGTCGCCAAGCTGAAACCCGCCATCTTGAGTCACCTCAGCGTCATCGGTATCGACAGGAAGCGCCTTTTCCCTGACCTCGAAGGTCTCTCAGATTTCATTAACTGGGAAACTAGATGGCCTCTTACATCTAAGAGGTCGAACTAAGAAGCCGAAGATACCGCGGTAAGCCGCACGACTTAGCTCGGGCGTTAAGGATCTGCGAGCAAATCATGGAACACGACAAGACATTTCGGGGAAACGCGAGCCAGTTCTTTGTGGCCGGGGAGTTGTGCCGCAGAGGCTACTCCGCCGTTGTGACGCTGGGCAACACCCCAAACGTGGACGTTCTTTGCAGTAACCGGGGCGGAACGCGCTTCGTTCACATCCAGGTCAAGACATTCGTTCCCGGTAACAGGACGTGCAGCGTGGGGTTGAAAGCGGAGCGCGACTTCGGCCCTTCGTTCTTCTGGATACTGGCCGGCATCCCGGAACCCTTGACGCAAGCGCCCTTCCAGTACTACATCATTCCCGCCGCTGTCATGACGCACCATGTTTCCGGCGCCCACGCCGCCTGGTTGGCCGCGCCCGGAGCGCATGGCCAGTCTCACAAGGACAGCAAGGTGCGAACGGTTCATCTGCCGCCCTACAGGGCGCCGGACGGATGGGACATTTCCGAGTATCTGAACAGATGGGAATTGATCGAGGACAAGATGCTGGATTCTTGAACAGGAGGACTCCATGTTTTTGACAACCGCAGGACAATTCATTGAAGACCCCTTTGAAACCGAAGCCCAACTGGAGGCCGCCGTTGCCGAAGTCGCGGGTGTCCTTTTCGGTCCCAATCGATATTACTTTGATGTCAAAAAGTCCATCGGCGCGAAGAACAAGACCAAAAACATCCCTGACGGCTATCTGCTTGACCTCTCCAGCCGGAAGGACCCCAAGTTGTTTGTCGTTGAAAATGAACTTGCCAGTCACGACCCGCTGAAGCATGTTGCGGTTCAGATTCTCGAATTCTCGCTTTCCTTCACAAGTTCACCCTTCAAACTCAAGGAGCACCTTAAGGCCGCGCTAAAGAGCAAACCAGATGCTCTTCAAGCCTGCGAGGCGTACGCATCTGCAAACGGCTTCGATAACGTGGATTTTCTCCTTGAAAGGATGATTCGCAAGGACGACGCATTCAACGCCCTTGTCATCATTGACGATCTGGACGACGAACTGGAGACACTCCTTCTCAGCCGCTTCAAATTCTCTGTTGAAGTTCTAACTTTCCGACGTTTCCTAGCCAAAGACGGCCAAAGGGCCTACGAGTTCAAGCCGTTTCTGGCGGACCTGAACAATCCTACTGGCGTCACCGATCCCAATAGTTTGGTGCCGCCCCCGAATACCGAACCCTCCGACGTAGACACGATTGTCGTTCCTGCACAGGAGGATGGTTTCACCGAAACCTTTATTGGTGAGAACCGCTGGTACAAGATCCGCATCCATGCCAGCATGATTCAGCACATCAAATACATAGCCGTCTACCGCGTAGCCCCGGTTTCGGCGATAACGCATGTGGCGCGTGTGAAGAAGATTGAACTCTGGCCTGGCACCACCAAGTATTCTCTTGAGTTTGAAGAGCCAGCAACGGAGATAAAGCACGTAAAACTGATTCCGAAACCGACAGGGCGTGTCAAAGCGCCACAAGGACCGCGTTACACATCCTACATCCGCCTCATGAAGGCGACAAACTTGGATGATGTGTTTTAGCGGGCCGGCGACGGATGTGCCTTCCGCCCGCCTCAAACGGCCATCAAGGTGCCCCATTCACAAGCCAAGGCTTTCTGAATCCCGGCTGCCGTGGTGATGAGGAGTTCGTCTGGCCGGCTTCAATCTTCTGGCGGTTGCGGATGTTCAGAGCGCTCACTTCCTCACCGGGCTGGTAGCTGGCGCTGCGTCAAAGTTCGGGAAGAACCCCTTCGACTCATCACCGAACAACTCGGCAAGGATCTCCTGAAATGCCGGGTCACGAATACTCGAGTAATCGACAGCCTTGTAGACAGTCTTGATTACCGGCGCGTAGGCCTCAACAGCATTCGAGAGAGTGTTTGCGATCTCTGTCATGAGAATCTTGCGCCGTTCCGCGTCACCAGCGCCTTTCCACCCGGAGAATGGAAGGTCCCGGTTGCAGACTTTCGGCCAAAGGTCGGCAGCGAGGTTTCGGGCACTTGACTGGGCAACTTTCTCGATTTCGCTGGAAACGAGTTGCTTGAATGCTTCGGTCTTACCGCGTAGGCGGCCAATAACCTGATCGAAAGCGTCCACATCGGTACGTCGAATAACAGTCCCATGAGACGGGATGTCTTTCAGGTACTTCTTCTTAATGGCGTGCTTTTCCTTCTCCAAACTCCGCTCGGTTACCCATTCATCACGTTCAAAACCGTTATCGTCTGTATAGGTGTATTCAAGACGAAAGGCTTCACTGTCTTTGAAAGGTCGGAATGTGTTGTGCCAACGATCAGCCATTTGAGGATCATCCGCCAACCCTAAGAACTCCGGCGGGATGAGTGCTTCACGCAAAGACAACTTGTATCCCACGAACGTGAACTCAACATACTGGATTCGGGAATTGAAGACACGCACCGCGCGCGACACGTCAAACGGCTGCGGAGGGTTGACTTCCAAGTCCTTCTTCACCGCCTCGATGTCCGGCGCCTTGGCGGGATCAAGGCCGATCTCGGGGCTCTGGTCGTCGCCGCCGGCCGTGCATGCCGCCGCGACTTTGAAAATCGCCGTCGTTTCAAGCCGGATGGCGTTCGGTTTGTCGGGTTGCTTCGACCCGGCTTCGATCAATAACGGTGTGGGGGAATAGATAAGGGTGAGGTCGTCGGCGATGAGCAGGCCGATCCGGATTCCGGGCTGATGTAACAGGAGAGTGCCGCGTTTCTCGCACGCGGTCTTGAGCGTGGTCAGTCCGTCAATATGGCCGTACCCCAGCCGATAGACTTCCGGGTCAATATCGAGGATGACGGCAATTTCCAGGTGGGTGGAATCGTGCAGACGTGTGGCAAGCGCATCGGCAACAGGTTTATGAACGCCGGGGGCGACGAAGACGATCTTCCGTTGTGCCGCCTTTATTTGTCGGATCAGGACAGCGTCGTCAACATTCGTGAATGTGCGTTCGTCTGTCATTTTGAATCCTCTTTGGAGCTTTCCGCTGTTTTGCCGACCGCCTTAGAGACCCGGACCCATTCGTCGAGATAAGAAATCGCTTTAACCGGTCGGAACACCGAGTTCACGATGTGAACATGCCAGAAGCCGGATATGATGTCAAGCATGCCGTTCCGTCAGACTGACGTACCTTCTCCTTTAATGGTATTCGCTGGCTTGGTTTCGTCTGAACAATGAAAACCTGTGCGTGCCGCTGCGAACGAATGGCGAACGGTGCGCGATTACTGGGGGGGACGGGCACACGGGGATTTGCGCACGCGCACGCGCCCGCGCGCGAGGCGCGCTTTGTTGCATTACAACAACACCGAAAGAGAGGCGTCAAATGAACCCACCGGCGGGGGTGGCGGACGCTGTAGCGCATCAACTATCGCCGGCCTAGAGCGCGTCGCCTTCAAGGTCATGGGCGTTCACCGCCCCCGCCGTGCCGCCCCCGCCGTGCGTGGCGTGTCCGTGGGCTTTTGGCCCTTGTCTTGGCGTGGGCGACGGCTTGAAGGGCAAGAATGGCCGTTTCCGTGCGTCAGTTGCCGGACAGCCAAATGAGAGGTTGACTCCTGATCCGTTGCAGCTTCTTATCCCACGTGCTCGCGCCTGGCAGCCGGGTGAGGCGGTCGGGGTTCCGGCAAGCGCGGTCCGCCTGATGCTCCTTCGGTGCGGCGGGGTTGGAGCAGGCACAAAGGAGAGTGTCCAGCGCCGCCGCCCAAGCGTCCGAGTTTTCCGCGCCGATCTCGACAAGCCCATGGATGCTTTTGCCACCGCTGAACACCAGCGATCGAACCGGCAGCACGCCGGATATGATGACGCCAGCCCAAAAAGCAAGTTGCTCGGACAGCGGCAGAGCGTCGAACTCTACCAAGGTGTGGCGGCCGGCCGCCACACACGCCCCACACCGATATGACGGCTTGTCATCTTTCGTCTTGCCCTCGCGCCCGGTCAGCGGGTTGCTGCATATCAAGGCCGGGGCGTCAAGTTTGTCGCCGCCGATCAGGCGCGCCCACTCGGCGCAAGTGTCGATGTCCGCTCCGGGGGTGCCCGTGCTGTATAGGGTCCCGCAGAAAAGGTGTTCTTCGGCACGGTACAGGTTTTGCAAGAACAAGCAGGTTTGCCGCTTCGGGTCATTCGGGATCGGCAATGGAGATGATGCGGCCAGCGACTCGAACGTCGCACCAGCGCCTTTGTCGATCATGCGCTGGACGAAAGTCTTTGCCCCGCTTCCCAGCGGCGGCGGCTTGGGCGCGGGAGGCGTCCACCGTTGGGCCGTGTGCGGTCGGTCTGTCAGAGGTCGGGTATCCCGCCTCGCCGTGCGGCACGCGTGCTGCACTTCGGCCGGGGTCAGCGGGGGGGTTCCGCTGGCGGCTATGACTTCGCTCTGAATCTGATCGTCGCCCAGTCCGGCCATGACGCCCAGGGACGCCAGCCCGAGAAGCTGGGCGTTGCGCCGTCCGGTCTGGCCCGCAAGCTGACCCAGCCGCAGGCGGAATTTTGACACGGCGCATTCTTGGGGTTTCATCATCGGAAATTCTCCTCACCGGCGGCGGCCTTCAGTCTTGCCTTGCCACCAACCCCTAAAGGGGTTGATCGGCAAAACTGGCAAAACTGGAAGTGAGGTTTGCCGTTGTGCGGTTTGGCAAAACTGGCAAAACTGGCAAAACTCAATAAAATAGGGGTATTCATGTCGGCAAAACTGCCTCGCTTTCAGCTTTGCCGCCCGTTTCGGCGTCATAGGCCCTCGCCAACGCCTCCGCATCAGGCTGGGTTCCGATGAACATGCAGCCCTTTTTAGCCGCGCGGCAGGTAAACAGGCGGTATGTGACGGGACTGTCTTTCACGGCGTCATACGCCCGCCGCGCCCGTGTCCGGGTGAACAGTTGGGAAGCGATTTCCCGCGCGTCCGTAAACGATGCCGCCTGCTTTCGCAGCGCGTCCGCCAACTGTTCGGCATCCTTGGCGGGGTCTGCCTTCTCACGCTTGCCACCGTCCACCGCCTCGGCCTCCTCCGGGGTGGCTTCCCGCCAGAAAATGCGATCATCCGAGTGGGCGATATACCGCTTGGTTGTCTTCGCGCCCGCCGCGTCAACCCAGCCCAGGCGCTGGCCACGCTTCCCGGCAACCAGTCGAAACACGCCGGCGGCCTCGGTTGGCATAACGGCCAACATGGCGCGCGACCAGTTCACGATTTCGGCGCCGCCCGCCCCGACGTAGGCCGCGAAGGCGTCCGTTCCCCAGCCCTCGCGATCCTTGGCGGCCGGGGGCTTGTTGGTGTGGTGGACAAACAGCACTCCGGCGCGATCCGGCTTTATCAGCGGGTCAAGACCGGTGCGCAGAAACTCGGAGAGGTCGGCGTTTCTCGACACGTCGCCGCCGAAGTAGGACTGGAACGGGTTCACAATGATCAGGTCTGTTTCGGGGTGGGATGCCAACAGCGCGCCGACCTCGCCTATGAACGCCGCGCCAACCGCCCCGATGACCTGGGGCAGCATCACGCGCCGCCGAATCGCGGCCTCGATCTCGGCACGGTCGAAGCCGCTGACCTCGACCAGCCCCCCTGTGATCTCGTTGCGGAAGTGCGCCATTTCCTCGTCATCGTCCTCGGCCTGGATTATCGCGACATGCAGCGGCCGGACGGGTTCAATGCCGAAGGCGGGTTTTCCCATTGCCCAGCAGGCCGCCGCCTGAATCGTGAACACGCTTTTTCCTGTGCCTGAAGTGGATACGAGGAACGCACCGCCACCCTTGCGCAACCAGCCGCCGCGGAACAGCGCAGCGGGGTTTGTCTCCTCCGGCGCGGGGTCGGGCAGATCGGCGAGGCTCTTGAGCGGTGCCGCGCAATCCTGTTCAAGTCGCGCAAGCGCCTTGTCGGCATCCACGGCGCCCGTGGGCACTTGTGCTGGGGCTTCGGTTTGAACCCCGTCAGTGGATTCTTGCCAGCCATCGGGGCGCGGCAGTTCGTCGTTAAAGTCAAACGTTGCCATGACGCGCCCTCCTTACTTGCGGCATCCGTGCCCGCCAGCCCGAAATCACGGCCCGCAGGAGCGAACGGGCCGCCAGTGCCCCCGCCCGATATTCCCGGTGCTGCTTCGGCTCGTGGAAACGGTCATAGGAGTTGTCGTCGTCGTGTGCCGTGTGGCCTCGCAGCACGGTGTTTGAAAACCCGTCGATCCAGATCGGATAACCGGGCGTCGTTTCAAGTTCGCGGGCGCATTTCTTAAGCGCTGTCTGGAAGGCGTCACACATGGCGCTCACCGCCTTTCGGTGTGGCGTCGTGCTTCGCGCACTCGTTGCACAGTTTGTTTTGCCAGGCGAAGGCGAGAGGATTGCCACACCGAAGGCAGCGTGGCGGTTTGCGACACCCGGCGTCCGGGCGCTGCCGAAAGCGGCACCGCACAAGAGTTGGAGTACAGACTTTCATTATGCGGCGCTCCCTTCCGTGATTGCCCTGATCGAAGCTTCGCTTATCCCGATGGATCGGGACGTCCCCGGCACCTGAATCCGTTTCAGAATGCCTGATCGACATAGCTGGTCCACCCTCTTAGTGGACATCCCAAGCAGCCTGCCCGCTTCCGCGCGCCGAATCGAACGGCCGATGTGTGCGGCGGCGTTCGGCGTGTGCGTGGCTGCTTCGAGAAAAGCCTTCCGGTGCTCGATGGAAACAGACGGATCGGCGGCAAGGATGGCCGTCAGCGCTTGGCGAGTTGTGGTTAGCATCTTATGCCCCCTTTCCAGTTGCCAGCAGCTTATCAATCTCCGATTCGAGCAGCCCGCTCGCTCGAACGTGACCGGGCAGCTTGTATTTCTTCAGCCCGATTCGTCTGCACAGATTGTGCAAAGAGTCGCGATTGCATCCGAGTCGTTCGGCTGCTTCGCTGAATCGGACCAGGCGGTCGTGTGCCGCCAAATTAGGATTCCGTTTCATTCGTTTGCCTCGTGTTGCGGTTCGCCGCATTCCGATTCCACCAATTTGGGGGAACGAGGCGAATAATCCCCCCACACCGAACGGCGTCAATCGTTGAACGACATTTTTAGAATTAAAAAAGCGCACTAGCGATTTTCGCTAATACGCTTCGATGTAAAACCGCCCGGCGCGTCGTTGTAATCCCGCCGACACTCGCCGGCGGAAATGGGTTACTGCTTTCTGGCCTTCCGGGTTGCGGTCAACTCCCGGACGCGGACGGCGATAGCTTCAAGCTCTTCGTCTGTCAGTTCGTTCAGCCCCGCCAGCATGCCGCCCAGCGTGACCGTGGCGGGGCTTTCGCATAATATGGGTATCGTCGCCGCCCCGGTCACGTCCGGCAGTGTGGACACGGCCCGCCGCGCCGCCTCGGCACCGACGTGCGTGTATAGCCGGGTCATCGCGGGCGATCCGTGCCCAACCAGCGATTGAACCACCGATTGAGGGACACCCCCCGCAGCGCACAGTGAAACGAAAGTATGCCGCAAGGAATGAAACCCGCAGTCAGGCCGGTTCCGATCCGATCCCGCAACCTTCGATCTGGTCTCAATCCCCGCGCGCTCGAATAAGTTGGTTATGTCTCGGGACATTGCGCCCTCGTATTGCTGATAGCGTTCGGCAAGACCTGGCATGACATACCCGGTGCGATTCGTCACACCGTTCAGCATGTCCATCAATACCGGGTGCATCGGCAACGTCACGCGCTTCTGTGACCGTCGCGCCGTCTTCTGGGGGACAAGCGAGACAACACCCTTTATCGTGTCCACGTCGGCCCAGCGCAATAGCGCTGCGTCGCCCAGCCGCAGACCGCAGTACACGCCCAGGGCGATCAGGATGCGCGTCTCTCCGGTAGCCGCAGCACATACCCGACCCAGTTCCTCGATGGTCAATTCCCTCCGTGAGTGAACGGCGAACCGCTTGCGCGTGATTTGCTTCCAAGGGTTCGCCGTGATCCTTGCGGGCTTCTCCAGCACGCGCCAGATAAGGGACAAGGTGTTGACGGTCCTGTTGAATGTAGTCGCCGCCACCTGCTTCTGGAGATACCCGGCGTAAAGGTTGGCGTGATCCTGCGTCACGTGCCGGAGTTCGGGAGTGTTGGGGTGATTCGCTTCCATCCATCGGGCGAACGCCTCGAACCATCCTTCATATTGCGAGAGAGTTGACGGCCCGCTGTCTGGCCGGTTCTGTTGGTCAAGGTAAGACTGCCAGCCATGCCGGATCGTGATTGATGGTTTCTCGTCCTCGTATTTCTGAAGTTCAGCCCTCACACCACCCAGCACGGCAACCTGATTCTGGAGGGTCTTTTCTTGTGACCCCAGATTGTAGGGGGCTACATACTCCGCCAGTATCGCCTCGGCATCCCGCTTGTTGCTGGTCTTGGTTGTGCGGGTATGGATCTTCCCATCAACCACCCATCTACCGAACCATGTACCACCACGCAAAACGAGCGTACCAGCGCCCTTGCCCCGACTTTTCGCTTTCTTTGACATATTGCGCCTCTTTTCTTCTGATTGGTTCTGATGGGCGCAGAATAGCAATCGAAGGCAATACGTGTCAAGTATAATAATCAAAAAATAATCGTATGGCGTTCTTATGCCTGTAAACATTGGTTATCAATCTGATTTGTAATCAGCAGGTCATCGGTTCGAACCCGATTGCTGGCTCCACTGAGGCTCTTGTAAAACCTTCCGGACGCAGCGCCTGACGGCTTGCGTCCGAGTGTTTTTGAAGGATTTTTTGCTGAAGCGGCGGGTCCGACGCTAAACAAACGGACTCGACAGGGC
>CAZDLY010000032.1:0-30515 GCA_964506575.1 uncultured Akkermansia sp. | reverse complement strand
AATCCCCGTTCGATCGCTTCCCACGCCATCCCCGTCGCGCGGCCGGCGGCCACGGTCAGGAGCAGATTGACGGCGTTGTGCCGTCCGGCCAGGCCGCTGCGCAGGACCTGCGACTCGCCGCTCGCCCGCTCGCACACCCTCACCACGCCGCCGCCGGCATCGGCCAGCGTGCCGACATAGTCGGCCTCGCCGCCGTCACCCATCCGCACGGAGATGATCCGGCAGGCCGCCTGCGTCCGCAGATACGGGGCGTGCGCGCCCGCGGCGTCGATCACGGCAAATCCCCGCTCGGGCACGCTGCGGATCATCTCCGCCTTTTCATGGGCGATCGCCGTCTCGCTCCCGAAGTGCGCCAGGTGCACCGGCCCGACAGCCGTGAGGATCGCCGCGTCCGGCTTCAGGATCCGGCAGAGATAGGGGATTTCACCAGGGTGGTTGGTGCCGGCCTCGATCACGCCGACCCGCGCTTCCCCGGGCATGGCGAGGAGGGTGAGCGGCAGCCCGATGTCGTTGTTCAGATTGTCGCGCGTGGCGTGCACGGGACCGGACCCGGAGAAGACCGCCGACGCGAGTTCCTTCGTGGTGGTCTTGCCGACGCTCCCCGTGATCCCGATCACAAACGAGTGGAGCGCGCGGCGGCGGCCCGCCGCCGCCAGGCCGAGCGCGCTGCGCGTCTCAGCCACGCGCAGGAGCGGTATCGCCACCCCCTCGGCGCGGGGCCAGTCGTGGCGCACCAGGGCCGCGGCGGCCCCCCCCTGCTGCGCCTGAAGCACATAGGCGTGGCCGTCATGTTTTTCGCCCTTCAGGGCGACGTACAGGCCGCCCGGAATCATGTGCCGTCCGTCCTGCGTCACCCCCCGCACATCGGCCGCGCCCCCGTCCCAGACGCCCCCCGACCAGAGGGCCAGATCGTCTCCGCGTATCAGCGGCCAGTCCGTTTGACTTTTCTGAATGGTCATGCTCGAAATCCTGTTTCCGCTATTCGCTTCCCAATCTCCCTCACCACGTCCCGGTCGTCGAACGGGATCGTCCGGTCCGCAAAAATCTGAACGGCCTCATGCCCCTTGCCCGCGACCAGCACCACGTCACCGGCGCCCGCGCCGCGGAGGGCCCGCGCGATCGCCTCATACCGGTCCGGCACGACCTCGCAGGCCGTGCCGGGGGGCAGCCCGGCGACGATGTCGCGAATGATCGCCGCCGGATCCTCGCTGCGCGGGTTGTCGGAGGTGATCACCAGCCGGTCCGCCTGTGACGCGCACGCCTGTCCCATCATCGGCCGCTTGGCGCGGTCGCGGTCGCCCCCGCAGCCAAAGACCACGATCAATTTTCCCGGGGTCACCTCGCGCAGCGTGGCGAGCACATGCGCCAGCGCATCGGCGGTATGGGCATAGTCAACAAAGATCCGGCATGGCAGCGCGGTCGGCACCCGTTCCAGCCGCCCCCACCGCGGCCGCGCCTCGCACAGCGTGCGCGCCACGACCGTCAGCGGCACCCCTCCCGCCAACGCCAGCCCGGCCGCGCACAGCATGTTCATCACGTTGTGGGGGCCCGACAATCCGCTGGTGATCGGCGCGCGGCCGGCGGTCGTGCACAGGATGAACGACGTCCCGTCGGCGGTGCCTGCCACGGCTTCGGCGCGCAGGGGCTGTCCGCCGAGCAACCCATAGGGGACGACGGAAAGCCCCGCGGCGGCGGCCTCCCGCGCCAGTTGCGCCCCGTAGGCATCATCGGTGTTGATCACGGCGGACGCGCCGGGGCGCTCGTCTGCAGCACAGGTGAACAGCCGCCGCTTGGCCGCGAAATAGGTTGGCATGTCGCCATGATAGTCGAGATGATCCTGGGTGAGGTTGGTGAAGGCGACCGCGTGAAAGCGGGTGCCATCGGTGCGGCCCTGCGCCAGCGCGTGGGACGACGCCTCCATCGCCACGGCGGTGCAGCCCGCGTCCGCCATGTCCCGCAGGCATCGCTGCAGGGCGCAGATGCCGGGCGTGGTGCAGTCGGCATCGTGGCGGTGGCCGGGATACGCGACCTGCACCGTGGAGATCAGGCCGGCGATGCGGCCGTCGGCGTCGAGCATGTCGCGGAGCAGCCCGACGGTGGTGGTCTTGCCGTTGGTGCCGGTCACGGCGTACACCTGCAGACGCCGCGACGGATGGCCGTTCACCGCACAGGCCAGCCGGGCCAGCGCGGTCTGCGCCGCGGCATCCCCCCCGACCAGTTCGACCCACGGCACTTCCGGCTGGCTGGGCGGCGCGGTGGCGACGACCGCCGCCGCGCCGCGCGCGCAGGCATCGGCCACAAACCGCAGTCCGTGGGCCTTCGCGCCGTGAACGGCCACGAACAGATCACCGGGGCGGATCAGGCGCGAGTCGCACTGCACCCCGGTCACGACCGTCGTTGCGACCGGCCCCGTGCAGGCGCGCACCTCCAGTCCCTGAATCAACTCCCCTACTGTCATTTCGCTCCCGCCTTCCGCCGCTACGGCACCGCCATGTTGTCGGCCGGTATTTCGAGATAATGGGCGATCTCCTCGGCAATCCGTCCGAACGCCGGCGCCGCCACGGCGCCGCCGGTGTGGATCTGCCGCGGCCGCTGGATCACGATGATCATGCCGAATTCGGGGGACTCGGCGGGGCAGAAGCCGACGAACGACGCCCAGTAGTCCGTGCTGGAATAGCCGCCCGGAACCGACATCTGCGCCGTGCCGGTCTTTCCCGCAATCGTGTAGTTTTCCACCGCCGCCCGGCGGGCGGTCCCGCCCAGCTCGGTCACGCCGGTCAGCAGCTGGCGCATCGTCGCCGCCGTCTCCGGCCGGATGGGGCGTCCGATCATTCGCGGCTGGCCCTCATACAGCGTCTCGCCCGAGCTCGCCACGACCCGTTTAACCACATAGGGCTGCATCAGGTGCCCGCCGTTGGCCAAAGTGCAATAGGCGTTCAGCATCTGGAGGGACGTGACCGCGACCCCCTGCCCGATGGCAATGCGGGTCGGCGAGATCATGGCCCATTTCTTGGACGGCGCGAGTATTCCGGTCTCCTCCCCGGGCAGGTCGATGCCGAGTTTGCGGCCGAATCCGAATCCGTGCAGATAGGCCTCCAGTCGTTTATTCCCCAGCATGAGCGCGATCTTGGCCGCGCCGATGTTGCTCGATTTCTTGATGACGGTCGCGACATCGACCAACCCGCGGACATGGTCATTCAGGATTTTCCCGGCATAGACCCACATCCCCGTCTCGGCGTCGATGATCGTCGACGGCGTGATGATCCGCTCGTTGAGGGCCGCCGCGACAATCATCGACTTCATGGTCGAGCCCGGTTCGTAATTGACGCCGATCGTGGCGTTCCGCTTGACCAGTTCGTTTTCCCGGTTGTACTGGTTGGGGTCATAATCGGGCAGCGAGACCATGGCCAGGATTTCACCCGTCGCCACCCGTTGCACGACGGCCCATGCGGCATCGCCCCCGCTCGTCTCCAGCGCCTCGCGCAACCCCTGCTCGACGAAATACTGGATGTTGTTGTCCAGCGTCAAATGCACGCTCGCGCCGTGCACGGGCGGGATGTTCTGCGTACGCCGGCCGAAGATTTCAACACGATTGGCATTGACCTCGCCCGAGATGAAGCCCGGTGTTCCGATCATGTCCGCATTGCGGCTCTGCTCGATCCCCGCGCTGCCGATCGCCTCGGCATTGATGAAGCCGACGACGTGAGCCATCCGCCGCCCCTGCGGATAACTGCGGATGGTCTGGGGTTGCGCGCCGACGCCGCTCACCGTCTTCTTGTCGGCGATCAGATTGAAGACGGCGTCGTCGGTGCTGACGGCGAGACGAATGAAGCGCGAATCGCTGCGGTTGAGATCCATCAGAATCGTGTCAACATCGAGGTTCAACGCCTGGGCGAGACGCTCGGCGATCGCCAGCTTGTCGTGCTTGGGGTTGACCATCTTGGGATCAATGAACACCAGCCGCCCCGGCAGGCTGATGGCCAGCGGGTTCTGCGTGCCGTTGCAATCGTAAATGGTCCCGCGCAGGGCCACCAGTTCCTGCTGGAAATTGCGCGACTCGATCTTCCCCGAATAGTTTCCCAGATGGAGCTCGCACAGGCGAAACGTGATCCACGCCAGAAACGCGGACAGCATGAAGACGGCGAACAGGATCCGCAGCTTGTCGCCCCGATGCATGGAATCCTCCCTCGCGTGAGTTTACGGCGTGCGGCGCGACATCCGGGCCGAACGTTCGCGTTCCTGGTACTCGGCCGCCAGGGCAACAGTCGAATCCGAACGGGGCATGCGGATGATTTGCTCGGGGCGGGCATAGGTCATGCAGAGGCCGTGCCGGAGGAGATGCTGATTCATCGCGTCGGGCGTCTTCATCGCATTCCATTTCGCCTCCTCGCGAATCCGTTCCTCCTCGAGTGACGCATACCGCCGCTCGAGATCCTTGATCAACTGGCCGCGCGCGCCACACCGGTTGTCCATCGCCAGATAGCCGACCAGCACGAACACGACCAGCACGGACAAACCGACGGCGTGGACCGAAACGATCCGCCCGTGAACACGGTGCTTGCGATTCCTGCGCATCATGACTGCACCTCCCCTTTGCGTGTACTCGTTTGATTCAAAATACGTTTATCGCTTCCCCGCACATTCGCCTCTTCTTCCGGCCGCAGCCGGCGCACCGCCCGCACGTTTGCGGAGCGGGCCCGCGGATTGCGGGCCACCTCGTCATCGCCCGCCGTCCGCGGACGCCGGGTCAGCAGTTCCACCGCCGGCAGGTCTCCCTCCCAGCGCGCGCCGCCCTGCTGCAACGACACCTGTCGGCCCGCATGCGCCACGAACCGCTGCTTCACGAGCCGGTCCGTGAGACTCTCAAACGTGATCACCACCAGCCGTCCGTCGGGCGCGAGCAACCGCACCCCGTCCTCCAGCGCCCGATCCAGATCCTCCAATTCGCGGTTGACCGCCATCCGCAGCGCTTGAAACACCCGTGTCGCCGGGTGCTTCCCGCTGCCGCGGCGTCCGCCGAGCGCCGCGCTGACAATCTCCGCCAGCCGTCCCGTCGTCTCAATCGCCCCGGCATCCCGGGCGCGCGCGACCGCCTTGGCCACCCGCAACGCCTGCGGCTCCTCGCCGAAGCGGCGAAACAGCCCGGCCAGCCCGGAGACGTCCAGCGTCGCCACCAGCTCGGCCGCCGTCACGCCTCCAGTCGGATCCATCCGCATGTCCAGCGGGCCGTCCGCCTGAAAACTGAATCCCCGGCCCGGCGTGTCGAGCTGGTCGGACGACACCCCCAGATCGAGGAGAATGCCGTCGGCCTGCTCAAATCCATGCTCCCGCGCCAACCGCGCCAGCTCGCCATGATCGCCGTGAGCGAGCACCTGGCGGCCCGCCACTCCCGAAAGCCGCGCCGCCGCCCGCTCCAGCGCCTCGGGGTCGCGGTCGATCCCGAGCAGGGCGCCCCCCGCCCCGGCGCGCGCGAGGATCTCGGCCGCATGGCCGCCTCCCCCGAGCGTCCCGTCGACATACCGTCCGCCGGGCCGCACCGCCAGCAGTTCCAACACCTCGGCTACCATCACCGACACATGCACGGTCGGCCTCCGTTAAAACGCAACCTGTTGCACCGCCAGCGCCAGTCGGCCCTGATCGACCTCGGCGTCCTCGGGCCGCAGACTCGGCGACCACAATTGGACCCGGTTGACCGCGCCGATCATCACCACCTGGCCTTCGAGACCGGCGAACGCCAATAGCCTGTCGCGGATCCGGATGCGCCCCTGCACATCCCAAAGCAACTGCTCGGAGTTCTCGCCAATCACCCGAAGCGCCTCGCCCGCCCCCGGATCGAACAGCGACTTCTGGCGCAGTTTCTCCAACCGCACGTCCATCTCCGCCACCGGCAACAGATTGAGGCACTTCACATAGGGATCGGGTATCACGTAAACCGTCCCGACATTGCCCATGATCTCCCGCCACGTCGCCGGAATCGTGATCCGGCGCTTGGGGTCGAGGGCATGATCGAACCGCCCCACGAATAGACCGCGGGCGCTCGCAAGGGACGTTTTGCTTTCCGTTTCCACCAATTGACCTTTTGTGACACCATTCAACACCTTCTGACACCGGCTGTCAACAGGAAATTCAAAAAATCTTTCGACCGTTTTGGGAATTATTTCATCGCGGAATCACACTTCGCGAAGTGTGATAATGAAACCTCGATCACAGCCTTGTGCGACGAATCTTTACGCTTGAGAGGCGCATGCAAAACCTCCGGTCTGAGCAAGCGGAGGGTCAGGGTTCAGGGTTCGGGGGTCAGGAGACGTTTCCGGCCTGAACGCCGGCATCCAAAATGAGACACGTTTCGGTTGCCATGGTCGCCAGGGACTGCGAATGAATGTGCAAGCTGAAAAAAAGATCGTCCTCGTCCTCGTCGTCGTCCTCGTCCTGGATTTCACGATTCGAGGACGAGGACCGCCACGCTGAGGACGAGGACGATCACGATATATCAATTCTGTGCTTCATCCGGCCGTAGCCGACGGCCTGACTGATCTGAACCCGCGGCCGGGACCGGAGCCGGTTCCGGCCCAGGTCCCGGCTCTCATCAACCCATCACGCGGGGGTCATGATCGCATCCTTGGCCGCCTTGGCGAGCTTGAACTTCAGAACCGTCTTGGCCGCAATCTGGATCGCCGCACCCGTCGCCGGATTGCGCCCCATCCGGGCTGCGCGCTCCACTTTGACGAGCTTGCCGAGTCCCGGAATGGTGAACCCGCCCGAGGCTTCCCTGATCGCCATCGCGACCAGAGCTTCCAACATCGTCGCCGCCTGCGTCTTCTCGACACCAGCCGTTTCAGCCAACTCTGCAATGATCTCGCTCTTGGTCTTCATGGTGATTCCTTTAGGAATGATGACAGATCGCCTTTTGGCCGGCACAGGCTCACGCCTGCTGAAAACCCGCCAAACCGGTATAACGCGACGATCTCATAGACGGCAGTATGCCAGAAGGAGGCGCCTCTGTCCAGCACATTGCCATGCGCCCACGGGTGGACACGCGCACCGATATCTGCTTTACTACGAATGTTTGCTTGAGGTCTCGCCTGACGCCGCATGGAAAGATTTGTTTATGAAACAGATGGTTCAGGATCTGAAGCTGCCGCTGCTGCTGGTTTTGGTGCTGAGCCTCGGCGCCGCCCTGGCCTTGCCGATCACACCGATCGACGAGACGCGCTATGTTTCCGCCGCGTGGGAAATGTGGAACACCCATTCTTTTCTGGTCCCCTATCTGAACGGCGAGGCCTATTCCCATAAGCCGCCCATGCTGTTCTGGATGATGCACGCCGGGTGGGCGCTTGTCGGCGTGAATGATTTCACGCCCCGCCTGATTCCCGGCATTTTCAGCCTGCTCGGCCTGCTCCTGGTCTACCGGATCAGCCTGAGACTGTGGCCGCAGGAACGGAATACGGCTGTCTGCGCCGCCCTGATTCTGGCCTCCACCGCGATCTGGGATGCCTGGTCGGTCGCCATCATGTTCGACATGGTTCTGACGTTCTGGATCCTGCTCGGACTGCTGGGAACGCTGCGCGCCGCCGAGGGGCGACGGGGCGGCTGGTGGATGCTCGCAGCCGGAGTCGCCGGCGGCCTGCTGACCAAAGGACCGGCCGTTTTGGTGTATCTGCTCCCCATTCCCCTCTGCCGGGCCTGGTGGAATGCCCGCCGGGAACCTCCGGTTCGCATCGGATGGGTCTTGGCCGTTCTGGGCGCCGCCGCGCTTGGGCTTGCCGTGGCCCTCCTCTGGGCCATCCCCGCCGCCAACCAGGGCGGCGAGGCTTACGGTCACGCCATTCTGTGGGGGCAGACGGCGGATCGCGTCACCGCGTCGTTTGCGCATCGCCGTCCGTTCTGGTGGTATCTGCCCCTCGTTCCCCTGTTCTTCTTCCCGTGGATTCTTTTCCGCCCCTCCTTCTCCAGACTCAACCTGAAAGGCGCGGATTTCGGAACCCGTTTCTGCATCGCCTGGATGGGGCTGCCGCTGCTGATATTTTCCATGATCAGCGACAAGCAGATTCACTATCTGATTCCGTTCATACCGGCCGGTGCGCTGCTGATCGGCCGCAACATTGCCCGCGCCGCGGATGGCTCAGGCAAAACGTCGGCGACGATTCTCGGCGGCCTGTTCCTGCTGCTCGGTCTGGCCGCACTGGCGGCGCCGCTGATCGACCTGGGAGGCGATGTGGGGCGTCTGGAGCCGGGCGACGCCCTGTTTGCCGCGATCGGATTTCTGATTGCCGGACTGCTGCTGCTGCCTTTCCGTTCGACCGGCCACACGGTCCAACGCATCGCCCTGGCCATGACACTGGCGCTGCTGTGCGCGCTCGTTGAAGCCAAGAAAAGTTTCATGGACGATTTCGACATGAAAGAAACGGCGGTCTTCATCAAAAGCAAGATGGACGAAGGGATCCCCGTCGCAATTGAGGGAAAGTATCACGGCCAGTACCAGTTTCTTGGACGACTCTGCAAGCCGATCACGGTGTTGAGAGGCGGCACCCAAACCCTCCTGGCGTTTTCCGCAAGCCATCCGACCGCCCTGTTTATCCGCCATCAGCACGCAAACGATAACAGGCTTCCTGAAGGCGCACACATCTGCTATTCCCATGAGTACCGAGGGAAAAGCGTGATACTTTGGCAAATGGGCCCCCGGCTTCCCTAAGCCGCCGTGCGCCGTCTGTGGGTGATGTCCAGAAACAGATTGTAGCCGGCGACACAGGCGGGAAACAGGTTGGACAGAATGCCTACCGAGTCGTTCTTGCCGAAGGTGAAGTACGCCAGCAGGCAGACGCTTCCCAGGAGGCTCATGTACCAGAATAACAGGGGAAAGGTCGGCTTCTTTTCCATGCCCGAAGCGATGAGCTGCACAAACCAGCGCCCGCCGAACAGAAACACGCCGGCGTAGCCGATCAGCTTCCACGGCGTCACAATCCAGTTTCCGATCATCAACAGTTCATGATCCATCGTGTTGCTCCATTCTGGGATAGAGGACCTTGCGGTTCAGAAGCCACCGGACGCCAAACAGATCATAGATGCCGCGCAAGGCCCGGTTCCAGTTCGTGTACTTCGACACGCCCCAGGCCCGCGCGCGATGATTGACCGGAATCTCGGCAATGCGCAGGTTGGCGTGCTTGAAGATCGCCGGCAGATACCGGTGCAGCCCGTTGAAGGGAATGAGCAGCTCCACGTGTTCGCGGCGAAAGACCTTGAGCGAGCAGCCGGTGTCGCTGATGCCGTCGTTCAGCACGCTCCGGCGAATCGCATTGGCCGCCCGGGAGGCCATGCGGCGGCTCCACGTGTCACGCCGTTTGACCCGCTGCCCGCAGATCACGTCCCAGCTTCCCTGCTGCAACCGGTCAATCAGCCTCTCGATGTCCGCCGGATCGTTCTGCCCGTCGCCATCCATCAGCACAATATAGACGCCGGAAGCGGCGCGCATGCCGGCGTACATGGCCGCGCTCTGACCTCGGTTTTCGGTCAGCCTCAAACCCTTGACAGCGGCCGTGCCGCAAATCACCGACCAGGTCCCGTCGCGGCTCCCATCATCCACCGCGATGATTTCCGCGTCGGGCTGGCAGGCCCGCACCTCGTCCAGAACGAACCGCGCGCAGGCTTCTTCGTTATAAAAAGGGATGATGATCGAACAGGTTGCGTGGCTCATGATGCATCTTCATCTTCCGGTTTCGGATTCACTCTCCAGCAACTCCGCCGCCCGTGCGACACAATCGTCACACGGGTATCTTCGGAACCCGTCAGGGCTTCGCCATATTTTCAATCGCGCTGAAACTGCCGCCGCGGATCCCGAGCGCCTGCGCTTCGGCGAAATACCGGTTCAGGGCGGCCGTGTCATTGCGCTGCCGGGCGAGATGGCAGAGATAGAAGAGAATCCGCATCTTGAGATCGCCGTCGGCATGGCCATGGGCGTCCCGGTCTTGCGCCCATTTGGCGTAGGCGCGGTCAAAGCAGGCCTGCGCGGCGGAGGGGTTGCGCAGCCGGTTGAGGTGGATGCAGCCGGCGTCGATTTCCAGCTCCGCGTCGGCCGGATTGTTGCGGATGCCCTCTTCCAGAATACGGAGCGCCTCGGCGGGGCGCAGCAGGTCCTGGGACATGACGCTGGCGCAGAGCAGGTAGGCCTGGACATTCTTGGGCTCCAGGCGCACGGCTGCCCAGTACCACGGTATCAGCTCCCGGGCCTGATCCCCGTCCATGTGCCGGTGCTCCGCGACGTGGATGCGCGTATTGACCCAGCTCCAGGGATCACGCGGGGGCGCCCCGGGCTGCGCGTCGTCCTCGTCCTCATGGGCGTGGGCGGGGGCCGATCCGGGAAGATCCAGGCTGCTGGCGGCATGGGCGTCGGCGTGGGTGCAGTCGGCCACTCGCACGCCGCCGTGAAAATACTCGTCGGCTTTCAGGATCATGGCGTCGCTGACCATCATGCGGGCCTCGCCCAGCACCTGATCCAGCAGCGAGGTCCCGGCGGTCTGCGGCAGCCGGTCGCCGAATACGCGCGGCAGCATCTGGCCGAGAGCCAGAGCGGCGGCCAGGGTCAGCGCGGCGGCGGATAGTTGGAGGGTTGCGCGCATCGCATCCTCAGCACTTCCTGCGCCGGAAGAGCCATCCTGCGAGCAGCAGGCAGGCTCCGGCATAGACGACGGCATAGAGCAGGACGGCGGCGGTGACCTGCCAACCGACCGGACCCCATTCATGAACGACCCGGCGGCGGAGGTCGAAAAATTCGACGTGCGGCGCAGCCACATAGATCAGTCTGGCCAGCGCGCGGAGCGCGGCCGGGTGCCCGGCCGCCAGTTCGGGCAGCCGCTGGCCGATGGCGAACATGCCGCCGACCACGACGCCGCAGACCGTCAGGTTCGCCGTCGGCGTGAAGCAGAACGAACCCAGCAGCGAGAGGGCAGTGACGAGTGTCAGAAATCCGACATGCAGCGCAAAGGCCTGGCAGAAGACCGCCGGAAACCAGATGCCCATCTTGGCGCCTGCAAACAGCCCGTAGGCCAGGTAGAAACAGCCCGTCGCCGAGACCGAGGCGACCCAGGCGCCGAGGAATTTACCGGCAAGCAGGGTGGTCCGCGAGACCGGCTTGGCGAGCATGGGATAGATCGTGCGGTGCTCGAATTCGGGGGGAAACTGGCGCCCCGCCACGGAGATGGCGATGATGGCGGCCGAGACCCAGATCAGCAGCAGGGCGATCTCCGAGAGGTGGCGCGAGGCGCCGCCGACGCCGTAGGGCTTGATCGCAGCCAGCGGCGCGAGGATCAGCAGGCCGAGCGTGAACACGACCAAGACATCTTTGCGGCGGTAGAGTTCGCGCAGGGAGAGCGCGCACAAGGCCGCGAGTTGTCGGCAGCACAGTGTCATGGCGGCGCCTCCGGTATATCCTGGATCAGGTTCAGGAAGATGCGTTCCAGATTTTGTCCGCCGTCGCCGGCGATGTCGCCGCAGGATCCCAGCCAGACGAGGCGCCCCTGTTTCAGAATGGCGACGCGATCACAGATCAGTTCCGCCTCGGAGAGCTCGTGCGACGAGAAGAAAACGGTCTTGCCCCGATCGCGCAGGGTGAGAATGAGGTCGCGGAACTGGATGCGCGCGAGCGGGTCCAGCCCGGTCAGCGGTTCGTCGAGAATCAGCAGGTCGGGATCATGCAGCAGCGCCTGGGCGATGCCGGCCCGCTGCAGCATCCCCTTGGAATAGTGGGTGAGCAGGCGGTCGCCGGCATCGGCGAGACCGACCTGCGGGATCAGTTGCTCGGTGCGCGCCCGGATGGCGGCTGCGGACAGGCCGCACAGCCCGCCGTAGAAACGCAGGAGTTCACGAAGGTTCAGGTAGCGATAATAGTAGGCGGTTTCGGGCATGAACCCGATCCGGCTGCGCGCGGCCGCATTCACGGGATCGGCGCCGAAGATGCGCACGCGGCCCGCATCCGGCGCAAAGAACCCGAGCAGCATCTTGATCGTCGTCGTCTTGCCGGCGCCGTTGGTCCCCAGAAACCCCATGATCTCACCGGAACGGACGGTCAACGACAGATCGGACACGGCCGGAACGGCGCTGAATCGTTTCGTGGCCTGATCAATGGCGATCGCATCCACAGGTGAACCTCCTCACGCCTGCTCCGGCAGGCGCCTGCCGTCACGGCGCGAGCACCGCCCGCGCCTGCGCGACCACGTTGTCACTGGTGAAGCCGAAGCGCGCGGCGAGCGCCTTGTAGGGGGCGGAAGCGCCGAAGGTGTCGAGCGTGACCGTGCGGCCGCAGCGGCCGACATAGCGCTCCCAGCCGAACGCGACGCCCGCCTCAATCGCCAGACGCTTGCAGCAGGCGGGATCGAGAACCGAGCGGCGGTAGGCCTCGGGCTGAGCCTCGAAGCGTTCCCACGAGGGCATGCTGACCACGCGCACGTTGACGCCGTCGAGCCGTCGGGCGGCCGCGAGGGCGAGTTCGACCTCGGACCCCGTCGCGATGAGGGTGATGTCGGGTGTGCCGGTTCCGTTCTGCCAGAGGGTGTAGGCGCCCTTCTCCAGAAGCGCGGCCGCCGGGTAGATGGAGCGGTTGATCACCTCCATGTTCTGGCGGGTGAGCAGCAGGGCGGTCGGTCCCCCGGTGTTGCGCAGCGCCGCGGCCCAGGCGGCGGCGGTCTCCGTGGGGTCAGCGGGACGCAGGACGGTCAGCCCCGGCATGCAGCGCAAGGCCGCGATGTGCTCGACCGGCTCGTGGGTCGGGCCGTCCTCGCCGACGTAGAAACTGTCGTGGGTGAAGACATAGATCACCGGCAGCTTCATCAGCGCGGCGAGGCGGATGGCGGGACGGCAGTAGTCGGAGAACACGAAGAACGTCGCGCCGAAGACGCGGAAGCCGCCGTGCAGGGCGATGCCGTTCATCACGGCGCACATGCCGAACTCGCGGACGCCGAAATGGAAGTTGCGCCCGTCGAAGCGCCCCGGCGCGATGTCGCCCATTCCCTTGAGGGCGGTCATGGTGCTGGGCGCGAGATCGGCCGAGCCGCCGACCAGATGGGGAATGGCCGGCGCGAGGGCGTTCAGAACCGTCCCCGAGGCGGTGCGCGTGGCCACGGCCTTGGCCGGGTCGAAGACCGGGAGCAGCGCGTCCAGATCCGCAGGGAGCGCGCCCGTCATGTGCGTGTTCCAAAGCGCGGCCTTCTCGGGATGGGCGGCCGCCCACGTCTTGAAGGAACGGGTCCATGCGTTGGCGGCGCGGCGCATCTTGGCGGCGCGGGCCTTGAAGAGGTCGGCGACGGCGGCCGGAATGTGGAAAAACTGGTCTTCGGGCATGCCGAGGGCGCGCTTGGTGAGGCGCAGCTCGTCATCGCCGAGGGGCGCGCCGTGGACATCGTGGGTGTCGGCCTTGTTGGGCGAACCCTTGCCGATCAGGGTGTTGCAGATGATGCAGACCGGCTTGCCGCGGAGCTTCAGCGCTTTGCGGATCGCCTTGTCAATCGCGGCCAGATCGTGGCCATCAATTTCGAGGACATGCCAGCCATAGGCCTTGAAGCGGAGCTTGGGGTCGTCGGAGAGGGCGAGGTGGGTGTGCCCTTCGATGGTGATGCGGTTGCTGTCGTAGAACAGCACCAGGCGGTCGAGCTGGAGATGGCCGGCCAGCGAGCAGGCCTCGTGCGAGACGCCCTCCATGAGGTCGCCGTCGCCGCAGAAGGCAAAGGTGCGGTGGTCGACGGGGTCAAACCCGTCCGCGCCGTTGAAGCGGGCGGCGAGCATCCGTTCGGCGATCGCGAAGCCGACGGCGTTGGCGATCCCCTGCCCGAGGGGCCCGGTGGTGGTCTCGACGCCATCGGTGTGACCGTATTCGGGATGCCCGGGCGTCTTGCTGTCAAGCTGGCGGAACCGCTTCAACTCGTCCAGGGGCAGATCATAACCGGCCAGATGGAGCAGGCTGTAGAGGAGCATGGAGCCATGGCCGCCCGACAGAACGAAGCGGTCCCGGTCGGCCCAGCGGGAATCGGAAGGGCAGTGCTTCAGGTGCTTCAGCCACAGCACGGCGGCCACATCGGCCATGCCCATCGGCAAGCCGGGGTGTCCCGACTTGGCCGCCTGAACGCCGTCGGCGGCCAGACAACGGATCGTATTGGCTGCAAGGGAGAGCTGCTCACGGGTGAGGGTCGCCATAACGGGGAAGTCCTTTCATTGCGTCTGGATGGGGGTGAAAATCAAGTGCGCATTATACTCGGTTGCGAACGGGCTTTCAGTAAAAAACTTTGGGTGTTGCACTGGCTGGTCGCGCGCGGTCAACCTGCGCCTCGCCAACTGATAAGACATCGCTCTGCGTCTGGCGCTGCAAGTGCTTGGTGATACGATCCACCTCGGGGATGGCATGCGCGAAGAATTGCTTGAAGCCGCCGCAGAGATAATTCAGTCCCGGTTCTCCGTCCGCGGTGCGGATCAGGCGGTTCTTCGGGCACTCGCCCCAGCAGTCCCGCAGATACGGACACTGGCGGCACTGCGACGGCAGCGTCCCGTGCTTGGCGTAGCCGAACTTGACCTGCTGCCGTGACAAGGCCATCTCGCCGAGTGGTTTCATCGTGATAGTGCCCAGGCAGCATTCGGGATAGACAAAATGGTCGCAGGCGTACAGGGAGCCATCGTTCTCCAACGCCAGCGCCTTGCCGCAGAGCTCGCTGTACACGCAGATCTGCGAAGGCAGCCCCATGTGCTGTGCCACGAGCGTCTCGAAGTGGTTGATGTAGACCTTGCCGATGTTCCGGTTCCGCCATTCGTCGAAAGTCTTGCAGAGAAAGTAGCCCCAGTCCTCCGGATCCACCGACCAATCGGTAACGACGGAGTCCGGATGCCCGGGGCGCGCGCACGGCTCGCCGTCGCACGGCAACGTCGCCGGATCCCATGCCTGCGGCGCCGTGCGCTCGAAGTCCCTGTGTTCGACGATCGGGATGAACTGGAGGCGGTCGGCCCCGAGCTCGCGTCGCAGGAAGCGGTATACGTCCAGCGGGCGCCGGAAGAAACCGGGGACAGGCAAATAATAGCAAATATTAGAGGCTCCTGCCTCTCCTCTCTATCTGGGCGCATCCCCGTTTTGGTGACTTTACGCGTTCTTGCCGGGAGCGCGGGCGTCCCTCCCGCTTTGGGAAGCACGCGAAAATGCCAACGTAGCAGGCGGGACGCCCGCGCTCCCAGGGAAGCACCGAAACGGGGATGCGCCCGCGTCCGCGCGCTCAGCGCTTGACAGCGCGTGCGGCCTGTCGCACAATCCCACCCCACGCAGGCATTTGGCGTTCAGGCGCGTGGCGCATCGGTGGCGGACTCGCGGAGGGAGTTTTCTTGGCCCAGGCTTTCAACAATCGGTTCCCGGATCAGGCGGGCCCCGGCGCGCCCGCAACCCGCATCACCTGCATCATCTGGGATTGGAACGGCACGCTGCTGGATGATGTCTGCGCCTCGGTGAACGCGCTGAACGCGCTCAGGACACCCCGCGGCCTCGGTCCCGAGACCGTGGCGAGCTACCGCGACCGATTCGGCTTTCCGGTCCGCGACTATTACCGGGAGGCCGGCTTCGACCTGGCCCGCGAGGACTGGGAGCGCCTGGCCCGCGACTATCACGACGCCTATCTCGCGCAGCCCGGACTGCGGCTCTTCGACGACGCCCGGCCCGTCCTGAACACCCTCGCCGCGTGCGGCATCCGCCAGGCGGTCCTCTCGTCCTGCGAGCAGTCCATTCTGGAGCGCCTGCTGGGCGAGGCCCGGCTGACCGGCTGCTTCTCGCGCATCTGCGGCTCCGACAACCTGCACGGGCTCTCCAAGGCCGAACGCGGACGCGCCCTCGTCCGCGAGCTCGGCTGCGCCGGCGCTTCGACGCTCGTCGTGGGCGACACCCTCCATGACCACGACGTGGCCGCCGAACTCGGCTGCCGCTGCGTGCTCGTCGCCCGCGGACACCAATCCCGCGAGCGGCTGCTTGCCGCCCGTCGGCCGGTCATCGACCGCCTGGACGATCTTCCCCGCCTCATCGCCGAAGGAACCTGCTGATGCCCTTTACGCTCACCACCACCGACCGCCTCCCGCCGCTGGCCCGCGATGAGCGGTTTCTCGACGGCGCCCTGCTGGTGCGTTCGCGGTCGGGTCTGCATCCCACCGAGCGCGCGCTGCTGGAGCGGCTGCCGACGCTTCCCCGCGCCGTTTCGCGCGTCCTGGTCGCCGGCAACCGCACCGGCGTCCTGCCCGCCGCGATCCGTCATCTGTTCCCGCAGACCGAGGTGCTGGCCCATGTCTTCGACACGCATCACCGGGCGATCATCCTCCGCACGCTCGCCGGAAGCGGCGCCGGGGCGGGCATCGCGTGCGTCGCGGCCGCCGACATTCCCCGTGCGACTCCCTTCGACGCCGCCGTTCTCCAGCTCTCGCGCCACGCCATGCCCACCGAGCTGGTGATCGACCTCCTGGAGCAGGTTCATGAGGGGCTGGCCGACGGCGGCGTCTGCCTCATCGGATTCGAAGGCGACGCCGAATGGCTCCGCGCCCAGCTCAAGGCCATCTTCGGCAAGACCGCCGTGACGGTGGAAGCCGACATCTCCGTGGCCTGCGCGACGCGCGTCCGGCCGCTCCCCAGACCTCGCAATTTTGCAGCCTCGTTCGAGGTCTCCCTCCCCGGCGTCGCGCCGTTCACCCTGCAGACCCGTCCCGGGGTCTTCGCCCATCGCCGACCCGACCTCGGCGGCCTTTCGCTCGCCGAGGTCGCCGCCCGCGAGGTGGTGGCTGGCGACCGCGTGCTCGACATCGGCTGCGGATGCGGCATGGTTGGCATCGCCCTGGCCCGCGCCGTTCCGGGCCTTCACGTCACCTTTCTCGACAGCCACGCCCGCGCGGTGGCGTGCGCCGCCGCCAACGCCGCCGCCAACGGGCTGGCCGACCCGGCCTTCGAATGCGCCGACACGGGGACCCGCCGCACCGGCTTCACCCTCGCCGTCGGCAATCCGCCCTACTTCGGCGATTACGCCATTGCCGAACTGTTCATTCGCACCGCCTGCGATGCGCTTGTGCCCGGCGGACGCTGCCTGATCGTCGCCAAGCAGACCGACTGGCACATCGAGTTCATGACCCGGCTTTTCGGCCAGGCCGAACCCATCCGCCGCCGCGATTATACCGTCGTGCGTTCGGTCAAGTAGACACCCGGCTTGCTTTTTTCACCGTTTCATGGCACGTTAAGCGCATGTCTGACGCGGAACTCTTTGATGCGGGCGATCTGGACGCCTCCGACGCGGATGCCGCGCCGGGCGGCGCCTCGCGCCCGCCACTGGCCGCCCAGATGCGGCCGCAGACGCTCGACGATGTCGTCGGCCAGGATCACATCCTCGGGCCGGGCAAGCTCCTGCGCCGCGTGATCGAAGCCGACCGCCTGCCCAATCTCATCTTCTACGGACCCCCGGGCAGCGGCAAGACCTCGCTCGCCGAGGTCATCGCCAAGGCCACGCAATGCCGCTTCGAGCGCACCAGCGGCGTGATCTCCAACGTCGCCGTGCTCCGCGCCCTGTGCGAAAATGCCAAGCGCCTGCGCGCCCTGCGCAAGACCGTCCTGTTCATCGACGAAATCCACCGCTTCAACAAGGCCCAGCAGGATGTCCTGCTGCCCTATGTCGAGGACGGCGCGGTGACCTTGATCGGCGCGACCACCCACAACCCGCAGGTCTTCATCAACTCGCCGCTCACCTCCCGCTCGCTCGTGTTCGAGCTCAAACCGCTCGACGAGCCGTCGATCATCCGCCTGATCACGCGCGCCCTCGCCGACGCGTCGCACGGCTTGGGCCTGTTGCGCGTGATCGCCGATCCCGATGCGGTCGCCTTCCTCGCGGGCATTTGCGAAGGCGACGCCCGCCGCGCGCTCAACGCCCTCGAAGTGGCCGCCCGCAGCACGCCCCCCGGCGCCGATGGCGTGATCCACATCACCCACGGCGTGATGGAAGACTGCGTCCAGCGCCGCATGATTCTCTACGACCGCGACGAAGACGGCCATTACGACACCATCTCCGCCTTCATCAAGAGCGTCCGGGGCTCCGCCCCCCATGCCGCCGTCTACTGGCTGGCCAAGATGCTCGAAGCCGGCGAGGACCCCCGATTCATCGCCCGCCGCCTGATGATCCTCGCCAGCGAAGACATCGGCAACGCCGATCCCCGCGGCATCACGCTCGCCGTCTCCGCCACCCAGGCCGTCGAGTACGTCGGCATGCCCGAGGCGCGCATCATCCTCGCCCAGGCGACCACCTATCTCGCCACGGCCCCCAAGAGCAACGCCGCCTACCTCGCCGTGGAGGCCGCGCTGGCCGATGTCCGCGAAGGCCGCGTGCTCGCCGTCCCCGAGCATCTCAAGAATCTGCACCTCGACGCGGTCGGCCACGACGCCGCCGACCATCCGTACCTGTACCCGCACGCCTTCACGGGCCACATCGTCGAACAGCGCTACCTTCCGGCAGATAAGCACTACTACTTACCCACCGATCAGGGCTACGAGGAGACCATCCGCAGGCGGATGGAGCGGATCGCCGCCGCCCTGGAGCAGACGGAGCGGCCATGACCAAAGCCGAGATCCGCGCCGGCATGCTCACCCGCCGCCGCGATGTGGACGACACGACGCGGCGCGCCGCGGGCCGGGCCATCGCGAAACGCCTGGCCGAATCCGAAGCCTTCATTCGCTCGTGGCGGTTCTGCTGCTACCTCAGCACCCCGCATGAAGTCACCAGCCGCTACATCCTGCGGGCCGTGTTCGACGCCGAGCGCGAAGCGTGCATCCCGGCCTGGGATCCGATCGAGCAAGCCTACGGGATCTTCGCCTATGATCCGCGCATGCCTTTGATCACGGGACACAAGGGCATCCGCGAGCCGGCCGTCCGCATCCCGGTCCTCCCCTGGGACGTGGACTGCTTCATCGTCCCCGGCCTCGCCTTCGACAGCCACGGGGGCCGCCTCGGCTACGGCAAGGGGTACTACGACCGCATCCTCGCCCAGGCCGCCCGCACCGTCCGCATCGTCGCCGTCTGCTACGACTGGCAGGTCATCGACGATCCCCTCCCCCTCGAACCCCACGACATCCGCGTCCAGATGATCATCACCGACAAGCGCCTCATCGACTGCGCGGCGTAATCCTGCACACGGACAGAACGGAATTAACGGTCCCCGGCCCCGCTTCCCTCTCCGTTGTGTCCGTTCTGTCCGTATTGTCCGTTTCCCCTCTTTTCCCTTGCCGCAGTCCGGGCGGCGTGCAGCCGCTCCGCAAAACCGCCGCCCGCCTCGAAATCCCGTGCCTGCCGGTCCAGCAGCCGCTCGGTTAGCCAGTGCGCCTGCGCGGCCAGAACGGCGCCGAAACTGTGTCTGCATTATCCTCTTCCGCTTTCCCTTCGTCAACCGTCATCTGCGGGGAAGTCAGCATTTCTCATTATGAGGTCGAGGGGGTCATCGGGGTCGATATCGGAATCGGGGTCGGGGTCGAGATTCCATTGGTTTTACCGGTCCCGATACCGACCCCGACCCCGATGATCCCATCTCCAAAAATAGAATTGCTGGTCGGGCGTTGACGTCGGGCGACAAAGGACGTAATATGCGGCCGTTTCCCGGTCGGGAATGGAAAGCCGGGCGGGCGGACAGGCGCGGCTACGGCTGCCCGGAGAACCACGGAGGGTCGGATGTGTACGGCGTGGATTCGTCTTCCCGGGCGGTTCGCCGTCAACGTTTCGGCGAAGCGTCGGCCGCAGGGACAATCAAGGAAAGGGCGCAGATTATGAACACCGTCATCAACTCCACGAAACCCGCAAATGCCGAGGAGGGCCTTCTTCGATCCGGCAGGAACCGCGTGACGCGGAATGGTTGCGCGGCGGTCCTGGCAGCCCTGGTTGCGACGGTAGGTCTCGGCGCCGAGCCGGACCAGGCCGAGAACTTCTCCGACAGGGCCTGGTACTCGCTGGGCCGCGGCGCCGTGTGGATGGTTGTTTCCAGCAACGAGGTTCGACAGACCGAACATGAAGGGACGTGGAAGAACAACGGGTTCAACCGCGCCTGCGCGCAGGGCGGCGTGATGGATTACGCGTTCGACATCCGCCTTTACGACGGAACGATAGGGGCCGGCCTCTATGTGATGGCCGACGACACCAACGGCGTGGACCGCGGCAACAGCTACCTCCTGTGGTACACGGAAGGAGGCAAGGAGGGACCCGAGTTCTCGATCGGCAAGTTCGTCGGAGACAAGGCACAGACCTTCGATTCAAAGACGCCCCTTCCGACCCGGCGCGGCGAGTGGGTGACCTTGCGCGTGAGTATGGATACGGCTACCGGCGTTTTCACGATCTACTGCAACGGCAAGAAGACGGCTCAGTTCACGGACCCGAAACCGATCCGTTCCGGCACCCACGTCTCGCTGCACACCTGCATGTGCGACGCAGCCTTCCGGAACCTGCGGATTCGCCAGGAAGAGGCGGCCCCGCGCAAGAAGGGCGGCCCCGCGAGCGGCACCGGCACCGGCGCCGCGGCCCAGGGGGCACGATAGGCGAAACCGATCCCGACGCCGACGCCGATGGTCCCATCTCCCTATTGAGAATTGCGGTCGGCGCGTTTGACCGCGACGCCTAAATATGCGAATATGCGCGCGACTTGGAACAGCCCGGTTTTATTGCCTGCGGCTTGAACTGCTTACGCCTCGCTTTACATCACGTGAACCCCACCCTTCCGTTTGTCTGCCCGCCCCTGCGCTTCCCCGACGAGTTGCCGATCACCGCGCACCGCGAGGCGATCGCCGATGCGCTGGCGCGCAGCCGCGTTCTGATCGTCTGCGGCGACACCGGATCGGGCAAGACCACCCAGCTTCCCAAAATCGCCCTCGCCGCCGGTCGCGGACGTCAGGGGCTGATCGGCGTCACCCAGCCCCGCCGCCTCGCGGCCGTCGCCATGGCCACCCGCGTCGCCGAGGAGTTCGGCGGCGAGCCGGGCGGCTTCGTCGGCGTCCAGCACCGCTTCGAGCGCCGGCTGTCGTCCGAGACGCGCATCAAGTTCATGACCGATGGCATTCTCCTGGCCGAGACCCGCCAGGACCGCCTGTTGCGCGCGTATGACACGCTGATCATCGACGAGGCGCACGAGCGCTCGCTCAACATTGACTTCCTCCTCGGCATCCTGCGCGGCATCATTCCCCGCCGGCCCGACCTGCGCGTGGTCATCAGTTCCGCCACACTCGATGCCGAACGCTTCGCCGCCTTCTTTGCCGATCGCGGCGCGCCCGCCCCGGTCTTCACCATCCCCGGCCGCCTCTACCCGGTCGAGGTTCGCTACCGGCCCGCCGACGAGGAGGACGCCCCCGACCTGCCGCGGATGATCGCCCATGCCGCCGACGAGCTGGCGGCCGATGCGCCGGGCGACGTGCTGGTCTTTCTTCCCGGCGAGCGCGACATCCGCGAGGCCGCCGACGTCCTATCCGGCCGCCGCCTCCCCGACACCGCCATCATCCCCCTGCTCGCCTCCCTGCCCGCAGGCGAGCAGCAGCGAGCCTTTAAGACCATCCCCGGCGTCCGCCGCATCATCCTCGCCACCAACGTCGCCGAAACCTCCGTCACCCTCCCCGGCATCCGCGCCGTGATCGACACCGGGCTCGCCCGCGTCCCGCGCTGGAACGCCCGCACCCGCGTCCAGCGCCTCCAGGTCGAGGCGATCTCGCAGGCCTCGGCCAGCCAGCGCGCCGGGCGCTGCGGCCGCCTCGGTCCCGGCGTGTGCATCCGCCTCTACAGCGCCGACGACCTGGCCAACCGGCCGCCCTACACCGACCCCGAGATCGTCCGCTCCTCCCTCGCGGGCGTGATCCTGACCATGCTCGATCTGCGGCTGGGCGATATCGCCGCCTTCCCCTTCCTCGACCCACCCCCCCCCGCCGCCATCCGCGACGGCCTGCGCGAACTGATCGAACTCGGCGCCATCGAGCATCACGAGGCCACGCCCGGCGCGCCGCCCGCCGATCCCCGGCCCCCGGCCGCGCTCACCCCGCTCGGCCTGCGCCTCGCCCGCCTGCCGCTCGAGCCGCGCCTCGCCCGCATCCTTTTCGCCGCCGACGCCGAGCAGGCGCTGCGCCACGCGCTGATCGTGGTCGCCGCCCTCGAATGCGACGACCCCCGCCGCCGGCCGGTCGAGAAGCAGGCCGAGGCCGACGCCGCGCACGCCCAGTTCCTGACGCCCGCCTCGGACTTCTCGGCCCTGCTCCGCCTCTGGCGCTGGTACGACGATCAGGGCGGCTTCACCTCCAACACCACCGCCCGCCGTCTCTGCCGCGACCACTTCCTCTCGTTCCCGCGGATGCGCGACTGGCGCGACCTGCGCGATCAGCTCGAACGCCTGGTGCGTCCGCTCGGACTGGATCCGACCACCGAGGCCGGCGGTGACGCGGGGCTTCACCGCGCCCTGCTGACGGGTCTGCTCGGCCATATCGGCAAGCGCGACCCCGAGACCGGCGACTATCGCGGCGCCCATTGCCTGCGCTTCGCCCTCTTTCCCGGTTCCGGCCTCGCCAAGGCCGCGCGCCAGGCGGGCAAGCGGAAAAAAACGGATTCCACCGCCGCCCCCGCGCCACCGACGCGCCCCTCCCCCACGTCCCTGCCGGTCTCGCGCGAATGGGTGATCGCGGGCGAGCTGGTTGAGACCGCCCGCCTCTACGCCCGCACCGCCGCCTGCATCGACCTGGCCTGGATCGAGCCGATCGCCGGGCGTCTCTGCAAGTCCTCCTTCCACTCGCCGTGGTGGGACGCCGACAAGGGCTTCGCCCGCATCCGCGAACGGGTCACGCTCCACGGTCTCGTGCTGGTCGAAAACCGCACGCGCGACTATGCCCGCATCAACCCCGCCGATGCGCGCTCCCTGTTCATCCGCCACGGCTTGATCGCAGGCGAGTTTCCCAACCCGCCGGCGATCATCCGCGACAACCTCAGCCGACTCGCGGTCATCCGCCTCGCCCAGGCCAAGACCCGCAGCGGCCAGTCCCTGCTGGATGAGGACGCGGTCTACGCCTTTTATGACGCCCGCCTGCCCGCCGACATTCCCGGCGCCGACGCTCTGCGCCGCTGGATGCGTCAGGCGTCTCCCGCGCAGGTCGAGTCCCTCCGCCTGACCGACGCCGACATCCCCCTGCCCGACGGCGCCGCGACGGGATATCCCGACACCCTCACGCTGGACGGCCATTCCCTCCCCCTCGCCTACCGCCACGCGCCGGGAGAGCCCGACGACGGCATCACCTGCACGGTTCCCGCCGACCTCCTCCCGCGCCTCCGCGCCTGGCGCGCCGACTGGCTCGTCCCCGGCGCGCTGCCCGAAAAGATCCGCTGGATGCTCGCGTCGCTTCCCTCCAAGACCCGCCGCCTCGTCGCCCCGCCCGGCGAAACCGCGGACCGCTGTCTCGGACGCATGCCGCCCGGTCGCGAACCGCTGGCCCAGGCCCTTGGCCGTGCCTTGTACGAGGTCTGCGGCGTCCGAGTCCTGGCCGATTCGTGGCGCGAGGATGATCTGCCCGACTGGCTCCGCATCCGCTTCGTGGTGACCGCTCCCGACGGCAAGATCATCGGCTCCGGCCGCAACTTCGACCTCTTGCTCAAGACCTTTGTCCCCGCGGCTGCCGCCCCCGCCGCCGTCTCACGCAGGCGGGGAACCGAAGAATCCCGCTATCATCGCGATGGCATCACCGACTGGAGCTTCGGCGATCTTCCCGACGAGATCACGATCGGCCGCGCTGGCTGGCCCATCGTTCACTATCCCGCGCTGGTCGACGCCTCGCCCTCGGCCTGCGCCATCCGCCTGTTTTCTGACGCCGCAACCGCCGCCGCCATCCATGCCGAGGGGACGCTGCGGCTCATCGCCATCGCCCTCGGCCCCGACCTCCACGCCCTCCGCCGTGCGTCCGCGTTTGCCAAGGAACTGCGCGGCGCGCTCGCAACCCTTGAATCCACGCCCGAATCCCTGGGAGAGGATATCCTTCGCGCCACTCTTCACACCTCCTTTCTCGAAGACCTGGCGCCCGTGCGCAGCGAAGCCGTCTTTCGTCAGCGCCTGCTCCTCGGCCGGCCGAAGCTGGGGGCCGCTCATCTGCAGATCGCGCGTCTCTGCGCATCGGTCCTCTATGAGACGCAGATCCTCGAACGCGCTCTCGGCGGCGAAACGCGGCCGGTTCCGGCTGCGGCGCCGCCATCGGTGCACACCGCCGAATCGGTCTTGCGCGATTTCAGCAAACGTCCGGCGGTCGTCAAGACTCCCGCCCCATCCGCGCCTATCCGCGCCGACGCCCTCGCCGCCTTCGCGAATCTGCTCATTTCGTACAACCGCCAACCCGATCCCGGCGCGCATCCCCTGCCGTCTAAACGGACCGCTGCGCGGACGCCTGTGGCCGTGACCCTGCATCCGGTTGCCGCCGACGACCTCCGCGACCAGCTCGCCTGGCTGGTGTTTCCCGGCTTCATACGCGCCACGCCATGGAGTCGGCTCCAGCACTATCCGCGCTATTTGGAGGGCATGCGCATCCGGCTGGAGCGTCTGCGCGCCAACCCGGCGGCCGACCTCAAGCGTCTCGCCGAGATTGCCCCCTTCTGGAATCGGTACACCGCCTTCATGGCCCATGATGAGCCACCCGCGCACGACCGCGCCGCGCTCGCCGACTACCGCTGGATGGTCGAGGAATTCCGCATCTCCCTCTTCGCCCAGGAACTGGGCACGCGCGCGCCCGCCTCGGCCAAACGCCTCGAGGCGCAGTGGCAGCGGGTGCTTCCGGCGTGATGGATGGGGCCGAGCGCCTATCCGTTCCTGAGTATGTCCGACCTGAGTAGCGTTTCGATTTGGTTGGCGTTCGCGGCTCCTTGCAGCCCCTTTTCAGATTCGGGGTTGGACATATTTCGTGCGATGAGCGCCAGTATTTGCACATGCACGTCTTCCACCCCTATCGGTGTCGCCAGCATGAATACATAACGAACAGGCCGTCCATCCGGAGCATCCCACTCAATGCCTGATTCCGAACGGCCAAAGGCGATCACCGGATTCTTGACGGTTTCTATGCGGGCGTGAGGAATGGCTATGCCCGATCCGAGTGCCGTCCCGTAATCCGTCTCGCGCGTCATAATCGTCGCCAGCACGTGATCCTGATTCTCGATGGCGCCGGCCTGTCCCAAGGCATGCGACAGCTCCCGGATCGCGCCTGATCGATCCGTTGATTGGAGGTGCGGGATGATCGCGGCGGCACAAAGGAAGTCGCCCGGTTTGACGGCCATTCGCCTCGCAAAAGACCGCTTCATCCAAGGCCCCATGAGCATCGTTGAGAGGATCGCGCCAAAAATAATGGACACAAATACGGAGTCCGTGATAATTCCGCTTTCCTTCGCAAGAATGGCGATCACGATCTGCATGATGCCGCCGGGCGTGTGCGCGATGGAAATCAAATCGCGGTTCATGCGTGGCACGGAACTCCAGGTCACGCCCAGCCATGCGCCAAGATAGCGCCCTCCGATGCCGGCCACACAGATCACCATGACGGCCAGCCAATCGAATTCACCGACAAAGTCGATTTTCAGCCCAATGGTTGCAAAGAAAACCGGCACAAAAAGCGAATGCACCAATTGAGAAATAATCCCTCGCGTTTGTTCGGAAACCGCCTTCGCTTCGCCGACCACGATGCCCGCAATGAAGAAGCCGAACAGCGCGTGTATGCCCATCCACTGCGTGATACTTCCAAATAACAGCCCCAGCAAAACCGTGATGGTGAGCGAGGTGCCGGGCTCCGGCACCTTCTTTGTCTTCAGGTGCTCGAACAGCGTGCTGGACACTCGCCTCCCCAGCGTCAACGCCAATACCGCAAAGGCGATGGTGCCGGAAATGACTATGGCAATGGAGCTGAAGGCGACGACACCGGAGGAGAACACCCCCAGCATGATCGTGAACAAAACCCAGCCGATGAGATCATTGGCGGTCAGCGCCGATAGAATCAGGTACCCCATGTCCGATTTGAGCAACCGGAGATCGTGGAGGACGCGAGCCGTTGCCGGAAGCTCGCTAATCGTCAATACGGTCCCGATAAAGAGCGCCACGAGCCCCCGCTGTCCGGGATCGACAAAATAGCGGTCCGGCATCCCGATGAAGACTGCGAACACCACAAGTATCGGGATGATGATATCCGCAAGCGCAATCATCAATGCGCTTCCGCGCCGCCGCCAGGCAATAGAGAAATCCACTTCCAATCCAGTATCCAGAAGCAGCAAAAGGACGCCCAGCCACGCCACCGTATCCAGCATCGCCCATTGAATGGGATCCGCAGGGAAGATCGCCCGTTGAAGATCCGGCAGAAATCTGCCAAGCAAGGTGGGCCCGAAAAGCAAGCCGACCAACATCTCTCCAGGAAGGCTTGGCTGATTGACGCGACGCAACAATGCCCCCGCCCCGCGCGCGCATCCCATGAGGATCAGGATCTGGAGCAGAAACACGAAGATATGATGTTCCTCTAGGAAATGCATAATAGGTTACAGATCACGACCATCCCATTCACTTCTCCGGCGACATGCCGGAACCCATCGTTGGCGGCTATTATGCGGACGGGCGTCAAACACAGTCAACCCCAAAGAAGTGCCTCCTGTGGATCCGGCAGAGGGTAACTCCAACTGAACCTGCTGAACCCTCCCTGCGGAACCCCGTCAATCACACGGGTAGCGGGGGTAGGGAAACAATAGGAGGGAAACAATAGAATTACGATTAGGCTGGCAAAGGCCCCGCCAGCCAGTGTCATTCCCCGCGAACCGATTCTCTCGCTTGCATCCCGCGCCGTTTCGTGTATCCTTTGCCGCCATGTCCGACGCACCCGCACCCCTGGATATCCTGATCCTGAGCGATCTGCACTGCTCCTGTTCCGAGGCGACGCCCGACCCGATTTCAGGCGGCGGCGGCGCCTGGACTCGCCTGTTCGCCCGGCGCGCCATCGAACGCCTCCGACAGGAGGGCCGGGAACCGGGCCTGATCCTGTTGCTCGGCGATCTGGTGGCCGACGGTCACGCGCCCGGCGCGGAATCGGCCTGGATGCAGCTTGCCGGCGACCTGCTCGCCACCGGCATCCCCGTGCTCGCGCTGCCGGGGAATCACGATGAGTGGCCCGACCGGGTGGCCGCCCTCTTCAACACGCCGCCCGGCCTGCGGCGCATCGGCGGGTATGGCTTCCTCGTCTTCCACGACCGCCGCGTCGACGGCGACCATTACGCCCGCACCGACGCCGATCTGGCGCTGCCGGGAGCGATCGCGGCGGCCCATCCCGGCCTGCCGCTGATCGCGCTGCAGCACAATCCGATTTTCCCAGCCATTGATTCGCCGTATCCGTATCGGCTCGACAACGCCGACGCCGTCGCCGACTCCTACCGCCGCGCCGGAATCCGCCTTTCGCTGAGCGGCCACTACCATTCAGGCGCGGGGCCGGCCGATCATGGCGGCACCACCTATCTCACCGCCCCCGCGCTCGGCGATCCGCCCTTCGCGTTTCTGCATCTGCGGCTCGACGGGACACAGGCAACCTTCACCCGTCACACCCTTCGCCACGAGCAGCCCGGACTCTGCGACTGCCACTGCCACACCGATTTCGCCTATTGCGGCACGACGATTTCGGCCGCTCACGGCATCGCCCTTTCCCGCCTGCTCGGACTCGACCGGGTCTGCCTTGTTGACCACACCTTCCAGCTCTATTTTCCCAAGCCCTACGCCTGGACGTTCAAGTGGCCTGGCGAACCCGAGGCCGTGGCGGCCGCCTGGGCCTCGCCCGGCCGCGGCCGCATGGCGGCCTTTCAGGCCTTCGCCCGCGCGATTCGTTCGCCGTTTGCGCGGATCGGACTGGAAGTGGACCTGTACGGCGACGGCCAGCTGCTGCTGGCGCCGGAGGATGCCGGCGGATGGGACATCCTCCTCGGCGGCATTCATGTGATCGCCGGCGTCACCCGCGGCGTGACGCCGCAGGCCGAGGCCGAAAAACTCTTCATGCGCGACGTCGAAGCCTACCTCGCCTCGCCGGTGCAGGTCCTCGCCCATCTCTTCCGCTTCTTCCCCTGGAACGGGTATCAGAAGCCGGAACACCTCTACGCCATCATCGCCGACCGCCTCGCGGCAACGGGCAAGGCCGCCGAATTGAACTTCCACGGCAACGAGCCCGAACCCCCCTTTTTTCGAGCCTGTCTCGAACGCGGCGTCAAGATCGCCTTCGGCACCGACTCGCACAGCATCGGCCAGCCCGGCGACCTGGCCCGTCACCTCCGCTTCATGCGCAGCCTCGGCGTCACCGACGCCGACCTTCCCGCTGTCCTGTTCCGTCCCTGAAAGCTGAGGATGAGCGGGAAGCGGGAGAGGATGAGCAGCAACAAGCGCGGCCGCGCTCACGGTGCGGTGCGCGTGACGGCCATGCCGTTCCGCCCGCGCACAATCAGGGCGCACACATAGAGGAGCATCACCAGGTAGAACACGTGCATCCAAAGGTCCGTGCGATCACCATCAATCACGGCCAGCGGGTAGAGGAACGCGAACGCGCCGAACCCGATCACATCCTGAACACGCAGCAGCAGACGTTCACAGGACGATAACCGGAACCACGTGACCAGCAGCGTTAAGAGCGCCGCCGAAATGGCAAACGGCCCGGCAAAACCCGGCAACACATCGGCCAGATGTCCCATGAACGTGTACAGAAGAAGATAGGCGGTCGCCAAAACTGCCACAACGCCGACTTTCACGGGCACCCCCATCATCAGGCGGGGCAGCACGAACAAGACCAGCAGCAGGACCAACGCGACCGGCGCTTCACTCATGAGCCGCGCATAGTGATAGCGCGGCTGTTCCGCCTGCGGTAGTTTGACGCCGATGTCATAGGACGTCAGCGCGTTGTCCAATTTCCACGTCAGCGTGTAGGAATCGCCACGCTGGTCACCCAGCTTTTCGGCGGGCGGCATCGCCCCGATGGGGTAGTCCAACTTGTCAGCCGGGATTCCTTCGATCTGCATTGACACGCGGTAGTGGCCGGTCTGACTCATGCGTTTGGGGATGTAACGCACGTGTTCAAGGCCGCGCGAGCGGTAACCGATTTCGACCACGCTCTCAGCGCCGGGAGCCATATTCGCTTCCCAGCAGAGCGCATTCTCCTCGGACTTGATGCGGTCGAGATAGTTGGATCCGTCCATGCGGAGATAAAGGTCGTCGAAAAGCCCCGTCTGGGCCGGGAGCGGAAAACGCAGGTGTGTCGTGGCGTGCTGATCCGACGCATTCGCCAAAACGTAGCGCATCGACCAGGCATCCTCATAGCCGGCATAGTTCGCATTGCCCAACTGCCGGGGATTGTTGCGGAGATGAATGCTTACGTCCGCGCTCACGATGGCCTTCTGCGGCAGGTCCACATCTCGAATCTCTTCCCGCGTGCTGATCACGACGGGCATCTTTCCGTCAATGGCCTGAACGGGAGGAGTCTCATCTTTCCAGAAGGACTCCGTCGTGATGTCGCTCTTGTCGGCGACAGGCTTGATCTGGCGGGTGACCCAGATGCGTGTGCGTGTGTGCCTCACGAATAATTCATGCTGCTCGTGCGGACTCCCCCATTTCATCAGCACAGCGGAGCGATTCTTCTCGGTGACCCGCCCGTACTGCTGCTCAAAGCTCTGCGACTGAAAGTGCATGGCCACCACGAGCAGCCGCGCGATGACGAACAGCGCCAGCACTTTGAACAAGCCCGTCCCCACGCTGGCCAGGTTCGCGCGCCAGCCTCCGGCCGACAGCCATCGCTGATAACTCATGCGGAAGGACGCCGTGACCCAGGCGGCCAAGGCAACCACCATGAGCGTCAGCGAAACGATCAGCCCCATCCTCAATAGGCTGTCCGCGCCAAGAAAGCCCCGCAACGTGTGCATCAACGTGACATACATGTCTTTCCTCTCTTTCCATCCACTTCCGGACGCGGCAAAGGCCACACTGTCCTGGGAAACGTTTGGGGAAAAGACGAAGATTGTAACACAGTTCAGATCCGTTCAACGATTCATAATGGAGTTGTTTCACAGGTTGTCCCACTCTGCAAAGGCAGCTTCGGGTGCCTCAAACGTCCTGACCTCTATGTTCCGTTCACTCTTCTTCAAAGTCGCCGCAGTCTCCTTATTGGGAATCGCGACATCAAAAGGAAGCCCCTTCCGGAGAATAACCTGCTTGAAGAAAATGCGTATCGCGTCCGAGGACGAAAGACCGATCTGTTCGAAAACGGTTTCCGCCTGGGTCTTTAATGTCGGAGCGATGCGAGTGTGTAGTACGGCTGTTTTCATGTCGTCACTGTAACACAATTGTGACACACGGTTCAAGCGCTATTTTTGTCTTGTTTGATTTTCATCTTTCCCGGCCAACGTCAGCGAGCACCCTTCGAAGGCCCCGACTGCGGCGCCGAAGATAGCGGTGGGTGTAAGACAAAAAAGTGAGATGAGGGAGGAAGAGAGAAAGTTTAGGCTGCC
>CAZDLY010000031.1:0-30893 GCA_964506575.1 uncultured Akkermansia sp. | reverse complement strand
ATCCTTTCTCATCCCCTCGCTCTCAACTGCCGCCCCCCTGTCGCTAACCGATTACAGCGCCTCAACATACAAAACACCCCGCGACGCAAGCCGACAGGCACAGCGTCCGGGGGGGGACGAGCCTCAACCGGTTAATTTCGGGGCTGTTTCAGAGAGTCCTGCGCTCCAACCCTGAGAGTCCTTTCGGTTTCGGAAACGAAACCGGATGGTGCAGACAGACTTCTCGTCGTCATCTTGGAATTGGGTGGTGAACTCGACGGCGTGGCGCATGATGAATCGCTCGAAAGTGCCGGCAACCGCCACGGATTGCCTGGACGGGTTGATTCCGGAAAGAATCTTCAGCCTGTTGATTACCGCCGGTGCATGGGGGATGCAGGGGGGGGCATCCTCCTCAGTCGGCCCGCCTCCTGGCAACACCCGGCGGGTGTCGATGATCCACTCGGTTGGCGAGGTGCGCAACATATGTTTCAGCAACCACTCGACATAGTCGATCGCTGTCGGCTGTGCACGCTGATCCGCCTGTTTCCTTCTTCCGAACAAATCCAGCAAGTTCATCGCCTGTCTCCCTACCGGACTTTATAAAATCACGGGGTTGCCGCGCTTCGCGAACTCTTCGATCTCCTTCTCCGTCAGCGCAAAGGGATCGTCCGGATCGGCTTTGGCCGCATATTCACGCAGCCGTCTCACCTGATCCTCCATCTGCAGTTGCCGCTGCACCCAACCTTCCGGAGCAATCGTGACATGCGGCTCATCCGGCTTTGCCGGAACAGGACTCGCATTGGAGGCCGGCATGGGCATGGGAACAGGCGTGGGCATCGGCGGCGGCGGCGGCGGCGATTCATTCAGGGCAGGATAGACAACCCGTCGTGTGGGCGGGCAACCAAGACTTTCATCACGGCAACCTGCGAGCACTAACAGCCCTAAGAGACAAAATACCGTTCTCATCCTTCCCACTCCAGCCACTCGAGTTCGTCCGTCACCACCGGGTACTTCGGCGGCGGATTCTTGCTAAACCGCTTATCGAAAATATAATTCTTTCTATACCCTGTGCCCGAGAGGGAGCCTACGCCCTGGCGCTCCCGATTGACAATACCGCCGTAAACGGTCAATGTGCCCCGCAACGACCCGCTATCGTAATTCTTTACTCCAAACCCGCCGTCCTGACACATGATGTGAGCGTAAACTTCCAAGTTATTAGGCGCGGAGGTCTGCACTTGGACATGTCGTTTCGCGATCAAACCCAAGGCGTCGGTGGAGTTTGTATGGGTCTGCGGGTTGCTTTTGTACCGAACATGACCGGTGATCTTGATGTCGTTATCCGACACCAGCGTCAACCGCCCATTCAACCCGTTCGGCGCACTCAAAGTGATGTCTCCGGTTTGGGAGCTGCTGGTACCGCTAGTGACGGTTTTGACGTAGACCAGGCCGTTGGCTGGGATCGGCGTGGACGTCGGGGAGTTCCAGCCTTTGCGGGTGTTGGTGACCCACATCGTCTGGTTGTCGATCGTAATCGTCGTCGCCCCATTGAGCACCAACCCGCTAGCGGCCTGCGTTAACAAATCAGAAAAGTTGACCGAGGCCATCGACTCCACTGGCGCATTGTAAGTCAGCCCTTGTGCGAAAATTGGGTTGACCGAGGGGGATTCCCTCCAGAAGTCGGATGCGCCGGTCCACGCCTTATCAGCGAAATAGACTTGCCCTTTAGTGGCGAGATCATCGGATGCAAAGAGAAGTCGGGGTTTGGAGTAGACCCTCCCGTCGAAACGCTCGCCCGGGGCAATCTGGAGTCCAGCCGGATTAGCTGAGTCGTACCAGAGGGCGTATCGTGCCCAACTGACGCGCCGCACGCCACGCAAGACGACCGTGCGCTTCACACCCTTGACGGTGCCGCTCGACGTGATGTTGACCAGCACTTCCCCCCCCGCATTCTGGCAATCGATGACAACCACATAACTGCCGTTACCCAGAACATTAGTCAGGGTCACCGATGTATCGTTGCCAGAGGCCACACGGGATGCCGCGCGTTCGGCCCCCCCCGAAGCGACATAGAACGCCTGCTCCAGATCGACCTGCTTGTGTGCCTGCCGGACCCGTGTACCTGCGTAATACATAACCGATGCCGTAGTCATCATGCCCAGCATCGTCATGCACAAAACCACGACCAGCGTCGAACCCTTACGACCGTTCAAACCGCGAGGTGTAGTGTTCATAAGTCAACCTCCTGTCAATTGTTCCGGTACGAAATCTCCGTTCCAATCACCCGCCGGACGTTCAGAGATCCGGTCGCCCGATCCACGCGCAACGTGACCACCAACGACCGGACACCCGCGATGACCGTCGCCGAAGAAAGATCCCTTCCGACGATCTGCGCTCCTGGATTGAAAACCAGATTCCGGGTTGACGTGGAATAGGTGAAACTGTTGGTTTGCGGCACCGTTCCCCCCGTCCGGTATGACACCGACCACCCCACGCTGTTGGTGGTCAGCGTTACGCCCGCCGCCGAGCGAAGGCCGTGCCGGTCACCCACGCCGTAAACCATGCGGCTCATCGCGATGTTCACGTCATGGTCCGCCTGCATACGCTTTTCGATCCCCCTCCATGCGCGGGAAGTGCTGCTGAAGACAGCCAGCGCAACGGTCAGCACCATCAGCGAAAGCGAGGATGCAACCAGCAATTCCGTGATCGTATGCCCGCTACAACCCAGAACGCAAGGCCGAGGCGCGTGCTTCATTTGTGCATACTCCTGCTTAATGAAGTCATCAGCGAAACCGAGAATGACTTGCCCGTAGGCTCCACCCAATGGATGACCACCGTAATGTTCTTGGTCTTTCTATCCCCGTCTTCGGTCACGACATAGTATCCCCGGTTGTTCGGGAGCTGCTTCGTCCCCTCGGCCAAGTCTGACGACGTGTAAGACAAGACAACCAGTTTTTCCAAGGTCGCCCTGGCAATATGGAGCGAGGCTAACCGATTCTCTGAAACCGAGGCACTACTGCGGGCAAAGGAAACGCAATAATAAATCGAGGTGCAGACCGCCATCATGATAAATGAGGCAACAACGACTTCCGCCACCGTAAAACCGTCCCTACCGCGCAACAATCGTTTTTTAGAAGGCACGAACACCTGGCACCTCCTTTTGCTTGGAACGGCCATGTAAGCAATGCGCCGAGGAAATCCTTGATAATTGATAAGAAACCGCCCCCCTACAGGCTGCGGCTTACCTGGCCGAAATCATGTCCGAACCGATCTAACGCAGCACTTTTCCTGCGAACAGCATTGCAGAAACTGGGGAAAGTGTCAAGAGCAAGTAATCGGTAATCGGCAATCGGTTACTCCTTGCACCTAATCTTAATCATAATCCCCCAACCCTCGCCGATCCGACTCGTAGACGGCTCCCTCATATGCATGGTCAAAGCAAGATTACGATTATGATTACGAATCAACGACCTCATCAGAACTGCCATGCGCCCGATTACCGCTCGGGCCGCTTTTTGCATCTACCCAGCGGTGCGGTTTGTGGTATGATACGGGCGAACAAGGAGAACCAGGAGGTCATCATGTCTTCAAGAAACGTAGTGTGTGCACTGATGCTGGCGTGCGGGCTTTCGGCGCAGGCGCAGATGGAGGCGATGCCGCAACCCAAGTTGGCGTCGGCCTATCTGGTCAAGATCACCGACATGGTCAAAGAAGATGCGTACGAGGTGATATCGGGTGAAGAGGTCAAGGCGCTGCAAAAGGCGATCAGCGAGGAGGCCCGTGTCTTCAACGCAGCCATGATCGCGGTCAAGAAGGCGTGGGCCGAGGACGAACTGACGAAGGGAACGCCGTTCCCGGCATCCGCGTTCAGCGTCCGGAAAATGCAGCAGCAGGGGCCTTTCTCCGAAGAGCAGGCCAACAAGAAGATGGAACAGGCGATTGACCGGGACAACGCCGCCCTTGACCGGGACCAGGAGCGGGAGAAGAAGAAGAAGGCGGACGACAAGAAAAACGGCGTTGTGGAAAAGAAGCCGTCGGCGAAGGAATTGGAGCGGGAAGCCAAGCGCGAGACGGCCCTGCGGAACGCCCAGGATAAAGTGATGGCGAAAATGGCGGAATTGCTCAAGCGGGATGTCCCGAAAAACGGGTTGTGAGCCGATGGGCCCAGTGGGCGGGGCGCCGTGGAGTGTGTGATGGCCTTTCGAATAGCAGCATGGTCTCTGAAGCGGCGCAACCGGGCGGTGGAGGCCTTTTTAGACCGCCCGGCATTTGACGAGCGGGCCGAGGCGGCGGCGGCGGCGGTGCTTGGGGCGATCCGGCGTGAGGGGGAGCCGGCGGTTCTGGCAGCCGTGAAGCGGTTTCAGGGCGGCGTCGAGTTGACCGGGGCGGCGTTGAAAGTGACGGCGTCGGAGCTGCGCAGAGCCCTCCAGATCATTCCGCCCGCCGCGGTCCAGGCGGTCTGCGAGGCCCACGCCCGCGTAGAGGCGTTTGCCCGCGCGGGGCTGCGCAAGCCGTGGCGGATGCGGACTCCCGGCGGCGGCTTTCTCGGCGAGCAGTTCGCGCCGCTCGACCGGGTCGGCGTCTATATTCCGGGCGGCACGGCGCCGCTGGCGTCGACGGCGGTGATGACCGCGACGCTGGCCCAGGTGGCGGGAGTGCCGGAAATTGTGGCCTGCACGCCGTGCGCGCCTGATGGGTCGATCAATCCGGTGTTGCTCTTTGCCCTGAAGTTGTCGGGCGCGACGGAGATTTACCGGGTCGGCGGCATCCAGGCGATTGGCCTGATGGCCTACGGCACGCGGCGGGTGCGGCCGGTGCAGAAGATCGTCGGCCCCGGCAACGCGTATGTCACCGCCGCCAAGCGTCAGGTGTATGGCGCGGTGGCGATCGATCAGGTGGCCGGCCCGAGCGAGATCGCGATCCTGGCCGATGCGTCGGCCAGGCCCGCCTGGGTGGCGGCGGATCTGCTTTCGCAGGCGGAGCACGGCAGCGGTCTGGAGAAGGCGCTGCTGGTGACGGACCGCGCGACGCTGGCCCGCGCGGTGGGCGCCGAGGTCACGCGCCAGATGGCCCGGTTGCCGCGGCGCGCGGCGGTCGAGGCCGTGATCCGCGGCGGCGGCATGCTGGCGGTGGTCGTGCCGGATCTCGATCAGGGGATGGAATTGTGCAACCGGTTCGCGCCGGAGCATTTTGAGCTGATGACGGCAGACGCGCCGTCGCGCGTCGCGGCCGTTCGCGCGGCGGGCGCGGTGTTTGTCGGCGCCTGGACGCCCGAGTCGGCGGGCGACTTCGTCGCCGGTCCGAGCCATGTGCTGCCGACCGGGGGCGCGGCCCGGATGTTCTCGGGATTGACGGCGGATGACTTTCGGAGGCGGACCAGCCTGGTGCGGTTCACCCGGCGCGATCTGGTCGACACGCGCGGGGCGATCGAAACCTTCGGCGCCGTAGAGGGGTTGGACGCCCATGCGCGGGCCGCGACGGTGCGTTTCGAGGAGCAATGAGCGGAGTCTGTTCATGAGCCGGTATGTGACACAAGCGGTGCAGGCGTTGCAGGCCTACACGCCGGGCGAGCAGCCCCGTGCGGCAGGCATCGTCAAGCTCAACACCAATGAAAACCCCTACCCGCCGAGTCCGGCGGTGGGCCGGGCGCTCGCGGCCTTTGATCCGGCGCGTCTGCGTCTCTACCCCGATCCCCTGTGCGGCGCGGTGCGCGAGCGGATCGCCGTCATCCACGGGTGTTCGCCGCGGCAGGTGTTTGTCGGCAACGGCTCGGATGAAATCCTGGCCCTGTGCACGCGGGCGTTTGTGGAGGACACCGGCTCGATCGGTTTTTTTGAGCCCTCCTATTCGCTCTATCCCGTCCTGGCGGACATCCGCAAGGCCGAGAAACGACCGGTCGGCCTGACCGACGATTTCCGCTGGCAGGTGCCCGCGCGGTATCAGGCGTCGCTGTTTTTTCTGACCAATCCCAACGCGCCGACAAGCCTGTTGTTTGAGTGCGCGACCGTGGCGGCGTTTTGCAGGTCGTTTGACGGGGTGGTGCTCATCGACGAAGCCTATGCCGATTTCGCCCGGAGCACCTGCCTGAAGCTGGCGCTGCGGGCGGAGAACGAAAACACGCTGGTGATGCGGACGCTCTCGAAGGCGTTCTCGCTGGCCGGCCTGCGTTTCGGCTATGTCGTCGGCCCCGAACCGCTGATCGCCGCGCTGCACAAGATCAAGGACTCCTACAACCTGGACGCGCTGGCCCAGGTGGCCGGATTGGCCGCATTGAACGATCTGGAGCACATGCGGGCGAACGTGCGCCGCATCCAGGAGACCCGGGCGCGCCTGACGGCCGAGCTGCGGCGTCGCGGGTGGACGGTGCTGGACTCCGAGACCAACTTCCTCTTTGCGCGGCCACCGCGGGGCGGTGCGGCCGAGCGCTTCGAACAGCTGCGCGCGGCCGGCATCTATGTCCGCCATTTCCCCGGCCCGCGCACCGGCGCCTACCTGCGCATCACGGTCGGGACGGACGGGGAGGTCGACGCCTTTCTGCGACAGATTCCCGACTGACGGCGTTTTTTTTGGAAGAGATCCCCATGCCACAACCACGGACCACCGAAACCCTGAACCAGCGCAACCCCTCCTTCGACAACCGGCTGCGCCCCACGCGCTTCGAGGATTTCGTGGGACAGGAACGGGTGCGCGAACGGCTCTTGCTGGCCGTGGAGGCGGCCCGGCGTCGCGGCGAGTCCCTCGATCACGTGATCCTCTCGGGTCCGCCCGGCCTGGGCAAGACGACGCTGGCCTACATCCTGGGCGAGGCCATGGGGGTGCATGTGAAGGCCACCTCGGGGCCGGTGATCGACAAGCCGGGCGATCTGGCCGGGTTGCTCACCTCGCTCGAACCCGGCGACATCCTCTTCATTGACGAGATACACCGGATGCAGCGCACGGTCGAGGAGTACCTCTACTCGGCGATGGAGGATTTTGTGATCGACATCATGATCGATCAGGGCCCGAACGCCCGGTCGGTGCGGCTCGACCTGCCGCGGTTCACGCTGGTGGGGGCGACCACCCGCAGCGGACTGATTTCGGCGCCGCTCCGCTCCCGGTTCGGCCTCGCCAACCGGCTCGACTATTATTCGGCCGAGACGCTGCAAACCATCGTCATCCGGTCGGCCGCCCGCCTCGAGGTGGCTATTGACACCGACGGCGCGCGGGAGATCGCCTCGCGCGCCCGCGGCACGCCCCGCATCGCCAACAACCTCCTGCGCCGCGTCCGCGATTATGCGCAGGTCCGCGCCGACAGCTTCATCAACCGCGCGGTCGCATCCGAGGCGCTGGCGATGCTGGAGATCGATCCGTACGGCCTGGACGAGATGGACAAGCGGCTGCTCGAGGCGCTGGCGGTCAAATTCGGCGGCGGTCCCGTCGGCCTCACCAATCTGGCCGTTGCGGTGGGGGAGGAACCCGACACGATCGAGGAGGTGTACGAGCCGTACCTGATTCAGGAGGGGTATCTGGAACGCACCTCCCGCGGCCGGATGGCGACTGACCTGTGCTACGCGCGCCTCGGGCTGGCGACAGAGCACCGCAGAGGCGCCCCCAGCCAGCCCGAACTGCGGTTGTGATCGCCCCGCTTAGTAAATGAGCGCGTCGGCGCCGTACATCTGCTGGTAGAACAGGTAGATCAAAATTCCCGTCACGATGATGGAGGCCGCGGCCGCGATGATGAAGACGGGGTTGCACGTGTCGGCTGCCGGCCGCAGCGCCAGCTCCGGCGGCAGCGGCGTCAGGGCCGCGTCTTCCACGGGTTCATCGGAGGCGACCGGGGCGGCGGAATCCATGCCGGGGCGCTTGACGCGGATCGTGCGTTTTTGCGTCAGCGGAACGGCATTGACCGTTGCCGATTCCGCCGGTTCCTCGGGCTCCGGCATCCGGGATGTCTTCCGGGACGGGGGCGCCACCGCGGGGATTGGCGCGGTGAAGCGCGGGGTGGGGACGGGGACGTGCGTGCCGGGTTGAACCGCGGGGACTTTCAAGGTCGGCATTTCGGCGGGGCGCTTCAGCCGGATCGTTTTCGGCGCGCCTTCAATGCCTGCCTGCGCCACAGACACGGATTCGGAAACGCCCGCCTGGGTCGAACTGATCGCCGACTCCAGGGAGATGCGCGAAGTCTTGGATTTGGCCGCCTGAATCTGCGGAGCGGACGGCGGCGGCGGACCGGGTGGCAGCGGATTGGAGCCTGGCCGCGGTGTTTGTCCGACCGGTCCGGGAGCGACGGTCGGACGAACCATGCGGATGGTCTTGGGAGCGGCCGCCGTTGCCCGTGAAAGGATGGGCGCCTGAGGCGGGATCGAGGCGGCCTGGGCCTCCAGCAGCGTCGTGATGCCGGGACTGGACGCGGCGGCCGGTGCGGCCGGCTTCGGGACGGTCTTGGGGACCGGCGCCGCCGTCAGTGGCAGCACAGGCACCGACGGCGCGTTCGAGGCGGCCTGGGCCTCCAGCAGCGTCGTGATGCCGGGACTGGACGCGGCCGGTTCGGGCTTGGGGAACGGTGACTCCTTCGGGGGGGGGGTCGGGGTGGGTGTCGTGTCCTGCTCTGCCATAGTGTGCCTCCGTTTACAACGACGGGTCAGACCGCCATCACTTCCAGTTCCTTGTGCTTCAGGTCGGTGTCAATCTGGCCGATATGCGCATCGGTCGATTTCTGAATCTCAGCCAATCCGGCATCGCGGTCATCCTCCGTGACCGCGCCCTTCTTCTGCAGCGCCTTGACCGCGTCATTGGCGTCACGCCGGACATTGCGGATGGAGACACGGGCCTCCTCGGACAACCGCCTGGCCACCTTGACGATCTCCTTGCGGCGTTCTTCGCTCAACTCGGGGATCGGCAGCCGGATCACGCGGCCATCGTTGCGGGGGGTGACGCCCAGGTTGGCCGCCAGGATGGCCTTTTCGATGTCGGCCAGCGCGGTCGGGTCATAGGCATTGATCACGATCAGGCGCGGTTCGGGCGCCGAGATGCCGGCAATGTCGCGCAGCCGGGTCGGTGTCCCGTAATAGGGCACCTGCACGTTCTCCACGAGCGCGGGCGACGCCTTGCCGGTGCGGAGACCGGCAAACTGCTCCTTCAACACCTTGACGGTGTTGTCCATCTTCTCCTCGGCATCCAGAAGCACATCATCCACGGTTTCCATCTCGCCTGCTCCTCATGAAACGGCCGGGTCCTCGGCGGCATCCGTCACCAGCGTGCCGACCTGCGCGCCGCAGACAATCCGTTCCAATGCCAGCGTGTCAAAAAAGTCAAACACAATGATGGGGATTTTGTTGTCCATGCACAAGGCAAAAGCGGCGGAATCCATGATCCGCAGTCGCTTGCGCAGTGCGACTTGATACGACACCGTCTCGTAGCGCACGGCGTCCGGGTTTGTTTTGGGGTCGTCGGAGTAAATGCCGTCGACCTTGGTGGCCTTGAGCAGCACGTCGGCGCCCACCTCATTGGCCCTGAGCGCGGCGGCGGTGTCGGTGCTGAAATACGGGTTGCCGGTGCCGCCCGCAAAAATGACCACCCGCCCTTTCTCCAGATGACGGACCGCCCGTCGCTGGATGAAGGGCTCGGCCACCTGGGGCATGTCGATCGACGTTTGCAGACGGGTCTCCAGCCCCACGCGTTCGATGGCGTCCTGCAACGCCAGCCCGTTGATGATGGTCGCCAGCATGCCCATGTAGTCGCCCGTGGTCCGGGCGAGACCGCTGGCCTCGCCGGCGGCCCCCCGGAAAATGTTCCCGCCGCCGAGGACCACCGCGATCTGCACGCCCAGTTCGGAGATTCGCCGCACGCGCCGGGCGACGTCCGCCACGACCGCGGGCGCGATGCACTCGCCGGTTTCGGAGTTGCCCAGCACTTCGCCGCTCAGCTTCAGCAAGATCCGGTTGTAGCGGATCTCAGGTTTTCGCTCTTGGGCCAAACGTCACCTCAGCGCTTGTTTTAATAGACGCGGCTAGGATAGCGGAAAACGGGCGGCAGGACAATACGAAAAAAAAGCGCAGCCCACATTGACACCCGCACGTCATTCTGCTATCCTCTGCGTCCACTTTGTGACGGTAGTCCAGACAGGAAGCACGCATGGCCATTCAAAAAAAGGCAGCACGCGACAAGCCCCGGAAAACGACCCCGACGGCCGCTGCGTCAAAAAAGGGGGGCGGCGCGAAACCGATGGGGCGGCAACCCCCCGGCAAGCCGGCCGCGGCCGTTCAGCCTGACCGGAAAGCCCGGCCGCCGGCGGCTCTCCAGAAGAAGGCGGCTGCATCCCCGGCGGCCCGGAAGCCCGCGGATGCGCGCGCGGTCCAAGCCCCGCGCAGAAAATCGGCCGCGCCCCATCGCGCCCCGGTGAAGGCCGCCGCGAAGCCGGTCCCGGCGCCCGTCCCGCGCGTCCCGGAGAAAAAACGGCCTCACGGAGAGATGAAATTCTCCAAGAAAGATCTGGACGGGTTCAAGAATCAACTGTTCGTTCTGCATGAGGACCTGGCCGGGCAGATCGGCAAGATGCGGAAGAACGCCCTGCGGCGCGACGACGAGGTCAACGTGGAAGAGGACGGGTCGGATGCCTTTGACCGCCTGTTCACCCTGGAACGGGCGGGCACGGAGCAGGAGACCATCAACCAGATCACGAATGCGTTGCGCGCCATCCGCGAGGGCACCTACGGCCTGTGCGATGCGTGTGGCGGCCTGATTGAAAAGGCCCGGCTTCAGGCGTTGCCGTTTGTGAAGAACTGCATGGGCTGCCAATCGGAGATGGAACGTCACCGGACACGGGGCGGCGTCGCCCCGCGCAGGAAGATCCCATGATCGCCCGCGCGCTGGCCGTCATGGGAGTGATCATCGCCGCCGATCAGTGGAGCAAGATGCTGGTCCTGCGCGCGCTTCCCGCGACCGGCGACGGAATTGTGCTGCTCGCGGGCGTCTTTGACATCCGCCATGTGCAGAATACGGGAGCGGCCTGGGGCATGCTGCAGGGCCGGCAGGCGCTGCTAATCGCCTGCGCGGTCGCCGCGCTCGTCTGGATGACCCTGCAGATGAGGCGCGTGTTTCTCCCGCTTCGCTTCGGATGGGTGATCTGGGGACTTCTGACCGGGGGCATCATCGGCAACGTGATCGACCGGGCGTGGCGCGGGGTTGTCGTCGATTTCATCGACTTTCACTGCATCCGTTTTCCCACATTCAACGTGGCCGACATGGCCATCTCGGTGGGCGTCGCGAGCTTGATCCTCTCGCAATGGCTGCACGAACGGAAGCACAAACGATCCGCACCGGAAGGCTGAAGGCGCGATGACAGCGATGCAGGCCATGAAGCGCGGGGCCGCGGCCATCCGGGGCGCGTGTGGCGCCTGGTTCCGGAGCGTGTTCGATCTGACCGGTGACGAGCGCCGGGTGGTGATGCTGATCGCGGCGCTGTTTATCCTCGGTCTGATCGTCCGGCTGCTGCGGGGGTGATCAGTCGCCGTCAAACGGGCAGAGCGTGATCGCATCGACATACGGCAGTTTGGCTAGTCGGTCCAGAACGGCCTTGAACGACGGCTGGCGCGTCGATCCGATGCACAACACCCTCCGTGAGCCGCAGACGCGTTTTCCCCGGGGGCCGTCATCAAACCGCACGCTGGGATCGATCCGGGCGACCTGCGACCGGGCCCGGGCGTTGTCGGGGATGCAAAACAGGTACGCCAGCTCGTCACCCGCCTCGCCGGTGCCGTCGCGAGGAGTGTCGCTCAACGCGCACAACTGCGGATCAATCACCAGAATCTCCGCGTTCACCGGCTGCAGGACGCACCCCGCCGACAGCCATGCACAGAGAATGGCCAAGAAGGCGCAGACGCTTGAAAGACCGCTGGCTTGTGAAAACATACCTTCCTTCCTTCTTTCCCATTATCTCGTGCCCACACTGCCATTTCCGTTTGAAGGACTCCATGCAAACGGAATCCGGAACACGCTCAAGGCGCTTTTTGCGCGCGACGCCGCAGAAGATGCCGCTCAGAAGGGGAATCCGGGCGTCATTGCAGCTGTAGTGCCACGTGCTTACTTAGCAGGCGGAAGTGCTTGTCCAAAGAGAAGAGCGAGAGGTTGTATTGCATCGCCTGTTGCGCAACGATTAAGTCCGGAATGCCGACCTTATTGATGCCGTTGCGGAGGCAGGTGACCTGCATCTCTATGATGCCATCCCAGTCGAGCGTCAAGGGGACACGCTCGATTTCACGAAGCAGGCTAACGAGCTTCCTCTCGCCACGAACAAGCAGCGCAGGCGTCAACTCAGCGAGGATGATATCGTTGATGACAGCAAGACCTTCTTCAATCAGCCAGTCAAGCGACGGAAGGTCGCTGGTGCCGCGAAAGTAGGCGATCCACACGGAAGAGTCCACAAGGACGTTCATGCGCGTTTCCGAAGTGCGTCAAGGTCCACGTCCAGTTCAACCTGCCCTTTAAAGCTCCGCAGTTCCTGGAGCCGGGTCTTTCGGACGAAGTCGTGAAGTGCCGCGATGATGACGGCAGTTTTTGTCTTCTGATGAGACGCTTTCATGGCGTCTCGCATAAGCCGCTCAGGCAGGTCCAGGGTCGTTCTCATCGTTTCTTCTCCCAACATCAATCTGCGAAAGTGTAAGAATTAATGCATACAGGATATGATATTCTCACGCGCTCTGTCCACATCATTATTTGTGCCGAACGTCTGGCCTGACAGCTTTAGGAGGCTCTTGCAACCCCCCCCGGACGCTGCGCCTGACGGCTTGCGTCCGAGGGGTTTTGCAAGAGCCTCTTAGGATACAAGGGCTATTCGCCGGCCTTTTGCGTCAGGGCGACTTCCGCCAGGCGCGCCCGGAGATCGGCGACCTGGGCCTTCAGCCGTTCGATCTGGCGCGGAACCGCCAAGGCGGCGACAAACGCCCGCTTCGACTGGGCGGGGGCGCCCATGACAAACTCGCCCGGCGGAACGTCCTTGCTGACGCCCGACTGCGGCCCGACCTGCGCGCGGTCGCCGACGGTGATGTGTCCGGCGATGCCGGCCTGCGCCCAGATCATGACGCCGGTACCGATTTTCACGCTGCCGGCAACACCGGCCTGCGCCACGATCCCGCTCATGTCGCCGACGTGCACGTTGTGGCCGATCTGCACCAGATTGTCGATCTTGACCGAATGGCCGATCCGCGTGCGCCCGAAGCGGGCCCGGTCGATCGTCGTGTTCGCGCCGATCTCCACGTCATCGCCCAGTTCGACAATGCCCATCTGCGGAATCTTCTCCACACGCACGGCGCCGCCCGCCTCCTGCTCCACGGCGTACCCGTAGCCGTCGCTGCCGATGCGCACGCCGCTGTGCAGGATCACCCGGTCGCCAATCAGACAACCCTCGCGGACGGTCACCTGGGGGTAAATCAGTCCGTCGCAGCCGATGCGGGCGTTCGTGCCGATCCAGCACTGCGCCTCGATCCGGGTGCGATCCCCGATGCGTACCTGATCATCGATCACCACATACGGGCCGATGAACACGTCCCGGCCGATGCTGACCCCCTCGCCCAGCACGGCGGTCGGGTGGATGCCGGGCTGTCGCGACACGGGCTTCGGACAAAAAAGCGCCGCCAGCGCGGCGAACGCCGTGTTGGGATTTTCAACGCGGATCAGCGCGCGGCACGACCGGGGACCCTGCCAGTCGGGTCCAACCAGAACGGCCGAGGCCTGCGTGCGCGCCATGAGAGGCTCATAACGTGGATTGGAGAGAAACGACACGTCCCCCCGTCGGGCGTCATCGAGCGCCGACAGCGAAGCGACCTCCTCCGCGGCGTCACCCTCGACCGATCCCTTGAGCCATGCGGCAAGCTGGGCGACCGTCTGTGCCATGTCTCATTCTCCATCGGCCACGTGACAGACCGGACACGACCTCATCGGGGAGCGGGCTCCGTTTTCACGGGCGCGGGCTCTTTCGTGGGCGCGGGCTCTTTCGTGGGCGCGGGCTCTTTCGTGGGCGCGGGCTCTTTCGTGGGCGCGGGCTCTTTCACGGGCGCGGGCTCTTTCACGGGCGCGGCATCTATTGCGGGCGCATCGTCGGGGACTACCGCGGCCGGATCCACGCCCAGCGCCTGCAGCACGTCGGCCGTGATATCCAGCGTCTCGTCGTAATAGAGCACCGGCGCCGTCGGCAACACGATCGTGATCTTCTTCTCGTCGGCGATCTTCTTCACGACCGCGCGGATGGCGTCGGTCGTCCGTTTCAACAGCTTGCGCTCGCGATCGTTCAACTGCATCCGGTGGAGGTCTTCCAACTGCTTCAACTCGTCGCTCGCGATCTTTGCCTCGTCATATTTCTTCTTGGCCTCGGTCTCGGCCTTTTTCCGGGCCGCCTCGATGAGCACCGGACTTTGAACCTCCTTGGCGGCCTCCTCAAAGGCCTGCACGGCCTTGCTCACCTTGGCGGCCTTGGCATCGCCCTCGCTCTTGAGGGTGTTGTAAACCTCCTCGATCGCCTTGCGATCGCCGGCCGTGTTCGGGTGCAGCTTGACAACCCGCTCGAAGTCAACCACGGCAATTTGTGTCGCGGCCGGACAGACGCCGGCCCACGCGGCGATTCCCAGAATCAGCGCCCCAGTCAGATGCTTCATGCTCGCTCCTTGCCGGCCGTGCCGGCGCCGTCATTATTCAAAACCAATCCAGAAGATGAACGCCTGCTCCTCGGTGTTGTCCGGCGTGGTCACCGGCTGCGCGTAGTCCACGCGGATCGGGAAACCGGGAATGTCCACGCGCAGGCCGAAGCCGATGCTCGCGGCGTAATCCGAGAAGTCGGGCGAGAAGGCGTCGGCGCCCAGACTGCCCACGTCAACAAACGTCGCGAACCGAAGCGCCTTGAAGAGCGGGATCGTGTATTCCGCGGAGGCGAAGGAGAGGGTTTGACCGCCGACGGGGTTCCAGGTGACGCCGTCCGCGGTCACCTTCGGCCCCACGCTCCGGTGTTCAAAACCGCGGATGGTGCGGCCGCCGCCGAGGTAGAGCCGCTCGTTGAGAGGCACGCCGTCCTGGCCGTAGGCGTCCACCGTCTCCAGCCGGGCCCGCAGACTCAGCACATGGCCGCCCTTCCACGGAAGCTCGTACCATTTGCGAACCTGCGCGCCCGTCTTGTACACGTCGTACACGCCGCCGAGGATCGAGCCGCCGACCTCGCCGAAGACCGTCGCCTCCATGCCGCGGGTGGGCACGAACGGCTTGTTGCGGGTGTCGTAGGTCCAGTACACGCGAAGCATGCTGTTGAGACCGGATTCGGGATCGACGTAATTGAATTCCGTCCCATCCGCAAAGGAGTAGGTGTTGCCGTTCAGGAAGATCACGTCATCCAGGCTGACCTGCTCGAAGGTCTGCTTGAAGCCGATCTTTCCGACCTTGACCGGGTACGAGATGCCGGCCGCCACGCCGCTGCGCAGATCGTCAAACTCATCAAAGCTGTTCATCCGCCGGTAGGCGTCGACCTGCAGAGCCATTGGACGACCGTACAGCCACGGCTGAATCCAGTTCGCCTCGATGGTCTGGCGGTTGGAGCCGATCTCGGCGCCCAGGCGGGCCTTTTGGCCTCCGCCCGTGAAACTGGGCCAGTTCAGGATGTCGAAATTGTTCTGCGAGACCTCGACAAACCCCATGACGCTGTCGATGGTCGAGAAGCCGGCGCCGATCATGAAGTTGCCGGTGCGCTGCTCCGTCACGTTGACGACCAGATCCCGAACGGTGTTGGTGTCGGTCGCGACCAGCGCTTCGCGCACTTCGCTGAAATAGTTCAGGTTGCGCAGGCGGTTCACGCTGCGCTCGATCCGCACGGCGTCGGCCTCGTCGCCGGGGGCGACCAGAATCTCGCGGCGGATGACCTTGTCCTGCGTGCGGGTGTTGCCGTTGATGATGATGTTGCGCAGGGTGACCCGCTCGCCTTCGGTGACCTGCAACTGGACATTGGCCACGCCGGGCGTCCCGGGCGGCGTGTCGATCGCCGTCCGCACAAAGGCGTCGACATACCCGCGCGAGGTGAAATACTCGCGCACCCGCTTGATCGCGGCGGCGACGGGCGCGCCGGCGTTCTCGCCGCTGCCGATCGCGGCGGCGGCCTGAACCTGCTCGACCGGGAAGAGCGTCACGCCGGAGATGGCGAATGTGCCCAGCGTGTAGCAGGCGCCCTCGGTGATGGCGTAAACCGCGCGCACCTTCGCGGGGTGGTCCGGCAGCGGCTCCAGCTTGACGGGCGCGATCTCGACATCGAGATAGCCGCGATCCCGGTACAGCGCCAGCATCCCGTCGCGGGCGTCCTCGAACTGCTGCTCGTCATACATCCGCTCGCTGAACCAGTTCCGGGGATCCCACCAGTTGTACTGCTTGAAAGCGCCCTTCAGCTCGCCGGCCGAAAACGCCGTGTTGCCCGTGAAGAGGAATCCCGCCAGCACTACCTTGGCCCCCTCGTCGATGGTGACGGTGACGGTGACCGCCCCGGTGGCCGGGTCGACCGAACCGAGCTGCCCCGTGACCTGCACGCGGGGGTATTGCCGCTTCATGTATTCATCGCGCACCTTGGAACAGCGGACGCCGAGAAGCTGCTCGTCAATGTAGGCGCCCTCCTTCAGCCCGAGCCAGTCGCGGACCTTGGAACGGCTGACCGCGCTCATCCCCTGCACGTCGACGGGAGCGGCCAGACGGAGGCGGCGCCGGACCACGTAAATCACCTTCACGCCTTTCTCCACCTCGGCGATTTCGACGCCGGCGTAGGAGAAGCGCTGCGAATCGTTCAGCCGGCGCACATCGTCAAACAGGACCGCCTGCGACAATTCGGCGCCCTTCTTGGCACCGCACATCGCCAGGACGTCGCCCGGGTCGGCGCTAAAGCCTTCCAACTGGCGCACCGCGACCTCTTGAATCACCTGGGCGCCCGCTGTAACGGCCGCCAACACTGCCACAGCCACCCATTTTGTCAGACGCATTCTCGTGCTCCTTTGTGTTTCCCGACGACCGGTCGTGACGGCCGGCCGCCGCAACTGAAAAATCAACCCCCGCATGGATTCGAGCATCATACCGCAACACCCCCCGCCACGTCCAATCGGAAATCACGGGTGTCAGGCGCGCGGTGCCGTCTTGTAAAGCCGGGTCATCTTTTCGCCGATGTCGCGATAGGCGATGTCGGCGCCGTAGATTTCCTTGTACAGCGCGAGCGCGCGCGCGGTGTCGCCCGCGGCCTCGGCGATCTCGCCCAGCTCGAAGAGCACCCGCTTGCGTGCCTCGTCCATCAGGGGCAACTGCTCCAGGACGGTCTCCAATTGCATGGTGGCCAGATCGGTCTGACCCTTCTGCCGGAAGCAGCGCGCGAGGTAATAGAGGGCGTCCGCGCGCTCCCGCGGGCTCCGTTGCGCCTGTTGAAACTGCTGGATGGCCTCGTCCCAGGAGCCTGTCTCGAAATGCTGCAGCCCCAGTTCGAACCGCAACCGCAGGTCGTTCGGATAGCGCGCGACGCGGGCCAGCATGTCCTCAAACACAAACCGGTTGCGTTTCGCCTCCAGCGCCTCGGCCTCCCCGGGCGCCCCCGCCTCCTTCAACGCGGCGATCCGCGCGTCGAAATCGAGCGTCTTCAGTTCGCTCAGCATGCGGTCCAGATCGGGATCCGCCGTGTGGACCGCCAGCGACTCTTCCGTCACCGCGATCGCCTCGGCATAGCACTTGTTCTGCCGGTACAGGCGAATGAGCGCCCGGTAGGCATTGATGTTGGTGGCATCCCGGGCGATCGCGGCGCGCTGCTCCGCCACCAGCGTTTCAAGGTCATTGCCGCTGACGACGGCCTTCGCCTGAATGTCCTGCGCCTGAGCCGCCGCCGCGTCCTTGATCAGGCTCCGGTACGCATCCGGCTTGCCCGACGCATCCTCCCAGCCGCCGCTTTGCATCGAGTCGTGGGCTTCGACATCCTTGAGCAGCTTGGCGGTCGCCGCGTCATGCGGCCGCAAGGCCACCACCCGTTCGTAGGCGCGCCGGGCCAGGCGGTAATTGCCGACCTCGCTGTAGAGATCGCCCAACTCCCGCAGCAGAACGGCGTGATCGGGCGAGGCGTCCACCGCCAGTTCGAGCGTCGACACGGCCGCATCCAGCAGATTGGCCTGTCGCGCCGCGTTGACGAAGCACGCCAGGAAGAGCGGATGCAGCGGGTTGACCGCCATGAGCTTTTCGGCGGCCGCCAGCGCCTGGTCGGCCCGGCCCCGCTCCAGCGCGAGCTTCCCGATGAGGTAGGCGGGCCATCCGGCCAGATCGGCGAGCTGGCGCATCAGACCTTTCTTGTCGGCCTTCTTCACCCGCTGGATCTCCACGATCCGCAGAAACCGCCGGGCGCGGGCGAACGTGGGCGCCTCCACCACACAGCGTGTGAGCAGATCGACCGCAATATCCAAATTGCCCCGCTCAAACGCCGAAAACCCCTTCTCGAAGAGCTTTTGCGTCAGGGCGGGGACCGCATCAGTGCGCACTTCTGGCATGAAACGCCTCTCGTGACCCGGTCATCAGGGTGCCCAGTCAATGACTTTCTCCCAGTATACCCCGGGCGTGTTGGATCGGCAACCCTAATTTAGGATGCCGGAACCGCCGCCCAGCAGGAGGGCGGCGTTGCAGCCGCCGAACCCGGCGGAATTCGAGAGCACGAGGTCCAGCGCGGCGGGCTGCGGGGCGGTGACGAGGTTGACCGGACACGCGGGGTCGGCGGTCTCGAAATGGAGGGTCGGCGGAATCGTCTGGCGCAGCAGCGTGAGCACGGCGATCACCGCCTCGACCGCGCCGGCCGCGCCCAGCATGTGGCCGAGCGCCGCCTTGTTGGCCGTGACCGGGAGGGTGCGGGCGCGCGAACCGAAGACCGTCTCGAGCGCCTGGAATTCGGTGACGTCGTTGGGCTTGGTGCCCGTGCCGTGCGCATTGTAATGGCCGACCGCGTCGGGCGCAACGTCCGCGCGCAGGAGCGCCTCGCGCAGGACCTGCGCGGAACCCGCGCCCAGGGGCGCGGGGGCGGTCATGTGAAACCCGTTGTTGCCGGTCGCCCATCCCAGCAGGCGGGCGAGCGGGACGGCGCCGCGGCGGGCGGCCGAGGCCGCCGATTCGAGGACCAGGGCAGCGGCGCCCTCGGAGAAGATCGTGCCGGAGCGGTTGAGGTCGAAGGGGCGGACGGCATCCGCGGTCATCGTGCGCAGGGAGCAGAGCCCCGACCAGGCGCAGCGCGAAAGGGCGTCGAAGCCGATGACCACGGCGCGCTCCAGGTCGCCGCGGCTGATGCATCCGGCGGCGTAGGCGAGGGCCGCCGCCCCCGAGGCGCAGGAGAGCGACAGGGTGACCGGCGGACCCCCGAGGCCGAGGCTGTCGGCGACGCCGCGGGTGACCGATCCGTGCGCGAGGCTGGCGCGGCGCGGATCGGCGGCGCCGCCGCCCAGCGCCTCCTCGCCGGTGTCGAGCGCGCCGAAATTCGAGGCGGCGATCACCGTCGCACCATCGCCCGGCAAAAGGCCAGCCTGCGCCACGGCCTCGGCGGCAGCGCCGCGGGCAAAAGCCTCGGCCAGGCTCGCAGGCGGCCGGGCGGCGGGCGGCGGCGCGTAGCCGCGAATCAGCCCGGCGCGGGTGCAGGCCAGGCCGCCCGTGTCAAAACGGTCCAGAACCGAAATGCCGTCGGCGCCCGCCAGGAGCGCCTCCCACAGACCGGCCACGGTCACGGCGATGGGCGTGACGGCGCCCAGGCCCGTGATCACGGGGGTTCGCTCAGGTGAAAGTCGTGTCTGCATGGCAATTACCGTCGGACAAATTCATGGATGAGACGCGCGAGCCGGGGCTGGACGCGCCGCATCTCGGCGATGACCTCGGCGTGGGAGAGGGATCGGCCGCCGGTTCCGGCGGCCATGTTGGTGACGCAACTGACGGCGGCGACGCCGATGCCAGCGGCATGGGCGACCATCGCCTCGGGCACGGTGGACATGCCGACGACATCGGCCCCGAGGGCGGCGAACGCGCGAATCTCGGCCGGGGTTTCGTAGGCGGGGCCGGGCGAGAAGACGTAGACGCCGTCCGTCAGGTCACATCCGATCTCGGCGGCGGCGGCATGGAGCCGGCTGCGAAGCGCAGGCGAGTAGACGGCGGTCTGATCGGGGAAACGCGGCCCCCAGCCCGGAACGAGCGGGCCGGTCAGCGGCGAGAGACCGGCCAGGTTGAGGTGATCGGTGAGGGCGATGAGGCTGCCGGGGCGGAGCGCGGGGGTGATGCCGCCCGCGGCGTTGGTGATCAGGAGGGTTTGGCAGCCTAGGCGGCGGATGAGCTCGACCGGCAGGACCACGGGCGTCCAGCCGCGCCCCTCGTACCAGTGGCGGCGGCCGCAGAAGGCCGCCACGCGCCGGCCCGCCAGCGTGCAGAGCAGCAGCTCGCCCGAATGGCCCGACACCGTGCTGGCGCCGAGACCGGGGATGTCCGCGTACGGGACGCGCGCCAGGATGCCTTCGGGTGCGAGTGCCTCGCCCCAGCCCGATCCGAGGATCAGCGCGCAGTCGGGAACGCGCTCGCAGAAGGCGGCCGGCAGAGCCTGAAAGGCCGCCTCAAAAACGGTCGTGTCACGGTCGTCCCCCATGGACCCTCCTTCTAATGAACCACCTCGATATCCGCGCGGGCGGCGGTGACGGCCACCCCCATGCCGATCAGATTGACGGAGAGGATCACCCGCATCGAGCTGGTGAGGCTGCGAACAACCCCCTCGGCCCCCTGAAGCGGACCGGCGATGATCCGCACCCGCTGTCCCTGCTTCAACAGGGTGACCGGCTTGAGATCGGGGGTGAGCGCCAGCGCGCGCCGGACCTGCACGAGGTCGCGCAGGAGCCGGAACGAATGCGTGGGCTGGAGGAAGCGGACGACATGGTTGGTCCGCAGGACCGGCATCCGCGTCTCCGGGGTCAGCGCGACGAAGAGATAGCCGGGGAAGAGGGGCAGGGTGACGCGGATCTTGCGGCGCTGGCGGACGCGGCTGACGGCCCGCAGCGGCAGATAATGCGGGATGGCATGCGCCGAACACACCGCCGCGACCTTTTTCTCGGTGCGAGGCTTGAGAAAAAGCACCTGCCAGTTGGCTAACGAGGATGCGTGGGGCATGGCGTCACATGGCCTGACTCAAAGGAACCCGGGAATGCGCCTGAAAACGCGCGCCGTGCGGCCGGCATACGGCGCGCGATCCCTCATTGGCCTGCGCGCCGGGCCTTGACATATTCCACCAGCCCGCCGCACGCGATCAGTTCTTTCATGAAGGGGGGGAAGGGCGCCGCCGTGAACGTCTGGCCCGTGGTCTTGTCGGTGATCGAGCCGGTGTCAAAATCCACCGAGACCGTGTGTCCCGCCTGGATCGCCGCCGCCGCGGGACATTCGAGGATCGGCAGGCCGATGTTGATGGCGTTGCGGTAGAAGATGCGCGCGAAGCTTCTGGCGATCACGCACGAAACGCCTGCCGCCTTGATGGCGATCGGCGCGTGCTCGCGCGACGAGCCGCAGCCGAAATTGGCATCGGCCACGATCATGTCGCCCGTCTTCACCCGCTTCACAAACGTCGGATCGATGTCCTCCATGCAGTGCGCCGCCAGCTCAGCCGGGTCTGACGTGGTGAGATAGCGGGCGGGGATGATCACGTCGGTGTCCACATTGTCGCCGTAGCGAAAAACCGTTCCCTGGGCAGTCATGGTCAAAATCCTTTCCTCGTTGCAGATCAGACAAGCTCGTTGGCGTCGGTGATGCGTCCGGTGATCGCGGTGGCCGCAGCCACGGCGGGGTTGGAGAGATACACCTCCGACTCCGGGTGCCCCATGCGGCCGACAAAGTTGCGGTTGGTCGTCGCGATCGCCCGCTCGCCCTTGGCCAGAACGCCCATGTGCCCGCCGAGGCACGGTCCGCAGGTCGGGGTCGACACCGCCGCGCCGGCGTTGATGAAGATCTCCAGCAGCCCTTCCTTCATGGCCTGGAGGTAGATCTTCTGCGTCGCCGGAATGACGATGCAGCGAACGCCCTTGGCGACGTGGCGCCCCTTGAGCAGCCGGGCCGCGACGCGCATGTCGCTCAACCGCCCGTTGGTGCACGAGCCGATCACCACCTGATCGATCTTTACGTCGCCCGAATCCCGCGCCAGCCGCGTGTTGCTGGGCAGGTGGGGGAAGGCGACCGTCGAGCGGAGCGACGCCAGGTCAACCTCGATCGTCCGGGTGTACGACGCGCCGGGGTCGGCGGCAAACTCGGTGTACCGCGCGCGCCCGGCCTCCTTCAGGAAGTCCCGCGTCGCCTGATCGACCGGGAAGATGCCGTTTTTGGCGCCCGCCTCGATCGCCATGTTGGCGATGCATAGACGGTCGTCCACGGTCAGGGCGGCCAGGCCGTCGCCCGCATATTCCATCGACTGGTACAGCGCGCCGTCGACGCCGATCAGGCCGATGATGTGCAGAATCACGTCCTTGCCCGAAACCCACGGGTCGGAAAACCGGTTCTTGAGCACAAAGCGCATGGCCGACGGCACCTTGAACCAGGCGGTTCCGAGCGCCATGCCCGCCGCCATGTCGGTCGAGCCGACGCCCGTTGAGAACGCGCCGAGCGCGCCGTAGGTGCAGGTGTGGCTGTCGGCGCCGATCACGACATCGCCGGGACCGACCAGCCCGCGCTCCGGCAGCAGGGCGTGTTCGACGCCGACGTCACCGGTGTCGAAAAAGTTCGTGATGTTCTGCTCGCAGGCGAAGGTGCGCAGGATCTTGCACTGCTCGGCGGCCTTGATGTCCTTGTTCGGCGTGAAGTGGTCGGGAACCAGCGCCACCTTGTCCCGGTCAAAGACACGGGCCACGCCGGTCCTGGCGAACTCCCGGATCGCCACCGGCGCGGTGATGTCGTTGCCCAGCACGAGATCGAGCTTCGCCTCGATCAACTGCCCCGCCTCGACGCGGGGCAACCCCGCCGCGCGGGCGAGGATTTTCTGTGTCATCGTCATCGGGTCTCTCCTAGTGAACGGTTTCGCTCAGCACTACATTGATCGCCGCCAGATAGGCGCGGAGGCTCCCCTCGATGATGTCGGTCGAGAGGCCGTTGCCGTGGTACACCCGCGCGCCGTGCCGCACCTTGACGTTGGTTTCGCCCTGCGCGTCGGCGTCATCCGTGACGGCGGAGAGGGTGAAGGCTTCGAGCTTCAACTCCAGGCCGATGAGGGCGTTGACCGCCTTGAACGCCGCATCGATCGGCCCCGAGCCGACGGCCACATGCTCGACGGCCTTGCCGTCCAGGATGAGCCGCACCGACGCGGTGCTGGTGATGGTGTTTCCGGAATTGACCACGAAGCGGTCGAGCGTGACGCGCTCCTCGACCTGCGTCTCCAGACCGCGGGCGAGCGCCTCGATGTCGGCGTCGGAGACCACCTTCTTGCGGTCCGCCAGCGCCTTGAAATCGGCGAACAGCCGCTTGATGTGCTCGGCGTCAAAGTGGAAGCCCAGTTCCTGCAGCCGCTGCTCGAAGGCGTGGCGGCCCGAATGCTTGCCGAGCACCATCTTGCTGCGGGGAATGCCGATCGACTCGGGCGTCATGATCTCGTAGGTCGTCGCGTTCATCATCACGCCGTGCTGATGGATGCCCGCCTCGTGGGCGAAGGCGTTCTCGCCGACAATCGCCTTGTTGGCCTGCACCCGGCTGCCGGTGACGGTCTGCACGCATTTGCTCGCGGCGTAGATCTTGGTGGTGTCGATGCCGTGGGCGACTTGGAACAGGTCGGCGCGCGTCTGCAGCGCCATGACGACCTCCTCCAGCGCGGCGTTGCCCGCCCGCTCGCCAATGCCGTTGACGGTCGCCTCGACCTGCCCCGCCCCTTCGGCCACCGCGGCCAGCGAGTTGGCGACCGCCAGGCCGAGGTCGTTGTGGCAGTGCACCGCGATCACGGCCCGGTCGATGTTGGGCACCGACTCACGGATGCCGCGGATCAGCGCGCCGAACTGGTGCGGAATGGCATAGCCGACCGTATCGGGGATGTTGACGACCGTCGCGCCCGCCCGGATCACCCCTTCGATCACCCGGTACATGAAGGCGGGGTCGGAACGGGAGGCGTCCTCGAGCGAGAACTGCACGTCGCCGCACAGATTGCGGGCATACGCCACCATCGCCACGGCCTGCTCAAAGACCTGGTCGGTCGTCAGGCGCAGCTTGTATTGCATGTGAATCGGCGACGTGGCCAGAAAGGTGTGGATGCGCGGCCGCTGGGCGTCCTTGATCGCATTCCAGGACGCATCAATGTCGGCCGGCAATGCGCGGCAGAGGCTGGCCACGGCTGGCCCCTTGACCAGCCGGGCGATCGCCTGAACCGACGCGAAATCGCCGGGCGACGAAGCCGCGAAGCCGGCCTCGATCACGTCCACCCGCAGACTTTCCAGATGCGCCGCGACGAGCAATTTGTCCTTGAGATTCATGCTGCAGCCCGGCGACTGCTCGCCGTCCCGCAGGGTCGTATCAAAGAAACGTATCACCCGTTTCGTGGTCTCCTCGCTCATGGCTCCGTTCCTTTCCTCCGCGCATCCGGCCTTTACCGCACGGCCAGTCAGCCTCTCCCTACAGACAAAAAATTGTGCCACAGAGACAGCGGCGACGCAAGCGGAAAGAGCGGAAAGCTGAAAACGGAAATGAAACACCCAACGCCCAACACCCAACGCCCAACACCCAACGCCCAACGCCCAACGTCCAACACCCAACGCCCAACGCCCAACATTCAACGAAGACGCTGGCGCGGGGGAGAAGCGATCCTGGCTATCTTCTCTGACACCCCCACCAACTATTATGCGGTGGCTTTCTCCAGTCGATCAGCAATCCAGACTTTAATAATGGACTGGCGAGTGACGCCCAACCGTTTGGCTTCCTTGTCCAAGGAACCAATCATCCACTCCGGGAAATCGACATTAACCCGCCTGGGTTGTTGGCCAGGACGATGCGCTTTGGACAGGTCAAGCGCATGGGTGACGTCGTCTCCCCGGTCAAATTGTGCGTCAAAGTCTTTCGCTCTCATAAATCGCAATCTCCTTTCGTCGTGCCCGCCGAACAGAAATCATCCGCACATTCTCGCCTCGATAGGTGATCACGGCTGACCACACATGACCTTCAATCCGACCAATGACCATAAATCTCGGCTCGTCGTCTGTTCGGGCGGGAATCTCAATCCGATCTGAATCGTTCCACAACGCTTGAGCCGCAGGGAAGCCAATGCCATGCTTCTGCCGGTTGCTTTCGCTTTTGTGGCTATTGAACTCAAACTTCATTGGTATATAATGTATACCATTATCAACCGGAAGGTCAATCAGCATTTCTCACTAAGGCAGCCTCTATCGGAATCCAAATCGTGATCGGGATTGAAATCGATGAAACAGTAAGGAATTTGACTTCGATAGCGATTTCGATTTCGACTGTACGGATGCGCTCAATTTGAGAATCGTCCACCGCGCAATCTCCGGCTAGGCAAAGGCGGCGGAGTTTGGTATGGTTCTCTGCAGCCGGCGGGCGATCACTGTGGAACGCCCGTGGCGTCCCAAGGAGCAGGCTCGAAGATGAAAATTCCCTTTCACGTGGATTTGAAGGACAAGGTGGCGGTGGTCACGGGCGGCGGCGGCGTGCTGTGCGGCGTGATGGCCCAGGCGCTGGGCCAGTGCGGCGCGGCGGTCGCGGTCGCCGACCTCAAGCTGGAGGCCGCGCAGCGGGTGGCCGACGCCATCACGGCCGAGGGCGGCCGGGCGATGGCCGTCGCCTGCAATGTGCTCGACAAGGCCAGCCTGGAGGCGGCCAACGCGGCGGTGGAGGCGCGGCTGGGGCCGGTCTCCATCCTGATCAACGGCGCGGGAGGCAACCACCCGAAGGGAACGACCTCCATGGAGTACCTCAACCCCGACGACTTGCTGAAGGAGCACCGGGACGTCACCACGTTCTACGACCTGGACCCCAAGGGCATCGAGTTTGTGTTCAACCTGAACGTCCTGGGGACGCTGCTGCCGACCCAGGTGTTCACGCGGAAGATGGCGTTGAACCGGTCGGGCGTGATCCTCAACGTCTCCTCGATGAATGCCTTCCGTCCGCTCACCAAGATCCCCGCCTACAGCGGCGCCAAGGCGGCGGTGAGCAACCTGACCCAATGGCTGGCGGTCCACATGGCCCGGGCGGGCATCCGCGTGAACGCTTTGGCGCCGGGCTTCTTCCTGACCGACCAGAACCGCGCGCTGCTGACCCATCCCGACGGGACGCCGACGCCGCGGGCGGAGAAGATTCTCGCGCATTCGCCGATGGGGCGTCTGGGCGAGCCGGGGGATCTGCTGGGCGCGCTGCTCTGGCTGATTTCCGACCGCGCCGCCGGTTTCGTGACGGGCGTGGTGGTTCCGATTGACGGTGGTTTCTCCGCCTACAGCGGCGTGTGAACCGCCTGACAGAAAAAAACAGAAAGGATGGTCCATGATGAGATTCGTGCGCAGGGTGCTCAAGATGGCGGTCGGGCTGGTGATCGTGTTGGCGGTGCTGGCCATCGTCGCGCTGTTCTTCCTCGGTCCCCTCGTGAAGAAGACGGTCAACACCCTCGGGCCGAAGCTGCTGGGTGTGCCGGTCTCGGTGCAGCAGGTCGCGATCCGGCCGCTGAGCGGGTCGCTGCGGCTGGAAGGGATGATGATCGGCAATCCGGAGGGGTATTCGCAGGATGCGCTGTTCGCGCTCAAGGAGGTGCGGGTTAAGATCGACATCGCGTCGCTGCCGGGGAACGGCCCGATCGTAATCCGGGAGCTGGCGATCATCGAGCCGCAGGTGGCGTATGAAGTCGCCGGCGGCAAGAGCAACCTCGAGACGCTGACCGCCAAGCTGGCCAAGGCCGAAAAGACGCCCGCGCCCCAGCCCGCGCAAAAGGACAAGAAGGCGCCGCGCAAGGTGATCATCGACCTGCTGGAGTTCCGCGACGGACAGGTGTCGTATCGCTCCAATCTGACCCTGGGGAAGGCCGTGCCGCTGCCGCTGCCCGACCTGCGGCTGACCGCCATCGGACGGGATCAGGGCGGGATCAAAGCGGTCGACGCCGTGAACAAAGTGCTGGGCGAACTGCTCAATCTGGTGGGCACGGTGGTCGCCCAGGTCGGCACGGCCGTGCTCGATACGGGCAAGGCGGCTGTCGGGGCGGGCAAGGATGTCGTGGTCGGCGGCGCGGAAAAGGTCAAGGAGGCCGGAGCCGCCGTCAAGGGGCTGTTCAAATCGATCACCGGCGACAAGTAAGGCTGAGATTACATACATGACCGTTCGTTTCAAGCGCCTCCACCCGCAGGCGGTTTTGCCGGCCTACGCGCATCCGGGCGACGCCGGGATGGATCTGTGCGCCTGCGAGGCGGCGCGGATCGAACCGGGACGCCGGGCGCTGGTCAGGACCGGCCTCGTGATGGAGCTGCCGCCGGGGCACGAGGCGCAGGTGCGGCCCCGCAGCGGCCTCGCCCTGAAGCAGGGGGTGACCGTGCTCAACTCGCCCGGGACGATTGACGCGGGCTATCGCGGCGAAGTCGGCGTGATCCTGATAAACCTCGGCGACGCGGCGTTTGCCGTGGAGTCGGGGATGCGGATCGCCCAGATGGTGATTGCGCCGGTGACGCACGCCAGCGTCGAGGAGGCCGCCGACGTCGGCGGCACCGCCCGCGGCGCGGGCGGTTTCGGCTCGACCGGCGTGTGACACGCGACCCGGGCGCCTGCACGGCCGAATCTCCCCGTAGAGGTGCGCAAGGGGCCCTTCAGGTGGATGCGCGACATTCCATCCGATCATTCCCACACTTTCGAAAGTGTGGAAATTGTAACTGTCGTTTTCGAAGTAAATGAATGGTATTTGCGCTTTCTTTCACCGTTCAGTCATTCTCACACTTTCGAAAGTGTGGGAATGGATGGTGGCGTTGGAAAGGGAGGGGTTTGTGGGGCCAGCGGCACATGGCCCTGATCAGAGACGCGTGGAGCGCTGACGCGTCGTAACCCCGGCAGCGCACGCCCCGCGCGTCGCCCAAGCTGATCGGAGACACGTCGAGCGCCGACGCGTCGTCACTCTGACCTTACCTCCGTTTTCCGCTTTTCTTCCACCCCTTCACTTCCCTCCACGGAAAGAAGTAAACCGAATAGACCACCGCATAGATGAAGAAAGACTCGATCTTCAGGATGTGGCAGAAGGCGAAGAAGAAGATCAGCAGGTGCATGCGCACGACGTTGATGTAGGGCCGGCCCATCGCTTCGCCCAGATCGTAACGCTTCGTGTCCGGTGTCTCGGCCAGCCAGCCCGCCGCGAAACCGCGGGCTCGCTTAAACGTGCGTTCGCCCTCGATCGCCCGCATCAGAGGGGAAAACACCTGTTTTCTCTCCGCGATGAGCGCCGGAATGAGAAAGAGGCCATAGGGCTGGAGGAGGTGCCGGAATACCAGCACCCACAGCAAGGGCGGATTCATGAACGCCGCGCCGAAACCGTCGCTCGGCATGCCGTCGACCGGGAAGAACCCCCGCAGAAACACCGAGTGAATCGCGTGAAAGCCGCAGAAATGAAGCGAGAAGAAACCCAGAAAGAACAGGCCGACCACCAGCCCAATCAGGATGGCCGGCAGGCACTGCGTCCTCTTGATCTCCTTCTGCCGGAGCATCCGAATCCCGGTGGCGGCTCCGCCGCTCAGGGCCGACAGGATCGTCAGATACCCCGTGACCAGACTGCATAACCACAAGCTCCAGACCAGGTCCGTTGTGTTCCACTTGAAGAAATAGGCCTGGCCCAAACCTAGCCCGAATGCCAGAATGTCCGGTAAGACCCTGCGGAACCAATTATCACCGGTGTCTGAAATCATCGCGTCCCTTTCCCAACACGTCCTTCGTGCTCTTCGTGTCCTTCGTGGTGTGCGCGGTCGTTATTAGGTTCCATGATCTCCGCAGATATCCAACCCCTCAAAGAGTTGAAGAGGGCGATGCCTTCGGCGGTGCGAAGGTCCTCACGGGTGAGGATGCGCTCGGCGATGCGGCCGGTGCGCAGCAGCCGGTCGCGAAAGACGCCGGGGAGGAGGCCGCTGGCGAGCGGTGGGGTGAACCAGCGGCCCTTGCGAAGGAGTGCGATGTTGGCCACGGTCGTCTCGGTGAGTTCGCCGCGGGTGTTCCACAGCAGCACGTCGTCCGCATCGGGTCGGCTGGCGCGGGCGTCGTCGTAAATGCCCCGGCAGGTCGTCTTGTGCCGCAACAGCGGCAGAGCGGGGTCGATCGGTTGCGCGGCGAGGGCGATGCGCCACGGCCGGTCGGCCGGCGGCGGCGCGGGGGCGGTTTCGACGACGGGCGGACCGGCGCGGGGAATGAGCAGCCGAACGCGCAGCGGCGCGCTGGCGCCTGCGACGGCCGCGCCAAGGCTGCGAAGCACGGCGGCGGTGTCGCAGGGGAACCCGAGCAGGCGCGCCGAGTCGACGAGACGACGCAGGTGGCCACGGAGAAGGAAGAAACCGCGCACGGGCCGCCAGAGGAGGGTTTCGAGCAGGTGAAGGTCGGCGGGGGGCGCGGCGAGAATGCGGGTTTTGGCGAGCGCCTCGGCGTATTCGCTGTCGGCGCGGGAGTCCCAGACGATCCCGCCGCCCGTGCCGTATTCGGCGGCGGCGGCGGCGTGATCCACCGCCACGGTGCGGATCGCCACGCTGAACTGGGCGCGACGGCCGGGCGCGGCATGACCGATGGCGCCGGTGTAGACGCCGCGCGGGGATGATTCGAGCGCCGCAATCAGCTCCATGGTGCGGATCTTCGGCGCGCCGGTGATCGAGGCGCAGGGGAAGAGCGCGGCGAGCAGGTCGGCGAGCCCGGCGTGGGTCCGCGACTCGACCTCGGAGGTCATCTGCCAGACGGTCGGATAGGGTTCGACGGTGAAGCGGCGGGGGACGCGCACCGTGCCGGGGATGGCGACGCGGCCGAGGTCGTTGCGGATCATGTCAACGATCATCACGTTTTCCGCCCGGTTCTTGGGCGAGCCCCGGAGGGCGGCGCGGGCGGCGCGATCCGCCGCGGGCGTGAGGCCGCGGGGGGCCGTCCCCTTCATGGGGCGGCAGGTCACGCGATCACCGTCGAGACGGAAGAACAGCTCGGGCGAGGCGGAGCACAGGGTGTGGCCGTCGAGGCGGATCCAGGCGGCGTAGCGGCTCTGCTGCGCGGCGGCGAGCGCCAGGAACAGCGGCCAGGGATCGCCGTCAAACGGCGCGCGCAGGCGGAGGGTGTAATTCACCTGGTAGGTGTCGCCCCGCGCGATGTGGCGGCGGATGGCGGCGATGCGGCGGGCGTGGACGGCGGGCGACTCGGAGGGCGTCCAGACCAGCGCCGGCGGCGGCGACCGGGCGGGCGGCAGGGCCAAGAGCGTCTCCACGCGCCGGTAGAGGCCAAACCAGGCCAGGGGCAGCGCCTCCGGCGCGGATGCCGGAGCCTGCGTGCGGCACGCCGGATCAAACGCCGGCGCCGCCTCGTAGGCCAGAAAGCCGGCGGCGTGCAGACCGCCGGCGACAGCCTCTTCGACCCCCCGGATCAACGGCGCCACCGCGTCCACCGTGCGGGCCTCGAGCGTCCGCTCCGGATGGGCAAAGGCCAGCCAGCGCGATGCGCCGGAGGGGGGCGAATCGCGCAGGATCACGGTTCCGGATGGGTGGGGCGGGAAGGACATACAAACGTGGCCCGGGAGCGCGCGCAATACGAGTAGAGAGTAGCGCAATTGGCCGAAATGTGGGAGAATAAAGTCATGAGGCTTGTGCTCAGATTCTGACTCGATGCGCCTCGCTCCTTTCCAGCAACCGCAATCATGCCCGCAATTCCCGCATGCGGTAAAAACCGCTGTCGGGGGATTTTCAAAAGCGGAAGGTTGGAGCGAGCAAAAGCGGAAAATG
>CAZDLY010000030.1:30355-31588 GCA_964506575.1 uncultured Akkermansia sp. | reverse complement strand
TTCATCTGAACGGCAAGGTTGGACTCCGCCTGACCAAGCCGCTGCGCACGCAGCGTGATCTCTGTCTGGCCTACACGCCGGGTGTCGCCCAGGCCGTCAAGGCGGTCGCGGCCGATCCCGATTCCGCGTTTGCCTACACCGCCCGCGCCAACCTCGTGGCCGTCGTCTCAGACGGGACCGCCATCCTCGGCCTGGGCGATCTGGGCGCGCTGGCCAGTATTCCGGTGATGGAGGGCAAGGCTGTCCTGTTCAAGGCGTTTGGCGATGTCGATGCCTGGCCCGTGCCTCTCGCCCGCTGCCGCGCTGGCGGCGCCGATACCGGCCGCACCGATCCGCAGCGGATCATCGACGTCGTCGCCGCCCTCGCGCCGATGTACGGCGGCATCAATCTCGAGGACATCGCCGCGCCCGCCTGCTTTGAGATCGAGGACCGTCTGGACGCCATGCTCGACATCCCCGTCTTCCACGACGACCAGTGGGGCACCGCCGTCATCACCCTCGCCGGATTGATGAACTACGCGCTGCTGAGCGACCGCCGCCTCGCCGATTTGCGCGTCGTCATCAATGGCGCGGGCGCGGCTGGCATCCGCATCGCCGACATGTGCAAGGCCGCCGGCGTCCGCGATCTGGTGATGTGCGACACCAAGGGGCCGCTCGCCGAATCGCGCACCGACCTCAACGACCACAAGCGCCGGCATGCCGCGAAGACGAACGCCCGCACCCTCGCCGAGGCGCTCCGCGGCGCGCACGTCTTTATCGGCGTCTCGGCCGCCAACGTCCTGAGCGGCGCGGATGTCGCGGCCATGGCCCACTTTCCCGCCATCTTCGCCATGTCCAACCCCGACCCCGAGATCGACCCCGCGGCTGTGTCCATCGCCCTCGCCGGCAAGCCCTACATCATGGCAACCGGCCGCTCCGATTACCCGAACCAGATCAACAACGTCCTCGGCTTTCCCTTCCTCTTCCGCGGCGCGCTCGACGTCCGCGCCCGGACGATCAATACGGCGATGAAGGTCGCCGCCTCCGAGGCGCTCGCCACGCTCGCCCGCCAGCCGGTACCCGAAGTGGTGCGCGATCTTTACCCTGCCGAACGCCTCGAATTCAGCTCGGGCTACATCATCCCCAAGCCGTTCGACCGCCGCCTCTTTGTGGCCATCTCGCACGCCGTCGCGAGCGCCGCCGTCACTTCCGGCGCCGCGCCCGCGCACGATCTCGTTGCGCTCCGCGCCTCGC
>CAZDLY010000030.1:0-30255 GCA_964506575.1 uncultured Akkermansia sp. | reverse complement strand
CCGAAACGCGGCGCGCGGCGGCTGATCAGTGAGGCGCTTGCAAAACCTCCTTCGTTCGGTTCTGCAAGCGCAGTATTCAGCCTACGGGATCAAGGGAGCCAGGTGATCGCCGCCGCCTCTTTGTGGCCATCTCGCACGCCGTCGCCAGCGCTGCCGTCACTTCCGGCGCCGCGCCCGCGCACGATCTCGTTGCGCTCCGCGCCTCGCTCGAAGCCCGAAACGCGGCGCGCGGCGGCTGATCAGTGAGGCGCTTGCAAAACCTCCTTCGTCGGTTCTGCAAGCGCAGTATTCATCCTACGGGATCAAGGGAGCCAGGTGATCGCCGACGCGGAGCGGATGGCCGCACAGCAGCGCCTTGCCGCTCATGCGGCGGGCGCCTTCGGGCTGCGCCTCCAGCAGCCGTAGTCCGCCTCGGCCGGTCAGCACCACGGGCCCCTCGCCCGACACGTCGCACACCATTCCGGGCGCAAAGCCAGCGGGCGCGACCCAGTCCGGAAGCGCCTCGGACCTGAGTACTTTGAGCCGCATCAGCGCCCCGCTCTTCAGCGCGAGTGGCAGCCAGGTGAAACACCCCGGCCATGGATTGAAGGCGCGGACGCGGAGGGCCAGATCAGCCGCCGTGCGAGTCCAGTCCATCGCCCCGTCCTGCTTGCTCAGTTTGGGCGCGAACGTCGCGAGGGCTGCGTTCTGGGGCGTACGCTGTAACTGACCCGTCTCGACCTGGCGCACCACACGCAGGAGCGCCACCGCGCCGAGGAGCGCCAGCCGTTCAAGCAGCGACTTGGCGGTGTCGTCGCGCAGGATCGGTTCGGTCGTCTGCGTCAGCATGTCGCCGCTATCCATGCCTTCGTCCATCATCATGGCCGTCACGCCGGTGATCGTCTCGCCAGCCGCGATGGCGCGCTGGACCGGCGCGGCGCCGCGATAGCGCGGCAACAGGGACAGATGGATGTTCATGCACCCCAGCGGCGGGAGGGCTAGGATCGTCTTCCCCAGAAACTGTCCATAGGCCACCACGACGATCAGGTCTGGGGCCCACGCGCGAAGTTGATCAATCACCTCCGGCCGGTTGATTTTTTCGGGCGAGAGGACCGTCAAATCATTCACATGCGCCTTGGCTTTGCACGGACACGGCATGAAATGCTGGTGCCGTCCGCACGGACGGTCGGGCTGCGTCACGACGCCCACCACCTCGGCGGCGTGCATGTAGACGAGGGCGTCGAGCATCACCGCTGATGTTTCAGCCGAACCCATAAACACAACACGCATTACCACAATTCCTTTTCATGAGCCGCGCGGCAACACCCGGCCGCGACGGTGTTTACTATAGCGTGTTGGCCGGGTCATCGGCAATCCGCAAAAAATCAGCGAAGGGAAAAATACGCCTTCCACGCCGCAACGAAAAGCGAAGTGGCCATTTGGAAAGTCGAGTTTCGCCGTGCCTTGCGGGATGCGCTTGGTCTGACCAGGCTGCGCGACGATCTCCACGAGCACGACGCTAGGGTCGAGCAGATCACGCGGGAGAACCTGGACGGATACATCCGCGAAAAATGGCATCGTCGAAGGCGAGCGTGACATCGCAGGATTGACGTGCGGAGCGTCCCGCCCTATAGTGCCACCCTCTGATGTGAACGGTGTGTGTTTCCTTTTTTGCCCCGCTTGCCATGACACAAAAAATCCAAAGTGTCCCCGAGGCCGCCGCTATCGCCCCCGGGGCGTCGGTCGAGGCGCTTCTGGGGCGGCTCACGCAACAGATGCTGCGGCACCGGGGCGCCGATGGCGTCTGGGAGGGGCATCTCTCCTCCAGCGCCCTGGCGACGGCGGTCGCGGCCTTTGCGCTGCATCAGGTCGATCCGCTCGGGCAGCGCCCGCGGGTCGGCCAGGCGTTGCGCTGGCTCGCCACCCATGCGAACGCCGACGGCGGCTGGGGCGACACGCCGCAAAGCCTCAGCCATCCCAGCACCACCCTGCTGTGCCGCGCGGCGCTCACGGCCACCGATCCCGCCGATGCCGGCTGTCGCGCGGCGCGGACCGCGGCGGACGCCTGGATCGCCCGCCGGGCCGGATCGCTGGCGCCCGAGGCCATCGCCGCCCTGACGCTCACATGCTACGGCCGGGACCGGACGTTCTCAACGCCCATCCTCGTCATGTGCGCCCGTGCGGGATTGCTGGGGCCCGCCGACGGCGCCTGGCGCCACATTCCGGCGCTGCCCTTCGAACTGGTCGCGATTCCCGCCCGCGGGTATCGCCTGGCCGGGCTGCCGGTCGTCAGCTACGCCCTGCCCGCGCTGATCGCCATGGGACTGGCCCACCACCGCAACCGGCGCTCCCGCCTGCCGGGGCTGGCCTGGCTCCGCGATGCGCTCACGCCGCTGGCGATGCGCAGGCTCGCGCGCATCCAACCGGCGTCGGGCGGCTTTCTCGAGGCCGCCCCGCTGACCGGCTTCGTGGCCCTGTCGCTGTGCGCCGCCGGCGAAGCCGATCATCCGGTGGTCGGCCGCGCCGTCGGCTTTCTCGCCGCAACGGTGCGCGCCGACGGAAGCTGGCCCATTGACACCAACCTCAAGACGTGGGTCACCACGCAGGCGGTGGAGGCGCTGGCCGGACTGCCCCCGCCCGACGCCGCGCGCCTGTCGCAGGCCGGCGTGCTTGCCCCGGTCCGGGACTGGCTCGTGCGCACCCAGCACCGGGCGCCGCACCCGTACACCGGCGCCGCGCCCGGCGGCTGGGCCTGGACGGACCTGTCGGGCGGCGTGCCCGATGCCGACGACACGGCCGGCGCGCTGATCGCGCTGCGCCACCTGGCCGGCCCGTCCGATCCCGCCGCATCGCGCGCGGCCGAACACGGCCTGCGCTGGCTGCTCGATCTGCAAAACCGCGACGGCGGCCTGCCGACCTTCTGCCGCGGCTGGGGAAAATTGCCGTTCGACCGGAGCTGTCCCGACCTCACCGCGCACGCGGTGGCCGCCATGCGGGCGTGGCTCGATGCGTGTCCCCCGAAGCTCCGCGCGCGCCTGCGCGCCGGCATGAAGCGGGCGATCCGCTATCTCGAGCGGATGCAAAACCGGGATGGCAGTTGGACTCCCCTCTGGTTCGGCAACGAACACGCGGCCGGCTCCGAAAACCGCACCTACGGGACGGCCAAGGCCGTTTTGGCGTTGAGCCGGCTCGATGCCGCCGTAGACGGCTCCCGTCTGGCCGTGATGCTGAAGGCGGCGGTCCGCTGGCTGCAGGCCAACCAGAACGACGATGGCGGATGGGGCGGCGCCCGGGGGACGCCCTCGAGCATCGAGGAAACCGCCCTGGCGACGCGCGCGCTGGCCGTCTTCCGGGCCGCGCCGGACGCGGCGATCCACGGGGGGATGGCCTGGCTGCAACGGAATCTTCCGGAAGCGGAGGACCTGAAACCCGCGCCGATCGGCCTGTATTTCGCCAGCCTGTGGTATTGGGAGCGCCTGTACCCGTTGATCTACGCGCTCGGCGCCTGCGCCGCCGTCACGTCCCTGTCCTCCGATTCCCGCCCCCGCTGCTGATGATGGACGGAAGGCCCGTCCCGAATGGCGCTAAGTTAAGGAGCTTTTGCCATCTTAATCGTAATCATAATCTTAATCTTAATCTACTGTTGGAGAAGGGATTACGATCACGATTACGATTATGATTATGATTGGAAGCATCGCTTAACTTAGCGCCATTCAGGCCCGTCCCCTGTCGGGACCTTGTCCTTGTCCCCTCCACCCCATTATGGCAAACTGTTTCCGGCCGGTGTCGGCGTCGGCATCGCCAGCCCGGGCTTTCCGCCGGCTCCGATCACGCGGCACCCCGAATGACGCCTGGAGGGAACCATGAACTACGAACCCGATCCGAAGCGCTACGAGCGCGGCATGCTCTACAACCGGTGCGGGCGCAGCGGCCTCCGGCTGCCGGCCGTCTCGCTCGGCCTGTGGCATAATTTCGGCCAGGCCGCGTCATCCGCCTCGTGCCGCGAGATCCTCGCCGCGGCCTTCGACCTCGGCGTGACCCATTTCGACCTCGCCAACAACTACGGCCCGCCGGCGGGCGCGGCCGAGGCCCGGCTGGGCGCGCTGCTCAAGGACACCTTCGGCGCGTGGCGCGACGAGCTGGTGATCGCCACCAAGGCGGGCTACTTCATGTGGCCCGGCCCTTACGGCGAGTGGGGCTCGCGCAAGAGCCTGCTGGCGAGCCTGGATCAGAGCCTGAAGCGGCTGGGGCTGGACTATGTGGACATCTTCTACCACCACCGGCCCGATCCCGACACGCCGCTGGAGGAGTCCATGGGGGCGCTCGACACGGCGGTCCGCCGGGGCAAGGCGCTCTACGCCGGCCTCTCCAACTATCCCGCCGAGCTTGCCCGGCGCGCGGCGCGCATCCTGCGGCAGATGGGAACCCCCTGCGTAATCCACCAGCCGCGCTACAGCATGCTCGAGCGCGGGGTCGAGGGCGGCCTGCTCGCAACGGCCGAAGAGGAGGGGTTCGGCGTGATCGCCTTCTCGCCGCTGGCGCAGGGGGTGCTCACGAACAAGTACGCCGCCGGCGTCCCCGCCGATTCGCGCGTCGGCAAGGGAAGCCCCTTCCTCACCGCCGCCCGCCTGACGCCCGCCGCGGTCGACACCGCCCGCCGCCTGGCGCCGATCGCGGCCGACCGCGGCCAGTCGCTCGCGCAGATGGCGCTGGCCTGGGTCCTGCGCGACGCGCGGGTCACCTCGGTGCTGATCGGCGCGAGCAGCGCGGACCAGGTGCGCGAGAATGTCGGCGCGCTGCGCAACACCCTCTTCTCCGAGGACGAACTGGCCGAAATCGAGGCCGTCCTCGCCGACGCGTGAGGCGGCTGATTTGCTTGTGGCGGCGCGGCCGGAAATCCGGTATGCTGTTCCCCAATCGTCATGAGCAAGAAACCGACACCCTTTGATTTCTGGTACGCGGTGAACAACACCGAGATCCTCGTGCTGCCCAAGCGCCACCTCGAAACATTCGGCAACACGCTGATCAACTACACGCTGGTCAGCGAGCTGATGGACTCGGTGGGGCAGGTGCGTGTGCGCGAGGGGCGGATGCAGGCCATGCGGCCGCAGATCATCACGCCAGCGGCCTATTCCAACATGGTTTTGGAGGGCTTTGGCGAACAGGCGGAGCAATATCTCGAATGGTTGCGCGAGCACGAGGATCAGGTGCGGGTGCTTCGCTACGGCTACACGCTCAAGCAGGAGGCGTTCAGCGAACAGGTGCTGACCGACAGCCTGGAGAGCGTCCTGGGCCGGATCAAAGAGGCCGCCGCGAGCAAGCGCGATCCGTTCTGCGCCGTGATCAAGGGCGTGGACACGCCGTGGGACGTCTGCCTGATCCGGCTCTTCTGGCAGACGGTGCAGAATTCCGCCCAGGCCAACATCCGCGAGTTGAGTGAACGTCATCTGTTCGAAATGCGCGACGGGATTCCGATGGCGGTGCGGGAGGAGATCGACGCGGCCTTCGCCGTCGCCGAGAAGGATGCGACGCGGGTCAAGCCGCTCGGCAAGCTGCTGCAGGACAAAGGGGTTTTCGAACACTATCAGGACCGGTTTTTCTCATTGGTCCGGCGGAGGGGCGAATGAGCGGATCGCAGACGACGACCGGCAAGGGGGCGCGGGTGATCGCGGTGGCCAACCAGAAGGGCGGCGTGGGCAAGACCACGACCGTGGTCAATCTGGCGGCGGCCCTGGCGCTGGATGGCAAGACGGTGCTGCTGATCGACATCGACCCGCAGGCGAACGCCACGAGCGGCCTGGGCGTGCCGCTGCAGCCGGGCGTGAGCCTCTATCCGGTGCTGGCCGGCACGGCCGACGTGGCCGACATCATCCAGCCGACCCCGTACGAGGGGGTCAACATCATCCCTTCCGAGCTCGACCTGGCCGGCGCCGAGATCGAGATCGCCCGCATGGGCGACCACCTGCAGGCGGTGCGCAAGGTCATCGCCCGCGTGCTGGAGTCCTCCGTCTTCGACTTCATCCTTCTGGACTGCCCGCCCTCGCTGGGCATCCTCATGACCTCGTCGCTGGCCGCCGCCGACGGGGTGCTCGTGCCCATGCAGTGCGAGTATTACGCGATGGAGGGGCTGAGCGTTATCACCAACCTCGTCAAGCGCCTGCAGAGCGGCGGCGTCAACCCCGGCCTCCACCTGCAGGGCATCCTCATGACCATGTTCGACGGCCGGACCAACCTGGCCGGCGATGTGGTGCAGGAGGTGCGCGCCCATTTCGGCGAATCGGTCTATCAGACGGTGATCCCCCGCAACGTGCGGATCAGCGAGGCGCCCAGTTTCGGCCAGCCCGTCGTCACCTTCGACCCCGCGAGCCGCGGCGCGCAGGCGTACCGGACCTTCGCCGTGGAATTCGCCGCCCGCGAGCGCGCCCGCGCCGGATCGGTGTAACCCTGGAAGGCCCGCCCCGTTATGACCACCTGTATCGCACCCGTGATCCGGCCCGGCACGCGCGCCGTCGTGCTGGGCGCGGGCGTGAGCGGCGTGGCCGCCGCCCGTCTGGTCTGCGCGCGCGGGGGATGGGCGCGGGTGCTGGACGAGGGCTCGGCGCCCGCGGCGGCGCGCGAGGCGCTGGGCGCCTGCGGCGCGGTTTACCGCGGCGGCGACGGGCGTTTTCCCGACGACCCCTGCGACCTGTGCGTCGCGAGTCCGGCCTTTGCCGCCGATCACCCGTGGCTGGCTGCCTGCGCGGCGCGCGGCATCCCGGTGATGGCCGAGCTCGAGCTGGGGGCGCGCCACTGGCCGGGCCGCATCCTCGCCGTGACGGGCAGCAAGGGCAAAAGTTCGCTGGTCAAGCTGTGCGCCGACACCCTGTGCGCCGCGGGGGTTTCTGCCGCGCCGGGGGGCAACTACGGGACCCCCCTGTGCGCGCTCGCGCTGGACGCCCCCGGCCTCGCGTGGGCCGTGGTCGAGGTCAGCTCGTTCCAGCTCGAATGGGTCGGAACCTTCGCGCCCGATGTGGCGGTGCTGCTCAACGTCCAGCCGGACCACCTCGACCGGCACGGCAGCTTCGACGCCTACCGAAGGCTCAAGGAGCGGCTGTTCCGCCTGCAGCCGCCGCAGGGGATCGCCCTGCTCCCCGCGGGTTACGAGACGCGTCATGGCCCGGTCGCCACGCCCGCGCGCACGATGACCTTCGGCGCGGACCCCTCGGCCGACTGGCGCTACGACGGCCATGCCGTGAGAGCAACCGTCGGGCCGTTCGCGCGGCAGGTCAGCCTGGCCGGCTCGTGGTTCGACAATCCGGTGCTGGGGCTGGCGGCGGCGGCCGGGTGCGCGGCGCTGGCGGCGTGCGGGCTTGGCGCCCCCGAGACCGAGGCCGGTCTGCGGGCCTTCGCGCCGCTTCCGCACCGGATGCAGACCGTGCTGGAACACGCGGGTATCCGCTATGTCGACGACTCCAAGGCGACCAGCCTGGCCGCGCTGGCCGCGGCGCTCACGATGGCCGGGACGCCCGTCCGGCTGATCGCCGGCGGTCGCCTCAAGGAGTCGGATTTGACGGGCGTAAAAGAATTGCTGACAAGACACACCCGGAGGGTATATCTTATTGGCGAATCCGCGCATCAGATGGCTGAGGCGTGGCAGGACGCGGCAGCGTGCGAAATCTGTGAAACCATGGATCGAGCCGTTGCGCGGGCGGCAGGCGAGGCGATGCCCGGGGAAACGGTGCTGCTCTCGCCCGGCACAGCGAGTTTTGACCAGTTTAAAAATTATCACGAACGCGGCGAGCGGTTCGCGCAGGCGGCCCGTCAAGTGACGGTGTGCGCAGCGCGTCTCGCCGATCGATAACGGGAGGAGAAGCGATGAAGGTCACCAAACAGAGTGGTTCGAAGTGGACATGGGCAATCCCGGCGCTGGCCAGCGCCTGTCTGATGCAGGGCTGCGGCTTGATGGGGTCTTCCAAAAAGACCGATACTCAGGTGATTCCCAAGGACGACACCACGGCGATCGTTGATGTGAAACCCGATGTCGTTCCAAAGCTGTTGCAGCCGTCCGGGCCGGTCACGACGCCCTACACGGTGGTCACGGGCGACACGCTTGCGGTCATCGCCGCGCAATACGACCTGCGGTGGCAGGACATCGCGGCCGTCAACCCCGATATCAACGCCCACAAGCTCCGCCCGGGCCAGGTGATCCAGCTTCCGGGCAAAGTGAACATTGCCGGCAAGAAGGCGGTGAGCCACACCCCGGTCAAGACGCCCGCACCGGTTGTCGCGGGCGGAAAGACGATCTCCTACAAGGTGCAGAAGGGCGATTCGCTCTCGACCATCGCCCATCGGCACGGCGTGAAGGTCGCCGACATCAAGCAGCTCAACAACCTCACGTCCGACGTGATCCGCGAAGGCCGGACGCTGAAGATCGCCAATCCGACCAAGACCCCCGGAAACGGCGCGGCCACCACGCCCGCGACCGTGAAGGCCCCCGCCATCAAGGCGCCGGGCGGCTCGGTGACGGCTCCCGTGACGGGCACGCCCCCCGTCGTCGCGCCGGCCGTCACGGGGACCAACGCCGCCATCCTGCCGCCGAAACCGGCCAGCATGCTCGATGCGCCGGCCGATGCGGCGCCGACCGTGGTGAAGCCGACGACCTCGGCGACTGCCGCGCCCGAAAGCTTCCGCCTCTACACGGTGAAGGAAAACGAGGATGTGTTCGCGATCGCCATCGCCTGGGGGGTCAGCCCCAACGAGATCAAGACGCTGAACAACCTGACCGGAAATGAACTGCAGGCCGGCAAGGTCATCAAGATCCCGAATGCGCAAACGACGCCGTGAGATCCGGGATCCCCGGCACTCGCGCTCGCGTGATTTTGCGGTAGGATGACCATGCGCAGGGTTTTGACAGCATTGTGTCTGGCGGTCCTGGGCCTGGTCGTCTTCGGGCTGGTCAGCGTGGGCAGTGCCAGTTCCGTCCGCGGCGCCGCCATCCATGGCGACCCGCTGTATTTCACCTATCGCCAGATTGTCTGGTGCCTGCTGGGGGCGGTCGGCGCCGTTGTCGCGGCCCGGCTGGACTACCACGTCTGGCGTCGGCAGGTGTTCGCCCTCACGCTCGGGGCGGCCCTGCTGCTGGCGTTGAGTCTGGTGCTGGTCCCCGGGATCGGATCCGAAGTCAACGGGAGCCGGCGCTGGATCCGTCTGGCCTTCTTCTCGCTGCAGCCGAGCGAGTTTTCCAAGCTCGGCGTGGTGATCCTGTTTTCGGTCTGGATGGACGCCATCACCTGGCATGCGAAGCGGTTTGTCAAGGGCTTCCTCATCCCGTGCGCCACACTGGGCCTGGTGCTGATCCTGCTCATGCTGGAGCCTGACTTCGGCGCCACGGCCGTCACGGCGGCCTTGGCGGGCGCCATCCTGTTTGTGGCGGGCACACGCTGGATCTATCTGATGGGCAGCGGCATCCTCGGTGTCGCGGGCATCGGCGCGATGGTCTGGCAGGACCCGGTGCGGCTGGCTCGGATCCAGGCCTGGATGGCGGGCGCCGACAGCGGCTCCGCGGCCGCGCACCAGATGAAGCAGTCGATCCTCGCGTTTGTCAATGGCGGCGTTTCCGGCGTCGGCATCAACAACAGCATGCAGAAGCAGTTCTACCTGCCGGAGGCCCACACCGACTTCATCTTCGCCATCACCGGCGAGGAGTTCGGGCTGGTGGGCACGCTGGGCGTCGTCGTGCTGTTCGGCGTCCTGCTGATCTGCGGCATCTGGATCGCCTTCAAGGCGCCCGACCGGCTGGGGCGGCTGATCGCCTTCGGGCTGACGCTGTCGATCGTGCTGCAGGCGGCGCTCAACATGGGCGTCGTCATCGGCGCGCTCCCGACCAAGGGTCTGGCGCTGCCCCTGCTGAGCTATGGCGGCACCAACATGCTGGCCACCCTGACGGCCATCGGCATCCTGATCAACATCGGCCGCCATGCCGAGGAGGTCGAGGCCGACTCCCACGCCCACATGGTGCGCAACGCCGCGAAAAGGATCTGAGCCATGCGGATAACCGGCGGCATCCATTGCGGACGCAAGCTGAAGGCGCCCCCCTCCCTGGCGGTGCGGCCGACGCAGGACCGCGTGCGCGAAGCCCTCTTCTCGATGCTCGCGGGCGCATTCCCGAAGCTGACCTTCCTCGATCTGTTCGCCGGCTCCGGGGCGGTGGGGTTCGACGCCCTCAGCCGCGGCGCGGATGAGGTCGTCTGGGTCGAGGCCGACCGCCGGAACTGCCGTGTGCTGACGGAAAACCTGGCCGCGCTCGGCGCGACCGGTGGCCGGATCGTCTGCGCCGACGCCTGGCGCTGGGTCCGCGGGCCGGGCCGCCAGCTGCGCGCCGACGTGGTCTTCGCCGACCCGCCCTACGCCGACGCGCAGGCCATCGGCTTCTCGGCGCTGATGGGCGATCTGGCGGCGGGCGACGTGTTGCGCGCGGGCGGCTGGTTCGTCGCCGAGCAACCCGCGCGGATGGACGTGCCGGCCGTTCCGGGCTGGGAGCTGCTGCGCGACCGCGCCTACGGCCGCACGCGGCTGGTCATCTATCAACGAGCCGATGGCGCGCACCAGGAGAGACCCGCATGAGCGAACTGCTGTTTGCCGATTATGTTCCGAAAAATCTGGAGCCGGTCAATTCCATCGGGGCGAAATGGCTGCGCCTGCTGGCGGCCATGCCGCTCGAGTCCGTGGTTGGGGGCAAGCGGGTGTGCGTCAAGATGCACCTGGGAGGCGGCACGGGGTTCACCACCATCCATCCGTTCTTCACCCGCAAGCTGATCGAACGCATCCGGGCGGCCGGCGCGCGCGAGGTCTTCATCGCCGATTCGCCGGGTTCGGTCGCCACCGCCGCCGAGCGCGGCTACACGGCCGAGACCGTGGGCTGCCCGCTGGTCTCGATCAGCGGCCCGGATGACCGCGACGTCCGCCTCACGCCGGTGCATCCGCCGTTCGGCTCGTTCCGGGAGGTCGAAATCGGGGTCGCGGTCGCGGACGCGGAGGCGCTGATCGATTTTTCGCACGTCAAGGGCCACGGCGCGTGCGGCTTCGGAGGCGCCTCCAAGAACCTCTCCATGGGCTGCGTCTCCCAGCGGAGCCGCGGCGCCATTCACGCCCTGGAGGGCGGGCTCGACTGGGACCGGGCGAAATGTTCGCACTGCAAGGTGTGCGCTGAGAATTGCCAGAACGGGGCGATCTCGTTCGCCGACGACGGCCAGTTCGAGGTCTTCTACCACAACTGCAAATTCTGCCAGCATTGCGTGCTGATCTGCCCGGAACACGCCATCCGCATGCTGGGCGGCCGCTATCGTGATTTCCAGCGCGGCATGGCGCTGACCACCCGGGCCGTGCTTGCCGGCTTCAAGCCCGAGAACCGCTACTTCATCAACCTGCTGATGAACATCACGATCTTCTGCGACTGCTGGGGGATGACGACGCCCAACCTGGTCCCTGATATCGGCATCCTCGCGGGATCGGACATCGTGGCGATCGAGCAGGCGTCGCTGGACCTGATCCGGGAGGAGAAGCTGATTCCGGATTCGCTCCCCGCGGGCTGGACGCTGGGCACGGGCGGCCATCTGTTCGAGAAGATACACGGCAAGGACCCCCATGCGGTCATCGCGTTTCTCCACGAGCTGGGACTGGGCAGGCGTGATTACACGGTGCGCACGGTGGATTAAACACAGGAGAGCAACAGACATGCGTTACACGGTTCACCAGACGGATCGGCCTCCGGCGCTCGGCGCCGATTTTGATGGCGCGGCCTGGGCGGCCGCTGAAACGGGCGTCGTGGGCTGCTTCCGGGAGGAGTCGAGCGCGCACCGCCCGGACGTGCGTTTCCGGATCCTGCACGACGGCACGCGCCTGTTCGTCCGCTTCCAGGTGAAGGACCGTTATGTCCGTTCGGTGCAGACGGCGTACATGGGGCCGGTCTGCACCGACAGCTGCACGGAGTTTTTTGTCCGCCCCAAGGCGGGCCACGGCTATTTCAACTTCGAGGTCAACGCCGGCGGCACGCTCCACCTCTCCTACATCGAGGATCCCGCTTTCGGACCGGACGGGTTCACGAAGTGGCGGCCGGTTGACCCCGCATGGGCCCAACAGGTGGCGATCTGGCATGCACTGCCGGCGGTCGTCGAACCGGAAATCGCCGGTCCGGTCGACTGGGGCAACGGCTGGTCCTTCCCCGTCTCCCTGCTGGAGGCCTACGTCGGTCCGATCGGCGACCTTTCGGGGCAGACCTGGCGCGCCAACCTCTACAAGTGCGCCGACCACACCTCGCATCCCCACTGGGCCTCCTGGGCGCCGATCCCGCGCCTCAGCTTCCACCTCCCGGAATGCTTCGGCGAGCTGGCGCTGGCCTGAGCCAAACCATGGACACGACAGACCCGACCCCCGCCGAACCGGACAGCGACGCCGCGCTCATGGCCCTGGCGCGCGCGGATGATCGGGATGCGTTTGCCGTGCTCGTGAGGCGCCATCAGAAGATGCTGCTGAACTTTTTCATCCGCTCGGGCGTTCAATACGACGCCGAGGATCTCGTGCAGCAGACGTTCCTGAGGCTTTACCGCTACCGGGACCGCTACCTGCCGCGCGCGAAGTTCACGACTTTCCTGTTTCTGATGGCGAGGCAGGTCTGGATCGATGAGCTGCGCCGGCGCGCGCGGACCGGGCGGCTGGCCGATGCGTTGGCGCGCGAGCCCGAACCGCCCGGCGGCGCCGGCGGTCCGCCTCCGGAGCGCGGCGGGCTCGATGTCGCCGGCGCCGTGGCGGCGCTTCCGGAGGCGATGCGGCAGGTGGTCGAGCTCGGCGTGTATCAGGACCTCCCCTATGCCGAGGTCGCCCACATTCTGGGCATCCCGGAGGGCACGGTCAAGTCGCGGATGTTCAACGCGATCCGGATCCTGCGCGAGCGGCTGGAGGTGGGGCGCGGGTGAGGGTTGCAGACAAGGATGAGGTGAACGATGAAAGCAGAACCTGATGCCGTGGCGGCGGATTGCCCCCACGCGGCCGAGGCGGTGGCCTGCGCCCTGAACCCGGCGAACGGTTCCGACGCCGGCCTGGCGCATCGCGCCGCCTGTCCGGTCTGCAGGCGCGAAGCCGAGGCCGCGCGCGCCACGGTCGCGCAGCTTCGCCGCGCGTCCGAGGCGGAGCCGTCGTCCGGCCTGGCGGAACGCATCCTGGCGGCCCTGCCGCCCGCGCGCCGCCGGCGTGTCATCCTCTGGCGTCCCCTCGCGGCGGCGGCCGCCGCCGTCCTCATCGCCGGCGCGCTCTGGTTCGCCGCCGATCGGATGCGCGGCGCCCCCGACATCGGGCGCTGGCTCACCCGCACGCAGCACCCGGATGGCGTGTGGCGGCCGACGGGCGTCGCGACCCCGACCGCCCCCTACATCCCCGCGCTCACCGCCCTCGCCGCGCTCGCCCTCGAACGCCGCGGCCCCGCGCACCGGGCCGCCGTCGACCGCGCGATCGCCGCCCTCCTCGCCGCGCAGCAGCCGGACGGCGCCTTCGGTCCGCCCGGCAGTTGCCGCGCCTACAACCACGGCATGACCACCGCCGCCCTCCTCGCCATCCGCCAGATCCGCCCGTCAGCCGTTCCGGAAGCCCCCCTGCGAACCGCCGTCGCCCGCATCCGCGCGACCCAGGATGCCGCCGGCGCCTGGGGCTACGACACCGGCGGCGCCCCCAACACGGCGGTCACCGTGTGGCAGGCCGACGCCCTCATCCGCGCGCGCGCCAGCGGTTGGGGCGATCCCGGCGGACACCTCCGCCAAGCGGTCCGCTGGCTCAAATCGCAGCAGACCGGCGACGGCCGTTTCGCCTATGACCGCGCGTCCGGCGGCCCCACCGCCACGCTCGACGCCATGGGCTACGCCATCCTGCTCGAAGCCCCGCTCCCGGCCGACGACCACCGCGCCATCGCCAGCCAGGCCGCCCAAGCCCTGCGGGGCGCGGCCTCCCCCGGCCGGGCCGCCGACTTCTACCGGGACTATTTCAGCGCGCGCGCCCTGGATGCCGCCGGCGATCGAGGTCGGGCCGACGCGATCCGCCAGCGGGTCGCCGCGCTCCAGGCCGCCGACGGCGCCTGGGACATCGCCGACCGCTGGACACCGGTCGGCGGCGAGTTGTACGCCACCGCGCTGGCTCTGCTCACCCTGAATTAAGGAGGGATGCATGCATCGAACAGCCCCATTACCGGGACACGGGCGGCGGCGGCGGCTGGCCGCCGGCCTGGCGGCGGCGGCCGCGGCGGCGACCTCGGTTGCGGCGGCCGATCCGGCCACGGTTGCAGCGGTCGCGCGCGCCCTTCCGGCGGCGCAGCCCGCGCTGAGCCACACCCTCGGGCTGGGGCGCGCCGTGGTCGACATGCCGTTGCAGGCGATCCGGGTGTTGTACCTCCCCCTGGGCGTGGTCGAGTGCGTCGGCGCGCCCCTGCCCGGCGTGAGCTTCATGTCGGGGGTGAGGCATATCGGCACCGGCATTCTGGCGCCCTTCCGGCTGCTGGGCGACGCGCTCACATTCCCGGCCAAGGTGGTCGAAACGATGGAGGCTGTCACCACCGCCGTCCCCCGCGCCGTGGGCGCCGCGGCCGGAGATTGACGGACGCGGGCCATTGATGGTACCTTAACCCGCACAGACATGAGTACAGCCTTCTCAACGGAGACCCTCGGACAACTGACGTCCCGGTTGTCGGTGCCGCAGCGCCTGGAGATTCAGACGGTGCTGCGCATCCTTCAGGATGTCAACCTGGCCGGCAAGGCGTGTCTCGACATCGGCTTCGGCACGCCGGTGGCGTCACGCATGGTTCGAACGGCGGGCGGCTTCTGGACATCCGTCGTGCGCCATGCGGGCGAGGTCGGGACGGCGGCGGCGTTTCTGGACGAAGATGTCGCGGCGCCCGGCCCGGCCGGCGAACTGCCCTTCGAAGACAAGCAGTTCGACGTGGTGGTGGTCGGCCATGGCTGCCTGACGGGTGACCCCGCCGCCGACGCCATCGCCCTGCGCGAGTGCCACCGCATCCTGAAAGTCGGCGGGCTGATCGTGCTCACCGTCGAATTCAAGAAGCCGCTCGGAATCGCCTACCTGCTCAACGGACGCCGGCTGGTGTCGCGCACCGGCGGGTGCTATTCCGAAGCCGCCATGTTCGACTTGATGAAGAGCGGGTTTGACGTGCTCGGCATCCGCCATTTCTGCCGTTTCTGGGTGCAACTGGTGCGGCAGTGGGCCGACCGGCGGCAGCGGCAATACGGCGAACATGACACGCGGCTTTCGTTGACGAGCATCCTCTATCCGCTGGCCGCCGGCCTGGACGTCCCGCTTTTCGGGTTCCGGGGCTATCTGCTGACGGCCTGTGGCCGGCGCAAGGGCTGGCGTCCGCGCGAGAAGCCGACCTTGAGCGACGGACGCAGCATCCAGGAGTGTGTGCTGCATGGCCTTGCGCGCTGAGGCGCGTGCAACGACGGAGCGGACGATGGGAACAACCCGGGCGGTGCGGGCCGAAAGCTGGCCGGACGCGTTTGATTACGATCCTTCCGAAGGCACGCTGGAAATTCGCACCGCCGTTGGCGAGACGGCGGTGTTTCCGGTGCGTGCCCAAGTCGCCTCCGACCCGTGGATGGTCCGGTTTCTCGCACATCTGAGCGGGGAACGGAATCTCTCGGGGCACACGCTGGCGGGCTATCTGCAGGACGCCGGCCAGTTCGCGGCATTCGTCTGGCCCGGCGAGGCGGAACGTCCCCCGTACGACTGGGCGTTGCCCGACCGGATGCGGGCGCGGCAGTTCCTCGTCGCCTTCCATCGCGCGGGGTGCGCACCGGCCACGACCCGGCGTAAGCTCGCGGCGTTGCGGACGTTTTACCGGTTTCTCATTCGCGAGGGATTGCTCGGCAAGAACCCCTTTTCCGGCCTGCGCGGTCCGCGCCGGGCCTACGGCCTGCCGATTGTGCTCAACGAAGGCCAGGTCGCGGCGCTCCTGGCTGCGCCGGTGCGGGAACTCGAAACGGTGGAGGCCGGCGCGGCCGGCGGAACGCCCCCGGAGGCGGTTTACGCGCGGCTGCGGGACGCCGCGCTGCTGGAGGTCCTCTACAGCACCGGGGGGCGGGTGGCCGAGGTGGCAGGGCTGCGGCTCGACCGGGTGGACCTGACCGACGGCGTGGCGCGCCTGCAGGGCAAGGGACGCAAGGAACGGCTGTGCGTGCTGGGACGGCCGGCCCGCGCGGCGCTGGGCCGCGCGCTGGAGTCGGCCGAACGCCTCTGGCCGGGGGCGACCGCCCGCGACGGCGTGCTGTTCCGCAACCTGCAGGGCGGCGCGCTGACGCCCCGCTCCATCGAGCGCAACCTGAAGCACTGGCTCGCGGCCGCGGGGCTGCCCGACGCGATCACCCCGCACAAGCTCCGCCATTCGTTCGCCACGCACCTCCTCAACGCCGGCGCGGACTTGCGCAGCGTTCAGGAGCTGCTGGGGCATGCGAGCCTGTCGACGACGCAGATCTACACCCACGTCTCGATCGAACGGCTGAAGGAGATCTACCGCAAGGCCCATCCACGGGCCTAGACCCTGGGAACAGGAATGGAAAGCACCCGTATGCGCTGGTTTTTTTACAACCTGTTCTTTGCGGTCGGCTACGCGGCGATGCTCCCGCACTTCCTGCTGCGGATGCGGCGGCGCGGCGGCTACCGCGCCCGGTGGCGCGACCGCTTCGGCCGTTACGACGACGCGACGCGGCGGCGCCTGAATGCGGCGGACGCGCCGCGGCGCATCTGGATCCACGCCGTGAGCGTGGGCGAGGTGTATGTGGCGGGACAGCTCATGCGCGAACTCCGCCGGCGGGCGCCGGCGCTGCGCTTTGTCCTCAGCACCACCAGTTCGACCGGCTGGCGCGAGGCGGACAAGCAGCTCGCCCCGGATGACGTGCTCATCTACAATCCGCTCGACTTCCCCGGATGCGCGCGCCGGGCGCTCGACGCGATCCGCCCCGAACGCTACATCCTGATCGAGTCGGAGATCTGGCCGAACCTGTTGCGCGCCTGCGCCGCGCGCGGCATCCCGGCCTACCTGGTCAACGCGCGCGTCTCCGACCGCTCGGCGCCGGGCTACCGCGCCCTCCGCGTGTGGTTCGGGCCGGTGCTGCGCAGCCTGCGGCTGATCCTGGCGCAATCCGAGCTCGACCGGCAGCGGCTGCTCGCGGCCGGCGCCGACCCCGCACGGACACAGGCCGTCGGCAGCGTCAAATTCGATGTGGCTGAACGGAACGCGGAAAAGGAGGCTCTGGCGGCAGCGATCCTGGCGCGGGCGGATATGGGCAAAGACCGGGTGGTGCTCGTGGGCGGTTCCACCTGGCCGGGCGAGGAGGAGGCGCTGCTGGGCATCTACGCGCGGCTGCGGGCGTCGCAGCCCGGCCTGCGGCTGGCGCTGATCCCCCGGCATTTCGAGCGCGGGGATGCCGTCGCCGCCGCCATCGAACAGGCGGGGTTTGCCTGCATCCGCCGCAGTCGGCTGACGGCCGGCGCGGCGCCCCCCGCAGACGGCGCCGCCGTGCTGCTCGTCGACACCACGGGCGAGATGATGGGCTTCTACGGCAACGCCGACCTCGTGTTCGTCGGCAAGAGCCTGTGCGCGCACGGCGCGCAAAACATGATCGAGCCATGCCTGTGCGGCGTGGCGACGGTGGTCGGACCCCACACCGAGAATTTCCGGCCCGTGATGGCCGACCTGCTCGCCGCTGACGCCCTCATCCAGGTTCCCGACGCAGCGGCGCTGGAGCGGGAGCTGGCCCGCCTGGCGGGCGATCCCACTGCGCGCCGGGAGCTGGGGCGCCGGGCGGCGGCCGCGGTCAACCGCCGCCGCGGCGTGGTCGGCGCCTGCGCCGGGCTGCTGCTGGACTGAAGCCGGAGATGAAGACTCGGGAAGAAGAAAACGTCCTGCCCTCGGCCCGGGACGGGCCGGAGCTACGGGCGGGCGGCTGTAGTGACGTCGACTCGTTTGATAATCGGTTCTGACAAACCATGCGAAAAAATAACCTAACTCCTGCCGGCGCGATTCATCGCCTGTCGCTTGACAGCCAAGTGCTGGTTGGCAACCGGCTCGGAGATCCGACTCGCCGCGAGATTGCCGTCCACGTCCCCCATGGGCATGACGGCCGCGGTTTGCCGCTGCTCGTGAACGTCGTCGGGTTTGGCTCCGGCGGCCCGAAGGAAACGAACTGGGAGGGCTTTGGCGAGAACGTGCCGGAACGGCTCGATCGTCTGATCGCCGCCGGCGCAATGGCCCCGTGCGTGGTCGCATTTCCCGACTGTTTTACCCGGCTGGGCGGCAACCAGTATGTGAACTCGGCCGCGATGGGGCGCTGGGACGACTTCCTTTTGCAGGAGGCCGTCCCGTTTGTGGAGCGCCACTTCGGCTGCGGCGGTGCGGGCCGGCGCGGCATCTTCGGTCATTCCAGCGGCGGTTACGGCGCAGTCGTGCATGCCCTGCTGCATCCCGAGTTCTGGAGCGCGGCCGCGGTGCATTCCGGCGACATGGGCTTCGAGCTGCTCTACGGGCATGAATTCGTTCCCGTGCTGCGCGAGCTGACCCCGGTCCATTTCGATTTCGGCAAGTGGGTGGACGCGTTCTGGGAATCGAAGAAATTCAAGGGCTCCGACATTAACGTCATCATGATTCTGGCCCAGGCTGCAAGCTTCGATCCCGACCCCTCGGCACGGTATGGTATTCGCCTGCCGGTGACGCATGACACTTGCGAACGGATCCCCGAGCGCTGGAACAACTGGCTGCGGTGGGATCCGCTGACGCTGGTCGAGACACACGGCGCCGGCCTGAAGCGGCTCAAGGCGCTCTACATCGACTGCGGCGACATCGATCAGTACAATCTGGTCTATGGCGCGCGGCGCCTGCACCGCCGGCTGGAGTCGCTTGGCGTGGCGCACATCTACGAGGAGTTTCCCGATGACCATTCGTCGGTGGACTATCGGCTGGACGTCAGCCTGCCGGTGCTGTCCAAGGCGTTGAGCTAGAGGAACAACGACATGAGCATGTTTGGAACGACCGGCAAGCAGGCGGCGCAGGCGGATCGCAAGCCGAATGCCCTGCGCAAACTCGAACGGATGAACACGGCCTTGAGCCATCGGGAGCCGGACCGCGTCCCGATCAGCGACTTCTTCTGGGGCGGGTTCATCGAGCGCTGGCGCCACGACCTGAACCTGCCCGCGGATGCCAACCCCTACTACCACTACGATCTGGACTGGATCGTCACCGTGCCGAACATGGATCCCTGGATCCGTCCGTTCGAGACCCTCCGGGAGACGCAGGACGAGGTGGCGGTGAAGACGGGATTCGGCGCCTTTCTGCGCAAGAAGTTCGCCTGCCCCATGCCCGAGAACTACGCCTGGGAGGTGGATACGTTCAACAAGCTCCGGCGCGCGGTCGGGACGTTCGACGATCCGGCCGACCGGCGCCGGTTCCGCGAGGCCGGCGACAACCAGATTGCCGGCGTCGGCGACGGATTCCATCGGAATTCGCCGCCCTGGATCGACACCGTGAGATCGCTCCGCCCCGATTTCCCCGTCTACGGGAGCATGATCGAGTGTTCGGAGTGCCTGACACGGCTGATCGGGCAGGAAAACACGATGCTCTGGATGGGGTTGTATCCCGAGGAAATGGGCGACGTGATCAACCGGATCGGCGCGTTCTGCCTGGCCTGCGCCCAGGCGGAGATGGAGGCGGGAAAGGACCTGCTGGACGGCTTCGTGATCTGGGGCGATGTCGCGTACCGGAACGGACCCTTCTTTGCGCCCGATTACTGGCGCGCCTATTTCAAGCCCTGGGTCAGGCGCATCGCGGCCTGCGCGCATGTCCACCACCTGCCGGTCATCTATCACGGTTGCGGCAACGTCCACAAGCTGTTCGAGGACTTCATCGAGATCGGGATCGACGCCTACAATCCGCTCGAGGCCAAGGCCGACATGGACGTGATCGACCTGCGCCGGACCTACGGGCATCGGATCGGTTTCTGCGGCAACAGCAATGTGCAGGTCTGGGAGAAAGGCGATCCGGCGGAAGTCCGCCGGGAAGTGTTGCGGAAACTGGAGGCGGCCGCCGGCGGCGGCTATATCTTCCAGTCCGACCACAGCGTCTCGTCCGCGGTCAGCGGCCAGACCTATGACGACATCGTCAAGCTGGTCAGGGAATACGGCGTGTATCCGATCCGGGTTGGCGAAGGAGGCCTGCGGTGAAACGATACGGTTCGGTGAATCGTGAAGCGGCCGGAGGCCACAACACCGGCGCGTTGACCCGGATCGCGCATCCGGGTGACCCTCACGGAATGACGCCCATCCCTTTGAGCACCGACAGCATGATGGCCGCGGCCATGACCGAGCCGATCTGTCCGCCGGTGTTGGCTCCCACGGCGTGCATCAGCAGGTAGTTGGACGGGTTGTATTTCAGCCCCTCCTTCTGCACGACCCGTGCGGCCATGGGATAGGCCGAAATGCCCGCCGCCCCGATCAGCGGATTGATCCGTCCGCCGGTCATGACGCACATGAGCTTGCCGAAGAGCACGCCGCACACGGTGTCGAGGCAGATGGCCACGAAGCCGAACATCAGGATCATCAGGGTCTGCGTGGTCAGAAACGCGGCGCCGTCCATGGTGGCGCCGATGGAGATGCCCAGGAAGAGCGTCACCACGTTGGCGATCTCGTTCTCGGTGGCCCGGGTCAGGCGGCTCACCACGCCGCATTCCCGCATCAGGTTGCCGAGCATGATCGTGGCGATCAGGGGAAGCCCCTGGGGAGCGACCAGGCCGCCGAAAATGGTCACCATGATCGGAAAGATGATCCGGGCGTTTTTCGATACCGGCGCCGTCTTTTTGGCCCGCTCGGTCATGTTGATGGCGCGCTCCTTCTCGGTGGTCAGCAGCCGCATGATGGGGGGCTGGATGATCGGCACCAGCGACATGTAGGAGTAGGCCGCGACGGAAACGGCCGCCAGCAGATGGGGGGCGTAGCGCGAGGCCACAAAGATGGCCGTCGGCCCGTCGCAGGCGCCGATGACACCGATCGTCACGGCGTCCAGCTTGCCGAAACCGAAGAGCAGGGCCAGCCCGATTGTGAGGAAGATGCCGAACTGGCCGGCCGCACCCAGCAGAAAGATCTTCGGGTTCTCCAGCAGCGGGCCGAAATCGGTCATGGCGCCGATGCCGATGAAGATCAGCAGGGGGAAGAGCTCGTTGGCGATGCCCATGTTGTAAATGGTGCGCAGAAAGCCGCCCTCGCCCATCAGGTTGGCCAAGGGGATGTTGACCAGGATGGCGCCGAAGCCGATCGGCACCAGCAGCAGCGGTTCGACATCCTTCTTGATCGCGAGGTAGAGCAGCACGCCGCCGACCGCGATCATCACGAGATTGGACCCCTGCAGATGGGCCACGCCCGCGCCCAGGCCGCTCAACCCATTCATGATGGCTTCGAACATGGCGATCTCCTGTTGTCACGCGTCCTGGCGGGCGTCGGGGGTGTGAGGGGGGAACATCTTTTTCAAGAGTTCCATGAGCCCGGCGAGCGCGGCCAGGGCGGCCAGCGTGCCGCCCATGCCGACGACCAGCAGGGTGAGGCCGAATGTCAGCGTGTCCATTTCCATATTCAGGCTCCTGTGCCCGGATGGTTCCGGGGTTGGGCATTCTTTCAGCAAAGCGGATCGGATGGAGTCACCCCATCCTTTTTATCCTGTTTTCGGCTCTGGCGCGTGTTTTGACGGAATCGCCGCTCTCCAGCTCGATCGTCACGGGGCCGTCGTTGACCAGCCGCACCTGCATCTCGGCGCCGAAGCGGCCGGCGCCGACCCGTTCCGGACCCAGGCGGTCGCGCAGCCGCGCTACGAGCAAGTCATACAGCGGCTCCGCCTGCTCGGGGCGGGCCGCCGCCGCGAAGCCCGGCCGGTTCCCGTGGCGGGCGTCGGCATAGAGCGTGAACTGCGAAACCACGATCATGGCGCCGCCGACCTCTTCGAGCGACCGGTTCATCGCGCCCGCATCGTCCTCGAAGATCCGCAACTGCGGCAGTTTCCGCGCCAGCCACAGCGCGTCCGCCTCGCCATCCGCGTGGCGGATGCCGAGCAAAACCAGCAGCCCCCGGCCGATCGTGGCGACCGTCTCGCCGTGGACCGCGACCGACGCCTCCGTCACCCGTTGTATCAGTGCCTTCATCCCGCCTCGCTCGTCACCGGCGCGGTGCGGGTGGCGACGTGGCCCGGACCCTCGCACAACCAGCCGCTCCCGGATGCCAGGCCCGAGCGCCGGGCACGGGCGCGCGCGATCCGGACACGCGCCGCCCGTGTGCCGCGCGACGACAGACCCGGCCTGGAAACGCGGGGCGCAGTCTGGCACATTCGATCGGGAAAGTCAACGCCGGGGGCCGTAAATATTTATTCCGTCATCCCCATTGACACAGACAGGCAAAAATGATAACCTCTCCTGCATGTTTTTCGGCGTAGCATGTCGTTACGCAAAAAACTGTAACTGGGAAAGGCTGACGGAAGCAAGCATCCATGGTGGATGTCCAGTTCCTTCAGTCCATGGGTTGTCTCGCGGGAAAAGGCCGACAGGCACATCTTGGCGGGGGAGCGCATGGGTTCCTCAGAGGAGAATAGATACCATGAAGTATTCAGTTCTGATCGCGGCTTGTGTTGCGGCTATGGGATTCGCAGCCGTCGCGGAGCAGTCTGATGTCCCCGTGAAGGTCGAAGCACCGAAGACCCCGGCGGTTGTTGTTGCCCCCGTCGTCGTGACGACCAATGCGGTCACGGGCGTCGTGACAACCAATGCGGTCAAGGTTACCGAGATCAAGAAGGACGCCGCCGCAGTTCCCGAGATCAAGAAGGACGCCGTCAAGAAGGTCGAATAGTTCTATTTGCTTTCTGTGTCGCGCGAGGCCGTTCCGCAAGGGACGGCCTCGTTTTTTTCAGGGGCTCACATCACCGATAGCGCGTCGACGTCCACCGCCAGCGAGACGCCGGCGGGCGGCGGCGCGGCCTTGACCGCCCGGCGCAGCGGCCCGGTGATCCTCCGCACCGAGGCCGCGCGCAGGAGCATCTGGTAACGGTAGTCGCCCTTGGCGCGGGCGAGCGGCGCGGGCATCGGCTCGGGGCATTCCGCCCCCGGCGGCAGCAGGGGTGCGAGCGCCTTGTGCAGCGCGGCCGCCGCAAAGGCGACGTGGCCCTCATCGCGGCCCTTGAACGTCAGACAGACCACGTGGCTGTAGGGTGGAAGCCCTCCGTCACGGCGCAGGCGGAGCTCGCTTTCGGCGAAGCGCGGGAAATCCGCGGTGCGCGCGGCCTCGATCGCCGGATGGTCCGGGGTGTAGGTCTGAACGATCACGTGGCCGGGGATCTCGCCGCGGCCGGACCGGCCTGAGACCTGCGCCAGGAGCTGGAACGTGCGCTCGCCCGCCCGGTAGTCGGGCATGTGCAGGCTCGAATCGGCCAGCAGCACGCCGACGAGGGTGACATTGGGGAAGTGGTGCCCCTTGGCGATCATCTGCGTGCCGATCAGAATGTCGGTCTTTCCCGATCGGAAGGCGCCCAGAATCTCGTCAGGCCCGTGCTTGCGCGCGGCCGCGTCGGCGTCGAGCCGGGCGATCCGCGCCTGGGGAAAGCACGTCTGCGCGATGGTTTCGATCCGCTGCGTCCCGAAACCGGTGTAGCGGAACGCCGGGTCGCCGCAGCCGGGGCATGCGGCCGGCACGGTGGCGCACGCGCCGCAGATGTGGCACCGGAGGCGGTTGTCGGTCTGATGGTAGGTATAGGCGGTGCTGCAGGCGTCGCACTCCGCCACAAAGCCGCAGTGGGTGCAGACCAGCGACGTGGCAAAGCCCCGGCGGTTGAGAAACAGGATCACCTGCTCGCCGACGGTCAGCCGTCCCTGAATGGTCTCAATCAGCCGTTGCGAAAAGACTTGCGCATGACCGCTGCGCGCCGTTTCGAGGCGCATGTCGACGACCTCGACCGTCGGCATGGAGCGGTCCTCGACGCGGTTCTCGATCTGCGCCAGCGCGTACTTGCCGCGCCGGACGTTGACCCACGACTCCATGGCGGGCGTGGCCGAGCCGAGCACCACGCCGCAGCCCTCGAGCCAGCCGCGCATCACCGCCGTGTCGCGGGCGTTGTAGCGCGGCGCCTCGTCCTGCTTGTAGCTCGGTTCGTGCTCCTCGTCCACCACGATCAGCCCCAGGTTGGCCACGGGCGCGAACACGGCTGAACGCGGCCCGATCACCACGCGGGCGTCGCCATCGCGAATCCGATGCCACTCGTCGAACCGCTCGCCCTCGCTCAGGGCGCTGTGCAGGACGGCGATCCGTCCGCCGAACCGCCCGGCGAACCGCTGCACCGTCTGGGGGGTCAGCGCGATTTCGGGGACCAGCACGATCGCCCCGCCGCCGCGCTCCAGAACGTGCGCGATGGCCTGAAGGTAGACCTCGGTCTTGCCCGAGCCGGTCACCCCGTAGAGCAACACCGGCGGCGGGGGCTTGACGGCGCCGGCGGCGCGGGCGGCGAGCGCGGCGTCGCAATCGGCGCAGATCAGCCGCAAGGCGTCCGCCTGCTGGGGCATCAGGGCGAGCGGGCTGGTGGGCAGGATGGTGCGATTGGCAAGCGGGTCGCGTCGGAGCTGACGCGACTCCAGCGTCAGCCAGCCCGCGGCGGCCAGGCGCTTGATCGTCTCGGGGGCGCATTTCAGCTCGCGGCAGAGGATCTGCATCAACCCGCCGCCGCGAACGCGGATCTCGGCGATGAGGGCCTGCTGGCGGGCGGTCAGCGGCGGCTTGAGATCGGTTGATGACGTTTGTGTTTTCGCCGCCGGCAGGCCCACAAACACCTGTTCCTTCGGCTTCGAGCCGCCGTCCCGGACCGGCGCGGGGAGGGCGCAGCGGAGCGACACTTCCAGCGGGGCGAAGTAATAGTCGGCGATCCAGCGGACCAGGCGGATCAGGGTTTCGGAGAAGAACGGGCGGTCATCGTCAATCCCGGCAACCAAGCGGAGCCGTCCACCTCCGGCCGTCGGCGCGTCGTCCTCGCTGAACAGGCCCCGCTGCACCGCCGCACCTGCGGCCGCCACCTGCGGCTCGGGCTGGTCGGAGCATTCGATGACGTATCCCGAACAGACGCGCGAACCGAAAGGGACGCGCACCCGCACGCCGGTACGGATGCGCTCAACCCACTCCTCGGGCACAGCGTAGTCGAACAGCCGGTCCAGCGCCGCGTCCAGAGCCACCCGTGCGACCATCACACCACCCACCCGCAACGCGAACTATTCGTCGGCGAGGATACTGTTCGTGGTGGAGGTGCCGCCCATCATCCGGGCGCAATCGGAGACATACTTCCTGCGGGCGTCAAACGTGCCGCCACCCACGGTGATCCACGTCATCCGGCGGCCCTTGAAAGGTCCGGCCGCATTCATAACAACGAGCGTGTTGGTCGAGAAGCTTTGGGCCGATCCGGCGGAGGACACGGCAAAGTCCTTGCTCGCAATGAAGGCATCGCCCATCCCGGACGACGCGCTCGCGCCAAAGGCCCGCCACGCGATGTTGGCGGCGACCGGAAGCGTGTTATTGGCCGCAGGATTGAAGCTTCCGCCTGCGAGCAGGTCGGCCTTCACATCACTGACCAACTGATCGTCCGGCGTCGTGGCAATGGTGCCGCCGTTGTTTTTCAGCATGGCGGCGAAATAATCCGTGCCCTTGACGGGGGCCGTAATTACGCCAGCGGCAGCCAGCTCAGTCGGCCACACCGGGCCCAGGCTGAGCACCTCGCGCTCGTTGTTCGCCGAAACCACGCCCACCCAGATGCCGCGCCCCTTGTTCTTCATGGCGGTTGCGCGGGCTTGGTCTATCGCGTTCTGAATTTGCGGGAACAACGCGGCCGCGAGAATGGCAATGATCGCGATCACCACCAGCATTTCAACGAGGGTGAACCCCCTAGCTTTGCGAAACGTCATAATTACCTTCTTTTTGTGCGACTCGCGTCGCGGTTGAACATGAACAAGACCCCATTTCCAAACCATCGTCGTTGAGTAGTGTGTCACGTCGTCGGTGATCCGTCAACCGAAAAAAAGGCACCAAAAAAAGGCACAAGCATCCCTACTCGCATTTCCAGAGGGCCACGGTGTTGGTGCCGATGCCCATGACCATCCGGTTGTAGAGCTGTTTCTTTCGCGCGTCGAAGGCGCGCCCCCCCTTGGATATCCACACGGCGCGCTCGCCGCCGAATGGCGCCACGTCCGCCTTCAGCGTGATCCGGCTGGCGTCCTTGTCTTCGACGCCTTGCCGGATTTTTTCACCGCCGACATTCCGGCTGAGGAGAAAGGCGATGTCCTGCGGGGCGGCTTGCGTGATTTCGGTGACACGCCAGGCCACGTTGGAGGCCGGAAGGGCGTTGGTGCCGTCGTAGGGATGCATGCCGGGGGCGATGAGCAACTCGGGCGTCAGATTGAGCACCAGACGTTTTTCCGCCGCAGCCGTGACTCGATGGGTCGTTTCACCGTCCGACAACAGATAGGTGAAGTACGCCGGCGTGTCGCACAGCTGCTTGCTCCTGACATTCCCCGGCCACACGGGTCCTTGCTGATTCTCCTGACGTTCGATGTTGGCGTCGACCACGGCCATCCAGATGCGGCGCCCATTCTCCTTCATCGTTGTCGCACGGGTCTGATTGATCGCGCCCCGAATCGTCGGTGTCAACGTGAAGAACAAGACCGCGAGAATCACGAGCACCACCAGCAGGTCGATGATGGTGAATCCCGGATGATTGCGAACCGTCATGGCTACCTTCCTTTTGTAAGACACGCCTCTCTGGAACGGACTTAACCCATTGCGTGTGAGTGTGACACGCCGCCCGTGATCCGTCAAATTAAAAACGTATCTGCGGACTTGCCATCGGCCCGCCCGCATGCTAGCGTTGAAAGCCTTGCGGGTCACTGCGTCCATTCCACAACCGAGGGTTCCATGTCTCCTGTCCTATCACGCCGCCTGATCTGCCTGTTGCTGCTCCCGTGGCCGCTCGCCGGAGGGATCGTCCGGGCCGGGGAACGCGTGGCGGCCACGGGCGCATCTTGGCCGATCTCGCGGGGCGATGCGGCGTTGACCGGGACCACGCCCGCGCGGCCGCCCGCAAAACCGGCGCTTCGCTGGAGCTGTGACACGAAGGCGAAGCTTCTGGCCGCGCCGGTGATTCAGGACGGAACCGTCTATGCGGCGGCGGCAGATGGGACGGTGCAGGCCGTGCGTCTGGTCGATGGCGGGCGGGTCTGGTCGTTCAAGGCCGACGCCGGGATCGAGGCCTCGCCGCTGATCGCCGGCGGCGTCCTCTATGTCGGCGACCTCGACGGCACGCTTTACGCGCTGGACGCGGCGTCGGGCCGCCGCGCGTGGGTCTATGCCACGGAGGGCCAGATCATGGGCGGGGCGAATCGCGTCCCGGGCGATCCGCCGCTCATCCTGGTCGGCAGTTACGACCGCCGTCTGCATGCCGTGAACGCCCGCACCGGGGAGCGGGTCTGGGCGTACGAGACGGGGAACTCCATCAACGGCCTGCCGGCGGTCGGCAACGGGATCGCGCTGGTGGGCGGTTGCGACGAACGGGTGCATGCGGTCCGCCTGAAGGACGGCGTCGCCGCCGCCGTCCTTCAGGCGGGCTCCTATGTCGCCGCCTCGCCGGCCGTGCGGGACGGCGTGGCGTATGTCGGCCATTACCAGGGCGAGGTGCTCGCCCTGGATCTGGCGAAGAATCGGATCCGCTGGCGCTTTGCGGCGGACGGGGCGCCCGCATTCTTCGCGTCCGTCGCGGTGACCTCCACGCGCGTGCTGGCCGCGAGCCGCGCGGGTGTCGTGTACTGCCTCTCCCGCGACACGGGCCGGGAGATCTGGCGATTCCAGGCCCAGGACGAGATTGACAGTTCGCCGGTGGTCGCACGGGACCGGGTGCTTTTCGGATCGCGCGACGGACGCCTCACCATGCTTCGGTACGACACGGGGGAGCTGCTGTGGTCGTATCTGGTGGGAAGCCCGATCACCGCCGCCGTGGCCGTCGTGGACGGCTGGATCGTGGTGGGCGCGGCCGATGGCGTCCTCTATGCCTTTGGGGAGGGGAAATGAACATCGTTCACATCGTGCCGGGCTCCGGAGGCGGCTTCTATTGCCAGAACTGCGTCCGGGATATCGGGCTGGTGAAAGCCCTGCAGGCCGCCGGCCATGAGGTGCTGTTCGTGCCGATGTATCTGCCCTTCCTGGAGCCGGTCGGCGGCGCGGTCGCCCGGGCGCCGGTGTTCTACGGCGCGGTCAATGTCTATTTGCAGCATAAGATCCCGTTTTACCACCGGCTGCCGGCGGCCTGGCGCCGGCGGCTGGATGCGCCCGGCGTGCTGCGCTGGGCGGCGGCGAAGGCCGGGTCCACACAGGCCGGCGGGCTCGGCGGTCTCACGCTGGGCGTGCTCGACGGCCCGGACGGCCCCCACCGCCGCGAGCTCGATCAGATGACGGATTGGCTGAAGACGCAGCCCCGGCCGGACATCGTGCACGTCTCCAATGCGCTGCTGCTGGGGCTGGCGCCGGCCCTCCGCGACGCGCTGGGCGTCGGCATCGTCTGCACATTGCAGGACGAGGACACCTGGTTGGACGCGCTTCCTCCGGACTATCGTGAACGCGGCTGGCAGCGCGTCGCCGAGCTGTGCCGCGCGGTCGATGCGTTCACGCCGGTCAGCGCCTATTACGCCGGACAGATGCGGGCACGCCTGAACCTGGCGGAGGCCCGGTGCCATACGATACCGATCGGCATCGACGTCGATGCCTTCTCGCCGCCGCCGGAGCCGCCCGCAACGCCAACCCTCGGTTTTCTTTCCGAGCTGACGCCGCCCCACGGGCTGGACATCCTGGTGGAGGCTTTCCTGGCATTGCGGCGCCGCCCCGAACTGGCCGGCCTCCGGTTGCGCATCACCGGCGGCAACCGCGATGCGCAGACGCCGTTTCTCGCGGGGATACGTGCGCGCATCGCCGCGTCGGAACACGCCGCCGCCGTCGAATTTGTCGATGCCTGCCGCGAACCCCATCGCAGCGCGTTTCTGCGGTCGCTCAGTGTCCTGTCGGTTCCAGCCATCCGGCCCGAGGCGTTCGGACTGTTCCAGATCGAAGCCATGGCCTGCGGCGTCCCCGTGGTGCAACCCCGGCTGGGCGCCTATCCGGAGATCGTCGCCGCCACCGGCGGCGGCGTGATTTACGACACGCCGACGGCCGGGGCGCTGGCCGAGGCCCTGTTTCCCCTGCTGGCGAACCCGGCGCTCGCCGCGCGCATCGGCGCGGCCGGCCGGGCGGCGGTGGTCGACAAGTACGGTCTGGCGCGCATGGTCGCGGACGTGACCCGCGTCTATCGCCTCGTGCGCAATGGCCGACGTGACGGTCCGGCGAGGACTGCGTAGGAGCAACAGGAGGAACGGAATGACGTTCGTGCTCGAATTGAAAGCCGTCTGCAAGCAGTATGGTGCACCGGATTCACCCGCCCCGCTCCGCGTGCTGGACGGCATCAGCCTGCGCGTGGAGGCCGGAGAATCGCTCGCGGTGGTCGGGCCGTCCGGATGCGGCAAAAGCACGCTGCTCAACATCATCGGCGGCCTCGACCGGCCGACCTCGGGGGCGGTGACGCTGGACGGCCGGGACCTGGGGCTGCTGTCCGAGGATGCGCTGGCCGGCCTGCGCAACGGCCTGATCGGCTTCGTGTTCCAGCAGCATCATCTGCTGCCGCAATGCACCGTGCTGGAAAATGTGCTGCTGCCGACGCTGGCCACCCGCCGGTCGCGCGCCCAGCGGCAGGCGGATGCCGGGCGGGCGGAGGCGCTGCTGGAGCGCGTCGGACTCGCCGACCGGCGCAACCATCGTCCGGGCCTGCTTTCCGGCGGCGAGTCGCAGCGCGCCGCCGTCGTGCGCGCGCTGATCAACCGCCCCCGGCTGCTGCTGGCCGACGAGCCCACCGGTTCGCTGGATCACGCATCGGCCCGCGCGCTCGGCGACCTCCTCGTCGAGATCAACCGCGCCGAGGGGGTCGCGCTCATCGTCGTGACCCACAGTCTGGAACTGGCCGGGCGCATGGGCGCCGGGTACGCGCTCGCGGACGGACGGCTGCAACGGGGACCGGGACTACTTGACGCTTCCGGGTGTGTGTGGGGAAATTGTATGGGTCCGAATGTGATCGGGATGGGTTGAGAAGCCGGGTATCGGGTATAGCGCGGGCATGAA
>CAZDLY010000029.1:0-33458 GCA_964506575.1 uncultured Akkermansia sp. | reverse complement strand
CGTACGACGCGATGCCCGAAAGCGTGGGATACATGGATCCCGTCGGGATCTTGAACGGCTGGTAGAAATAGGCGCGGAAGGCCATCGCCACCGAGAGCGCGATCACCACCACCTCGAAATTGCCGCGCCACGCGGCGAATGGCCGCACGGGCGACAGGCGGTTGAGCAGGGCGTTCAACGCGTCCGTGAGCGCATCGGCATCGGCTACGGATCCGCGGCGCACCCCGCGGCGCGCCTTGGCCATCAGGCGGACCAGCTCCGCGCGGTCCGCGTGGCTCAGCAGATCCTCGCGCATCGCCTTGACCGTGTCGGCGCTGTTCAATGTCTCCTTCAGGCGCTTGCGCGCCTTCCAGGTGGCGCGGATTTCAGCGAGTTTTGCCAATGCCTTCATGGATATGCTCCTTGGAGGGCCGGAACCTGATCCGCCGCGCCCGCCGGGCGGGCGGGGAGACCCCGCCCCTATGATTCGCTGCCGCCTTTCAAGACGGCGATAAATGCCGACTGAGGCACCCGGACGGTGCCGAATTCCTTCATCCGCTTCTTGCCTTCGGCCTGTTTTTTCAACACCTTCTGCTTGCGGGTGACATCACCGCCGTACAGCTTGGCCGTCACATCCTTGCGGAACGGCCGGATGTCTTCGCGGGCGATGATGTTGCGGCCCAGCGTGGCCTGCACCGGGATCTTGAACATGTGCGACGGAATCTCTTCGCTCAGCGCCTTGCAGATCTGGCGGCCGCGGGAAACCGCCTTGTCCCGGTGCACCATGCACGAGAAAGCGTCAATGACCTCGCCATTGAGCAGGATGTCCATCTTGACGATGTCGCTGGGCTGGTAGCCGATCGGCTCATAGTCCATCGAGGCATAGCCGCGGCTGATGCTTTTGAGGGTGTCATGGAAATCGATCAGAATCTCATTGAGCGGCAACATGCAGGTCAGGATCACCCGCCTGGCATCGAGACTCTCCGTCGTGCGCATCTCGCCGCGCCGGTCCATCACGAGCCGCATGATCTCGCCAATGTAGAGGCTCGGCGTGATGAGCGTCGCCTTGATGATCGGCTCCTCGATATGATCGATCCGCGTCACGTCGGGCATCCGGGTCGGATTGTCGATGTCCGCGACGGTGCCGTCGTTCATGAAGATCTTGTAGACCACGGCCGGATGGGTGCTGATGATGTCGAGGTCAAATTCGCGGCGGAGCCGCTCCTGGACGACCTCCATGTGCAGCAATCCGAGAAACCCGCACCGGAAACCAAAGCCCAGCGCGACCGAGCTTTCGGGGTGGAAGCTGAAGGCCGCGTCATTCAAATGGAGCTTCTCGAGTCCGTTGCGCACCTTTTCGTACTCGTCGCTGCTCACCGGATAGAGGCCGCTGAACACCATCGGCCTCACCTCCTTGTACCCGGGCAGGGCTTCGGATGAGCCGTCCTTGACCGTCGTCACCGTGTCGCCGATCTTCACATCGCGCGGATCGCGGATCGTGCCGGCGAGGTAGCCGACCTGCCCCGCTTCGAGAACCGGTTGCGGCTTCTGCGTGGGGCTGAAGACGCCGACCTCGCGCACCTGCGTCTGCACGCCGTTGCTGAGAAAGCACACGGTGTCGCCCGCCTTGATGCAGCCGTCCACGACCCGCACGTAGGGGATCACGCCGCGGAACGCGTCAAAGACCGAGTCGAACACCAGCGCCCGCAACGGCGCATCGTTGCCGCGGGTCTTGGGCGGGTGGAGACGCGTGACGACCGCTTCCAGCACGTCTGACACGTTGAGCCCCGTCTTGGCGCTGATCAGCAGCGGGTGTTCCATGCTGATGCCCAGCACATCCTCAACCTGCTTGGAGACCTCGTCCACATCCGCGCCGGGCAGGTCCACCTTGTTCAGAACCGGAATGATCTCGAGCCCGGCTTCGATCGCGAGATAGGCGTTGGCGACGGTCTGCGCCTCGACGCCCTGGCACGCATCGACCACGAGGATCGCCCCCTCGCAGGCACCCATGCTGCGGGAGACTTCGTAGGTGAAGTCGACATGGCCGGGCGTGTCGATCAGATTGAAACGGAACACACGGCCGTCCCGCGCGGTGTAATGCATCGAGACGGGATGGCATTTGATGGTGATGCCGCGCTCGCGCTCGAGATCCATCGCGTCGAGCGTCTGCTCGCGCATCAGCCGCGATTCAATGGTGTGGGTCAGCTCCAGAATGCGGTCGGACAACGTCGTCTTCCCATGATCGATATGGGCAATGATGCAGAAATTGCGGGTGTTCTCAATGCTGTGTTCCATAGGCGAAAAAATTCCGGATGCAACGACAGCACCCTCGCTGTTGGCTGCCATGAGGTGCGAATAGTAGCGTTTCCCGGCCCGAATGTCACGCCCGGCTTTTTAGAAATCCGCGCCCGCAACGCAATCCGCGAGGCGCGCGTCGGCGTCGGGAACGGCCAGCCGCAGCAGCGCTTCCGCCATGGCCGCCCGGCGCGAAGGGGCGTCCGCCAGAGCGCGAAGCCGTTCGGCCAGTGAGTCGTCCGTCAACTCGCCCTGCTCCGCAAGCACCGCACCGCCGCCGGCGGCGAGCGCGGCCGCATTGTGCCGTTGATGGTCGCGCACCGCGCCCGGCAGCGGGATCAGGATCGCCGGCACGCCGCAGAGGCAGAGCTCGGCGCACGTCACGGCGCCCGCGCGACACACCGCAACGTCGGCCGCGGCATAGGCGGCCCCCATGTCCCGGATGAACGGGACGACCTGCGCATCGACCCCCGCCGCCGCATAGCGCGCGCGCAGGCCATCGGCGTCGGCCGCCCCGCTTTGATGAATGACCCGCAGCCCGTTAAACCCCTGCGCCGACAACCGGCACAGCGCGCCGCAGCCGCGCTCATTCACCGCGTGCGCACCCTGGCTGCCGCCCGTCACCAGCACCGTAAACCCCGGCGCCTGGCCGGCCGGGCGCCCCGCCCCGGCGAGTTCGCGCCGCACCGGCAGCCCCGTCAAAAACACCCGCCGGCCGGGAAGCGCCGCTTCCGTCACCGGAAAGCTCACCGCCGTCACCCGCGCCAGCCGCGACAGCCAGTCCACCGCCTGCCCCGGAACCGTGTTGGCCTCGTGCAGCACCACGGGCACGCCGCACAGCCACGCGGCCACCGTCGGCGGCAGACTCGCGTAGCTGCCCATGGCCAGCAGGCGGTCGGGACGCGTCCGGCGCACCTGCCGCACGCAGCGGAAGACCGACGCCAGCATCGCCGGAACCGTCCCCGCGCGGAGCGGACGCGCGCCGGTGCGCCAGATCGGGCCGTCCCAGGCGGGCAGCGCCACCTCCTCCACCGCCCGGCCCGAAAGCCAGACCGTGACCGCGTGACCGCGCGACCGCAGGGCGCGCGCCGTCGTCAATCCCGGAAAGACGTGCCCGCCGGTGCCGCCACAGGCGACCACGATAGTCAAGGGTTGCGTTTGCTTACTGTTCACGGCGCCCTTTCTTCAACCGCCATTCGTTGATCAATTCCCGCACGACGGGACGGCAGAGCGCCCACACGCACACGGAATAAACAACGGCGCCTGCGGCCACCGCCGCCAGCATGGCCAGCATCTGCGCCAGTTTGACCGGCAAGGCCCATTCACCCAGCAGTTCCAGCGCACGCGCCTGCGCCCACCACGCCGCCCCGCCCATGAGACCGGCCGCCGCGATCACGCCTCCCGCCACGGGCGCCAGCCCGATCACGCAGGGCGCGCCGAGGCGACGGTGCAGCAGACGCCCGAGCAGCATTCCGGTGACCGCGCTCGCGATCACCGTCGACAGCAACAGCCCCGCATGCTTCCAGTCGTGCGGCCAGGTCAGCACGCAGACGACATTCAGCACGAAGTTGAGTCCCACGCTCCACAGGCCGATCCGCAACGGCGTGCGCGTGTCCTGCAGGGCGTAAAAGGCCGGCGTCAAGGCCTTCTGGATGCTGAAGAAGATCAGGCCCGGCGCAAAGACCGCCAATGCGCGCGCCGTCCAGACCGCATCCTGCGCCTGAAACTCCCCCTTCGGCCAGACATAGAGCAGATTCACCACCGGTGCGGCCAGAACGGCCAGTCCGACCGCCGCCGGCACCGCGATCAGCAGCACCTGGCGCAGCGCGCCTTCAAGCGTGGCGCGCATGGCCTCCTGATCGTTGGTTTCCGCCTGGTGGGCGAAGGTCGGCAGCAACACCGTGCCGAAGGCATTGCCGATCAGTCCCAGCGGCAGGTAGACGATCAGATCCGCGTACTGGATCGCCGCCGGGGCCCACGGCGCGGCCCACATCGCGAGCAGACCGTCCACCACCACGTTGATCTGGAACACGCCCACGCCGAGCATCATCGGCGCCAGCAGCGCGAGGATGCGCCGGATGCGGGCGTCCCCGCGCCAGTCGAACCGCAGGGACAGCCGCACGCCGCGCCTGCGCAGCGCCGGCATCTGCACGGCCACTTGCACGCCCCCCGCCACCACCACGGCCCAGGAAACCACCCGGATGCGCAGGCGGGGGTCGTCGGGCAGCATCGGACACAGGACCAGCAGCGCGAAGATCCAGATCAGGTTGAGAAACACCGGGGCCAGCGCAGAGACGGCGAAGTTCCGGTGGGCGTTCAGCACGCCCATCGCGAGCGCCGCCAGACAGATCAGCGGCGCATACGGGAGCATGATCCGCAGCAGCGGCAGAATCTCGGCCCAGCGGCTCTCGCTTCCGGGCGCAAACCACCAGGTCTGCAGGGCCAGCGCGGCCAGAATGCCGAGCGCCGTGACCAGGCCCAGCACGGCCACCAGCAGGCCGGCCACGCGACCGACCAGCCGGTTGGCTTCCGCCTCGCCGTCGCGATTCCGCGTCTCGATGTAAATGGGAATGAAGGCCGCCGACAGCGCGCCCTCGCCAAACAGGCGGCGGAACAGATTCGGAATCTGGAACGCGACCACGAACGCCGACTTGACCACGCCCGTCCCGAAGGCCACGGCCATGAGTTGCTCGCGCAGCAGACCGGCCACGCGGCTGATTCCCGTCATGGCGCTGACCAGAGCCGCGGCGCGCAGCACGCGGGGCGCCGGCCGCACCGGATGCCCCTGCGAAGGGGAGGAGGCGGAGCTGGGGGGGAAAGGCCTGTCGCCGCTCATGCTACGCCCGCTTTCCGCTCCCCGTGCGTACAGATATGCCGGACCGCCTCGTGAAAGTTTTCGGCCCCGGACAGAATCTCGATCTCCACCCGCAGGTAGTAGACCGGCACGGCCGAACTCGCCAGACGCGGCAGGCGCACAGCGTCCTTCTCGGTCGTGATCAGCGCGCAGGCGCCCAGCTCATCCGCCCGGTTCACCGCGTCGATAATCTCCTGAGCCGCGTACCGGTGGTGGTCGGCATAGCGGTCGCACGTCACCAGCCGCGCGTCCATGCCGCGCAAAAAGCCCTCAAAACTCTGCGGCACGGCGATGCCGGAGAGCGCGGCAACCTTTTTGCCGCTGAGCCAATTCAATGGCAGTGTCTCGTCGCTGTAAACGTTGCGCAGGTATTGGGGACGGTGGCAGCACTCGATGATTTCGGCCTGGGCATTCAATGCGCGGATCCGGGCGCGCAGCGTCTCCGATTGTCCGTCCGACTTGGTGATGAAAATGAAATTGGCCCGTTTCAGGTTGCGCACCGGTTCGCGCAACACGCCGCGCGGCAGGACATTGCCGTTGCCAAAGGGATTGGTCTTGTCGATCAGCACGAGTTCGAGCCGGTGCTTGAGCTTCTGATACTGAAAGCCATCGTCGAGCACCAGCGTGTCGCAGCCAAACTTCTTGATGGCATAACGACCGCTCTTGACGCGGTTCCTGTCGACCAGCACGACCACGCCCGGCAGGTTGGAGGCGAGCATGTAGGGCTCGTCGCCGCCCATTTCGCTGTCGAGCAGCAGGTGGTGGCCGTCGCTCACGACCCGCGGCGGCTCGAGTGTTTCTTGGAAAAACCGCTGGTACCAGGGCAGTTCCTTCTTTCGGTAGCCGCGGCTCAGGATCGCGACCTTCCGCCCCGACTTGTGCAGCTCGCGGGCGAAGATCTCCACCACCGGGGTCTTGCCGGTTCCGCCCGCCGTGATGTTCCCGACGCTGATCACCTGGCAACCGAGGGGGTAGCGCCGCAAGATCCCCGCCTCATACAAGAACAGACGCGCCTGCACCACGCCGCGAAACAGATGCGCCAGCCCCTTCAGGCACGCCAGCAGGAACCGGATCGACCCCGTATGTCCCTGGTCGGCCCCCGGCTGCTGAATCAGGCGGATGAGAAACCGCTCGACCCGCTCCATCCGTTTTGTTCGATTGCGTGCCATGGTGTGTGAGATGAGCGGGATGATAGCGAAGATTGCGGCCGAAGGCAATGCCAACACGCTCGCCGGACCGGCGCGGCACTAAAGGCGAATTCGGACTTGTGCATCGGGCGGCGGTTTGCTAAGGTACGCCCCGTTTCAGCGACCCTGGCGAATGTAGCTCAGTTGGTAGAGCTCCAGATTGTGGTTCTGGCTGTCGCGGGTTCGAGCCCCGTCATTCGCCCCATTTCTCCTCATCCCCTGGCCGCGTTGGCCCAGGAGTCCTTGAGCGTCACGGTGCGGTTGAACACGGGCGCGCCGGGTACGGACGAACGCGTATCCGCGCAGAAATAGCCGAGGCGTTCGAATTGGAACCGCTCGCCGGGGGCGGCCTCCAGCAGCGCGGGTTCAACCTGTGCGGTCACGGTGCGGATCGAATCGGGATTGAGCCACGTGATGAAATCCCGGGTCTCGTCGGCCAGGGGATCGGCCACGGTGAAGAGCCGGTCATACAGCCGCACCTCGACCGGGCGGGCGTGGCGGGCCGAAACCCAGTGGATGGTCCCCTTCACCTTGCGGCCGTCGGGGGCGGTGCCGCCTCTGGACTGCGGATCATACGTGCCGCGGATTTCAACCACCCGCCCGGCGTCGTTCTTGACCACCGACGTGCAGGTGAAGAGGCAGGCGTAGCGGAGGCGCACCTCGCGGCCCGGCGCCAGGCGGAAGAACTTGTTCGGCGGGTTTTCCATGAAATCGTCGCGCTCGATCCACAGCTCGCGGCTGAATGGAATCAGGCGGCTCGCCGAGGCGGGGTCCTCGGGATTGTTGACCGCGTCAAACCACGCCTCCCCGTCATCCGGAAAATTCTCCACCACGACCTTGACCGGATCGAGAACGGCCAGACGCCGCTGGGCGCGGCGGTTCAGATCGTCGCGGACGCAGTATTCCAGGAGGGCCAGCTCGGTCTCGCTTTCGTATTTGGAGACGCCGACACGCTCGCAGAAATCGCGGATCGCCGCGGGCGTGTACCCGCGGCGGCGCAGCCCAGCCAGGGTCGGCAGACGCGGATCATCCCAGCCGTCGACGTGCTTCTCCTGCACGAGCTGCAGCAGCTTCCGCTTGCTCATCACGGTGTAGGTCAGGCTGAGCCGGGCGAACTCGCGCTGGCGGGGGCGCACCGTCTGACCGCGGCGCGTGAGGAGCAGCCCCATCTCGTCCATGCGGTCGATCACCCAGTCGTACAGCGGGCGGTGCACCTCGAACTCCAGCGTACACATCGAGTGGGTCACGCCCTCGAGGGCGTCCTCGATCGGATGGGCGAAGTCGTACATCGGATAGATGCACCAGGCGTCGCCCGAGCGGTAGTGCGCCACCCGCATGATCCGGTAGAGCACCGGGTCGCGGAAGTGGATGTTGGGCGAGGCCATGTCGATCTTGGCGCGGAGGCACAGGGTCGCGTCGGCAAACGCGCCGTCGCGCATCCGGCTGAACAGCGCGAGATTCTCTTCGGGGCTGCGGTCGCGAAAGGGGCTGGGCACGCCCGGTTGCGTCGGCACGCCGCGGTGCGCCTTCCACTGCTCCTGAGTGAGTTCGCACACATAGGCATGCCCGCCACGGATCAGGCCCTCGGCAATGGCGTACATCGGCTCGAAATAATCGCTCGCATAGACAAAGCGATCCCATTCGAAACCGAGCCAGCGGATATCGGTCTGAATCGCCTGGACGTAGTCGTCGGATTCCTTGGAGGGATTGGTGTCGTCCATCCGCAGGTTGCAGACCCCGCCGAACTCGCGGGCCATGCCGAAATCGATGCACACCGCCTTGGCATGGCCGATATGGAGCCAGCCGTTGGGTTCGGGCGGAAACCGAGTCACCACCTGGCCGCCGGGAAGCCCGGCGGCGACCTCCTCTGCAATCCACTGCCTGAGAAAATGGCGGCTGGTGTCGGATCCGCCGCCCGCGTTGTCCGTATCTGTCATCATGCCCTGATATTTCCTTATTAACGCCACACCTTGATCCACATCGTGCGCCGGCCCCATTGCCGGGCCGCCGCATGGGACGAAAACCACAAATCCAGCCTGCCGCCCTTGATCGCGCCCCCCCGGTCTTCGATCTTGCCATACCCGTAGCCGGGCACTTGGATGACCGTGCCGAAGGGGAGCACCGCGGTGTCGGCCGCGACGGTTCCGGGCCGGGCGCGGACGCCGCTGGCGGTGATGCCGACCTGCTTCGGTTCCCCCCGGTTCGGGCCTTGGGCGATCACCGGCGGCCCCAGGCCGAACCAGCTCCGTCTCCAACCGCAGCAGGTGCCGCAATTGCAGTAGCCGGTGATCTCAAAGGACATCATCACGGGCTGGCGGTCGCGCGGCGGCCGTATCGGCGCGGTGAGGCAACCCGGCAGCACGAGCCAGGCCGCCGCTCCGGCTGCGGCCGCCAGCCGCCAGCCGCGCCCGGTCGCCCGCCGCTTATTCCCGCCGTATCGTTGCATCGACACACCCGTTCCTGGCGTCACTCCAGATCGTAAAGTTTCGGATCCCGCCGCGGTTCGCGGCGCAGGCCGCGCAGGATGTCGCGCAGCGAGCCGGCGGTCTCGGACGCAAACGGATTCTCGGCGTTCAGCGCGTCGCCCAGCTCCGCCTCGACCTGATCGGGATCGTCGCCCGATGCGATGCGCGCCAGAGCCTCCCGCACGGCCGGCTTGAACGTCATCCCCGTCAGTTGAGCAAATTTATGGAAGAGCCGCGCCGATGCGCGCGGATCGGCGTCAGCCTCATCCGCCGTCCCCATCTCGCCCGACAACGCCTCCATTGCCCGCGCCAGCCGCGCCTCGTCAACCGACGCCAGCGGGTCGTCGCCGTCGGCTCCGTCCGCCCCCCGTTTGCCGTTGCCCGGACAGGCGAAGGGCGACACCTCGCGGCTCAACGCGCCGCCGCACGCCGGGCAGGCGGGCGGGCGCGGAACGCCCGGACGCCGGGACAGAAAACTGAACACCGTGTTGCATGGACCGCAGGTAAACTCGTAAATCGGCATGGCCGGCCTCTCCCCTCTCAGACGCGCAGGCTCACGCGCCGAATCCCGCCCCGCCCGCCGCCGCCCACTGCGTCAGGCGGCCCGAGGGGGTCTCGCCCCCGGCGCGCAGCGTCCAATCGCTCACCTCGGGCTCCGCCTCGCACTCGATGCGGATGACGGGGCACAAGCAGGTGCGGAGCGTGCGCGGCAGGCCCGTCAGTTCCACCACATCGTCCTCCTGCCTGACATCCACCGCCTGTCCGGTCGACACCACCACGGCCCGCCGGACCGGGGTCTTGAGCCCGTTGAGAATCAAACGCTGATTACGGCCCCAGAAGCGGATCGCCACATACACATTGCGCCCCCGCCGGGTCAGATGGCCATAGGGGAGGTAGTCCCGCGTCACCACGGCGCCGGCGCCGTAGATCGCTTCACCCTGGGTTCGGAGCCATTTGCCCACCATCGGCATGCGCAGCACGAACGGGAGCGGCAGCGCGCCGCTGCTCTTGGGGGCCAGCGCCAGCAGCAGATTGCCGCCGCCGCTCGCGGCGGCCACCAGATGATCCACCAGAACCTCGGTGGTGCACCAGGGCTCGCCGCAGGCGCAGCTCTGGTGATGCCAGGTCGGCGTCTGCACGCAGGCCCAGAGGCCGGATGCGGGAGGGCGCTGCCCGGAGTCGATCACCTTGAAATCGCCGGCGAACGCCCCCGGTCCGCACCGATTATTGATCACCATCGCGGGCTGCAATTCGCGGGCGAGCGAGACAATCCCGGCGATATCCCAGTCCTCCTGCGAATACGGGCCGGCGTCGTCCAGCCACAGCAGGTCGATCGGCCCGTAGTGCGTCAGCAGCTCGCGGATCTGCTCCCGCGCGCAGGCGCGAAAGGCCCGCCAGCCGGCCGGGTCACCGGCCGGGCCGCGCCAGAACGCCGGCAGCCGCCAGTCGGCCAGGCTGTACGCCACGCCCACCCGCAGCCCGGCATCGCGGAACGCCTTCACGTAGTCGCCAAAAAGATCGCGCCCGGGCGCCTGTGCGCCGGCCGCGTATTGGGTGGTCGCCGTCCGCCACAGGCAGTAACCGTCCGCATTGCGCGCCGTCAGCACGCTGAAGCGCAGCCCCGCCTCGCGCGCCGACGCCGCCCAGGCATCGGGGTCGTATTTTTTCGGATTCCACCGGCAGGCCGCCTTGGCATACGCCTGCTGGTCCATATGCTCGCGCCGCAGCACCTGCATGCCGCGGCCGTAGACAGACGCCGGCCCCCATTGGATGAACAAGCCAAAACGGGATTCATCAAACCACCGCCACACGGGCGGCACGGGTGTCTTTTCGTGCATGCCCCCATGATACCCGAGATCGTCCGGGCCCGCAACAGCAAGAAATCCGCTTTTCGTGTTTGATCAGCCGGGCGTTTCTGCTATACTGGCCGCGTCTCGTGACCGTTGCAACACGGGGGCGCCCTTCACTTATGACATCGCTTCTTCAGTTTGCCGCGATACTCGGTTGGGCCGGCTGCGCCGCCGGGCTGGTCTGGTATACGCTGAACGCCGCCCGCCAGATCACGTACGCGACGCTGGCCGACGGCCGGCGCCAGCGTCGCGTCATCCCGCTGGTGTTCCGGTTGCTCCTGCCGCTCACGCCGAATGCGGAGCCCTTCTTCGCCAAGCCCGCCTTCGCTTCGGCCCGCGTCACGCTCGGGTCCAAGCTCACCGCCGCCGGTTATGAGGGGGTGATCACGCCGACCGAGTTTCTCGCCCTCAAGCTGCTCGTTCCGGTCGTCTTCGGTCTGGCCTGGTTCGTGCTCCTGCGCCTGGCGATCCGCCTGTTCCCCGAGATCGCCCCCCACGCCCCGCTCATGACCGCGGGCGGCCTGCTGCTCTTCTATCTCTATCCCCTGCTCTGGCTGAAAAGCGTCCTGGCGGCGCGACACCGCTCGATCCAGCGGGCGCTGCCGTTCGTGCTGGATCTCCTGACCCTCGCCGTCGAGGCCGGACTCGACTTCATGACCGCCCTGCAACGCAACTGCGAACGCCGCGCCCTGGACCCCCTGAATGAGGAGCTGATCTACGTTATCCGCGAAATTCAGCTTGGCGCGCCCCGCCGCGTCGCCCTGCGCAACCTCTCCGCCCGCGTCGGGCTCAGCGACCTCCGATCGGTCACGTACGCCCTCATCCAGGCCGACGAGCTGGGGGTCAGCATCGGCGCCATCCTCCGCATCCAGTCGGACCAGATGCGCCAGCGGCGGTTCGAGCGGGCCGAACGCCTCGCCAACGAGGCCCCCGTCAAAATGCTCGGCCCGCTGATGCTCTTCATCTTCCCCGCCGTCTTCATCATCCTGCTCGGTCCCACCCTCTCGCAGGTCAGCGGGCAGCTTTTCTGACCCCCGTAACACCGCTCCGGCGCCATGACACACCCACAGACATTCACGTTGACCGTAGAAGCCGGGCCCTGCAAGACCGGGGAAACGTTCGTGCTACCCGTCGGGCGCGCGCAAACGCTCGGCCGCTCGTCCGACAATCCCATCGCCATTCCCGATCCCCTCCTCTCCCGCAACCACTGCCGTTTCGAGCGGATCGGCGACACGTTGTGGGTGACCGACCTCGACAGCGCCAACCAGACGCTGGTCAACGGCCTGCCGGTGGCGCGCAAGCAGATTCTTCCGGGCGATTCCATCACCGTCGGCGACACTCGCCTGCGCGTGACGGCGGCGGATGCCGCCCCCGTCACGGTCACCGCGGTGGCCGCTGCTGCCGCGCCGATCATCGATCTCGGTCTGAACACCGATTCCTCCGGCGGCGCGGCGCGCCACAACCTCCGGCCGATCCTCTATATGGTCGCCGCCATCGTCGTCCTGCTCCTCGGCGCCACCCTGATCATGAAAACCCCCGGCACGGGCTCCCAGCCCGGCAACCTCCCGCCCCCCCCGCCGCGGGATGAGACCCTGCAGATCATCTACGAGAAGATTGAGGCGACCGCCGAGTCTGTCTTTCGCTACGAGTTCACCCTCTCGCCGGAACGCGTCCTCGCCGTCCGCATCGATGACCTGTCGCAGAGCCGTTCCATCCGGAAGGAGAAGACGATCGCGCCGGCCCTCATCCAGGACTGGGTGCGCACCATTGAATCGAGCGGATTCCTCTCCCTCGACCCCGCCTATCTCGCGGCCAGCATCACCCGGGGCGCGATCGAATCGCGCGATCTGACGGTCATCATCGGCCGGCGCGTCCACCGCGTGCGGGTGTCCAACCGCAAGGACCCCGAGGTGTTTGCGAACCTGCGCGACAAACTGGAGACGTTCGGCCTGAGCGAGCTGGGCTTCTGGGCGCTCCAGTATTCCGCCGACAAGCTCACGGAACTGGGCCGCGACGCGCTGCTCGTCGCGCAGAAGCGGATGAATGAGCGCGATCTGAGCTACGGCAACATCGCCGCGGCCATCACCAGTTTCCGCGAGGCCGAGGTCTGCCTCGAGACCGTCGATCCGAAGCCGGCCTTCTTTCCCGAGATCCTCAGCGGCAAGGAAGAGGCCCTCGCCGAGCTGAACCGGCGCCACAAGGAGTACCGGTTCCTGGCCGACCGCGCCATCAATCTCGAGAACTGGGAGGCCGCCCGCGTCCAGCTTCGCGTCATCTGCGAACTCATTCCTGACCGGTCCGACGACCGCCACCGCGAGGCCTCCAGCAAGCTGCTCGACGTCGAGAAGCGCCTTCAGGCGCAGCGCAAGAACCGGTAGGGAAAGGCGGCCAGACCATGCGTTTGAAAATCCAGACATCCGTTGCGGGAGGCGCCACGGCGGTGAGAGCGCCCCTGACTGATCGCGCGCCGCGCCAGCCGTTCGGCCTGGCCTTCCTCTGTGTCATGACCGCCCTGCTGGCCATCGCCGGCAAGCGCGCCGAATCGGAGGCCGCCGCGCCCATGGCCGAATTGCAGATCGTCTCCGTGCCCGATGGCGCACGGGTGCTCATCAACCGCGTGGAGCGCGGCACCACCCCACTGACCGTCTCAGACCTGCCTCCGGGCGAGCATCTGGTGACCCTGATCAAGCGCGGCTATCGTGATCACTATGAAACGGCCCTGCTGAGCGCCAACAGCCGCCGCATGCTCGATGTCACCCTCGAGCCGTTGGTCGCCTTGCTCGTCGCCCACAGCACCCCGCGCGGCGCGACCGTTTCCGCCGGCGGCGTCGACCTGGGCGTGACCCCGATCCTGATCAACTCCCTGCTGGCCGGCACGCACCGCCTCCGCTTCAGCCTGCCCGGGTTTCAGCCGACCGAGCGGGAGGTTGTCCTGTCGGAGCGCACGCCCGTGAAGGTCGCTGTCGAGCTGCGTTCCGACTCCGCCACGCTCACCCTCGTGACCGACCCCCCGGGCGCCGCGGTCTCGATCAACGGCATCCCGCGCGGCACGACGCCCTGCGTCGTCGAGCGGATTCCCGAAGGCGAGGCCACGGTCGACATTCGCGCCGACGGCTTCATCGATGTGAGCCAGCCCGTCAAGCTCGCCGCCGGCGAGGCCCAGACATTGAACATCGCCCTCGCGCCCAAACCCGCCCGGCTGGTCGTGACCTCACGACCGTCCGGCGCCCGCGTTTACATCAACAACGAGCGGCGCGGAGACACACCCCTCACCCTCGCCGATCTCCAGCCCGGAACCTATCGCGTCCGCGTCGAGCAGGACGGCTACGATCCCCTCGCACGCACGCTCGATCTCGTCCGGGGCGGGGACTCAATCGAAGAGTTCGGCCTCACCTCCAACACCGGCCTGATCCTGCTGACCACCACGCCCGCCGATGTCGAGGTCTTCGTGGCCGGCAAGTCCGTGGGCAAGACGGTCGCGGGCAAGGACGAGACCACCAATCTGTCCAATCCCCTGCGCATCGGGGGGCTGGCCGTCGGCACCCATGCGCTCAAGCTCGTCCGCAAAGGGTGGGCCGAGAAAACCATCGAGGTCGCCGTGCAGCGCAACGAGACCCAGACGCGCCATGTCGCGCTCGATCGTCTCTTCATCCCCGATTACGAGGTGATCACCGTCTCGGGGACCGTCTTCCGCGGCGTCTTTGACGCCGTCACCGACCTGGGCGTGTGTCTGGAAACCGCTCCCGGTGTCATGACCGTCATCCCGCTCAAGGACATCCGCAAGCGCGGCAGCCTCCGGGACGACGCCCCCCGAGAGTGAAGCGGACGCGTCCGCTTACGGCTGCCCGCCGCGTGACGGCGGCCGGGCGGGCGTGGTGTCCGGGGGGGCCTCGAAACGCCGCACCGGGCGGTGGCAGTAGGGCGTCGTCCCCTTCTGGAAATAGTAGTCCTGATGGTAGGCCTCGGCGGGCCAGAATCGGACGGCGGGGCGGATTTCGGTGACGACCGCCAAACCGTTCTCCCGCAACCGCGCGACGAGCGCTTCGGCGGTTCTCTTCTGCGCCTCGTCCCGATAGAACACCGCCGAGCGGTACTGCTCGCCGATGTCCGGCCCCTGCCGGTCGCGCTGCGTCGGATCGTGAATTTCAAAGAAGAGCCGTGCCAGCGCCTCGTAATCGGTCTGACGCGGGTCGTAGCAGACCTCGACCGCCTCGATGTGACCCGTGCGGCCCGCGCAGACCTGCTGGTAGGTGGGGTTCTCGACCGTCCCGCCCGTGTAGCCGCTGACCACCCGAATGACGCCGGTGGCCTGCTGGAGATAATACTCGACCCCCCAGAAGCAGCCGCCCGCGAACACCGCCCGCGCAAAATCGGCGGTCTCGATCGCCGCGTCGCCGACAAAGGCCAGGGAGAGCGAATTGACGCAGTGGCGCGTGTTGCGCGCCGTGAGCCGCTCGCCGGTGAAGACGTGGCCGAGATGACCGCCGCAGGTGGCGCAGACGATCTCGGTGCGCCGGCCATCCGCATCGGGCACCCGCTTCACCGCGCCCGGAACCTCGGCGTCAAACGCCGGCCAGCCGCACCCCGAGTCAAACTTGTCCGAAGAGCGGTAAAGCGCCGCGCCGCACCGGCGGCAGGTATAGACGCCCGCGGCGACATGGGTGTCAAACGCCCCGGAGAACGGCGGTTCCGTTCCCTTGCCGACGATCACGCGCGCCTCCTCGGCCGTCAAGGCCTTCCATTCCGGTTTCATGGCCCCCCCCCCCCTGTTGACACGCCCGCCACCGCGAGCCACACCGCCGCACCGCACCGGACCATCCGCATGAACGTGTTTCGCATGGCTGCAGCCTACATCATACGCTCGATTGATGCCCGCTTGGCCGCATAGGATTTGCCCATCCCGATGGCGGTCGCCGCATCGCACAGAGATAGCGCCTTTTCAAACTCCCCGTCATCGATGGACAGCGCGATCCCCAGCTCGTACAGACGGATCGATGGGACGTACTCGCGAACACGGTGGGGCATCTCGTCCCGAGCCGCCGATAGATAGGTGGGCGCCAGATCCACGGCCTTTCGGCACGTCATGATGTCGCCGGATCGGAAAGCGTCATCGGCGAGCAGGTCGTAGAGAAAGAACTTCACCGCATTGGGAATCGAATGGGCACGCCCGATGAACGCCAGCAGGTACTTCATGCCCTTTTCAGCCCCCTCAAGCCGCGCATTACGGTGCCCCTCCACGAGGTCGTTCAAAATCTCGATGGGGGTCTTGCGGATCGGTGTTATGCGCTCAGCCATGCGCAGAGAATGCCAGAAAATGGACCAAGCCGCAAGTGCGGAAAGTTGAAAAATACACGTTGAAAAATACACACACAAACCCGGAAGCGCCTCCATTGACACTGTTCCCGGTTTCTGCCAAACTCTTCGCCATGACAATGCTAATTTTGATGGGTTCCGGCATAATTTTGGACCGCGTGGGCCGTGGCCGATCAAAAAGTGTTGTCTTATCAATCATGCGCAACAGACTGTGCCCAACTGTTCTCATCGCCATATCCGCTGCGCTGTTGTTCTTGTCGACGGGATGTATGTCGCTAACGGCCCGAAAAAGTGCTTTGCGGCGCAATATGTTATGAGCAATAGAGTGGCGAGACTGGCGAACTCGGGCTAGTCCACCACCACGACGAGGTCCTGGGTGAACGGCGGCAGTGAAATGCTGAGTACGGAACCCTGGCGCAGGACGCCCTTGGCGGTGCCGAGGTCCGCACCGTTCGCGGGATCCACCAAACGAACCCGTGGTGTGGCGGCGATCCCCCGCCATCCCTCCAGCCGGAGCGTCAGGCCCGCGCCGGGCCCGGCCGCTTCGTGCAGGCCGGCCAGGAACCGCCGGCTGGCGACGTAGGCCACGGCACGCCGTCCGTCGGTGACCGCGACGGCCTCGGCGGCCTGTGCCGCGGGCCGGACGACCGTGATCGAACCGATCCGCAGCCAGTCCGGCCCCGTGTTGCGCAGGTCGAGCGTATGCGGTCCGCGACCGACCGCCACCGGCAACAGCTTCCCCGCCCTCACCGCCCCCCGCCAGATCTCCCGCCCGTCCAGGCTGACGGTCAGCTCGTTCGCACCCGCCGAAGACGCTTGCGTCACCGCGATCCGGAATGCGCCGTCGTCCACGAAATCGGCCTTCAGGCACAACTCGCGCCCCATTTCCGCATTCCATGCGCCCTGCAAATAGCCCGACTGTCCGTAAAGCGCACGCTGGGGCAAGCCATCGAGCGCCACCGGGTGCGCGTTTGTCGCGGTCGTGGCGGCCCACCCCCATTCGGGCGTCAGGGTGAGCCGCTCAATCGTCGCCCCCCCGGACACGCGGGCGCCCTGCGGCCGCACGGCCGTCAGATCCCAATCCGCAAAGACCGTTTCAACGGCCCGGTTGACGTCGTACACGCCCGCCGACTCGGCCTTGTTCCAGAACCAATACCACGCGGGCATCCCCGTGATCCGCCCCCGCCAGGTCAGTCGCCGCACCAGACCCCGCACGCGCGCGGATTCAGCCGGCTCGGACTGGGTTTCGCCGGTCACGCCGAACTCGCTGCAATACAGGCCCGCGCCGACGCCGTTCGTCTTGCGCCACGCCTGCCGCACCTCCGCCACCGCCTGCACGGCGTCATCCCGGTACAGGTGCATGTCCAGCCGGTCGAGCGCGGGAGCGCCCCTGGCCAGGCGCCGGAGAAAGGCGGTGTCGGACGCGCTGCTGACGACCGGCCGCGACACGGTGTCGAGCGACTGGATGAAGCGCGCGTGGTCCTGATGCCAGACCACAACCGCCGCCTCGTCGCCACGCCGTTTGACCGCATCGGACTGGTCGGCCTCGTTGAACAGCTCCCACGCCGCCAGCGCCGGTTCGGCGCCCCAGCGCGCCACGCAGTAACGGTATCGCGCCCGCGTGCGTTCCCGCGCTCTGGCGTTGGAAAACAAATCCGCGGGCGTATCGAGAAAACCGCCGTGCGCGGCATTGTAGGGGTTGAATTCCCAGTTGGCGTCGACCTCGGTGCTCCACTCGCCGTGCGTTTCAAAGACAAGCTGGACGAACACCCCCCGCCGCGCGGACTCCTCGAAGAGCCAGTCAAAGAAGGCGGCGACCCGCTGGTTGTAGCGCCCCAGCCCGTAACCGGTGTTCCACGGCGCCAGCAGTTCCCCGCTCCACTCCAGCTCCTGTGCGGCGAAGCCGATCATCCAGACGCGGATGAAGCGGATGCCGGACGCGGCGCAACGCGTCAGCAGATCGCGGTAGGGGGCGCGGTCGGCGCCCCCGGACCACGCCATGTTCAGGCCAGAGGCGAACAGGCGCGACCCGTCGTCGCGCACCCAGACCCCGTTGTGCTCCGGATCGGCGCGGATAAACCCGCCGGGACGCCGGCCCGCGACCACCACCTCCTGCGGCGGCGTGACCGCCACACCGGCGGCGCAGGTCAGCCGGAACGACACCCGGTAAACGCCCGCCAGCCGGAACGCCTGCCGGAAAACCCACTCCCCGGCGTCCGCTTCGGTCCCCGCATCCGTGACCCCCACGCGATAGAAACAGGGATAGACCCGTGGACCGGCCGGACCTTCGATCACGGCGTCGAGCCGCACGCACTCCGGATCGTAGGGATTCTCAAACGCCTGGTCGACCCCGATCCGGCACTCGACCCGTTCGGAAACGGCGGCCGTCGCCGTGTTGAAGGCCACGGGGCCCAGACGTGGTAGTTCGACGGCCCGGACCGGTTGAGCCCCGGCCACAACCGCCAACGCCAACAGGAGCGCCGCCCGCCGCAGCCTCCGGCCCGTCACACCGCCCTTTTCATGACCCGTCATCCCACGATGGTATCACGAATACGGCCCTTTCGGACATCCATTAGTGGAACAGCCGCGCCGCCAGACGCGCGAAGCGGCGGCGCACCGCGGCCGTGGCCGCCCGGCAATCCGTCGACCGGTTCTGTTCGGCGATCACGTCGTAGCTCATCGCGTTCCCCGGCAGTCGTTCGTACCAGTCCCGGCCGCCGTCCCGACTGCGGTCGGTGCAGCAGATCACCGGCTCACCCTCCGGCGGGATCACATCCGCGCGGACGCTCCCGTCAGCCGGCCGCAGCGGAACCTCGGAGAGGACGTTGTACAGCAGAACGCCGCGGCCGGTGATCTCGGGCGCCGCCACGCCGACCACGACGGCGTTCTCGACATCCACCCGCAGCGCGGCCACGCCCACGAGGACGCTGTTGCGGATGCGGCCCGCGCCGATGCGGCAGTCAACGAGCACCGAGCCGGCGTCGACATCCAGCCCGGGCGCACCTGCGCCACCGTGTTCGGGCAGACGGAAGAAGCGCCGCATGGCGCGCGACTCGTCCGTGTCGGCGGTGAGCGCGAGGTTGTTCTCCAGGTAGCCGCGGATCTGACCGTAATCCCACCAGTAGGCGCCGGCCCCAATGTCCACGCAGCCGAACAGACGCCCGCCGCCGCCCGGAAGCCGGCACCGGAACGCCTGCATCCGCGAATGATGCGCCGCCGCCGCTTCCGGGCTTTCTTGCTTCTGGGCCATGATGCGGACGTAGGTTTCGCGGTCCAGCGTCAGCGGCATCCAGAAGTGCGGGTCGGCGTCCAGCTTGCCGCGCCGCGCCGCCAGTTCCGGCGCGAACTCGGCCAGCAGCGCTTCGGTGAACGCGGCGGACAGGCTGAACGATCCCAGGCTGACGCCGATGCCGCCCTCCACGCCGATCACGCCGGAAGCCACCAGGCGGGCCGCCTCCGCGCAGGTCACCTTTTCCACCTGCGCGGCATCGCCGCAGGCGCGCACCGCGATCAGCCCGTACTTGTCCAACCCCTGCTCCCGCCACTGTTCGGCCGTCGGCATCGGGCCGATCCGGGCGAGGATGTCCACCGCGTGGGTCGGCGTGTAACGCGTCTCGCGGCTGGGGATGAACACCTGGTCGCCCCAGAACACCGAGAGCCGGCCGCCGCGGCTGTGCGCATAGATTCCGGTCTGCCGGATCACCGCTTCGAGAATGGTGATCGGAACCGGCGTGCCGTCAAGCTCCAGCAGACCCGGCAGCCGCACGCCGGGCTTGTTGTTGTACTCGGCCGCTGGCAGCGGGGCCAGCCGGGTGCCCTTGCCCGCCGTGTGGTACATGCCGATGGAGGCGCCGCTTCGCAGACGCTCCAGGAGGTCCACGCCGTGTCGGAGGCGGGCGCGCTTCGCCGCCTCCTGCAGGGCATACAGCGTGCCCAGGCCGTTGCCCGCGCCGCCCGGCCAGTCCTCGCACAGCGCGAGGATGAGCGCATCACGCCGGGCCACCTGCCCGCGCGAACGCTCCAAACGCTCCTGCCAGTAGGCCTCCTGGTGCGGGCTGGTGGTCGAGACGATGATCACGTCCAGGCCCGCCGCGGGATCGGCCATCCCATCGAGATTCGCCGCGCGCCGGTCATCGCCCGGCGGCGCGGCGACACGGGTCGCGGGTCCGGTCTGCAGGGAAGGTGGCATGGCGGGGAGTATACTGCGGGCGGCCGGAGAAGATAAAGCCGAAAATGGAACGCGGAAAGCGGGAATACAACACGCAGCAGGGAGTTTGGGCAGGGCGAACGCATCTACATTTCTGCCCCTGCTTCAAAATATAGAACGCTTTTCGCAAAAAAAAGATATGATGCGTTTGCCCTGCGTGTTTGGGCTTTACGGCTGCGCGATCATTCGGCATACTTCCGCAATCGCTGCGTCACCGCTGCAGGGTCTGTTGTGCCGCCGGGACACTCACGCCACACACGCCACCATGAATAAAATCATCCGTTTCGTGATCGCCCTGCTGCTGCTGCCGCTCTGCGGGGCGGTCACACGGGCCACGGCCGACGTGTTGTTCATCTCCTCGGCGGCGGTCTCCCCGTTTGCGCCGTCCGCGCTGGCCCTGGCCGGCGGCGGGGTGCTGTGGGTGGTGTTCTATCTGTTCCTGCCGCACCCGATGCGCGCCTACATCTTCGCCCACGAGCTGACCCACGCCGTCTGGGGGCTGATCTTCGGCGCCCGCGTCAGCCGGCTGGACATCCAGCCGACGGGCGGCAGCGTCCATCTCACCAAGACCAACACGCTGATCACGCTGGCGCCCTACTTCTTTCCGTTCTACACCATGCTCCTCGTCGCCCTCCGGCTGTTGCTCGGGCTGTTCCTGGATCCCGCGCCGTACCACCTGCTCTGGCTTTTTCTCGTCGGCCTGTCGTGGAGTTTCCACCTCACCTTCACCCTCAACAGCCTGCTGATCCACCAGCCCGACATCGCGGCCTGCGGGCGGCTCTTTTCCTACGTGCTGATTTATCTGTTGAATCTCGCCGGCGTCGGACTCTGGATCGTCTGCACGACACCGGCCACCCCCGCCGCGTTTGCCGACGCCCTGGCCGCCCGCGCGCGCGGCGCGTACGTGTTCACGGTCCGGCAAGCCGGCCGCCTCAGCCCCGACCGTTCCGCGCACCCGGCCTTGCCGTAAGCCTATTCCTCCAGAAATTCCTCCATTCCGGGCAGGGGCGGCGTGCCGCGGCCGGGGTCGGGAGCCTCGGGCAAAGGTTCACCCTCCATGACGTGCCGCCGCATCCAGTCCAGCCGCCAAAAGCCTTTAGCATGGAAGTGTACGCACAGAAAGACGTCGACCCCGGCGGTGGGCCGATCGGTCCAGGTCCGCAACGCCTGCTGGACCAGTTGGTTCAGACTTCCGAAGACGCGCGCCCGTCCGTCAATCCGGCACGGGCACGGGGATGAGGGCCAGATTCCCAGCTTCTTGGGTTTTCGGATGTAAAGCCCGTTCAACAACCGGATCGGAATATAGCTCCGGCCATCGTCCGGAGGCGCCCGCAAGCCGCATTCGGAAAAATGCCGCGCGATGAGCGCGTCGAGCTCCCTCCGTCTGCGGGTCACCCGCAGGGGCAGATAGAGGCAGGTGCCCGGCTCGAACAACAGACGCCACCGGATCGCCTCCTCGGGCAACTCCAGGGTCAGCGGATAGTGGGGCTGCAGACGCTCCGTGGGAACCAGACAATCCACGGCCCACCGCCTGCCCGTCCACAGGACCGTAAGGGTGCGCGCGGGCTTTGCGCTCTCATTGACAGACACAGGGAGGCTCCTTCCCTTGCATGCAGCCTGGATCCGGCCGTTGAATTCCCCACGAATGTGCCTTGACATTAGCAGACTTCGTCCGGCTTGTCACACCTTTTTCGCGTCAAAATGTCCCGTGTGTGACAGATCTGCTCTGTGCACTTTTTTCACAGATTCCCGGCGGCGCCCCGGCCCGCCGCTCAAGCCGGACGCCCGAATTGCTGAGATAATTGAGCGTGTTCTTGTTTGGCATACCTGTTGCTAAATTCCTGTCACGAACGCCGACACGGGTCGGCAAAGGAGGTTAACATGACAAACTATGCAGCTCTCACTCCCTGGCGTTTGATGGACGATTTCCTGGGCTTTGACTGGCCCTTGAGCCGCGCGATCGGCTCGCTGGCCGGAATGGGCTACAGATATCCCCGTGTCAACGTCTGGGAGGGGCCGAAAGGCTGGATATTCGAGGCCGAGGTTCCGGGTGTGGATCCGGCCAAGCTGGATGTCCATGTCGAGGGGCGCGAGCTTTCGCTCAAGGGCAACCGCGAGCGGGCGGATGGCGGGGAGCTGGCGTTTGAACGCCGGTTCGATCTGCCGCAGGAGGTTGCGTCCGACGATATCAAGGCGCATTTCAAGAACGGCGTCTTGTCCGTCACGTTGCCGCGGCATCCGGCGTGCGAGCCGCGCCGGGTGGCGATCGAAGTGGCGTAACCGGCGATTTCAGAAAGGAGAGTAGCCATGAAAACAGATGTCGTGAAGCCAGAGGATGTTCAAGTCGCGCGGCGCGAGAGCCGCGACGAGATCATGCCCAACACGGCGGTGCGCCAGGACAAGGACGGGTTCCTGCTGGTGGCCGAACTGCCGGGCGTGGACGACCAGTCGCTTCAGGTGACGGTCGAGGACGGTGTGCTGTTGATCGAAGCGGACAACGCGGTGGCGTCGCCCGAGGGGTACACGCTCGCGCTCCGCGAGATCTCGCCCGTGACCTACAAGGCGAGCTTCGAGCTGCCCGACCGCGTGGAGGCCGCCGGCGTGAAAGCCTCGCTCAAGAACGGCCTGCTGCGCGTGCGGCTGCCCGTCAGCGAGGCGAAGAAGCCCAAACGGATCGCCATCGCGGCGGAATGATGGGGGCACGTCAGCATTCCGCGTTCTTCCCGGATGCGAGGATCCCTTCACCATCGAGGCTCTTGCAAAACCCCTTGTGGCCTGCTCACATTTCATTGACCGTGGGATTCGCGATCCGGTATCCTGTGGCTACGTGAGGTTAGGAGTGCGCTGCCATGGGGGTCACACGGGTTTTTCTGGGATGGGACCGGCCGCTGTGCGAGACGGTTCCGGAGTGGCTGCTGGCTCCGGGGGCGCCGGGCCTGATCGACTTGCGGGGGACGGTTGTCGGAATGCCGACGCGCCAGTCGAGCTGGCGTCTGCGCGCGGCGCTGCCGCTGGCCGCCCATGACCGGCACGGCGCGGCGCTGCTGGCGCCGGAAATCGTGACCGCCTCTGTCCTGATCGCCCCGCCGCCACGCCCCGGCCGCGCCTCGGAGCTCCAGTCCCTGCTGGCGTGGCGCCACGTGCTGCTGGCCGCGCCGGCCGGCGATCTCGATGCCTTTCTGGGCGGGCAGCGCCCGGCCTCGGATTCCTGGGCGCTGCAGATCGCGCGCCGTCTGACCGGCCTGCGCCGCGAACTGGCCGATGGCGCGCTCACGATCGGCGAGGTCGCCGCCGGTGGCGCAGAACTGCCGGAGGCGGAACGCTGGCAGGCCCTGGCGGAACTGGAACGGCGCTATCTCGACCGTCTCGCGTCGTGGAACCTGAGTGATGCCGTGGCCGATCAAATCGCCCACGCCCGCGCCGGCCGGCTCGCGCCCGACGTCCAACGGGTGGTCCTCGCCGCCGTTCCTGATCCGCCGCGCCTGCTGCTCAAGCTGCTGCAAGCCTGGGCCGGCAACGGCGGCACGGTCGTGGTTCTGGTGGCGGCGCCGCCGCGCGAAGCCGGCGCATTCGACGCGTGGGGCCGTCCGCTCCCGGACGCGTGGGACAACCGGAACATCGCCCTCGACGACCGGGACATCGTGCTGGCCGCCAACCCCGACGATCAGGCGGCCTGCATCGCGGCCCTCCTGAAGGACGGCCTGGCCGGGAGGCCGCCCGATCACACCGGCACACGCCCGGCGCTGGCGATCGGCGTCCCCGACCGCGAGACCGTCGCGCCGGTGCAGCGCGAACTCGCGGCGCTCGGGCTGCCCGCGTTTGATCCGCAGAATCGCCCGCTTTCCGACACGCCCCTCTTTCGTCTCGTGCAGGCGCTGCTGGCCTGGCGCGGGCGGCCGGGCTACGCCGAAACCGCCGCCCTGCTCCGTCATCCCGACGTGCTGGCCGCCCTCCCCGATCCCGACGACGTCTTGCGCGAGCTGGACGGCGTCCAGGCGGAGCGTCTGCCGGTCACCTTCGCCGACCTGCGCCGCGCCGCCGGTGACTCGCGCCCGCACCAGCCCGCACGCCTGGCCGCCGCGCTGGACCGTCTCGAGGCCTGGTCGGGCCTGCGCGATGCGTCCCCCCTCTCGCACAGCCTGCGCAGCGCGCTGCAATCGATCTACGGCACGCGCCTGCTCCACCCCGGACAGGCGGCCGATACCGCCTTCCAGCAGGCCGGCGAGGCGCTCGATCAGGCGCTGCGCGAACTGGCCGACGCCGAGGCCGCGGGACAGGCCGGCGCGGATGCCGCCGCCGTGCTGCCGGCGCGATTGCAGGACGCGACGATCAAGTCCGAGCGCGCCGGCGAGCCGCTGGACCTCGAAGGCTGGCTGGAGCTGGCGTGGAACCCGGCGCCGGTCCTCTGTGTGGCGGGTATGAACGAAGGATTCGTTCCCGACGGCCAGGTCGGCGACCTGTTCCTTCCCGACGCCCTGCGGCGGCAACTGGGGCTGCGTGACGACCGGCTGCGGGTCGCGCGCGACGCCTATGTGCTCGCCGCGCTCTGCGCCCAGCGGTCGGACCCCGCCGCCACGCCACCGCCGCGGGTCGTGCTGCTGGTCGGCAAGCGGGCGAATGCCGGCGATCCGCTGCGGCCGTCGCGGCTTCTGTTCCGCTGCCCGGATGACGTGCTGGTGCGGCGCGCGGGCCACCTGTTCCGCGATCCTCCGCCGGTCCGCACCGCCGCCGCCCATGCGGTGAGCTTCACGCTCGACCCGGCGCGCGTCCCCCCGGCGTGTCTGGCCCGGCGGCTGCCCGGCCGCATCAGCCCGACGGCGTTCCGGGATTATCTTCAATGCCCGTTGCGGTTCTACCTGAAGCGCGTTCTCACGATGGAATCGCAGGACGACCGCGCCCGCGAACCCGACGCCCGCGGCTTTGGCAACCTCTGTCATGCGGTCGTCGAGGCCATGGCCCGCGATCCCGGCCGCATCTGGGCCTGCGGCGACGCGGCCCGGTTGTCCGAGTGGCTCGCGCGCCAGCTCGATGCCGCGGCCGCCGCCCGGTACGGCGCCCGGCCGTGGCTGGGCGTGACGCTCGCCATCGAAACCGCGACACGCCGCCTGCACGCCTTCGCCGCGCAGCAGGTCGACTGGCACGCGGCTGGCTGGGAGATCGTCGAATGCGAGACCGACCGCCATTCCACGATCCTGAACGGCGTCACGGTCGGCGGCCGCATCGACCGCATCGACCGCCATCGCGACGGCGCGGTCTGCGTGCTGGACTACAAGACGGCGGACCAGGCGGAGCCGCCCGCGGATAGCCATCTGGGGCCGGCCGGCGACGACATGGATATCCCGGAGGCGATTCTCTCGCGGGAGTTTGTCGGGAGCCTGGGTCGCTGCGGCGAACCCGGGGGCGGAAACCACGTCCGGGCCAAGCGCTGGACCGACCTGCAATTGCCGCTGTACCGTGAAATGCTGCGCGCCACGCAGGGAGCCGATGTGCGCATCGGCCACATCCTCCTGCCGGCCGCGCGGGGCGAAACGACCTTCGCCATCTGGGATAGCTACAGCGACGCGCTTCACGGCCATGCGCTGGCCTGCGCCGCCGCCGTGATCCGCCGCATCCGCGACGGCATCTTCTGGCCTCCCGCCGCCCGGCCGCCGCGTTACGACGACTTCGGCGACCTGCTCCTGAACGATGCCGAAAAAACGGTCGTTCCGCCCCCCAACCCGTGGCCGCTGCGCGATGCGGACCGGCCGCCGGGCGCACCCGCCGACAGCACCGGGAGGGCCGCGCCATGAATGTGTTCGGCAATTGCGCCATTTCCGCGTCGGCGGGAACGGGGAAAACCTGGGCGCTCGCCCACCGTTACCTCGCGCTCCTGGCCGCCGGCGTGCCGCCGGACCGCATCTGCGCGCTCACCTTCTCGCGCAAGGCCGCCGGCGAGATCTTCGATGCCATCGTCGCGCGCCTCTGCCTCTCGGCCGGCGACGGCCGCGAGCGCGACCGGACGGCCGGGGGCATCGTCCGGCAGATGCCGGGAATCTCCCCGCCGGCGCAGGGCCACGACTATGTCGCGCTGCTGCGCGCGTTGCTGAACCAATCGCACCGCCTCCGCATCGGCACGCTGGACAGCTTCATCCTCGGCGTGGCGCGTTCCTTTCCGCTTGAACTGGGGCTTCCCACCGACCTCCGCCCCATGGACAACGACGGCGGCGAGGCGCATGCGCTGCGTCACGCGCTGCTGACGCGGCTTTATGATCCGCAGCAACGCGAGCGCGACGGCGCAGGAGACCGCTCGGGCGCCGCGCTTTTGGATGCCTGCCGGCAGGCCGCCTTCGGCAAGGAGGGCAAGGGCCTGGCGCGGCTGCTGGAAGGCGCCATCGGGAACAGCCATGACTTCTACCGCCAGCACGGGAGCAAGGCGTGGGGGGACGCCGATCGCATCTGGCCGAACGCCCGCTGGTGGGAGGCGTTCCCCGAGGATGCGCGCACCCAGGCCGCCGCCCCCGCGTATCTGGAGCGGCTGCGGCAGGCGTTCGGCGGCGAGACGCGCGCCCGCCAGTTGGGGGATGCCTGCGCCGGGATCGCGGCCGCAGCGGCCGCGCACGCGCCCGACCGGCCGTGGCCGGAGGCGCTCAGCGACACCGTGCTGCGCTCGATCCTCGCCGGCATCGGCAACCCCGCAGTCGTCCCGACGCTCCTCTATTACAAGAAGTCCCATGCGCTGCCGCCCGACCTCTGGCCGCCGCTCCGCGCCGCGCTGGCCAACCTGGTGGGCGTGGAGTTGCGGCGCAGCCAGCAGAAGACGGCGGGACTGCGCGCGCTGCTGGAACGCTACGATGCGCTCTACCGCGAGGCGCAGCGCCACGACGGACGGCTCTCGTTCACCGATTTCGCGCTCCGGCTCGGCGAACCGGCGAACCAGCCGAGCCTCCATGCGGACAGCGACAGGCTCTACATCGACTACCGGCTCGACAGCCAGCTCGACCACTGGCTGCTCGACGAATTTCAGGACACCAGCGACATCCAATGGCGCGCGATCGCGAATCTCGCCGACGAGGTGGTCCAGGATTCGGAACAGCGGCGCTCGTTCTTTTATGTCGGCGACATCAAGCAGTCCATCTACGGCTGGCGCGGCGGCAACTACCGGCTGTTCGGCCGGGTCAGCGCGGATTTCCACATCCCGCGCGGCGACCCGCTCGTGGAGTGCCACCGGTCGCTGCCGGCGATCATCGACACCCTCAACACGGTGTTTGACGGGCTCGGCGAGTGGAGCCCGCGCGCGGGCCGCGACCGGGGTCCCCACCCCTCCGCCATAAAGGCTTTTCTAAAGGAATGGCAGCCGCATGTGAGCGCCAGACGCGGCGAGGGCGATGGATTTACCGCGCTGCTGGAGTACACGCCCAAGGCCCCGGGCGCCCGCGCGGCGCCCGATACTGGCGGGGATGGCGCGGCTGACGATGGCGACGGCGATCCGGCCCAGTACGAGGCGATCGCCGCAGTCCTGGCAGATGTGCAGCCGGTGCTGCGCGGACTTTCCGCGGCGGTGCTGGTGCGCGGCAACCAGCAGGGCCGCGCCTGCGCGGACGTGTTGCGGCGCGCGCTGGCAGGCGTTCCCGTGGTCCATGAGGGGACGGGCGGGATTCTGGACAATCCGGTGGTGACGCTGCTGCTCGCGCTCGTCCGCTACGCCGCCCATCCGGCGGACACCCTCGCGATGCGGCACCTGCAGATGAGTCCACTGGCGGAGGCTGCCGGTGACGCCGGCTGGCTGACGGGACTTTCCGGTCGGCTTCTCGCGCAGGTGCAGGAGACCGGTTTTGCCGGCGCGCTCCGCGGCTGGGGAGATCGACTCACGGACGTGCGGGCGCTGCGCTCCGACGATGCCTTCGGGCGACAACGGCTGCGCGAGCTGCTGGCCGCGGCCGAGGCTTTCGACGCCACCGGTTCCCGCGATCCGGACGCCTTCTGCGACCACATCCGCGCCCACCAGGTCAAATCCGAATCCGCGGCCGGGGCGATCCGCGTGATGACCATCCATCAATCCAAGGGCCTCGGGTTCGACCTCGTGCTCGTGCCGTTCGACCCGCGCGCGCGGGGGTTTTGCGACACCGCCGGCATCGGCCTCCTGCGCAGCGATTGCGGGCGGGACGCGTTTGATGAAAACGGCTGGGTGCTGCAGCCGCCCAAGCGTCTGGCGCTGGAGGCGGCCGGCGGTGCGCCGGTCGCCGCGCTTGAGGCGGCGCGGGCGGAAGAGAACTTCGCGCAACTGTGCGTGCTCTACGTCGCCCTCACCCGCGCCAGGCGGGCGATGTACCTGTTCGTTCCCCCGGCCTCCGAAAAATCCGCGACCGTGCGTGAGGCCGACCTCCTGCGCGAGCGTCTTGCCGTTGGCCCGGCGGGCGAGGCGCCGCTGCACGGCCTGACCGTGCTCCACACGGCGGGCAGCCGGGCGTGGGATGCGGAGATTCCCGCCGTCACGCCAGGCGGCGCCGCCGGACAAGCGGGCGCGCGCGCGCCGCGGCCGCTCGCCGTGACGTTCGTCGCGGAGGCAGCGCGCCGCGAGCCGTCCAAGGAGCGGGCCGAGGGGCGTCCCTTCCCGGCCCGCCACGTGTTCGACCGCGAAGCCTCCGACGTGCGCGCCTTCGGCTCGGCCATCCACCGCCTCTTCGAGCGGATCGCGTGGATCGAGGATGCCGATTTGGAGGCCGTCATTGCCGGCTGGCGGGCGGAGTCACCGGAATCGGAGGCCTTGCTGCGGGATGTCGAGACGCAATTCCGCAACTGCCTCGCCTCCCCCGAAGTGCGCGCCGTGCTGGCGCGTCCGGCGGGCGCCGCGCAGGCCGACGTCTGGCGCGAGACCCCCTTCGACACCGTGCGCGAGGGCCCGGACGGACGCGAGATCGTCACTGGCCGCTTCGATCGGCTGGTCATCGCGCGCGACCGTTCCCACCAGCCCCTGTCCGCCTGGGTCGTGGACTTCAAGAGCAACCGCGTGGCCGATGACCGGGAGATGGCCGCCGCCGCCACGGGGTATCAAACGCAGATGCAGGAATACGCCGCGGCCGCCGCGCGGCTGCTCGGGCTGCCCGCCGGGGCGGTGACGGCGCGGCTGCTCTTCACCCGCATCGGGAAGGTTTACGGCTGAGCGGCCGAAATGTCCGGCCACGCCCCGAACAGCGTCTCGGCGTTGCGGGTGGTGAGCGCAGCCAGGCCGGCGGCTTCAATCTTCCGCTGACGCGCGACGCAGGCGGCGACATGCGGAACAAACGCCGGTTCGTTGGGCTGGCCGCGCAACGGCACGGGTGTGAGGTAGGGGCTGTCGGTCTCGATGAGCAGCCGGTCGGCGGGAACGTAGGCCGACACCTCGCGCAGATCCTCGGCGTTGCGAAACGTCACGATGCCGCTGAAGCTGATGTAAAGGCCCCGGTCGAGCAATTTGGAGGCAAACGCCTTGCCGCCGGTGTAGCAATGAACCACGCCGAGCCGGCCCGCGGCCGCAAGCGCAGCCGATCCGGCTTCATCCATGACGGCCAGCGTGTCTTCGTCGGCCTCGCGTGTGTGGACGATGATCGGCAGCGCGCGGCGTGCGGCGAGGTCGAGCATCCGCGCGAACAGCGCCAGCTGGGCCGCACGGGTAACGGCGTCGTGGTGATAATCGAGACCGGCCTCCCCGAGGGCGCACAGCGTCGCCGAGGCCAGACTGGATTCAAAGGCGTCCACACCCTCCGCCGACATCCCGGCCTGGCTGCGATCGAGTCCGAGCGCCAGCCGCACGCGGCCCGACGCGGCGCGGGCCGCCGCTTCCGCGCCCGCGTTCAACTCCGGGTTGCCGCCGACCGCCAGGATGCGCGTCACGCCCGCTCCAGCGGCGCGCGCCACGATTTTCGCCGCATCGTCGCCGCCGAAGTGCGCGTGCGTGTCGGTGTAATCGACGATAATTGGGTATCCCCTTTACTCTAGCGAGGTCGTACCTCAGACCGACGGGCTTTCGCGGCCATCGTTCTCGTCCTCGTCCTCGTCGTCGTCCTCGATCGCATATCGAACCCGGTCTTCCCTGACCTGAGTGACGGGAGAGAACCGGTCCACCAGTTTCGAGAGCATGGACGAGGACGAGCGGAGCCATCCGCCCTCTCCGTGACTTTCTATCTCTGCATGGGGCAGGAGCCCCGCCCTACTGACCTGGCGACCACTCCTCGGTCACCGGACGCTTGGAGGCGACCACCGCCACGGGCGTCCGGGGCGCCTCGTGCCTGGTCGGCGTCGGGTGCGGCCGTTTGACGGGCGGGGGCGGTGTGCGGACCGTCGCGACCGGAGGCCGCGCCGGCTCCACGGCCACGGCGGGAGCCTGCTTTTCGACAGGGTGCGGCGGTTCCGGCTTAGGCTGCACCGGATGCGACACCTGCTCCGTGCGGGGGTGCGGCTCCTGACGCGGCGCCCGGTGCTGGCTTCGGCCGTCGGGAATCGGCTGCAGCAGGGCCTCCTCGGGCATGGTGCACTTCAGCGGTTCGCCGATGAATTTCTCGATTTCTGGGATGATGAACGATTCATCCTCATCGGCAAACGAGATCGCCGTGCCCGTATGACCGGCCCGGCCGGTGCGGCCGATGCGGTGGACATAATCGTCGGCCTCATACGGGAAGTCGAAGTTGACGACAAACCCGATGTCGTCCACATGCAACCCGCGCCCGGCGACGTCGGTGGCCACCACGACGCGGATTTTTCCGGACTTGAAGTCCTCCAGCACGCGCAGCCGGCGGTTCTGCTGCACATCGCCGCTCAGCATTTCGCAAGGAATGCCCAGGCGGTTCAGCGACTCGGCCACGCGCTCGGTGCTGCTACGCCGATTGCAAAACACCAGCACCCGCTGATCTGCATGGGTCTTGAGCACGTTATACAGAACCGTGAATTTCTCGCTCGCCCGGACGATGTAGACGACCTGGCTGATCGTATCAATCGTCATGGAATCGGACTCGATTTCCACACGCACCGGCTCGGTCATCCACTGCGAAGCCAGCCGCATCACGTCGTCGTTGAGGGTCGCGCTGTACAACATCGTGCAGCGGCGCTCCTTGGGGGGCAACCGGAAGATGATCCGCTTGACGTCGGGGATGAAGCCCATGTCGAGCATGCGATCGGCCTCGTCGATCACGAGCGTATCGACCCCCGACAGGTCGACCACCTTGCCGCTGACGAAATCGAGCAGGCGTCCCGGCGTGGCGACCAGCAGATCGACCGGTGCGGCCTGGAGTTCAGCGCGCTGGCGGTCGTAGTCCATGCCGCCGTAGATCGCGAGGTAGCGCAGGCCGCAGTACTTGCCCAGTGCGTCGGCATCCTGACAGATCTGGATCACCAGTTCGCGCGTCGGCGCGATCACCAGCGCCCGCGGCCGCCCGGGGGCGGCGTTGCGGGCGTCGGGGGTGCGCAGGTAGCGGGTCAGCAGCGCCACCAGAAACGCGGCGGTCTTGCCCGTGCCGGTCTGGGCCTTGCCCGCCACGTTCTTGCCCGCGAGGGCGTGTTCGAGGCTGATGGACTGGATGGGCGTGCAGTACTGAAACTTCAGATCGGCCACGGCATGGAGGATTTCGGCCGGCAGGTCGAAATCCTGAAACCGCTTCTTTCCTTCGACGACCGGGACGACGTACTGATCGATCGACCAGGCGGCGTGCACCTCGCGGCGGCGGGTCGTTTCGGCCTCGTGCACCGCGCCGCCCGGACGGACGGCCGAGGGATCGGATCGGCCGCTGCGCGGGGGGGGCGGACGCCCGCCCGGCGCGTGCCGCTCGGTGCGCGGACCGCGTTCGGAATGAGCCGGACGATCCGGGCGCGGCGGCCGTTGCAGACCGCCCGCATCACGATGCGGCGCACGGACAGCCGCTCCCGGCGCCACCGTGCGATCGGGCGCCGGCGGGCGTTCGGGCCGGGGCGCCCGCGCGCCCGGGCGGCCGGTTGGCGGCGGGACCGGCCGGTCGCGGGGCGAGGCGGCCGGCTTGCGCGGGCTTGCGGGCGCGGCACGTCCACCCGGATGGGCGGGACGGGCCGGCTTGCCCGGCCTTTCGGGTGTCTGAACCGTGGTTGAGCGGCCCAACAACTTGGCCGCCATTTTCTTAATGAGTTGTAAAGGCATATTAACGCTTCGAGAACTGGAAGCGCTTGCGGGCGCCGGGCTGGCCGGGCTTCTTGCGTTCTTTCATGCGCGCGTCGCGCGTCAGGCATCCCGCCTTCTTCAGCGCGTCGCGCAGCGATGCGTCGGACAGAATCAGCGCTCGGGACAACGCATGGCGCACCGCACCGGACTGACCGCTCACCCCGCCGCCCTTGACGCTGACGGCGAGATCGAACTTGTCCTTCAGGTTGGTGATCACCAACGGCTGCAGCATGTAATTACGCAGCGCCTCGCTGGGGATGTATTTGACGGAATCAACCTCGTTGATGACGCATTTTCCGTCACCGGACATCAGGCGGACGCGCGCGACGGCGGTCTTCCGGCGTCCCGTGGCGGCAGCAATTTCCTTGACCATGACAAAACCTCTCTCTTACAGACCGTTTTAGAAAGTGAACGCTTCGGGCTTCTGCGCCGCATGGGGGTGCTCTTCGCCGCGATAGACCTTCAGACGGGTGAGGACGCCCCGGCACAGGTGGTTCTTGGGCATCATGCCCCAGACCGCCTCGGTGATCATCCGGTCGGGATGGCGCTCGCGCATCGTCGCCACGGGGATCTCCTTCAACCCGCCGCGCCAGCCGCTGTAACGCTGATAGATCTTGGTGTCGTCCTTCTTGCCGGTCAATACGACCTTTTCGGCGTTGATGACGATCACAAAATCGCCGATATCCACGCTGGGATCGAAGTCCGGCCGGTTCTTGCCACGCAACGTATTGGCAATCGCCACGGCCAGACGGCCGAGCGGTTTGTCCGCCGCGTCGACCAGGAGCCAACGACGGTTGGCGCCCGGGTCTTGAGGTTTGGTTGTCTTGGTGCTCATTCGTAACCCTTTGCGGCGAAAAACGCATCACGCATCGGTGCGCGGATCGGTCTTCCGCCTGCATTGTCGTACGGAAAATAGGCGGTTTGTAAGCGGCACACCCATGCCGTTTTTTTGTCCGCCTGTCATGATCCCGCTCTTCGCAGCCGGTAAGCCGTGAAAAACAGAAACGCTATAGTAGCGGAAACCGGGAATGCCTGCAAGCGGAAAAAACGGAGGGACAAACCGACGGGCGCATGGCAGTTCTGATGAGGTCATTGATTCGTAATCATAATCGTAGAGGCTCTTGCAAAACCCCCCGCAACGCTGCGCCTGACGGCTTGCGTCGCGGGGC
>CAZDLY010000028.1:0-33934 GCA_964506575.1 uncultured Akkermansia sp. | reverse complement strand
GCGCCATGAAATTTTCGCTGCTGCTGGAGCGGGCGCGGGCGATGGGCATTGCGTTCGACCGTTTTGCCACCGGCCATTATGCCCGCGTGGAACGGCATCCCGATACGGGACGCTGGCTGCTGCGGCGGGCGGCGGATCGTTCCAAGGATCAGACCTATTTCCTCTCGCGCCTGTCGCAGGACCAGCTCGCGCGGGTCCTGTTCCCGCTGGGCGCGTTCACCAAAGAGCGGGTGAAGGCGCTGGCGCGGGAGGCGGGCTGGGCCGATGTGGCCGACAAGCCGGAAAGCCAGGATTTCATCGAGAGCCGGAACTACGGCGTGCTGTTCGACGCCCGCGACGCCGTGCCGGGGCCGATTGTGGATACGTCCGGCCGGGTGCTGGGCCGGCACCGGGGGATCGTCGGCTATACGGTGGGGCAGCGCAAAGGGCTCGGGATCAGCGGCACCGCCGAACCGCTCTACGTCGTGCGGATCGAGGCGTGCGCGAACACGCTGGTGGTCGGCGGGCATCAGGATCTGTTCTCAACGCGGCTCACGGCGGCCGATCTGAACTGGATCAGCCTGCCTGGACCGCCGGCCGCGCCCCTCCGGGTGACGGTCAAGATCCGGCAGCAGCACCGGGAGGCGGCGGCGACCCTGCGCGCCGAAATGCGCGATGGAACGCCCGTGGCCGAGGTTCAATTCGACGAGCCGCAGATGTCCGTCACCCCGGGGCAGACCGCTGTGTTCTACGATGGCGACAGCGTGGTCGGCAGCGGAATCATCCTGTAGCGGCGCTTGCAAAACCTCCGTCTTTATGCGCTTGACGTTTACAACCGCTTCTGACAAGCTCTGCGCCCTGACAGCAAAGAGCGTTTGTTCAGCTATGCGTATTTCCGTGAAACGTCTGGTCATGGTATGCCTGCTCGTGGTGGCCGAGGGGTGCGGACGCGCCGGCAGGGATCCCCTGCAGGCCATGGCGGAGCGCGCCATGCTGCAGGCGCGGCCAGCCGTGGTGCAGATCCGGGCCGTGGTCAAGAACTACGGGGGAGGCCGCGAAGTCAAGTCCATCAGCGTCGGAAGCGGTTTCATCATCACGCCGGAGGGTGACATCGTCACCAACCACCACGTGGCGGGCCGCGCCGGCCGCCTGGTCTGCGTGCTCTCCGACAACGAAGAGATCGCGGCGGAGCTGATCGGCACCGATCCCCTGTCGGACATTGCGGTGCTGCGGCTGGCGCCCCGTCCGGGCAAGCCCTATCCGACGGTGCGATTCGGCGATTCAGACACGGTTTCGGTGGGGGAGACGGTGCTGGCCATGGGCAGTCCGCTGGCGATGTCACAGACCACCACGCGCGGGGTGATCAGCAACACCAAGATGATCATGCCCGGCTCGTTTCGCGGCGGCGCGCAGTTCACGCTGGAGGGCGAACGGGTCGGCGCGCTGGTGCGCTGGTTCACGCATGATGCGATGATATTCCCCGGCAATTCGGGAGGTCCGTTGCTCAACCTGCGCGGCGAGGTGATCGGCGTCAACGAAATCTCGTTCGGACTGGGCGGGGCCATCCCGGGCAATCTGGCGCGGGACGTCGCCGAGCAACTCGTCCGTCACGGCCGCGTGAGCCGCGCCTGGCTTGGGCTGGAGATTCAGGAGCTCCTGAAATCGTCGGGGCAGGAGCGCGGCGCGCTGGTGGCGGATGTTGCGGCGGATTCTCCGGCCGCGCAGGCGGGCCTGGTTACGGGCGATATTCTCCTGCGCCTGGGCGGGCGCGACGTGACCATCCGCTACGCCGAAGAGATTCCGCTCTTCAACCAGATGGTGGCCACGCTCCCGGTCGATCAACCTCTGGAGGCCGTCATCCGGCGCGGGGATGAGGAACACACGCTGGTGGTGCGGCCAGCCGAGCGCGTACCGATGCTGCCCGAGACCGCGGAACTGAAGGAGTGGGGGATCACGGCCCGCGACATGAATTCCCTTCTGGCCCAGGAGCTGCGGGTCAAGGACCCGCAGGGCGCGCTGATCACATCGGTCGGATCGGCGGGGCCCGGCGGCGCCGCCAAGCCGGTCCTGCTGCCGCTGGATGTGATTCGCCGGGTCAATGACCAGGCCGTGCTGTCGGTCGCGCATCTTCAGGAGTTGACGCGGCAGATCGCGGGCGCCACCAATGTGCCGGTGCCGGCCATGGTGGAGGTCGAGCGCCAGGGTCAGAGCCTGCTGTCCGCGATACGCCTGGGGATTCCCCGTCCCGAGCCTCCCGGCGCGCAATCCCGCAAGGCGTGGCTGGGCATTTACGTCCAGGCCATCAGTCGCGAGATGGCGGTTTCTCTGCAAACCAACACGCTCACGGGCGTGCGCATCACGCAGGTATTCCCGGAAAGCCAGGCGGCGGCGGCGGGCCTGCGGGTGGGAGACTTGATTGTCGGATTGGACGACGAGCGGGTCGCCGTCAGCATGGTGGGCGAGGAGAGTCACTTTTTCTCGCGTATTCGCCAGTATACCGCCGGGAAAGAGGTGAAGCTCGGGATCCTGCGGGCCGGGCAGGCCACCAATCTCGTGGCGACCCTGGACGAAACGCCGGCCACCGCGCCGGAGATGGAGAAGTTCCAGGATCTGAAGTTCGAGTTTGTCGCGCGCGATCTGACGCTGGACGACCGCATCCGCCAGAAGCTGCCGCGGAATCTGGAGGCTGTGATCGTGACGGACGTGACCGACGGCGGATGGGCGGCGCTGGGCGGACTCGCCCCCGGCGACCTGATCCTGGCCGTCAACCAGCGCCCGATCGCCGCCGTGTCCGGCCTGTCCGCGGCGATGAGCGACATTTCCGCCGCGAAGCCGGCGCAAGTGGTGGTGCGCGTCCGGCGCGGCATCCACACGATGTATGTTGAACTGGAGCCCGAATGGGCCGAAGGAAAGCCCCTGGGTTCCCTGCTAAAAAAGGAAAAAGAAGGAGAAACGCGATGAAGATCCATACCCGGCGCTGCGCCTGGCTGCTGATGACGGTGTTGGCTGTGGCCCCCTCGGTCCGCGCCCAATCGCTTTCCGAGGCCGGCCGCACGTTGCTCCGCAAATACGAGCACAGTGTGTGGACCGTCGAGGTCCAGATCAGCCAGTCGATCTCGATGAACGGACAGACCGGCAAGTCGGAGGGCAAGGTCACCACACAGGGCGTCCTGACCGACGTCGGCAGCCTGATCGCCATTCCGCTTTCGGCGCTGGAGCCGGCGAACATGATGCGCGCCACCAACCCCCAGGCGCAGAACTTCAAGATCGAAAGCCAGGAAGTGGTGGAGGTCAAGCTGCTCGTCCCCGAAGGCGGCGAACTGCCGGCAACGGTCGTGTTCCGGGACAACGACCTGGATCTCGCGTTTCTGGCGCTGAAGGGCGCCATGCCCTCCAACGCGGTGCCGCTGCGCCTCGCCGACGCGGGAAAACCAGGCGTGCTGGATACCGCGATCGTGCTGGCGCGGCTGGAGAACGTGGCCCCCAACATCCTGATGGTCAACGCGGGCTATATCCAGGCCATCCTGGACAAGCCGCAGCGCGCCTACCTCTTTGAACAAGCCACCCTCGCGACCGTGGGGTGTCCGGTGTTTCTGAACGACGGCAAACTGGTCGGCCTCATCCTGGTCCGGTATTCGACGAAGGTCCAGTCCGACGGGCGGGAGACCGTCTCCGGGTTGGCCCTCGTGCTGCCGACGGAGGCGATTCGCGCAGCCGCGCTGCAGGCCGAGGCCGCCGCCAAGAAGGCTGCGGCCCCCGCGAATTGAGACGCTATGCGCAACCAAGCGGCGTGGATTCTATTCGGCGTGCTGGCGGCGGTGTTGCTGGTGACCCTGGTGTTGCCGGTCGGAATCGTGGTGGTGGGCGGCTTTCAGACGGAGGGCGGCTGGACGGGGCGCCATGTGGCCGACGTCTTTCGCAATCCGATCTACGCCGAGGGTCTGCTGAACAGCTTGGGAATTGCGATCGGCACGACACTCCTGGCGACCGGCATCGCGCTGCCACTCGCCTGGCTCGCGAACCGCTTTGACTTCCCCGGCAAGGGGCTGCTGGGCGCGCTGATCCTGGTGCCGCTGGTGCTTCCCCCGTTTGTCGGCGCGATCGGCCTGACCCAGATCCTCGGTCCCTACGGCGCACTGAACGCGCTGCTGGGGCTTGGCCCGGTGGACTGGCTCGGACAGTCCCGTTACGCGGGCGTGGTTCTCCTGCAGGCGCTGGCGCTCTATCCGATCATCTTCCTGAACGCCTCCGCCGCGCTGGCCAACGTCGATCCGGCGATGGAAGAGGCCGCCGCCAGCCTGGGGTGCCACGGCTTCCGCACCTTCCGGCGCATCACGCTGCCGCTGATCCTGCCGGGCCTGTTCGCCGGCGCCACGCTGGTGTTCATCGCCAGCTTCACCGAACTCGGAACCCCCCTGATGCTCAACTACACCCGCTGTTCGGCGGTGCAGGTGTACGACGCGCTGAAGGAGGTCAGTTCAAGCCCGTTTCCCTTTGCGCTGGTGATGGTGGTGCTCACCACCAGCGTGCTGCTCTACGCCGCCAGCCGCGCCCTCTTCGGGCGCCAGGCGTACGCCATGACCGCCAAGGCGTCCGTCTCCCGCTCGCCGATCAGGCGGACGGGCGGACGCGGCCTGCTGACGGCCATCCCCTTCGCGGCGGTGGCGCTGGTTGCGCTGCTGCCCCATGCCGGCGTCGTGCTGACCAGCTTCAGCGTGCCGGGCGCGTGGTACCGGCAGGTCGTGCCGGAGGCGCTGACGGTCGCCCATTACACCGAAGCGCTGGGGCACGGCATGACCCTGGACGCCATCCGCAACAGCCTGGCCTTCTCATCGCTGGCGGTCGTGCTCAACGTGATCCTGGGCGTCGCGGTCGCATGGGTGGTCGTTCGCTCCACCCTGCCGGTCCGGGGTCTGCTCGACGCGGTGGCGATGATTCCCCTGGCCGTGCCGGGTCTGGTGATGGCGTTCGGTTTTCTGGCATTGAGCACACGCCTGTGCAATCTGCCGTGGTTCCACGCGCGGCCCGCGTGGGCGGCGCTGGTGGACGTGCGGGAAAATCCCACACTGTTTCTGGTGATCGCCTACGCGGTCCGGCGGCTCCCCTTCATGGTGCGCGCGGCCGTGGCGGGGCTGCAGCAGACGTCGGTGACGCTGGAGGAGGCGGCGGCCAACCTTGGCGCGCCGCCGCTGAAAGTCCTGCGGCGGATCACGATGCCGCTGATCGCCGCCAACCTGATCGCCGGCGCGCTGCTGGCCTTCGCCTTCAGCATGCTGGAGGTGAGCGACAGCCTGATCCTGGCGCAGAAGATCGACTACTACCCGATCACCAAGACCATCTTCGAGCTTTTCCAGCTCATCGGCGTCGGGCGCTATCTGGCCGCCGCCCTCGGGGTGTGGGCGATGGGCTTCCTCGGCGTGGCGATCATCGGCAGCAGCCTCCTGCTCGGGCGCAAGATGGGGGCGCTGTTCCGGGCGTAACCGAGGGTCAGAAAAACAGGTCGCGTTCGCCGGCCACAATCCGGTCGTAGGCATCCTTGAACGACGGATAGAACTTGGGCAGGTTCGTTTCGACCTCGCGCAGCTCGCGCTGCAGCACCGGCTCGCAGATCGCGCGCGTCTCGGGCGAGGCAAAATCGTCGAGCCACTCGCGGAACGTGAGCACGGCGTTGATCTTGCAGAATTTGCCCTCCTTGCCGGTCTTGAGCGCGTCCATGATGCAGCCGCCCGTGCGGCCGCAGCGGTAGCCTGCCGTGCAGAACGAGGTGATGATGCCCATCCCCGCCAAGTCGCGGATCAGCGCGTCGAGCGTCCGGGTGTCGGCCAGGACAAACTGCTGCCGGTCGATCACCTGCTGCGTCTCGCTCGCAAACTCGCTGTAGCCGCCGATCGCGATGTTGCTGCTGGCGTCCATCTGCGTGACACCCCCGCGCAGCACGGCGCGGTCGCGCACCGCCTGGCGCTCGCGGCAGGTCACGATCATTCCGGTGTACGGCACCGACAGGCGCGTGACGGTGACGATCTTCTGGAAATCGTCGTCGCTCACCAGGTAGGGCGATTCGGTGGGCACGTCGGTGCCGCTGGCGGGCTCGAGCCGCGGGAACGAGATGGTGTGCGGGCCGATGTTGAACCGCCGCTCGAGAGCGCGGGCATGGCAGACCAGCGCCACGACCTCGAACCGCCAATCGTACAGGCCGAACAACGCGCCGAGGCCGACATCGTCAACCCCCGCCTCCAGCGCCCGGTGCATGCAGGTCGTCCGCCAGTCGTAGCTCCCCTTCACCGTGCCCGCCGGATGCAGCCGCTCATACGTCGGCCGGTGATAGGTTTCCTGAAACACCTGGTAGGTGCCGATGCCGACACCCTTCAGGACGCGCAGATCCTCAACCGGCAGCGGCGCCGCGTTTACGTTGACGCGCCGGATGCCGAGCGTGGCCCCGGTGCGGGATTTGATCGTCCTCGCATAGACGGTGCGGATGGTTTCGGCGATGTATTCGGTGGACGTGTTCGGATGTTCACCGTAGACCGCGATCAGCCGCTTGTGGCCGAGGCGGCCGGCGAGCACGTCGATCTCCCGGCGCACCTCGTCCATGCTCAGCATCCGCCGCACCTGGCTGCTGTTGCCCGCATGGAATCCGCAGTAGGCGCAGCGGTTGACGCAGAGGTTGCTCATGTAGAGCGGCGCGAAGGTCACGATCCGGTTGTCGTAAACGGCGGTCTTCACGCGGAAGGCGGTCTCCTCCATCTCGGCCCGCAGCTCCGGATCGGTCACGTGCAGCAACACGGCGGTCTCTTCCGGAAGCAGGGTTTCGACGGCCGACGACTTGGCCAGAATGTCGCGCACGCGTCCGCGGTCATTCGGTTGCGCGGCGGCGTCGGCCAGCGCGTGCTCGATCGCCGCGCTGTCGATGAAGTGCTTGCCGCCGCCCAGATAAGGCCCGATCTGCTCGGGCCGGATCATCCGGCGCGTGTAATCCGCCGCGCCGGAAAACTTCCGAAGATCACAGGTGACCGATTCATTCATGCGCTCTCCTTCCTTGGATTCAGAGTGCACACGCACTCCTTGTCTTCAGAAAACGGGATCAGTATAGCATACGGCATCGCCGATGAACAGAAGGACGTTGGTGTGCAGGAGCGATTGATAGGGGCTCCACTTTCTGATATCGTGGAAACACATCAAGAAAGGAAAAGGATCATGATCAAAAAAGGCGGAACGTACGTCGTGATGGGTCTCTTAAACACGGATTCTATCGCTTATGCCACGGGCAAGATGATTGAAGAACTGGGCGGAAGGGTCATCTATACGGCCCAGAATGACCGCATGAAGAAGATCTTCTTTGACCGCGGCTGTCCCGATCTGGCGCAGGCCGAGAAGGATGCGATGTGCATCAAGTATTGCGATGTCACCGTCGAGAACGAAGTGCGCAATCTGTTTCGTGACTTGGGCGAGGTCGATGGCGTTGTCCATTCCATTGCGTATGCCAATCCGAAGACCTGCCTCGGCCACCACATCTACACCAATGCTTTCGATGATATCAAGCAGGGCTTTGGCATCAGTTGCGCGTCGTTGGCGACCGTTTCGCAGTTTGCCCAGGAACACATGCCCAAGGGCGGCTCCATTGTCACGTTGTCGTTCTCGTCGCAAGTGGCATTTCCCTATTACAACTGGATGGGGGTGAACAAGGCGGCCCTGGAGGCGCTGGTCCGCGCGTTGGCCCGGGAATACGGCCGTGAACATGTTCGTGTCAATGCGGTCTCGGCAGGTCCGCTGACCACGAAGGCGGCAAAATCGATCCCGCATTTTGCGGCCCTGACGCAAACGTGGAAGAAGATCAGCCCCCTGCCGTGGGACCCGATCAAGGACAAGCAGGAAGTCGCCCATGCGGTGGTTTTTTTGCTGGGCGACTATTCCCGGAAGATTACGGGGCAGACGCTGTATGTGGATGGCGGCGCTTCCGTGGTGGGCGGCGAGCTCCTCAAGCATGAAAAGCCGATCAGGAGCATGCCCGCCAAGAAGCGATTGATCCAGAAGGCGGCGGCGGAACTGGAGAAGGCCATCACGTAGAGATTCCTGACCTTTGTTCCACCACAAAGAACAATCATTCCTCGTCCGTGAAACAGACTCACGCCAGGTGGAGCGCCTCTGCCGCTCGTTGGGAACCACACAGCCACGACATCCGCGAACGCCAGGCCCCAATAGACATTGAGAAAACCTGCCGACTAAATTTCTATTCACGAATCACAAAGAGCTTCTCCACGCCCCACCACAGTCCTTTGAACAGGTAACCCAAGGGGCCGAGAATGGGCTTCCGCCCCAGACTCAACCTGACCGTGGCGTACTCGACTTGCCCTTTCAGGGATTTGATCCGTCCTTCCATTGAGTCAATGTCTGCCTGCACCCGGTTCAGTTCCGTCTCGATCGCCAGGATGTCCTTGACCTCCGTGGCCTTCTCCAGCAGTTGCTTGAGTCTGTCACGCAACACGAGCTTGTTCTTCAGTCTGGCTTCAACGTCAATGTACTGCTCGGTGACATCCTCGCCCTCGATATTCCGGTAAGTCACCGTGCCGAGGGTTTCCAAGTCCGACAATGCCGACTTGAATGCCTTGGCGGGGATGCGAAGCGTCAGACTGGCCGATTCGTCGCCGGAATCGGACTTCTGTTCAACAAACCCGCCCTCGCGTTCGGCCATTGCGACGGCCTCGTGGATCGCATTGCTGATGGTCCACACTTCGATGCTCAAGGTTGCCTTCCAGATCAGCATCCTGTCGGGGCGCACCTCCGCTGAATCGCCGCCGGCGCGGGGGAGCGGCTGCGCCCCGCTTCCCAGTTTCATCGCGTACGTGGTGCCACAGCTCGAAAGCAGGGCCATTGACACGAGCCCGGCCAGCACCATGATTGCTCTTTTCATCGTTCCTCCCTCTTGCTGAATGATCAGTGCTCGCTGTAAAGGTCGGCCGTCGCAAAGTGGGCGTCGCAGGTGTGCCGCAACCCGAGGCGCCGGAGGCCCACCTCGTCGCCTGCGCTGACGATGTGCGTCAGATGTACCTCGCAGTCCCGCAGCTCGGGCAGATGGTCGAGCGCGGCCTGGGCCGCCGGATTGGATGCCGAGCTGATGGCCAGGGCGATCAGGGTCTCGTCCAGGTTCAGGCTCGCGTGCTTGCCGATCAGCACGTCGCGCTTCATCCGCACGATCGCCTTGACAACGTCGGGCGACAGCAGGTGGATCGCGTCCGGAATGCCGGCCATCAGCTTGACCGCATTCAGCACCATGGCGGACGCGGCATGCATGAGCGTCGAGTTCTTTCCCACCACGATGCGGCCATCGGCCAGCTCCAGCGCCGCGCCGCAGCAGATGCCGTGATCCCCCTTGCCGCATGCCGCGCATTCCTCCGCCGCCGTCCGTGCCGGCTTCACCACCAGCCGGTCGGTCGGCGCGATCCGCAGTTCCTGCATGAGCATCTCGATGCGCGAGACGGTCTCGCGCTCCGTCATGCCCAAGGCGTACTCGCACGCATGCCGGAAATACCGGCGGATGACCTCCTGCAGCGCCGCGTCACGCACCGTCAGGTCGTCGACGATGCCGAAGGCGACACGGTTGACCCCCATGTCCGTGGGCGACTTGTAGGGGCACGGGGCTTGTGTGATCCGCTCCCAGATCGCGCGCACGAGCGGAAACGCGGCGATGTCGCGATTGTAATTGACCGCCGTCTTGCCATGCGCCTCGAGATGGAAGGGGTCGATCATGTTGACATCCTGCAGGTCCGCCGTGGCCGCCTCATAGGCGACGTTCGCCGGATGCTTGAGCGGCATGTTCCAGACCGGGAATGTCTCGAATTTGGCATAGCCCGCGAGACGACCGTGGCAGCGGTCGTGGTAGAGGTTGGTCAGACAAGTCGCCAGCTTGCCGCTGCCCGGACCCGGACCCGTCACCACGACGATCGGCCGCTCGGTCGCAATGTAGGGATTGGCGCCGTACCCCTCTTCGCTGACGATCGTCTCAATGTCGGTCGGATAGCCCCGCGTCGCCCGGTGGCAGTAGACTTCGACGCCGCGCCGCTCCAGCTTGGTCTTGAATTGCTTGGCCGCCGGTTGGCCATCGTAACGGGTGATCACCACCGCGCGGATGAAAAGCCCCGCCTCGCGCAAGTCGTCAATCGTCTTCAGCGCATCGGCATCGTACGAGATCCCGAAATCGGCCCGGATCTTTTTGCGTTCGATGTCGCCCGCAAAAATGCAGAGCACGATTTCGGCCTTGTCCCGGAGCTTTTGCAGCAGGCGGATCTTGACGTTCGGGTCGTAGCCCGGGAGCACCCGAGCCGCGTGATAGTCGAACATCAGCTTGCCGCCAAACTCCAGGTAGAGCTTGTTGCCGAACATCTCGGTGCGGCGAAGGATTTCTTCGGTTTGCTGCTGAAGGTATTTCTCGTTGTCAAAGCCGGTTTTGCTCATGTCAGTCCTGTTCTATTCCCGTTCCGGGCGCCCACGTAATCAACCGGGGCGCAAGTATACCCAAAAACCGGCGGAAGTAAAGCGGCGGGATTCCGGTTGATATTTTGATTTGCCGTCAGTTCCTATCGGTGGTATTCTCACCCCGTTCGTTTGATTGTCTGCCGCCAGCGGTCAACCTGCCATGCCATCGAATTCCATCATCGTTCATCTCGCCAACGTGCTGATGATCGCCGAAGCCGACGGCGCCTTTACGGAGCCTGAGGCCGCCGCCTTGCGCGAGATCATGCACCGCATCGGCGCGGGCCCGGGTGATCTGGCGGCAGCCCGCGACTGGATGGCGCGTAACGCTCCGTATCGCTTGCAGGTCATCCCGGACTCCGCCGACACGATGAAGATGATCGAGGACATGGTCCTGATGTCGCTGGCCGATGGCCAGGTCTCGCGCAATGAATCGCGGCCGCTGGAGGCGTTTTTGTCCAACCTGGGGTTCGTGCAGGCCGACATGGACCTGATCGTGCAGCGCGTCCGCCCCCGCCTGCGCAACATTCCGGCGGCGCCTCATCCGGCCATGCCGGCGCGTCGTGATGACGCGGCGGTCCCCTCGGGAAAGGCGTCCCGCCCGCTCACGCCCCCCGCCAAAGCCGTGCGCCCGCCCCCGCCACCCGTTCGCGCACCCGCCGCGCCTCAGGGATCAGCCCCGCATCAGACGCCGGTGCCGCAGCCGGCGGCTTCCGAGCCCGTTGCCGCCGCAGCCTCCTCGCCGCAACGGGAGGCGCCCGCGCCCGTCTCCCCGCCCGAAGGGGCCGCCGAATCCCCGCTGGACCGTTGCGGGCGGCTCCGCGCGAACGCTCCCCTCGGCGACGGCTATTGTTTCGGAGCCCCCGATGAGCCGCTCAATCCGTGGGGCTGCCGCCTCACGGGCATGGCGTGGACGGCTGACGCCGATTGGCATCGCCTCGGCCGCTTTCGCGACAGCGACACGTTCGTCTTCGATCGCGAGGCCATTGCCGCCCGGCTGCACCAACGCCTCGGCGCCGTTTCCGGCTGTCCCTTCCTGCTGGGCGGCTTCGCGCAACAGGCCTTGTCCGCCCTGCCGTCCCTGGCCACCACAATGGGTCGCTGGCGCCATCATCTCGTCTCGCAGGCCACCCCCTCCGCAACGGCCGTAACCGTTCGCTCGTACAGCCATGGGTGCCGCCGGGAAGTCGCGGCCTGGTCCGACGGCCTCGCGCCGACGGATGACCAGGACGCGCGGCGGATGATCCGGCGCACGGCGCGCCGGACCGGGGCAGCCATCGATCTCAACCTGTTGGATCACACGAAGGAGGCAGACCATGCTTGACTGGTGGAGCCATCTCTCCCATCTGAATCAAACCCTGTACGGCATCGCTGCCTGCATCAGCGTCCCGTTCGCCTGGCAATTGATCGCATCGCTGGTCGGCCTGGCCCATGACGTCGATTCGGACGGCATGGACACGGCGGGCACCGACGCGGTGGATACCGTGCTGGCCTTCAAGCTGCTCAGCATGCGCGCGCTGCTCACCTTTTTCACGCTCTTTTTCTGGGCGGCCGCGCTCTACCTCGAACGTGAAGGGGCAACCTCGCGCGTCTTCGGCATCGCCGCGCTCTGGGGTCTGGCCGGGATGAGCGCGGTCGCCGGGCTGTTGCACGTCCTGCCCAAGCTGGCCCATGCTGGCACGCGCGACCTCGAATCGGCACTGAACGCCGAAGCCTCGGTCTATCTGGACATCCCCGCCAACGCCACCGGCGAAATCCGCGTGGTCGTCAGCGGCAGTGTCTGCCACGTCAAAGCGCGTTCCATCGGCGGCGAGGCCATCCCGGCCGGCACGCCGGTCACGGTCTGCAGCCGCATCGGCCAGACCATTCTGATCGTCAAACCCCTTTCCCAATCCTGAAACACACGGAGCCCCCCCCCATGAACACACTGATTCTGACGCTGGCTCAAGCCTCTGCACGTCCGGACACCTTCCCCCGGGAGTTGGGTCTCGGCCTGCTGCTCGGCCTGGCACTGCTGCTGACCACCATCACCTTCCTCTCGCGCTACCGTCGCTGCCCCTCAAACCGCATTCTGGTCATCTACGGCAAGACCAGCCACGGCGCGGCCAAGTGCATCCATGGCGGCGCGGCGTTCGTCTGGCCGCTCTTCCAGGCGTATGAGTATCTCGATCTGGAACCGTTTGTCGTCCCGAGCGATCTCAAGAGCGCGCTCTCCGCCGAGAACATCCGCGTCAGCGTGCCGACCACCGTCACGGCCGCCATCTCGATCGAGCCGGGCATCATGGAAAACGCCGCCGTGCGCCTGCTCGGCCAGAGCGCCCAGGACATCCAAAACCAGGCGCAAGACATCATCCTCGGCCAGATGCGTGCCGTGATCGCCACGATGCGCATCGAAGAGATCAACCGCGACCGCCAGGCCTTTCTCGGCAAGGTCAATGAGGCGGTCTCCGGCGAGCTTGAAAAGATCGGCCTGTCGCTGATCAACGTGAACATCCGCGACATCGAAGACGACTCGGGGTACATCGTCGCCCTCGGCCGCCGCGCCGCGGCCGAAGCCATCAACCAGGCCAATGTTGACGTCGCCGAACAGGAGCGGACGGGGCAGACGGGCGTCGCCGAACGGCAGCGCGACACCCGCGTGGCCGTCGCCGCCGCGAACGCGACCGCCGAGATCGGCGAGGCCAAGGCCAACCGCGACCGGCGCATCCAGTCGGCCGGCCTGGATGCCGAAGCCGTGCATGCCGAAACCGACGCCGATGCCCGCAAGGCGAGTTCGCGCGCCAACCAGCATGTGGCCGAGCAGCAGGCGCGCAACCGCGCCGAGTCCGCGTCCAAGGAGGCCGACGGCGCCATTCGCGTGGCCCAGGAATTGGCGCAGAAGAAGGCGGAGGAGGCCCGCGCCGAACGTGAACGGGCGCGGCTCACGGCCGAGATCGTGGTTCCCGCAAACGCCGATCGCGAACGTGTGCTGATCGCCGCCGATGCCGAGAAGCAGAAGGCGGTGCGCATTGCCGAAGGACAGGCCGAGGCGACGCTGGTGCAGATGAACGCCGAAGCGCGCGGCGTGCAGGCGATCCTCGACGGCAAGGCGCAGGGCTACGCCAATCTGGTCAAGGCGTGCGCGTCGGCCGAACAGGCCGCCTCGCTGCTGCTCGTGGAGAAATTGATCGATGTGGCCCGCATTCAGGCCCAGGCCATTCAGGACCTGCCCATCGAGAAGATCATGATCTGGGACGGCGGAGGTCAGCAGGGCGGACTGGGCTCCCTCGGCCAGAAGCTCATGGGCGCGCTCCCGCCCATGCACGAACTCGCCAAGCAGGTCGGCATCGATCTCCCCGCCTACCTCGGCAAGGCGGTCGGCCCGGCGCCGGCAGCGCCTGAATCATCCGCAAGGGGCGCGTAACGAGGTCGCAAGGGGGATGAGCACACGATGTCTGACTGGACCGACGCCATCGACGCGCTGATTGATTATCTCCGTTTCCAGCAGGAAAACGGCACGCGCGACGCGCCCTTCTCTCCCGAACTTCTAAAAAAACTGGGCGTGGCGGCCCCACCACCCGCCGCCGCCGTCCAGCCGCCTGCGGCCGTTCCTCCGCCCGCGGCGGATCACCGGCCCCCGGCCGCCGATCACCGGCCCCCGTCCCCGCCTCCTGCGCTGCCCTCCCAATCGCCGGCGGACCGGCGCGCCGCGCTGGATCGGATCGCCGAGCAGGCCGCCGCCTGCAGCCGCTGTCCGCTGGCCGGCGCCCGCACCCGCGTCGTCCCCGGCCAGGGAAATCCAAACTCCCCCGAGATCCTGTTCATCGGCGAGGCGCCGGGGCAGGAGGAAGACGCCCAGGGGCTCGCCTTTGTCGGAAAGGCGGGGAAACTGCTGACCCAGATGATCGCGGCGATGGGGTTTTCGCGGGACGAGATTTTCATCGCCAACATCTGCAAATGCCGGCCGCCCGGCAACCGGCCGCCGACGGGCGATGAGATGGAGGCATGCATCCCCTTCCTGCAGGCCCAGATCGCGGTGATCAAGCCCAAGGTGATCGTCACGCTCGGCGCCACCGCCGCCAAAGGGTTGCTCAACGCGCAAACCGCGATCTCCAAGCTGCGCGGTCACTGGACCCTCTACGGCGATATCCCGCTGATGCCGACGTTCCACCCGGCGTACCTGCTGCGCTTCCCGCCCGCGAAACACGACGCCTGGAGCGACCTCAAGAGCGTCCTGAAACGGCTGGGCCGGCCGGTCCCGCAGCAAAATAAAAACCCCACTGTGACGTAGCGGCGTAAGCTCTTAGACCTCGCTTGTCAAGGTCGGGACTCGTTTCCTGCGCTTCGTGTCATCCGATTCCGAAGAACCGGCGTCCAACCCGCGCCGTCATTGAGCCCCTGGTTACCATGTAGGTCAGAGATATTCCGCCAATTCGCGTTCACAGCAGGGTCGGTTTCAACTCCAGTGGATCATTTGTCGCGAATGTCAACCCGCAGGTTTTCCTTCAACGCACCCCTGATCTTTTCAACAGCCCGGTTGACCTCGTCGTCGGTCAATGTCCGGCTCGGCGACCGGAACTCCATGGCGTAGGCCATGCTGCGCATGCCGCTCCGGTCTTCCTTGGGGATGAATATATCAAATAGCTCGATGGCGGTCAACTCTTTCGGCGCACCTTCCCGGATCGACGCCACCACCTCGGCGTGGGTGACGGAGGCGGGCGCCCGGAAAGCCAGGTCACGCCGGATGGCGGGAAATGCGGGCACGTCGGTCAGCGGGCGCTGGCGGAAGCAATTCGCCAGCAGCGGCCCGGCCCGCAGTTCGGCCACGGCCATCGGCGCCGTCAGCCGCCACTGGTGCCGCACCGCCGCGCTGACCGCGCCCAGCAGCCCGACACCCTCGCCGTTCAACAGCAGCTCGGCCGCATGCCCCGGCTCCATCGCCGGATGGTCGCACGCGCGCAGCGTGACCTCCCCCGCGTGAAGCCCCCGCGCCACCGTTTCGACTGCGCCCTTGATCCACAGCATCGCCTCGTCGTTCGACACCGCCCGCCGCGTGTCGAGCGCCGGGCGCCCCATGGGGCCGATCAGGCCGAGCGAGACGCGATCCTCCTCGCACGGCATACCGGCCGCATCGCGCCAGAACACACGCCCCATCTCAAACAGGGCGCACGACACGACCTGGCGCGAGGCGTTGCGTCCGAGCGTCCCCACCAGTTGAGGCAGGAGGCTGTCGCGCATCACGGCGTAGTCGGCGCTGACCGGATTGGGGAGCGCCAGCCGCCGCGCCGCCGCGCGTGTGTCGAACCCGTCCAGGTCGGACGCCGACAGGAAGCTGTAGTGCATCGCCTCGGTGAACCCGATCCCCGTCAGGATCCCGCGGCACCGGGCGCGCGCCCGGAAGAAATCGTCGTTGTCGTTGGACACGACCGCCGTCGGCGCCGTTTCGGGAATCGCGTCCAGCCCGTGCATCCGCGCTATCTCCTCGATGAGATCGGCCTCCAGCTCGACGTCGCACCGCCAGCCCGGTATGCGGAAGGTCGCCGACGCCTCGTCGCGCGCCACCGTCTGAAACCCGAGCCGTTCCAGAATCGCAACCATCCCGCCGTCGTCGAGCGTCACGCCGATCACCTCGCGGGCGCGGCGGAACCGGATCGCGACCGTCTTCACGCCGGTCGGCCGGTGGTCGATGTCCAGGCACCCCTTGGCCACCGTCGCCCCGCCCAACGCGGCCAGCAGCGCCACCGCCCGCCGGCTGCCCCAGTCGGCCAGATCGCCGTCCACCGTCCGCTCATAGCGGTGGGACGACTCGGTGCGCACCCCCAGCCGGGTGGCGGTGCGCTTGATCGCGGGCGCCGCGAAGGTCGCGCTCTCCAGCAGCACCTGCGACGTGCCGGCGGCGATCTCGGTGTTCGCGCCGCCCATCACACCGGCCACGGCCGTCGCCCGCGCCGCGTCGGCGATCACCAGCATCTCCCCGTCCAGCGTCCGCTCGACGCCATCGAGCGTCCGGAGGGTCTCGCCCGGCCTGGCGCGGCGGACGATGATCGTTCGCTCCGCCAGCGTGGTGTAGTCAAACGCATGCAGCGGCTGGCCGCATTCGAGCATCACGTAATTGGTCACATCGACGATCAGGCTGATCGGACGCACCCCGCACGCCTCCAGGCGGCGGCGCATCCACGCGGGCGACGGCCCGTCGGTGATCCCCGTCAGCACCCGCGCCGTGTAGCGCGGACACTGCACCGGGTCTTCGACCACTACCCGGGCGTATCCCGCCACCGGCTCGCCGGACTCGGCAAAGCCCACATCGGGCAGGCGCAGGGGGCGCTTCAGCACCGCCGCAAACTCGCGGGCAATGCCGATCATCGAGAGGCAATCGCTCCGGTTCCAGGTGATCTCCAGGTCGAACACCGTCTCCGGCGGCGGCAGCACCTCGCGCATCGGCGTGCCGGCCTTGAGCGCCGGATCGAGCACCAGCAGCCCCGCGTGCTCGTTTGACAGTTTCAATTCACGGGCCGAACAGAGCATGCCGAACGACTCCACGCCGCGGAGCTTGGCCTTCTTGATCGCGAAGCCGCCTTCGGGGACGATCGCGCCGACGGTCGCCAGCGGCACCTTCAGGCCCGCCGCGCAATTCGGCGCGCCGCACACGATCTGCAGCTCGCGCGCGCCGTCAGAGACGGTGCACACGTGCAGATGATCGGCATTCGGATGCGCCGCGCAGGTCAGCACCTCGCCCACCACAAAGTGGTCGTCCAGCGCCGCCCCCACCGTCTCCACGCCCTCCACCTCGATCCCCGAAAAGGTGAGCGCGTCCGAAAGCGCCTTCACGCTCAAATCCGCCACATCCACATACTCATTCAACCAACTGACCGGTACTTTCATGCGTGTCATCCTCTTATCAGGCGAACTGTCCCAGGAACCGCACGTCGTTTTCGTAGAGGCTGCGGATGTCCTTGATGCCGTACTTGATCATGGCGATCCGTTCGACGCCCATGCCGAAGGCGTAGCCGTACACCGACTCGGGGTCATAGCCGACGAAGCGGTAGACGCGGGGGTCCACCATGCCGGCGCCGGCGATCTCGATCCACCCGCTCATCTTGCAGACCCGGCATCCCTGGCCGCCGCAGACGTGGCAGGAGAAGTCCACCTCCACGCTCGGTTCGGTGAAGGGGAAGAAGTGCGGACGGAAGCGGACGCCCACGGCGGGTCCCATCATCTCGCGCGCGAAATGGGCGAGCGTCGACTTGAGGTCGGCCAGCGAGACCGGCCGCGTGTCGACGTAGAGCCCCTCCACCTGGTGGAAGTTGGCGCTGTGGGTGGCGTCGGTCGTGTCGCGGCGGTAGCACCGCCCCGGCGTGATGATCCGCACGGGCGGCTGGTGACTGGTCATGACCCGGATCTGCACCGGCGAGGTCTGGGTGCGCAACAGCCGGTCGTCATCCAGCCAGAACGTGTCGGCGGCGTCCATCGACGGGTGGTGCGGCGCGGTGTTCAGTGCGGTGAAGTTGTTGAATGTGTTTTCAATGTCCGGCCCGTCGGCGACGGAGAATCCCAGCTTGGCGAAAATGCGCGCGACCGCCTCGATCACCTGCGAGATCGGATGCGCCGCGCCCGTGCCGTGCCACCGTCCGGGCAGGGAGCCGTCAAAGGCCGGTCCCCGCGCGACCGGCGCCGCCAGCGCCGCCTTGCGCGCCTCCAGCAGCGCCTCCAGCTCGGCGCGCCAGGCGTTCAGCCGCTTGCCAAACGCCGGACGGTCCTCCGCCGGCACGTCTTTCATCTGCTTCACCAGCGCCGGGATCAGTCCGTTCCGGCCGAAGTAGCCGGCCCGCACCTGCTCCAGCGCGGCGAGATCCGCCGCGCCCGCCGCGGAGGCCATCGCCTCGCCGCCCATCTTTTCCAGTTCTGCCAACGTCATGACGCACGCTTCCTTCATCGGTGACCGATTACGAAAGCAGTGATCATACCATGTAACCCGCGCCGGGTAAAAAGTTTTGTGGACAGACGCCGGAAGGGGGTGCGATACTGACGCCCTTCCTGATCCCGGGGGGCTGATTCATGCAGGTGGTGACCTACATCGGCACGTATACCGACGCGACGCAGACGGGAATCCATATTCTGGAGACCGACACCGAAACGGGCGCGATCCGGCCTCTCGGCGGGGTCCGCGGGATGGTCAACGCGACCTACCTCGCCCGCTCGGAAACGCGCCCCGTCCTCTATGCCGTCCAGGGCGTTCCGGCCCCGGGGGCGGCCGCCCCCGCCGGCTGCGTCGCCGCCTACCGGATCAGCGGCGCCACGCTGACGCTACTCAATCGCAAGCCGGTTGCCCCCACCGTCCCCTGCCACATCTCGCTCGACCCCGGCGAGACGGCCCTGGCCTTCGCCGAATACGCCCATGCCGTTTCGGGTTTTTGCGACCTGAACCCCGACGGCTCGTTCGCCGACACCCCGCCCGTGACCGTCACCCACGCGGGCAGCGGCCCCGTTGCCAGCCGTCAGGACAAGGCCCACGCCCACTGCGTCCGCATCACGCCCGACGGCCTGTTCCTCTGCGTCGCCGATCTCGGCCTGGATCGCGTCCTGGCCTACGACTGGCCGCGCCGCCGGGACGGGCTTTCACCCGTGGCGGCCCTGACGATCACGACCGCGCCCGGCGCCGGCCCCCGCCACCTGGTCTTCCATCCCAACGGCCGGTTCGCCTTTCTCCTGAACGAGCTGAACAACACGCTCACGTCGTTCCGCTACACGGGCGACGCCTTCATCCCGCTGCACACGCGCAGCACGCTTCCATCAGACTATCATGCCTTCAGTAAAGCCTCCGCGCTCACATGCTCGGCCGACGGCCGGCGCCTCCTCGCCTCCAACCGCGGCCACGACAGCATCGCCGCGTTTGACGTCGACCCCGACTCCGGCCGCCTGGAACTCCTGACTATTTCCACGCTCGCCGGCGCCGATCCCCGTGATTTCGCCTTCACCCCCGGCGAGGCGTTCATTCTCGCCGGGCATGAAACATCCAGCACCATCTGCTCCTACGCCTACGACGCCGCCAGTGGACGGCTGGAGCCGGCCTGCGGCCCCCATCCCATTCACCGCCCCGTCTGCATCGTATTCGGACCGCCGGTCCTCGAACCGGCATTGACACCCCGTCCCGTTCCCGTGTAATCTGCGCCCGTATCTGAAACAACGCTTAAATTAAAATGAAACCGGAAGTGTCACTATCTGCGCCGCCCGTGAGCGTCCACAAGCGAAGCCTGTTCGGCCTGCTCGGCATGATTGTCCTGGTGGGGATGGGCGAGCACATGGCCGAGCGCTTTCTGCCGCTGTACCTGCAAGAGCTAGCTCAATCATCGACGGCCATCCTGGCGATCGGGGTGCTGGCGGGCATGGATGATCTGCTGTCTGCACTCTACTCGTTCCCGGGCGGGTATTTGAGCGACCGGCTCGGAACCAAGCGCGCGCTGCTGGTCTTCAACGGACTCTCCATGGCTGGCTACCTCTGCGTGATCCTGATCCGATCCTGGTGGGCGGTATTTGTTGGCGCAGCTCTTTTCATCTCCTGGTCGGCGATTTCCCTGCCGGCCACCATGGATCTTCTCGCCAAGATCGTGCCGAAGAACAGACGCACCATGGGCGTCTCCGTGCTCGCGCTGGTGAGGCGGGTTCCCAAGATGCTGGGGCCTGTGGCGGGCGGCGCCTGCATCGCGGTCTGGGGCGTCGAGGAGGGTGTGCGCGCGGCGTTCGTGGCTGCGCTGCTGCTCGCGCTCATTGCCGCCGTGTTGCAGCAGCGGTTGATTGTCGACGACGTGGCGGGCGAACGGACGGCTGAGCCCAATCCCCTGCGCCTCTGGCGAGAAATGCCCGAGGGACTGAGGAATCTGCTCGCGTCAGACATCCTGATCCGTTTCTGCGAGCGCATACCGGATGCCTTCGTGGTGATCTGGGCGACCCGCTACGTACTGCATCCCGTATCGGAATTGACCTTCGGCTGGCTGTCCGCGATCGAAAACATGGCGGCTGTCCTGGTCTACGTCCCAGTCGCCTACATGGCCGATCGTTTTGGAAAGAAGCCGTTCGTGCTCATCACGTTCGCCTTCTTCACGTGTTTCCCGCTCGCGCTGCTGCATGCGCACTCCCTCGCACCGCTCGTCGCGGCGTTCGTGCTGCGCGGACTCAAGGAGTTCGGCGAGCCCACCCGCAAGGCGCTGATCATGGATCTGGCGCCCGAGGGACGCAAAGCCGCCATGTTCGGGCTGTACTATCTGATTCGTGACGTCCTCGTTGCTTTTGCCGCCTTCGGCGGCGCGCTGCTGTGGCGCGTGTCGCCGGAGCTGAATCTGAAGGTGGCCTTCGCCTTCGGGATCGCGGGGACCGTGTGGTTCGCCCTCAAAGGCCGCAACTGCACCCTGACACCAGCCGTGACCCAGGGCTCCCGGCCGTGACCGGCCGGGACACAGGCGGCGGTAAACAACGAGGGTGGCCGGTCACCGCCACGCTCCACCCTCACATTTAGGATCGTTCCCCATGGCTGGCGAATACGTCTTCAATCTGATCAGTCTCACGAAGCAACACGAGAAAAAGACCATTCTGAGCGAGGTCAGTCTCTCGTTCTTTTTCGGCGCGCACATTGGCGTGATCGGCGGCAATGGATCCGGCAAGTCGTCGCTCCTGCGCATCCTCGCCGGCGAGGACCGCGATTTCATGGGGCAATGCCAAGTCGCCAAGAACGCCCGCATCGGCTGGCTGCCTCAGGAGCCGCGGCTCACCCCTGGCAAGACGGTCATGGACTGCGTGCAGGAGGGCGTCGTCGTGGCCCAGGGGATTCTGGCGCGCTACGATGCGATCTGCGACAAGCTGGGCGAAAGCCCGTCCGCCGCCGAAGCGGCCCGGCTCAACGACGAGCTGGGCCGCCTCCAGGAAACGATCGACGCCCAGGACCTGTGGAATCTGGATCACCTCGTCGAGCTCGCCATGGAGGCGCTCCGGCTGCCTCCCCAAGACGCGCCGGTCGACACCCTCTCGGGCGGCGAACGCCGCCGCGTGGCCCTCTGCCGCATCCTCATCTCCAACCCCGACGTCCTGCTGCTCGACGAGCCGACCAACCATCTCGACGCCGATTCGGTCGCGTGGATCGAGGCCTACCTGAAGAAGTTCACCGGCACGCTGGTGGTCGTCACGCATGACCGTTATTTTCTCAACAACGTCACCGAGTGGATGCTGGAGCTGGACGCCGGCCGCGCCTATCCCTACAAGGGCAACTACGAAAGCTGGCTCGAGCAGAAGCAGCAGATCATGCAGCGCGAGTCCAAGCAGATGGAGAGCCGCCGCCGCCTGCTGGAGCACGAGCTCCAGTGGGTGCGCACCAACCCCTCGGGCCGCCGGGCCCGGAGCAAGGCTCGCCTCAGCCGTTACGAAGAACTGGCCAACCAGCAGGTCGACACGCGGGAGGACGAATTGCGCATCCAGATTCCGCCCGGCCCGCGCCTCGGCGACCTCGTGGTTCGCGCCTCCCGTCTGGGGATGTCCTTCGGCGATCGCCAGCTCTTCGAGAACGTCTCCTTCGACCTTCCGCGCGGCGGCATCGTCGGCGTGATCGGCGGCAACGGAACGGGCAAGACCACCCTCTTCAACCTGATCACGGGCAAGCTGGCCCCGACTGCCGGCACGCTCACCGTCGGTCCGACGGTGGCCGTCTCCTACGTCGACCAGCTCCGCGACGCGCTCGACGCCGCGCACACCGTCTACGAGGAGATCACCGGCGGCGCGGAGTTCGTCGACCTCGGCGGGCGCCCCATGAACGGCCGCGCCTACTGCAGCCGGTTCAACTTCAAGGGCGCCGAGCAGCAGAAGCGCGTGGGCGACCTCTCCGGCGGCGAGCGCAACCGCGTCCACCTCGCCAAGCTCCTCCGCCGCGGCGGCAATCTGCTGCTGCTCGACGAGCCGACCAACGATCTCGACGTCACCACGCTCCGGTCGCTCGAAGAGGCGGTCACCTCATTCGGCGGTTGTGCCATGGTGATCAGCCATGACCGCTGGTTCCTCGACCGCGTGGCGACGCACATCCTCGCCTTCGAAGGCGACTCGGCCGTCACCTGGTTCGAAGGTTCCTATTCCGACTACCACGAACAGCGGCGCAAGCTGCTGGGCGACGCCGCCGACCGCCCCACCCGCATCCGCTTCAGGCCCATCCGGCACCAGTAATCAGACCCGCGGCCGGATGAACGTGTCGGCATCGGCCTCGGTCTTGCAGAGCGGCACGTCCTTGAAGAGCTTCCACGTCTCGACATGCCGCGTCGAGCCGCCCGGCTTGAGCACAACCAGCGGGCCGAGGCTTTCCAATTCGAGGATGTCCTCATTAGAGAAGGTTTCGAAACTGCATCCGTCATCCGGATACTTCTGGCCGTCAAAGTGTTCGAAGCTCTTGACGAACAGGAAGCCGTCGAGCTGGTAGGCGACCCACTTTTCGTGATGGGCGATCCCGAGCTTGTTCGGGCCGCGGCCCGGATCCTGGCGGAAGAACAGGTAGCGGCTGCCGATGGTCCAGCGCGGGTCGGCCAGATCGGTGTAGCCCCAGAGGCTCCAGGTCTGATTGTGGGTGAGCCGCGCGGTATGCGCGATCTTGGCCGGCAGCGGAATCACCGCCTGCCCCTTCAGGTTCATCACCGAGAGCGCCCACGGCGCGCATTCGACGGCCTCGCCGCCCGCGTTGGTGAGCGTGTGGGTCACGGTCACCGTGTTGCTGTCGGACGCCAGCGTGATCTCCATCTGCTTGACAATCCCGGTGATGGGACCCGCCGCCTGACGCGTCCGCACGCCGCCGGCGATCCTCTCGGCCGACTCGTAGGTCACATTGTCCAATTCATAGCTCCAGGGCTTGGCTTCGGGCGCGATCCAGAAGCGGTGCCCGCCGCGGATCTTCCACTCCGCCTCGCCGGTCTTGCCTTGCTGCTCCGGCATTTCGCGGAAGAGATTCTTGCCGCCGATGTATCCGAAACGGATCACCCGCGGCCCCACGTCACGCGTAATCAACAGCTCAACCTCGCGATTCGCCAGACGCAGACACGTCCACCCGTTGAATGTCACCTTTTCCATCGTACGCTCTCCTGTCATGCGCGAGTCCCGGCAACCGCCCCCGAACGCTGTGCCGACAGCTTGCGCTGCGGGGGGGCTTTTTCATTTGAAAAGCCCCGGCGTCCGTTTCGGGCCTGCGGGACCTTGCAGCCCACGCCCCTTGTCTTCTGCGCGGCGTCATGCCGCACCCAAAACAAGCGCCCGTAGTAAAACAGATTTCGTCGCGTTTGTCCATCCCAAATATTTTATGATGAATGTTGTAAAATGTTGCAGCGCAATAGCATACACAATCAGAAACAGGCCGTTGACAAACGATTGGTTTATTCACCCGGAATCCAGAGTGGCCTGACAATCGCCGCCGCACCGTGTGGGCTCTGTGCCGGGAGGGTCCTGCCATGCCGATAGGGAACCGATCTGCGTCCACGCCGACGCCAACCGGCTCCGCCGCGCACGATGCGGTAGGGTTACACCCCATGGCCAGCCGCCGGCCCATGGCGCATAATGACTCCGGCTGCCAGGGGAATGGGCGGCGGGAGTGGCGAACATGAACACCGATGGCATCAGCGGCATCGCGATTGCAACGGGAGGCGGGGCCTTATGAACATCCTGCTGATCTATCCGGAGACGCCCGATACGTTCTGGAGCTTCAAGCACGCGCTTCGTTTCATCGGCAAACGGTCCGCACTGCCGCCGCTGGGTTTGCTGACCGTCGCGGCGCTCCTCCCGCAGGACTGGCGGGTGCGCCTCGTGGACGCCAATGTGCGCGAGCTGACGGACCGGGAACTGGAGTGGGCCGACTATGCCTTCATCAGCGCCATGGTGGTGCAACGCGAGTCCGCGCGCCGGATGATCGCCCGCTGCAAAAAGCGGGGGCTTCCCGTCATCGCGGGAGGGCCGCTGTTTCACAGCGAGCACGAGCAGTTTGAGGCGGTGGATCACTTCATTCTGAATGAAGCCGAATTGACGCTCCCCCCGTTTCTCGAGGATCTCGCGCGGGGATGTCCGAAGCGCCTGTATACGGCCGACCGGTTTGCGGACCTGCGGCGCTCGCCGACACCCCTCTGGAGCCTGCTCGACCTCCGGCGTTACGCCACCATGAGCATCCAGTTTTCGCGCGGCTGTCCGTTCAATTGCGATTTTTGCAACATCACCGCCCTGTTCGGTCACGAGGTTCGCGCCAAGTCATCGGCGCAGATCCTGGCGGAACTCGACGGCCTGTACGCGCTGGGGTGGCGCGGCAGCCTCTTTTTTGTGGACGACAATTTCATCGGCAAGTCGGCGTTTCTGAAGTCCGATCTGTTGCCGGCGCTGATCGCGTGGCGTGGCGGCAAGTCGGGCAACCGGTTCACGACCGAGGCGTCCATCAATCTCGCGGACGACCCGGAGTTGATGCGGCTGATGGTCGAGGCCGGGTTCGACACCGTATTCATCGGCATTGAAACGCCCGACGAAGCCAGCCTGGCCGAATGCAGCAAGGTGCAGAACAAGAACCGCGACCTCCTCGCGGACGTCCGGCGCATTCAGCGGACGGGGCTGCAGGTCCAGGGCGGTTTCATCGTCGGCTTTGATCACGACGCCCCGTCCATTTTCCAGCGCCAGATCGATTTCATCCAGCGGAGTGGAATCGTGACCGCCATGGTCGGGCTGCTGCAAGCCCCCGCCGGAACCCGGTTGTATGCGCGGATGAAGGCGCAGGGGCGCCTGTCCTCGGAGATATCGGGCGACAATGTGGATGGCACCACGAATATTGTTCCCTCCATGAGCCTGCCCGCGCTGAAGGCGGGATACCGGCAGATCCTGGACCACATCTACGCGCCGGCCCCGTATTACCGGCGCATCCGAACCTTCCTGCGGGAGTATCGGATGCCGCGTGTCCGGAACCGGGTGCAACTGTCCCACATTCTCACGGTTGCCCGGTCGGTTTTCCGGATCGGATTTGCGGGCCGGGAATGGGTGCAGTACTGGAGGCTGCTCGTGTGGACGCTGTTCCGGCGCCCCCGGCTGCTTCCCTGCGCCATCATGTTCGCCATCTACGGCTATCACTTCCGCAAAGTGTGCGAATCGCACATCCGGTAGCGGTGAGACCGAAGCCGTTTCCCGGGTTCACCCGCGCGCCGCGCGGTAGCGGCGGATGAGGGCGTTGGTCGAGGCGTCGTGAGCCAGCGCCGCGTCATCGGCGGCGGTCAGTTCCGGCAGGATGCGGCCGGCGAGCGCCTTTCCCAACTCGACACCCCACTGGTCGAACGAATAGATGTTCCAGATGATTCCCTGCGTAAAAACCTTGTGCTCGTACAGGGCGATCAGCGCGCCGAAGGTCTCGGGGGTCAGCTTGTCCGCCAGCAGGGAGTTGGTCGGCTTGTTGCCCTCAAAGGTCTTGTGCGGGATCAGCGCCTCGGGCACCCCCTCGGCGCGGCAGGCCTCGGCCGTCTTGCCTAACGCCAGCGCCTCGGTCTGGGCAAAGAAATTGGCCATCAGCTTGTCGTGGTGGTCGCCGAGCGGATTGTGCGACTTGCAGAAGCCGATGAAATCGGCGGGAATCAGCTTGGTCCCCTGATGGATGAGCTGGTAGAAGGCGTGCTGGCCGTTGGTTCCCGGCTCGCCCCAGATCACCGGCCCGGTGCTGTAGGCCACCCGGCGGCCCTGACGATCGACCGATTTGCCGTTGCTCTCCATGTCGAGCTGCTGCAGGTACGCCGGCAACCGCGCCAGATACTGGTCATACGGCAGCACCGCATGGGTCTCCGCCCCATAGCCATTGTTGTAGAGCACCCCCAGCACTCCCAGAATCACCGGCAGGTTGCGATTGAGCGGCGCCGTGTGGAAGTGCTTGTCCATCGCGTGGCAACCGCGGAGCATTCGCAGGAACAGCTTCGGACCGATGGCCAGCATCAGGGGCAGCCCGATCGCCGAGGTCAGCGAATAGCGTCCGCCCACCCAATCCCAGAATCCGAACATGTTGGCGGGATCGATGCCGAAGGCCGTGACGTTCCCGGTGTTGGTCGAGACCGCGACAAAGTGCCGGGCGACGGCCGCCGTGCTCCCCAACTGCTCCACCAGCCACTCCCGCGCCGACAAGGCGTTGGTCATCGTCTCCTGCGTCGTGAAGGTCTTGGACGCGACAATGAAGAGGGTCTGGTCGGCCTTGACCTGGCGGAGCGTCTCGGCCAGATGAGTGCCATCCACGTTGGACACAAAGAACAGCTTCAACGTCCGCTTGCTGAACGGCTTGAGCGCCTCGCAGGCCATGGCCGGGCCGAGATCCGAACCGCCGATGCCGATGTTGACGATGGTGCGGATCGTCTTGCCCGTGTGCCCGCGCCAGTGGCCGCTGCGCACGGCGTCGCAGAAGGCCGACATCTGATCCAGCACCGCATTCACCTCCGGCATCACGTCCGCGCCGTTCACCCTGACCGGTGTGCCCGAACGATTGCGCAGCGCCGTGTGCAACACCGCCCGGTTCTCAGTTTCGTTGATCGCCCGGCCCGAGAACATCGCCTCGATCGCCTCACGCAGGCCCGACTCGCCAGCCAGGGCGAACAGCAGATGCATCAGCGCCGGCGTAATCCGGTTCTTGGAATAGTCGAGCGTCCATCCCGCCGCGCTGACCGTAAAGCGGTCGGCCCGGGTGGGGTCGTCCTGAAAGAAATCGCGCAGATGCCGGTTTCGCGTCGCCGCGATCTCCTTTTCCACGCATTGCCACGCCGCTGTGTTCATGCCAGGTCTCTTTTTTAAATCGTTTCGGATGCAGAATGGGTTAAAAGTTGATATGATAACCGGCATTTCAGCAGAGCGAAAGGATAATCCATGCCCAAGGTTTTGATCATCGGCGCCGGCGGGGTCGGCGCGGTCGTCGCCCACAAGTGCGCGCAGGTCCCGGAGGTGTTCGGCGAGATCACGCTGGCCTCGCGAACCCGGTCCAAGTGCGAAGCCATCGCGCGCCAGCTTCCCGTCAAGGTCCGCACCGCCCAGGTGGACGCCGACAACGTCCCGCAGACCGTCGCGCTCCTGCGTGACGTCCAGCCCGACCTCGTCATCAACGTCGCCCTCCCGTACCAGGATCTCCACATCATGGACGCCTGTCTCGAGGCGGGCGTCAACTATCTCGACACCGCCAACTACGAGCCGCCGGATGTCGCCAAGTTCGAGTACCGCTGGCAATGGGACTACCAGAAGCGGTTTGCCCGGGCCGGCCTCATGGCGCTGCTCGGCTCGGGCTTCGATCCCGGCGTGACCTCGGTCTTCTGCACCCACATCCTCAAGCATCATTTGGACACGGCGACGGAGATCGACATCATCGACTGCAACGCCGGCAGCCACGGCCAGCCCTTCGCGACCAACTTCAACCCCGAGATCAACATCCGTGAAGTCTCGGCAAAAGGACGCTATTATCACGACGGCCAATGGATCGAGACCGAGCCGCTCACCCACAAGCAGTCCTTCACCATGCCCGAAGATCTCGGATCTCTGAACGTCTACCTCATGTATCACGAGGAGCTGGAATCACTCGCGCGCCACATACCCGGCCTCAAGCGCGCGCGGTTCTGGATGAGCTTTTCGGATAACTACCTCAAGCACCTGGAGGTGTTGAAGAACGTCGGCATGACCCGCATCGACCCGGTGACCTTCAACGGGCAACAGATCGTGCCGCTCCAATTCCTGAAGGCGCTCCTGCCCGATCCCGCGTCGCTCGGCCCGCTGACCCGCGGCAAAACCTGCATCGGCTGCCAGGTGCGCGGCATGAAGGACGGCCGGCCCAAGACGGTTTTCGTTTACAACATCTGCGACCACGAGGCCTGTTACCGGGAGGTCTGCTCGCAGGCCATCTCCTACACCACCGGCGTGCCGGCGATGATTGGCGCCAAGCTGATGCTCACCGGCGCCTGGTCGGGCAAGGGCGTGTTCAACATGGAGCAGTTCGACCCCGATCCCTTCATGGCCGCGCTCAACACCCACGGCCTGCCGTGGAAGGTGATCGAGAACGCCGTTTTCAGCCCCTGTTTTGTTGCCTGACCGGCGTCTTGCTTTTCTATCTATTAACCGCGGGCGGCTTGACCGGGGAGAAGATACCTGATTAAATGATCCCGCCTTCAGGAGATTTTGAGGTGGCGCCCCTGGGGTGACTCGAACACCCGACCCGCGGATTAGAAATCCGCTGCTCTGTCCGGCTGAGCTACAGGGGCATGACGGAAGGACAGGATAGCCAAAAACGTCGTTATGGGGAAGTCCCGTTTCAGGAAATCCTGCAATCCAGTGTTTGCGCGCGATTCAGCGCAGGATTCAATACGGGTGCGAGCAACCCGGGGAGCGTGTCGCGTATGGGAGTCGTCAGCATGACCGGCTTCGGCCGGGGAGAATCCGCCGCCAGGGGAATCCGGGCGGTTGTCGAGATCAGTTCGGTCAATCGCAAGCAGTTCGATTGTCAGACCACGCTGCCGCGCGCGCTGGCCGGGCTCGATGCGCGCATCCAGACCGCGGTCAAGGCGGCGGTTTGCCGCGGGCATGTCAAGGCGGTGGTCACTCTGACGGTTGATGAGACATCCCCGACCGCCGCGACCGCGGACCTCTCCAAATGGCGGGCGCGGGTCGCCGCCGTGCGCGTGGCCGCCCTGGAACTGGGGCTGCCTGACGATCTCTCGGCCTCCAGCCTCCTGAACGGCCCTGATTTCGCCGCCGAAACGGAGCGGGCGATCAGCGCCGATGCGGCGTGGGGGGTCATCGAGCCGGCCTTGCGCCGGGCGCTGGAGCAACTGCTTGAGATGCGCCGCCGGGAGGGCGACGCGATCCGCGCCGACCTGCGGACCCGCTTCGCCGACCTGAAGGGAGTCGCCGCCGCAATCGCCGGGCGCGCGCCCGAAATCCCCAGGCAGTATCGCGACACGCTGCGCACACGGATCAACGACCTCCTCGCGTCGCAGGGGCCGGTGATCGACGAACCGACCCTCGCCCGCGAGGTCGCGCTCTTTGCCGACCGGTGCGACATCAGCGAGGAACTGACCCGCATCGAAAGCCATTTTGACCAGGCCGACGGCTTCCTGGCCGGCAGCGAACCCTGCGGCCGGACGCTCGATTTTCTGTGTCAGGAACTTTTCCGCGAGATCAACACGGTCGGTTCCAAGGCCAACGATGCCGCCGTCACCCGTGGCGTCATCGCCTTCAAGACCACGCTCGAAGCCGTGCGCGAGCAGGTGCAAAACATCGAATGAGATCCAGCATGACAGCGATCATTGATTACCGGGCCGGCAACCTCACCAGCGTCAAGCTGGCCTTTGACGCCTTGGGTGTCGATTCGGTCGTGACCGCCGATCCCGCGGTCATCCGCTCCTGTGCGCGGGTGGTTTTTCCCGGCGTCGGTGCCGCAGGTTCGGCGATGCGCAACCTCGCCGAACTCAACCTGATCACCGTCCTGCGCGAGGTCATCGCCGTCGGGACACCCTTTCTGGGCATCTGCGTCGGCACGCAGGTGCTGTTTGACTTTTCGGAGGAGGACGGCGGCACGGACGCGCTGGGGATTCTGCCCGGCCGCGTGCGGCTTTTCAGACCCGCGGACAGCCGTGACAAGGTTCCGCACATGGGATGGAACCAGGTGCGGATCGTCCGCCCGCACCCGCTGCTCGCGGGTGTCGCCGACAACACCGACTTCTATTTTGTTCACAGCTACTATCCCGATCCATCCGATCCGGCCGTGACCATCGGGGTCACCGACTATGCGGGCGTGGCCTTTGCCGCCATGGTCGGCCGCAGCAATCTGGTGGCGACGCAGTTCCACGTTGAAAAGTCGGGCCGTCCCGGCCTGCGGATGCTGGAAAACTTCTCATCATGGGACGGAACCGACCGCTGAACACCGTTCACCCGTAATCGAGGCACCCATGCTCACTCGCCGCATCATTCCCTGTCTGGACGTGATCCGCCGCCGCGTCACCAAGGGCGTGAAGTTTCAGAACAATGTCGATCTTGGCGATCCCGTCGCGCTCGCCGCCCGTTACTACGAGGAGGGGTGCGACGAGCTGGTGGTCTACGACATCACCGCGTCGGCGGAGCGCCGGCCCATCGACATTGACATGGTGCGTGAGGTGGCCCGCGCCGTCCGGATACCCTTTGCCGTGGGCGGCGGCATTTCGAGCCTGGAGGACATGTCGCGCGTGCTGCTGGCGGGCGCGGAGAAGGTGTCGGTCAACTCGCTCGCCGTCCACAACCCGGCGGTGATCGCCGAGGGTGCCCGGGCGTTTGGCGCGCAGTGCGTGGTGCTCGGCATGGACCCCGTGGCCAATCCCGACGCCTCCCGCTTTCCCAGCGGCTACGAGGTGACGGTGCGGGGGTTCCGCGAGCGGACCGGTCTGGACGCGGTGGAGTGGGCCCGGCGGGCCGAGGGGATGGGCGCGGGGGAGATCGTGGTCAACTCGGTTGACGCCGACGGCACCCGGCAGGGGTTCGAGCTGGCGATCACGCGGCGCATCGCCGAGGCCGTGCGCATTCCGGTCATCGCCTCCGGCGGCGCGGGGACGCCCGAGCACATCCGCGACGCCTTCCTCATCGCCGGGGCCGACGCCGCGATCATCGCGGGAATGATCCACACCGGAGACACCACCATCGCCGCGATCAAGCGCGCGCTGGCCGGGTTCGGCGTGCCGATCCGGCGGACGTTCTGATCGACCGCTACAGGTGCCCTGTACCGCCGAGCAGCTCGACGACCTGTCGTTGCACGTCGCCGATCTGGTCGAGGCGCAGGCGCGGATCGAGCACCACGAACGAATCGCCCGAGGCGCGATGCTCATAGACGCGGAGGATGGCGCCGTCCGCCTGCGGTTTGGCGTCGCGCTCGACGAGCTGCCTGCCGCGTTCGAGCATCACCGCCAGCACGTAGATCACGTTCTGCATGGCGGGATCGCCCAGCGTCACCAGGCGGCGCAACAGCGTCTCGGCCGTCTCCTTCGTGACCGGCTCCTCCTTCGGCGCCGCCGGGGGCTTCTCGTAGACGCCATCCCACACGCTGAACGGCTTCCAGTCGCGGCCGCCCGCCTGCCAGCAGCCGACGCACGCATCCACGCGGTCATAGCCCTGATCCGATTCCTTCAAGGCCGAGATGCAGGGCTGCCGGGCCGCAAACGCCGCGCCGCACAGCAGGCAGGCATGCCCGCGCGATTTGATGTTCCAGTCCTGCGCCATGCGTGTCCGCCTATTCGTCCGTATCCGCGGTGGCGTGCTTGGCCGCCTCGGCGATGACCTTCTGGGTGATGTTCGACGGGACGACGTCGTAACGGGTGAAGGCCATCTCGAACGACCCCTGGCCGCCGGTGATCGAGCGGAGTTCCGCGGCGTACTTGAAGATTTCGGCCAGCGGCGCCTCGGCGGTGATCACGTGCATCCCCTTGACCGAGTCGATGCCGAGGACGCGGCCGCGCTTGTGGGTGAGGTCGCCATTGATCGTGCCGAGGAACATCTCGGGGATGGTGATGGTGAGGGTCATGATCGGCTCGAGCAGGACGGGGCGCGCCTTGCTCATGGCATCGCGAAAGGCCCGCGAGCCGGCAATCTTGAACGCCACTTCGGAGGAATCCACGTCATGGTAGGAGCCGTCATAGACGCTGACCTTGACATTCACCACGGTGCAATGCGCCAGGACGCCCGACAGCATCGCATCGACCAGCCCCTTCTGGATGGCGGGGAGGAAGTTGCCGGGAATGGTGCCGCCGACGATATCGTCGATGAACCACTCCTCCTCGTCGGGCCGCTTCGGGCTGACCCGCAGGTAGACCTCGCCATACTGGCCGCGGCCGCCGCTCTGCTTCTTGTGCTTGTAGTGCCCCTCGCCGGTTCCCGTGACCGTCTCGCGATAGGGGACTTTGGGCATGGAAAGCTCGACCGTCACGTTGGATTGCGATTTCATCAGGCTCACGGCCACATCGATATGGACGTCGCCGAGGCCCTTGACCAGCATCTGCTTCGTCTCGGCGTTCTTCTCGACGTGCAGCGTCGGATCCTGCTCGCACAACCGGTGGACCGCGGTGCCCAGCTTGTCCTCGTCGGCCTGGGTCTTGGCCTGAATCGCCATGTAATAGACGGGCGAGGGGAACTGGATCGGCGGGAAGACGCATTTGATGGTCGGTGCGCACAGCGTGTGGCCGGTCTTGGTCGCCTTGAGCTTGGTGAGGGCGACGATTTCACCGGGCACCGCCTTTTCGAGCGGGATCTGTTTTTTGCCGACAATGGTGATGATTGCGCCGACCGACTCCTTGGCGCCGGTGGAGGCGTTGAGCAGCTCCATGCGCGGGGTCAGCGTTCCCGAAACAATGCGCACATAGCTGAGATGCCCCAGGAACGGATCGATCACGGTGCGCCAGACGAGGCCGGTGAACGGCCCGTTGGGATCGGGCGCGATGGTGTTGCCTTCGCTGTCCGAAAAGCCACGGGCGACGGGGGAGGGGAGGAGGCGGCAGATGCCGTCCAGCAGTTCCTTCACCCCGACGTCGGTCAGCGCGGAGAGGGCGAAGATCGGATGAAACCCGCCGGAGAGGATGGCCTGGTCGAGACCGTTGGCGACCTCTTCGGGGCGGAGATCCTGGCCTTCGAGATATTTTTCGAGGAGCGTCTCGTCGGTTTCGGCCGCCTCCTCGATCAGGGCGGTCTTGATGGGTTTGAGCGCGTCGGGAAGCTCGGGCGCGGCGAGGACATCGGTCACGCGCGTCTTGTCCGCGGGAACGACCACGGGGATGCAGTGGGTTCCGAACGCCTCCTGGATCGAGGCGACCGCCTTGTCCACGTTGGCATTCTCCTTGTCGATTCCCGTGATCACAAAGCTGCGGGCCATGAGGCCGACCGCTTCGCAAGCCTCCCACGCGCGGCGGGTGCCGACCTGAACGCCCGCCGTCGCATCGACGGTGATGAGCACGTTGCCGACGGCGCGAACGGCGCCGACGACCTGGCCGTGAAAATCGGCAAATCCCGGGCAGTCGGTGAACACGAGGCCGAACGTGCCGGTCGGGTTGGTGTAGACACCTTCAAAGTTCGCCGCAAAAATCGAAATCTTCCGAGCCTTCTCCTCATCCGTAAAGTCCGACACGCTGGTTCCGTTGGGGACCGAGCCCAGGCGGTCGTTCAGCCCCAATTTAAAGGCGATGGCGTCGGTGAGCGTGGTTTTGCCACTGCCCGAATGGCCCAGGATGGCAAAGTTCCTGATGTTGGCGACGGCAATGTCTTTCATACGAGACGGTTCCCCTTGTCTGTTAACAGGTTGAGCCTGGAGTGTATCATGTCCAGCCCCCCGGCCACGCGTGGCCGGCCAGACCGGACGTCGCTGTCCAACGCCGGAGCGTGCTGCACGCACAGAACCAACGCGGGTGGTATAATACACGGATCGGACGATTCGTACACGGAAAAAGCGCACCCGAACGTAATCGGTTAGCGACAGGGGGGCGGCAGTTGAGAGCGAGGGGATGAGAAAGGA
>CAZDLY010000027.1:0-33960 GCA_964506575.1 uncultured Akkermansia sp. | reverse complement strand
TCCGGCGCAACGGGTTGTCGGTGTCGGGCGGCGGCAGGGGCGGCATGGGAATCGGTCTGGGGGGGATGGGCAGCGCAATCCCGGTCTCCCGCACCGGATGACCGCTGCCATCTTCCAGATAGGCGCCGCGTACAGAAAGCGATGGCACGCCGACCCACACGGCCAGAATCAGGGTGATTTTCGCAATCCAATTGATTTTCATGGGCAACCCTCCTATGGCTTACGTCCCTTTAGACGCAGGCACGTCGGAAAAAGTTCCCCGATACGTCACGTGAGGCGGCCCCGACGGGCGCGATTCGATGATACAGGAAGGGTTCAGGCCGGAAAAGACTATTGACCCTGCACCCCCCATGCACCCACTCACGGCTGCCCCGGGAGGTCGCAGCAAGCCCGGAAACCGACGTCGAAGTTTACGTACTCCGGCTCGCTGTCGTAGCGGTCTGCGGAGCGGCAGAAGCACGCCTCGTCGCCCCAACTGCCGCCCCGAAAGACGCGGAATGAACCCGAAGGAGCGCCCTCCGGATCGGTCCCGGTCTCGGGGTAGGTCTCGGCGTACCAGTCCAGGCACCACTCCCACACATTGCCGTGCATGTCATACAAACCCCACCGATTCGGTCGATACGAACCCACCTTCGCCGTGCCTCCACTCGTGTCGCCACCTTCGCTGGAGTCCGATCCGCCGTTGTAAGAGTACCGGCCCACTTCCGACATATTCGGGCAGTTGTCGAGCGCCGTCAGGTTTTTGCCGCTGTTCAGTGCGGTGCCCGTCCCCGCCCGGCATGCGTACTCCCACTGCGACTCGGTCGGCAGGTCAAAGCCGGCGATTCCCGTCTTCGCCCGCAGCTTGCCCATGAACGAGTCGGCATGCACCGCGTTCGTGGCCGGCCAGTTCGGACTGATCGCGCTGCCCTTGGAGGACGGACTGTCCACAGGAAGGGGATTCTCCCGGATCTCGTAGTAGCTCACCTGCTCCACCGGCCGACTGTCTCGGCAGGTCGCGTTGGTGAAGTAGCCAGGCCTGGCATCCATCACCCGCTCCCACTGCTTCTGCGTGACCTCGAAGACCCCGATGTAGAAGTCCTCCGTCAGCGTCACCGGGTGTTGCGTCTCGCTTCCTGCGTCCAAGGGTTCACGCCCTTGTTCATTGGACGGGCTGCCCATCGTGAAGTCCGGCGTCGTCGCCGGGATGCGGCGCATCACCAGCTTCGTGGTCTTGTGTTCGTCCGTCCAACCGCCCGGCGGCACGGCATTCAGGTACGTCACCGGGTAGCTCTGCGCCGAGGGTCCACCCGAAATGTCCACGATCAGGTACAGGTTCGTGGGCACCACAGCCACCACCCGGTAGCACATCGGCACCGAGCACGTGACACTGCCTGCACCGTAGGCCGCGATACGTTCCAGACTCCTCCAAGTATTGGTCCACGGTCCCGAGGGCGACGGCGCCCACTCCACCCGGTACGTCAGGGCAGTCGAGACCTCGTTAAACGTCAGCCGCCCCGTCCTGTCGAACGACTGGATCGCCAGATCGCCCGCCCGGCCTACGCTCACGCCCGCCACCAGCAGCACGGCCACCACCATCCATCGTCCTGTCTGCATCACTATCATGGTACGTGCACCTTTCGATTGGTCTTCCCAGAGATCCGCAGACGGTTCCGCTTGCTGATTCCAGGATCGCGGCCCGCCCTTTCAATCTGCATCTCAGGTCTTTGTCTATACGGGGAGCTGGCAGCGGGGTTCTATTGCAGCAGGCGGGCGTCGTACCAGTTCACGTGGTCGCCGATATCGAGGTTCTCGCCGGGTTCGGCGCGAAGCGTCAGTTTACGGCCGTCGCGGATCTCGATGTCAACCGGAAGCGCAGCGTCTTTTCCGCGCATCCGCCGGCGCAGCGCCTCGCGGTCGTCCACCTGCACGACGATGACGCAATCGCCGCCCCGTCCGTACTCCTCGTCGAGGCCGACCACGGCCAGAAATCGCCTGGCGCCCTCGGGCACGTCGAAGACCAGTTCCGACGGGGCGTGCGTTCCGAGTCCCGTTTCGCGGATATCCCCCCGCAATTTCAAGGGCTGATTCATGGCATTGCGATCGCGTTGCCAGGGCAGCGCCAGAGCCACGAGGGATCCCTCGGTCGTGCGCACCGGATCCATCCGCGCGAGGAAGCTCACCTTTTTGCTCCGGTGCTCGAGGCTGCAGACCTGGGTCCAGGGAACGACCAGGGTGCCGGCGTCGATGGTCATCGTGAGCACGCCGTCGGCGAGCCGGACATCGTCACCCTCCATCGAGGCGCCGCCGGCTGCGACCGCTCTCCAGGGCAGCGGGCCGGGGGCCCGGGCCGGGGCTCCGGGCCGTCCGAACACCACGGCGGCCACCTTGCTCCGGCTGAGCGTGCGGTCTTTATCCTGATACTGGACCAGGATCGCGTTCGCGCCGACCCATTTCACGATGCCATCCAGCACCAGGGCCGCATTATCCGGTCCGACGGCCACGACCTGGTCGGCGTCGGAGGTCTTCTCCAGCGCGCGCGCGGTCGCCTCGCGGGTCGCCTCGCCGGTCGTGAGAAGCAGCGCCCGGACCACCGACTGCGTGAGGGCGGCATCGGTCCCGCCCGCCCAGTCGAAACGGCAAATCCCGTTCGAGACCACCACGCGCGAAACGGGAATTTCACCGACACCCAGGAGGACCCGCGCCACCATTCCGCTGGCGGCGGGCGATGGCGCCATGCGCTCGATCCGCCACAAATCGTCACACGCGACCTCGCCGGCGGCCAGCGTCACGCGCTCGCCGGTGATCGCCGAAACCGCGACCTCGGCCGTGTTGCCATCCACCCGCGTCAGCCGCTCGGCGGCCCACGCCCCGCCGCATGCCGTCAGGGCCGCCACGGCCCCCAGAATCAACCTGCTGTTCACTTGGGCACCTCCCCTGCTGTCGTACCTTCAGTCGAGAGACTGCGATAGTACTGTTCGATCAGATCCCGGTAGCGATCCGGTAGGCGGGTCTGCAATTCCCGTTGCACCGTCTCGCGATCCCGCGCGTACGCCTTGGCCCAGTCGTCCGGATTGCCGCCTTCGGCGGGACGCTCCAGATTGGTTCCCGAGGCGCCACCGGCCAGCGACGATTCCTTGGCGCCGCCGCCTCTCCCGCCGCTGGCGCCGCCCTGGCCGGAGCCGGCGGCGGAGGCTGCGGCGCCGGCGCCGGAGCCCCCGCCGCCCCCGCCGCCCTTCTTCTCCAGTTCCTTGATCATGGCGTCGAGCGTATCCACGACCTGCTTCTGCCGGTTTTGCGTCAGGGCGCCGCCGTCGCTCAGGTGCAGGCGGCGCCGCGACTCGTTCATCAGCGCGATGACCTCCGGCAGCGAATTCGTGTTCAAGCGGGCGATCTCATCCAGCATCCCCATCGCGGTTCCCCGTTGCTGGGCCGACGCATGCGGGTACATGTCCAGGAAGCGCTGGAGCGTCGCCGCGGCTGCCGGGCGATCGAGCAGGTAGGACTGGAGAAGGCCCTCGGTGTAGAGCATCTCGTCGGCCACCTGCGTGTACCGCGCCGCGTTGGTTTGCGCGGCCGACAGGGTGGCCAGGGCGTCCTCGTACCGCTCGCTGTCGATCATCGCCCGGACTTTGAACCAGGCGGCATGCTTCGCCAGGAAAAGATCGGGCGCACCGCCGAGCTTCTCCAGCATCGGCAACGCCTCCGCGGGCTTCCCGACGTTCAGAGCGGCGAGGGCCTGCACGAGGTCGGGATGCAGCGCCAGGAGGATCTCCAGCACGACGCTTCCGCGGACACGGGCGTTCGTGCTCGCCGCCTGAAGAATCGGCGCGACGCGCGCCTGCTGCTCGTTTCCCAGCTGACCGACGAGCTCCTTCAGGGGGCCCCCGCCTTCGGGAGCCGTCCCGGCGCCGGAAACCGGCGTCACCGCCCACAGACCGGCCGCTGCCGACAGCAGCAGTCCCAGCGTCCAGCCGCGCGATGCGCGGCTGCGACGTCCCCGCCACATCCCACACGTGTTCGTAGTCATCGGCGTCTCCTTTTTAGATCGCGTCCCAACCTTCGGGCGGCTCCGTGAGCTTCCTCAGCAGATCGGCCGTGATGTCGTGAATCTTGCGTTGCTGGTCGGCGACCCGCTGCAGCTCCGCCGCCTTGGGTGCCTCCTGGCTCTGGACCGCCGCGGTCCGCTGGTTGACCCGGATCTGCTTCGCTCTGAGCAGGCGGAGCTCCTCCACGATAGCGATCAGCGGCTGAGGCGGCGGAGGCGGGGGCGGCTGAGGCGGGGAATCCTTCGGCGGGGGCGGCGGGGGCGGGGGATCCTTCGATTCTTCGAGCGCGGCGAGGAGCTCCTCGATCATCTTCTCGATCTCGCGTTGCATCTCCTGGGTGCTGACGCCGATTTCCTCCTGCCCGACCTGGATCACGACGTTTGACAGCCCCTGCTGGAGATCGAGCAGCACGGCGCCAAAAACGACCGATGATCCGTCCTGATCGAGCATGTCCGAGATGCGATCCGCCGTCTGCCCAATGCGCGCTTCGCTATCGCGCACGCCGACCAGATCCTGGCGAAGCTCATCCGTCCATTTCTTCTTCTTCGCCTCATTCAGGGCCACCGTGCGCAGCGTGGCGGCTTTTTGCTGAACGAGCATCTTCTCGAGCAATTCCTTGAGGAGGGCGCGCAAGGCCTCCCGCTGCTCTTCCTTGACCTTCTCGATCTCCTTCTTCAGTTCATCGGCGGCCTTGCCCAGTTGCTTGTGCGCTTCCTTCTGCTCGGGAGCCGCCTGGCCGGGACTCTTCTGTCCCAATTGCTTGGACGCCTGCTGCATGGCCTGCTGGGCCTGCTGGATGGAAGGCTGGCCCGGCTGACCCGGCTCGCCCTCTCCGCCCTCGCCGCCCTCGCCGCCCTCGCCGCCTTTCCCGCCCTTGCCCCCTTTTCCGCCCTTACCGCCTTTTCCGCCTTCGCCGCCTTCGCCCGAAGAGCTGTCGGCTTTTGCCATTTCCTGGCCCAGCTCCCCGGTTTTCTTCTCGGTTTCGTCTTGGGCGACCTTGGCCTTCTGGGCATCCAACTGTTTCTGGCGTTCGCGCTCCTGTTTCATTTCGCGCACCGCCTGCTCCAGCTTCGCAACCGCTTTGGCCTGCTTTTCCAGCGCAGGAGGCGCCTTCTTCGATGCCAGTTCCTTCGCCGCCTCGGCCTGCGATCCAGCCGCCTCGCCCAGCGCCTGCTCCCCGGCCTCTGGTTGAGTGGCTGCGGGAGGCTGCCCATCCTTTGGCGATCCCTCGCCGCCCTTGCCGCCGCTCTTCAGATCCTCGGCGAGTGCGCGGGTTTTATCTTCCAGATTCTTCTGCTTCTCCGCCTCGGCATCAAAGTCCGGCTTGCCGGCGACCTGGGCCTTCTCCGTCTGATTCTTGAGCGCCTTCTGATCAGCCAGCAGGCCTTCGGCGCGGGCGATTTGTTCGTCCAGGCGCTTCTTGGCGGCCTCGGCTTCCTGTAACTTCTCGCTGTCGCGCATTTCGCGCCATTCCTCGCGGGCGAGATCCTGCGTCTTCTTGAGCCAGTCCTCCAACTGCTCGATCCGCTTCTGCAGGCGGTCATATTCGCCGAGATCGTCCAGGAGCAGATTCAACATCGCCTCGAGATCGGACGTCATGCCGGGCTGAAGCGTCCGGGCCTCCGCATGCTTGCTCGCGTTGAGCAGGTCCGCCACGCTGCCCATCCGCCCGGACACGATCTTCTCGCGGGCAAAGTCCAGGGCGCCTTGAAGCCGCCGCGCCCGATCGGGATCGGTCTCCTGGAGCGTGCTGATGACGCGCAAGACCTTTTGTTCCAGCTCCTGGAAGTCGCGCTGAATCCGCTGCTGCTGGACGCCCACATCGGTGGCCTTCTCGCCCGCAGGCGCCGCCAGCGCCATCCGGCCCGCGAAAGGGAGCGCGAGCATCACGGCCAGCAATCCAATTCTGACGAATATTCTGCTGTGCATACGCCATTCTCCAGGACCGTTGTTCCTTTTATGGGAACAACTCGCCCACCTACTTCTCTTTTTCAAAAATGCCCTCAATCGCGCTGGCGGCCCGGCGGGCCGTTTCCTGATTGACTTTCTTCTGATCGGCCAGAATCTCCTCCATCAAGCGCGCCAGTTCGCTCACCTCGTCGGACGCCAGCAGGTTTTTGCGCACATCCATAAGCGCGTTCACGACCCGCCGCTGGGCACCCTCCGCGGCGCGCCACGCCTCGCGGGACTCCGCGTCGTTCGTCCGCTGCCGCGCGACGGCGGCGCGGTCGGCGGCCTCCTGGAGCAGCGTGGCGGCCACCGCGCGCAGCGGCACGAGCACCGCGTCATCCAGCCGCTTCAGGAGCGGTGAAGGATCCGACTCTAAGTGGTTATTGTACGCCTCGCCGCGGATTTGCGCAAGGCCGGAAATGACCGAGGCCAGCCCCGGCAGCATCTGCCGCTGCCGCTTTTCGGCGCGCAGGAGGCGGCCGGCATCCCGGACCTTGGCGGCCTCCGTGCCGGAGTGGAACAGCCGCGACTCGTCGGCCAGCGCGCGCTGTTCCTGGATCAGACGCTCCAGGCGCTGGCGCAGCGCCTGCTCGCGCTGGACCAGGTCCTTGCGGAAGTCCTCCTCCGTCGCGACCCGCAGTGTGAAGCTCGCCGACTGGCCCTGGCCCGGACCGGTGAGCGTGTTGCCGTCGCGGGCCGCGACCCGCAGCGTCAGCGTGGCGTCGGGGTCCAGGCGGAAGGGGGTCACGGCGAGGGCGTGGGCGACGCGGATCACGCCTCCCGTGGGCGGGACGACCGGGAGCTGCAGCGGCACCTGCTGCGGGCCGCTGTTCACGCCCGTGGGCGCCTGGTGCTGGTATTCCAGCCAGGCGGCGGTCACGCCGTAATCGTCCTGCACGTCGCACACCACCGGGATCACCGCGCGCGACAGGATCATCTGGCCGATCCCCTCCAGCGCGGCCGTGACGCGGGGCGGGCGATCCGGTTCCACGCGCAGGCCGACCGGCGTGGGGCGCAGGGTGGGAATGCCGGTGTCGGAAACCGCCTGCAGCCGGTACGTCGCGGACTTGACCTGCTCGGGCTGCAGGCGGATGGCAAAGCGGACGGCGTTGCTGACACTCATCGCCTGCAGCCGGTTGCCCTCGATCGCCACGCTCACTTCGCTCAGCGGCAGGCTGGAGCGGCCGCCCAGGACCACGCCGCTGCCTGCCAGCGCCGTGTACGCCCCCGTCCGCGAGTCGAGGGTGGCCGGCTTCCGGCCGGTATAGGCGGGGGGCTCGACGGTGACCGTCACGTCGGTCAGTTCGGGGCGCGGAAGCAACTGGACGGCAATCCAATCGGTGCGGTCGTCGCCGCCGCTGATCTGGAGGCGGAAGGGTTCGGTGACGCCGCGGAACAGCGTGCGGTAGTCCTCGCCCACCCGCGGCATCTGTTCACGATAGGCGGCGCCGGCGGCGTCCGCATAGCGGAAGAACACTTCGTCGGGCGGGACCCCCGTCGCGCGGACCAGCACCTCCAGGTCGCCCGCCACGGGCACCCGCAGAGCGCCATCGACCAGGCCCTGCACGCTCAGGTGGGTCCGGCGCGGCCATTCGACGTCACTCAGCAGAATGTTGCGGGCGAACCAGAGACGCGTCATCTGCGGCGCCCCGATCGCCAGCGCCAGCAGCGCCGCCAGCGCCACGCCGCCGAACCAGGCGCGCCGCCGGAATCGCGGCCAGTCGATCACGCCGCGGAAGTCCGCCCGCGCCGCCGCCGCGCGGCCCTGCTCGATCGCCGAGGCCACCAGCGCCGGGGAGGCGCCGGGGGGGACGTCCGGCAGGGCCGCAAATTCCCAGGCCGCAATCAGCCGGCTGGCGAGATCCGCCTGCCGCCGTTCGACGCGCAGGAGCAGGGCTTCCGGGCTGATCCGGTGCCGGAGCGGCCGCACGATTTCCCGCCCGATCACCACCAGCAGGGCGACGGCGCCGAGGATCAGGCTGAGCACGCGCTGGGGATGATCCATGCGCGCAGTCCGGTCGACGAGCAGGCTGATGAATACCAGCGCCGCAACCACGGCCAGCAACCGGCTGGTTCCGACGCAGAACTGCCACAGCCGCAGCCGCAGCCGCAGCCCGAGCAGTTGCCGGCGTATTCCGTCCATGTTGTGTCGGTCGTTCATTGTCAGGCGATTCTCAGATGAGGTGATAGCGTTTGCGCACGGCCCATTCGACTCCCAGCAGCGCAACCAGGAGCAGCAGGACGCGCCACGTATCCCAGAGTTCCAGCGGCTTGCTGCGCGTGACCAGCGACTCGCGGCGGTCGGGGATGCGGCCGGAGAGGTTCTGCAACTGGTCCAGGTTCAGACACGCGCCGCCCGATTCGGAGGCCAGCAGCTTGAGCAGGCCGCGGTTCAACTGGGGTTCCGCAAATTCGACGTTCGGCAGTTCCACCGTGAACGGGCGCGTCAGGCGCTCCGACGCGGCGTCGCCAATCTCGGGGGTGGCGATCTGGATCTCGTTGGGGCCGAGGAAGCGGGCGGTGAACGAGCCCGCGTAGACGCCGTCCCGTCCGGCGACGGGGGGCAGCTCGATATCCTGCCCCGCCTCGCCGCCGCCCGACGCCACGCGCCCCTTGACCAGGGGCGCCACGAGCGGACGATAGGCCGCGTCGAACAGCCGCACCGTGACGCGCACGTTGTCTCCCAGACTGTAGCGGTCCCGGTCCGTCGAGACCTGTCCGCGGCTCTTGCCCTGCAGGGTGCGCCCGGCCGCGAGTTCGCGCACGGCCTGGATCCAGAACCGGTTGAAGTGCTCCTCGCCGGCCCGCCGCCAGCGCCAGGTTTCCGAGAACCCTATCCACACCACGCGTCCCGCGCCGAACTGCCCCTCCACCAGAAGCGGCATCCCCTCGTCGCCTTTTTTCAGCCCGGGGTCCGCGTGCTCGATCAGGACCTGGGCCCCGGGGGCCGCGCCGATGACCGGATAATACCAGAACACGCCGGGCATGCCTCCCCACAGCGCGAGGCTCTGGCGCGGGTCCGACGACAGGCTCAGCATGGGATGATCGGCGCCGGCCCCGCGCACGCGCAGAGGCCACTCCTTCGTCCACGTGTTGCGGGGGCTGTCCGCCGCCGGGGAGACGCCCTCCTGCCAGCGCAGCGGCAGCAGATCGCGGATTCCGCCGCCGCGGGTCAGCGTCAGGGCCTGCTCCGTGAATGCGGGGCCGGCCATCCAGAGCAGCCCGCCCCCGTGCTTGCTGACGAAATCGTGGAGCAGGGTCAGCCACCCGTCCGAAAACTCCTCTGGGTTCGCATCCATCATCAGAATGCCGTCGTAAACGAACATCTCAGCCGGCGTGAAGGGGAGATGATCGATCGGCGTCGTGCCGTCCTGGCGCAGGCCGGGGCTGAGCGACTGAAGCCAACAGGAGAGATCGATCGTGGCGTCGCGCCCGAGCAGCGTGCGGACCATGCGGAAGTCCCAGGAGGGGCCGCTCGACACGAGCAGGATGCGCAGTTTCTGATCGAGGACCTGCACCCGGGCGCTGCGGCGATTGTCGGACTCCACGACCTCCTCCGCCAGCACGGGGACGGAGACCGTGTAACGGAAACGGCCCACCCGCTCCGGCTTGTGGGAGAAGGTCATGTTATACGTGGTCTTGCCGACCTCGAGGACCAGCGGCTGCGACGCCACGACGGTCCCCTGATCCGTGTCGGGGGCGTCGGCCGGAGACTGGCGCAATTCGACGGGAAACTGACTGCCGTCCACGTTGCGCAGCTGGATCTGGGCCTGGATCGTGAAGGGGTCCTTCTGCGGCACGCTCTCCGGCGCCCACAGTTCGGTGACCCGCACGTTGCACACCTCCGAGGGATCACCGACGGGCACCGTGAACACCGGGATGCCCCGCTGGCCGAAGCGCGAGGCCATCTCCTGCGGATCTTCGGCCACGGTATCGCGGCCGTCACTGACCACCACGATCGCCGCGACCCGATTGCCCTCGACGCTCTGAATCGCCTCGCGCAGCGCGCGGCCCAGATTCGTGCCCGGGCCCCGCGCCTCGACCGGCGGCACGGGACCGCCCTGTTCCACGGCGCGGTCGCCCGCGCCCGGCTCCCGCGGCTTGGCGCCGACCGCCGTGCGCAGCCGCGCGTTTTCGGCGAAGCTCAGGATCTGAACCCGGCCCTTCCCGGCGAGATCGCGGACGAACGCGCCGTCGTTCCGCGTGAACAACTCGTTGACCAGCGCCACGCGCGCCGGCGGGTTCGCGTGAATATCCGCCTCCGTCCGCTTCGTGAACGCCGCGACCGCCGCCAGCGACTCCCCTTCCCGGTAGCGGTCCCGCACCGACATCGACAGCGATTCGTCCAGCAGCACGAGGATCGACGGCTCCACCGTCTGCCGGACGCTGACGCCCAGCGCGGGCCCCAGGAAGATCAGGAGCGCGACGAGCACCACGAACGCCCGCAGTCCGGCGAGCAGGGTCCGCAATCGACGCGGACAGGTGTCCGCCTCGTTTCGGTACAGCCAGCCGACCGTTAGCCACAGGCCGGCCAGCACGGCCAGCACGAGGAAGACCTGCCACGACACCGGCGGGTGGGTCCAGACAAACTGGAGCTCGGCCCCGTCGGGGATCGCCGAGGTGTCCTTTCCCAGCACACTCATCAAAAATCGCAACACGCTGCCACTCCTCCGCTATCCCACCCGGCGACGGTGGCCGAACCACCACGCCAGAACCTGTTCCAACACCAGCACGCCGACCAGGAGCGCCGCCAGCAGACGGCTGATTTCCGAACTCCCCCCCGCGGCATCGTCCGCGGCCGGGATCTCGGGCCCCTCGATAAATCGAATCCGCGCATCCCCCGCGCGCCGCAGCAGCTCGCCGTGCTCGAATCCGTCCAGATCGCTCTCGGCGGCGTCGATCGTGGCGGCGAAATGAATCCGCTCCGCCTCGCCTTCATGCGTGTTCATCTCCATCGACCAGAAGCCGGGCTGCAGCAGGGGGGCGGATTCGAACGTGACCAGCGCCGTGTTGGTGGACGCCGAGGCCCGCAGCACCTCGGCCTCCTGCGCCTGGGGCGCCAGGAGCCGGGCCTCGCCCCGGTACAGCGACGGGGACACCTCGTACCGCAGGGGCTGGCCGACGGTCAGGACGCGCGGCGCCGCGCCACCGCGCGCCACGTTGCGCGCCACCTGCTGCAGCGTCACCACGTAGCTGGGGTCGCTCGGCCAGTTGCTCCACTCGGCATCCGCCGCCGTCGCGAAGACCAGGACGTGGCCGGTCCCGAACAGCGATTCCAGGAGCGCCGGGCGCCCGTTCCCAAACGTCGCCAGCACCGCCGACGTCTCCTTCGGCGGATCCATCTGCCAGTAGCGGAACACCTTGACCCGCTGGAGAAAGGGATTGCGGTCGCCGACAAACGCCTGCAGCACCGGATGATCCGGCCGGCTCAGGCGCAGCGCCTGCCAGTCCTTCTCGGACGGATCGCCTGCCATCTCGTCGAACCGGGCCGGGAGCAGGCCCGGCGCCACCGCGGCGGTCGTTTCGTTCCAGGAAGCCCCGTCCACCTGATCGCCGGCAAACACCACCAGACCGCCCCCGCCGCGGACCCAGTCGGCGATGGCGCGCCAGCGGTCGTCCGACAGGCGGTACACATTGCACAGGAAGAGCACATGCACGCCGGCCAGGTTCCGCGGATCGAATCCGGACTCGTCCACCACCTCGACGCCCATGCCCGACGCGTTCCCGCCCGGCGGCGACAGCGCGCGCTGCAGATAGAAGCTTTCGCTGCGGAAGGCGTCCGCATCCGGCTCGCCGTCGACCACGAGCACCTGGATGGCGGACTCCACGTTGGCGGCGTACCCCCGCCGGTCGTCCATGGCCAGCGCGTCGCTCCCCTCCAGCTCGGCCTCCACCGTCGCCGAGCCGGCGCGCATGAACGTGACCGGCGCGGACAGGATCTGGACGGCGCCGGGGGCCATCGCGGGGACGCTGACGCGGCCGGCCGGCGCGCCATCGGCCGTGACCGTCACGGCCGCCTCCTCCGTGTCCCGCGCGCCGCGATTCACGACGGTGACCAGCAGCGGGCACGGCACGCCCACGGAGAGGATCCGCTCGTCGGAACGCACATCGGTGATGGCCAGATCCGAAACGCCCGGCTGCCCGACATTCACCAAGGTCAGGTCCGTCGCCTGGGCGGCCAGCGCGGCGAGCTGCTTGGGGACGCCGCCGTCGCGGGCGCCGGACAGCCAGTCATGCCGGCGGAAATCGCTGACGACGTAAATCGCGCGGTTGGCGGCGGGCTCGCCCTCGAAGGTGCGCAGCAGGGTCATGAACGTCTGCTCGAACCGCGCGGGCACGAAGCTGGCGCTCATGGCGTCGATGGCGGTGGCCGCGCTTTCGGCGCGCTCCCCGTTGAGGGGCTGGCCGTTGAGAAAGGGCTGGTCCGGCGCCGAGGTCAGGATGACGGTCAGCGTGTCGCCGGGGCGGCTGCGGACGAGCTTGCGCGCATAGTCGCCCAGCGCGGCCGTGGCGCGGGTGAAGAGCGTGCGATTGCCCTGCCGCACCTCCATGCTGGGCGAATCGTCGAGGATCACGATCCGTTCGGTGCGCGCGCCGGCGACGTGCGCCAGGCCCGCCATTCCGGTCAGGATCATCCGCGCGATGAGCAGCACGAGCAGCAGCACGGCCAGACAGCGGAGGATCAGGACGATCAGGTCCTCCAGCTTCAGGCGCCGGCGGTTCTTGTGGTCCACCCGGCGCAGGAGATCCATGGCCGCCCAGTAGACGATCCGGAAGCGCCGCTTGTTGAGCAGATGAATCAGGATGGGCACGCCGATCAGGGCCGCGCCCCACAGCATGGCGGGATGAATGGGTGATAGAAACGCAAGCATCACGATTTCGCCTCTTGGGAAATGGGGTTCGACCCGCCGCGCCAGGACCCGCGCCGCAAGGACTGCCGGCGGGCGAGATAGGCGCTGAGGGCGACATCCACGGGCATGCCCGTGTGCAGGAAGACGTGGTCCGCGCGACAGCGACTGCAGATCTGCCGCACCTGCCGGAGGAAATCGTCGAGCTCCGCGAGATAGGCGCGCCTCAGCCCCGGCGCGTCCACCAGGATCTCATCCACAGTCTCCAGACCCCGGAACTGCGTCTGGCCGGGAAATTGGAAGCGGACCTCGTCCTCGTGCAGCAGGTGGAACAGGATCACATCCTGCCGCTGGTGGCCGAACTGCTGCAACATGGTTTCCAGCCGCGCGAGATCGAGAAACAGGTCCGAGATGATGACCACCACGCCGCGGCGGCGGATCTGCGCTGGCAGCCGGGAGAATACGGTGTCCACATCGCTGCGGTGGTCCGGGCGGCACTGCTCGAGCGCGTGAACCAGGGCGTACGCCTGCCGCGCGTTGGCACGGGGCGGGATGACGGTGCGGATGTCGTTGTCGAACAGGACGGCGCCGACCGCGTCCTGCTGATGCTGCAGCAGAAACGCGAGGGAGGCGGCCACGGTGGCGCCGTAGTCGAACTTGCTCATGCCCTCCTGGCCCTCGCCGTAGACCATCGACTTGCTGCAATCGAGCAGGATGTTGCAACTGAGGTTGGTCTCCTCCTCGTACAGCTTCACGAAGTAGCGGTCGGCCCGGCCCCAGGCCTTCCAGTCGATGTGCTTGATGTCATCGCCCGGCGCGTATTGCCGGTACTCCGCGAATTCGACGGAGTAGCCGCGGTACGGGCTGCGGTGCATGCCCGAGATGAACCCCTCCACAATCCGGCGCGCCCGGAACTCCAGGCGGGCGACCGTGTTGAGGATGCGCGGATCGAGGTACTGGTGGTGCGGCGCCATCGTGCCTTTTCAGTTGGGGTTACGCACGAAAGGCCGCGCGGACGTCGTCCGGCAGCGCGTTGGCGGCTTCGTCGCCCGAAATGGCCGCGATCAGGCGGTCGATGACCTGATCGCTGTGGATGCCCTCGGACTCGGCGGCGAAGTTCGTCAGAATGCGGTGCCGCAGGACGGGATGGGCCACCGCCTGGATGTCGGCGATGGTGGCGAAGTGCCGGCCCTCCAGCGCGGCGCGCGTCTTGGCGCCGAGCAGCAGGTATTGCACGGCGCGCGGGCCGGCGCCCCAGCTGACCCAGTTGCGCACGAAATCCGGCGCATCCGCGGACGGGATGCGAGTCGCCCGGACCAGGCGCATCGCATAGACGATGGCATGCGGCGGCACCGGAATCGCCCGGACCAGCTTCTGAAAGGTCAAAATGTCCTGGGCGCTGATCACGGAACTCACGGGCGGCGCTTCCGTGCTCGTCGTGGTTTCGGCGATCCGATACTCCTCGGCGAAGGTGGGATAGTTCACGAGAATCTTGAACATGAAGCGGTCCTGCTGGGCCTCGGGCAGCGGGTAGGTGCCCTCCTGCTCGATCGGATTCTGCGTGGCCAGGACGAAGAAGGGTTCCTTCATGCCGTAGCGCTGGCCGCCCACGCTGACCTGGCGTTCCTGCATGGCTTCGAGCAGGGCGGCCTGGGTCTTCGGCGGCGTGCGGTTGATTTCATCCGCGAGAATCAGATTGGCAAAGATGGGGCCGGGCATGAACTTGAACACCCGCTCACCGGTCGCCTTGTTTTCGATCAGCACCTCCGTGCCCGTGATGTCCATGGGCATCAGGTCCGGGGTGAACTGAATCCGGTGGAACGAGAGGTCCAGGCAGCGGCCCAGCGTGCTGATCAGCAACGTCTTGGCGAGGCCCGGGACGCCCTCGAGAATGCAATGCCCGCGCGAGAAGATCGCGACGAGCAGGTTATCGACCACGTCACGCTGACCGACAATCACCTTCGCCAGTTCCGCGCTGATCCGGGCGTGGGCGGCCCGCAGCCGATCCAGCGCCTGAATGTCGTCCGCGCCCAATGCCGCCTGCTGTGTGCTCTGGTCTGCCATGCTGTCTCCTTTTTCCGCTGTCACTCTTCGGATTCATCTCTCCTCAAAAAACCGTTCACCGCTGCAGCAGCGGCATCTGCCGGTAGGGCAACTGCAGCGAGATCAGCGCGATGCTGGTGCCGTAGATGACACCGACGCCGTCGCCGGTCCAGACGCCGTCGGCATTCCGCAAGGTCAGCAGCTTGTCCCGCGCCCCCGGAAAGAAGGCCTGCCATCTGGCGTCGCCCGAAAACCACATCGCCTGGGCGAGATAGAGCAGGCTGTAGAAGGTATGCCCCCCGAAGGCCTTGGCAAAGTCGCCCTGATTGCGCTGGAGCAGGTTCTCCACAAACTTCATCGCCCCGATCGCCACGGGATGCTCGAACTGGCCGCCGTTATACATGGTCGCCATGGAGGCCGCCGAGATGGCTGGCAGGCTGTTGCCCTTGCTCGACAACGAATAGCTGATCCCGCCGTCGCTGTTGGCGCACTTCTGGATATAGTCGCAGGCCCGCCGGATGGTCTCCGGAGGCACCCGCAGGCCCGCGTCGCGGCAGGCGCGCAGCCCCTGGATTTGCGTGACCGTGACCGATCCCTCGTCGGAGGCGGAGTTCGGTGAATAGTACCAGCCGCCATCCTTCGACTGGCTGCTGGCCGTGAGGCGGATGGCTTTCTGGAGCACCTGGGCGATGCGCTTCTGCCGCAGGGGGTTCCCCTCCATGCCGTAGGCGTGGGCCAAAGACAACAAGGCGAACCCGTGGCCGTGCATGACGTGCCCCCGGTCGTTCGCGCTGGCGATCGCGCCGTCGGCGTCGCAGGAGCGAAGCAGGAATTCCACGCCCCGGCCCACGTTGTCCGCATACGGGCCGGTCGTCGGCGTGCTGCCGCTGCACATCAGGGCCAGGGTCGCCAGCGAGGTCATCGTCACGGCGTGCCCCTGCCCGTCCGCGATCCAGCTTCCGTCCTTCTGCTGGGTGCGCGCCAGAAAGGCGAGCCCCTTCTGAATGGCCGCCTCGGCCTCCGGCGTGATCAGGTCCGGCCGCGGCCGCACCTCCGCGGCGGATGCCGCGGTTGCCAGCCAAACCCCGATCAGCATCAAAGTCCCACGCTTCACAATGGCTTCTCTCCTTGTCCCAAGACGCTTGCATACTCCAGAACGCACCCCGACGACACGCAGTGGGCGGACATTGTGCCCCATATGAAGACGAAGGTCAACCCCATACTTTTCCCATTCTTTTCCCGACTCTTTCTGCTACTACATTCCCGCCGGCTCCAACGTGTTACAGCCCTTCCTCTGCGTCTTACAGCTCCACGGTGGTGCGTTGCATCAGCAAACTGGGCTCGGCCAGTCCTTCGATCTTGCGCAGACCGTCCACCAGATCCTTCTGGTAGGACGGATCGAGCAATCGCACCTGATACGAGTACTCGATCTGATCGCCCTGCACCGCATCGCGCATGGCGATGATCTGCGACGCGGAACAACACTGCCTCATCACTTCCGCAATTTCATGTTCGCGTCCCGAATCAGGCGACAGCAGGAAGCGGACCAACCCCTCATATTCCCGGCGCGAGGCGAACGGCGACCAGTGCAAAAGCAGGATCGCGCCCGACAGCGTGATCGTTCCGACGATGGCCACGCCGAACACGTTCGCCCCGCAGGCAATGCCCACGCCCATGGATGCAAACAGGAACATCATGTCGCGCGGGTCGCGGATTTGCGTCCGAAAGCGGATCAGGGCGAGCGTCCCCAGAATCCCCAGCCCGCGCGCCAGATTGTTCCCGATGGCCATGATCACCATGCTCGTGACCATGCCGCCCAGCACCAGCGTATGCACGAAGGACCGGGAGTACGACAACCCCTGGAACGTCCAACGGTACACGGCGGCAAAGACGGAACAGAGCACGAAGCTCGCGACGATTCCGCCGAACACCGCCTGGATTGTCAAGGCCTGGGAGGTCCCGAACACGGTCATAAACTCATCCATGATCATCTCCTTTTCAGTTAGCCTGCGCTCCGGTCAGAAGCGCAAATGCTCATACGCAAAGGCCGGGGCCGGCGGACTTCCGCGAAACAGCGATTCCAGCGCCACGGCCGTGGCGTATTTGCAATTGCCCGTCCGCTCCAGCCCGAAATGCATGACCAGATCGATCATCCACTGGGGGGCGTCGCTCAGGGTCTTCAATTCGAGCACCACCCCGGAAAAGCGGTAGTCTTTGTTCTGCGCCAGCGAGCAATCGATGGAAAACCAGCGTTTGCCGACCCCGGAGATGTCCCACGCGCGGGTGGGCTGATACATCAACGCGCGATCAAAAGAAACCCGCGCATAATGATCAATCCGCCCGAAATAAGCCTCCCGAGTGTAGCGAATCAGCACCACGGGCTCCGCGCCGATGAGTTGCACCAGCCGCACAAACTCCAGATAGGCCAGCTCCTCCCTCCGGGTCCGGAAAGCGAGACGCGTCTGGCCCGGATGCGAGATGTTCTCGGCGCACCACGCCTCTCGGGGAATGCTGGCGCGTAACTTGGAAATGCATCCGCCGAATTTCCGTTTGACCTCCAGAAACACCGGCGCTTCGGTTCCGCTGCCGTACGTGCGGGCCCGCAATTTGAAACGGTTCACCAGATCCCACTCCTTCGCATGGTACAGGGACAACGCGGGCGAATCCAGTTGCAGCGTCGTGATGTCGTATTCCGGCGGATCGCCCCGTCCATGGGAATCGGGCTCGCAAAAGGGGGCGATGAAGGCGCGAATGCGCGGCACGAGCGAGGGCGGAATGATGTATTTCGCCTCGTGCCGGTCCAGTTGGATGTCGCGTTCAATCATGATTCGAATCGGGCTCCCCCATCGTCCGTGTGCGGTTCGTCAACGCCCTTCCGGGGGTGCCAGCCAGGTCCCCAGGGCTTCCTCCAGGGCGACGACCCCCTTCTGAAGTTCATAGTCCTGCTCCCGCTGAAAACGCTGCAGGTTCAGGAGCTGCTCGCGCGCGGCGAGGATCTGCTCCGGCGGCAGGCCGGTCTCCCCGGCGAGCGTTCGCAACGTGGTCTCCAGTTCACGGAGAACCGGTCCGGCCTGAGCCTCATACTCGGCCTGCCGCTCCCGCAGACTGTCCGCCGTGTCCAGGCAGTCCTGAACCGCGCGCCCGGCATTCCGGATCGCCTCGTCGAGCGTAGTCGCGGCCTGGCGGCACTCGGCGCGCCGCAACTCCGGGGTGTGGTTGGCCCAGGAAAACAACGGGAGCGTGACGCCCACATCCACCCGCCACTCGGCGCTGTCCGACCGCTCCCGCGAAACGCCGGCGCCCTCGCGGCTCTGCTGATCCCGCTCGCCGTTGGCGTAGGCCGCCTGGATGAAGCTGAACCAAGGAATCCGTTCCGCCCGCGCTTCGTCAACCCGCGCCTGCGCCGCCAGCACGCGCCAGCGCAAGGCCGCCAGATCGGCGCGAACCACCCGGCCCGTCGCCGCCACCCGCGCGTTCGCCAGGATGGCCGGGTCCGAGAACGGACGCGGCGTCTTCGAATCGGCCAGCACGAGTGGCTCGAGCGGCAGGTTGACGCGCAGGGCCAGCAGCCGCCGGCTCTCGCGCAGACTGCGCCGCACCCGGTCACGGGCGGCCACGGCCTGCAGCCGGCGCTGCGCGACTTGCAGCACGTCGAGCTTCGACACCTGCCGCGCCTGCGCCCGTTCCTGGAAGAGGGTCCGGGTGTCGTCACACACGGACACCAGTTGATCCAGCAGGACGGCATCCCGGCTCAGGTGGCGAACATCCTCAAAAAGCCGCGAGACCTGCATGGCGACCGCCCATTCGGCGGCGCGCACGTCCATCCGCGCCGCATTGCGGCCGGCCTCTTCGGCCGACACGCGCGCGTCGCGAATCCAGGGATGCGGCGGAAAGAAACGGAGCGCCGCGGCCTGACTCTGACTCGACTCCGCCGTCCGCGTGACCGAATTTGCGGCAGGAGGCACCTCCTGCTGGCGCGCGATCGCGTCGCCCGTGCCATCGCCGCCGGAAAACCGCAGCTCCGGATCCTGCAGATCGGTGGCCGCCTTTTTTCTTGCGTCGGCCACGGCCAGCGCGGCTTTCAGCACGGCGAGGGTTCCATCGGCCGCGCACGCGCGCTCGATGGCCCTGGGCAGCGTCAGGGCATCGGTCTCGTTTGACGAAACCGTCACGGGCGGTTGACACACGCCCGCGAGCTCTACCAAGTCCCGGTCCAGCGACCGCGCGTCGTATTCCCGCGTGGCGCAGCCAGCCGACAGGAGCGCCAGGCCCACCCCAACGGACCAGACCCCCGCTGCCACCCGCAAGCCCGTTCTGTCGAACCCGTTCATTGGGACGAAGGCCCTTCCTGGCGCGAGAGGAGGTGGGACACCTGACGCTGGAAACGCGTCCGGAATGAATCCGCAGCGCCGATCTTCACCGTCTCGCCGGGAATGAAATCATGCGGGCCCTCCAGTTTCAGCATGACGCGCCGCCCGCGCAGGGGTTGACCGCGAATCGGACTGATGCGCCCGGGAAGCGTCTGCACCTCCGGTCCAATGGATTCAACCACGGCGCCGACGCGAAGCCCCCGCCCGGACATCCGGTTGATCCACACGCGCTGGCCGACCGTCAATTCGGCGAGTTGAATCTCCGGCAGAAACCCCGCAACCGCGTCCGAGAGCGGGATCACCTGCAGAACCGGGTCTCCGGCCGCAACAATGTCGCCGGGATTGTGCAAAATCGTCGAGACGGTGCCATCGCGGGTGGCGCGCAACGTGAAGTTCTTGCGCCGCAGCTCGAGCAGATCCCGTTGCGCATCCGCTATGGCCCCGCGGGCTTTCTCCTTGTCCTGAATGGCGGCACTCACCTCCTGGCTGTCGTCAACGCGCATCCAGATCCTCATGTCTTTGCGCTCTTTCGTCGCCAGCTCGAGCCGGCGCTCCTGCACCCGGATCAACGCGGGACCGGCGGCGAGCGCCCCTTCCAGCGCCGCTATGGACGGCCGAAGCTGGCTGGCCAGCTCTTCGCTGATCAGCCGTTTGGCCAGCAGCTCCTCGCGCCGCCGCTGTTCCTGCTTCAGCTCGGCCAGTTCACCGGCATCGCGCGCCTGCTCGATCTTCAGAGTCTCCATCGCCGTTTCCGCGTCCAGAATGGCCGATTCTCCCTTCTGCACCATTTGCAGCATGTCGCGCTGGTACCCGGAAAGCGTGTCGCGCGCCTCCGCCATTTCCACCTCGGCCACGCGCAGCTCGGCATCCACCAGCGCCGTGTCCAGAGTGGCCACGATGTCGCCGGTTTTTACCCGCTGACCGATCGTGACATGCACCGCAGACAGCCGGGCCGTCTCCAGGGGCGCCACCGGTCCGGCCACGGTTTCGATCACCCCGACAATCTCGCCAAACTGCGTATTCATGGATGCCAGATACACCGCCAGGACGGCGGCCGCCAGCCAGACCGCAAACGTCCAGCCGCGAAACAGGCTCCGCAACCAGATGCGGGGATGCCGGCGCAGCCTCGGCTTCCGAAATGATGTTGCATCAGTCATAATTACAACGGGTTGATAATCCGCGCCTTGTAGAAGTGTTGCGGCGTCGCCACGCCGGTAAAGTTCGTCCGCGCCTCGCCGTTGCCGGAGAAACGGGCGCGCGGCAGTTCGGCGGAAACGATGTTCGTGAAACCGCCGACCAGATTCGTGCCGCCCAGCACCTGCAGCGTGCCGTTGATTGTGGTGTTCTTCGGCACGCCATTCGTGGTCAGTTGCATGACGATCATCAGGTCGGCATTCGAGACCGTCAGGGCCGTGATGGCCAGGCCCGGAATGTAGTTGGTGCCGGACCATGGATCGATGCCCAGCAGCCAGTCCGTGGCGAGGTTCGGGTCGCCCTGGGCCTGGGCTTCGGTGTAGTAGTTCGAGGCCCAGGCGTTCGGCACGCCGGCGACCAGCGGCGGAGCCAGCCCGGAGAACGTCACCGTGACCGTGTTGGTCCCGTTGGCGCCCAGGGTCCCGATCGGCGCGTTGTACGACTTCTGGCCCGCCGCGGCGGCCAGGGGCGCGCCATTCGTGGTCAACGACTGGATGCGATACCAGTCGTTGCCGGTGGCCACGACGTTCGTGCTGTCGCCAACCTTCACGGCGTAGACGCCAACGGGGGGATTGACCGTGCCGCCCGGGCCCGACAGGGATACGTTCATCGTCCAGTAGGACGCCAGCAGCGCGGCAAAAGGATTGTTGGTCGACACCACCAGCTCGTCTGCCTGTCCCGGGCCGGAAAACGCGATGCTGCCCAGGAAGTTGCTGTTCGTGCTGGCTGTCGCAAACCAGTTGGTCGGCTGAGTCACCGGTTCGCCGTTGATCCAAAGCCGGAACCCGAACCATCCCTGCGGATTACGGGCATAGTCGGCCTGCGCGGTCAGCCGCAGGTAGGCGTTGGTATTGACGGTCACAGCGGTCAGCTCGGTCCACCGGTTCGTGCTGCCGATAGTTCCATGCCACACCGCCACGTGCCGATTGCTGGCGACGCCAACGGCGAAATGGGCATCGGAAGGCGGTTCGGGTGGCTCACGCGACCACGGCACGCACGCCACCAGCATATCCACACAGACATTGGTCAGCGCGCCGGTCTGCTCGAACCGGTTGGCGACGCCTCGGTCACAGAAGGTCAGGCTCCGCTCATGCACTCCCGCAATCGGGTAGCCGCCCGGGCCGGCCGCATACCGATTCGTTTCGATCAGCGCGATGTCGGCGCCGGCGCCCGTCCAACCCCCGATGCCGACCAGCGTCGAACCCAGCTCATATCCTTCAAACGTCTCCTGATAGGGCACGCGATTGGTCGTGTTGGCATCCACGACGGTCACGGTGACGACACGGCTTGTCGCCAACTGGCCGTAAACCATCGTCAGCAGCAGGTCGTACGTCCCGGGCTGCGTGAAACTGGCCGTCGTGACCGTCTGCGTCGGATTTCCGAACGCGACCGCACCGCCGCCGGAACAGGACCAGCGGAAGCTCACAGGATTGGTCATGCCGCTCAGGATCTCAGCCGCCACGTGCAGGCCGACCCCATTCGTCACCGTCAGGTTGATTGTCTGGTTCAGGCCGGCGTTAAAGGCGGGGATGTTCGTGTAGACCATGATCTCCGCCGCCGGCGACGTATAGGCGCCCTCGCCATCGGTCAGACGCGCCGTGAGCCGCCGCACGCCCTCGGGCCCGTTCAGCGCGACGTTCGTCGTGTAGGGCGCGGTCGTGAAACTGGCCACCGTCGCGCCATCCATGGCCAGGACAACCTGCGAGACCCCGCCTACGACAAAGACCGACTGTGTCTCCGCCGTCACCGTAATTAAACCCGGCGCCAGGAATCCGGTATTCGCCGCAGGCACCGTCACAGCCACCTTGGCCGGGACCATTCCCGGCGTGGGCCAAAGTCCGGCCACCCAACTCGCCGCGTCGTCGCCGCTGTTCCGCCCCGGACAACGCGCCAGCGGACGCCCCGTGCCGTCCGCCGTTGTCGGCCAGGGCGCCGCATCGTAATACGTAACCTGATCAATCACATGCCAGGAAATGTCTTCGATCGGGGCCGGCGGATCGCCGAAGACCGGCCGTTCCAACCGTACGGTGTCGGTCTTGTTGTTCAGTTGGCCGGAATAGGGCCCCAGCATGCGGATCTGCCCGTTGGTCAGCCCGTAAGCGGCCAGGAAAGCGGTTCGCGCCGCCGTGTTGCTCGCGGGATCGAAGGAGACCACGATGAGACGCCCGCCAGCCGGGAGGACCGTATTGCTGGGAAACAGGTACCCGATGCCGCCAGCCAGACGCCAGACGCCCCCCACGTCGTTGACGGTGTTCGTCAGGCCGATCGCCTGCGCCGTCGGGTTGTACAACTCCACGTATTCGTCGTTCTCGTTGTTCTCCGGATGGGCCGCGGTCGGCTTGGGATGATACATGATCTCGGCGATCACCAGTCCGGCCGCAGTCAACTGATTCGATGCGCCGGGCGTGAAGACGCCGTGGAACCAGGACGCCGCCCCGTCGGGATATCGGATCAGCGGCACGCCGTTCTCCTCGCCCTCGAAGGACACCGCATCCACCACGCGGTCCGTCGCTCCCGTGCCCCCGCCCGGCAGAAAAGAAAGCAGCACCTGCTCGCCGGCCTTGTTCAGGCCGAACCCGTTGGTGATCGGATTGTGAAAATCGTGCATTTCGTCAAAATACCGCCACCCGTGCGCCGCGAGCGTGTTGGTCACCGGAATCGCCCACTTGGTCAGTTCCTCCGGATCGTCGCTCAGATACCACCCGGAACCCAGCGGGATCGGAGCCGCGGTCACGTTGTACAGTTCGATGCCGTCGTTGGAGTCGTAGGGCGGGCTGTTGGTGTCGGTATGCGCCAGAATCTCGTTCAAGACCAGCGACGGGGCGGGCGCGGCCGGTTCGGCCTGCCCCGGCGAACCGCCGATGGTGACGCTGGCTTTCCAGTTGCCGGGATAGTCCAGCTCGCAGTCCGCCTGCGCCACGCCCGCAAGCGGAATCAGCGAATGGCCCGCGCCGTCGGTCGCCACCAGCCACGTGTTGTTGTAGGTGAAGGACACGACCGTGCGCCCGGCCGCGTCTTCGATCTCGATATTCTCCCCGGCGTTGTCGAGACTGATTGACGGGAAGGCAAATGCGCCGGCGATCTTGCCGACCGCCACCGATGGATACCGGTTGGTGAACGCGGCGATGTTTTTGACCACCAGCACGTACTCGTTGGAATTCAGAACCGCCACGGCGCCCTCCGTGAAATCGAACGCCACGCCCTGGGTGAAATGCAGGCCGGCCAGACCGATCGGCGCGGCGCCGGCGTTCTGCAGCTCGATGAACTCGTCGTCGCCGTCGAGATAACCCGCGCCGGTTGCCGGCGGGCGCGGGTGGACCATCAGCTCCGTCACCCGCAGGGCCGGCTTGTCGGCCAGCGTGAACACCGCCTCGGTCAGGGCGCTCCACTCGCCGCCCGCCGTGCGCGCGCGGGCCTTGACGCGCGTCGTGCGCGTCAGCGCCACGCCGGTCGTGTACAACGTCCCCACCGCCGCGCCCGTGCCGTACTGGCGCGGATCGCTATTGTCCAGCGTGTAATAGACCGGCTGCGCTGCCGTCACGGCCAGGTTCAGGCTGTTGGTGAACAGGCCGCCGAGACGGCTGAACACCGGCGCATCCACATTCGGATAGAGGCCTCGATTCCTCAATTGCTGCAGGAAGATCGGGCCGCGCTGCGTCAGGAAGGTGTTCAACGCGTAGTCGCGCATGGCGCGCCACTGGGCCACCGTATGCGCCGCGTTACCGTCCTGGTCGCCCCAGCGCGCGCTCTCCGCGAGGATCGCCGGTTCGATCTCCGCCGCCAACGCCCGGTAACGCGGGATCGTGACCGCCGGCGTCAACTCGCCGCCGTTGAAAAGATGCTTCTGCACACGGTCGGCGAACCGCAGTTTGTATTCCGCGTTCCCGACCAGTTTGCTCTGGATCACGGCCACACCTTCAGATCTGCCCGTCGTGTCGGTGTTGATGTCGCTGTTGACCCCCAAGCCGAATTCGGCGTCCCAAACCGCGAACTTGAAACCCGTGCTGACCGCATCGTTCCGGTCGCGAAACGCCCGCCAGTTATTAAAAGGCCAGTCCCCATTCGCGCTCCAGTATTCCGCGACCATATAGTCTATGTAGTTCCCGACATCCAGATCAACCGGAAAGGCCGGATTGCGCGTGCCGTCCGGATTCCTACCCTGCACGCGCTGGTAAGTCGCGTTGCTGCCCTGATCCGTGGACAACCGGAGAATCATCGCATCCCACGCATCTTTAGAGCCGTCGACCATCTCGATCTGATTGACCGTCGCATTGTAGCTCAGTACATCCCACGTCTCGTCCCGACCGCCGCAATAGGCCGCCGCAAACTGGCTGGTCACGTGCTCCGTCACATTGTAAAGCCCCCAATACAGCCCGTTCAAGTAGAGGTGCACAAACCGACCGTGCGGCGACACCCCGCCCATGGCCAGATGCGTGCGTCGCAGGAACTCATCGACGATGAACTGCGCGCGTTCGTGCCCCCCGAGCCCCGGCCAGATAGTCCAAGCGTCTGTCGCCCCGGCCCGTAGCACCAGATCGTTGAACGTCGTGACCGCGTTTCCGGAGAACAAGTCCTCCTGCAGGCTGCTCTCGCCGTATTCGCTGCGGAACCGCAGCGAGAATGACTTTTTCATTGTCGCAGAGAAGTTCCGGAAATGCCCGCCCTGGATTCGCAGGCCACAGTCGATCTGGAACTTGCTGGTGTTGTCTCGCGTGATCCATTCCGCCGAAGCCGCGCGCTCCCATCCATCTGCCCAGGGTTTGACATAGATGCCCGTTGACGGATCGAACAGGTTCGCCTGCGGCGTCACGATAGACAACGTGGGCAGGGAAACCAGCGCATTCGTCATGGCCGCGCCGGCAGTTGACATGATCGTCTGGTCCATGCCGTAGTCCGCCGGCAGCAAGCGGGTCCCCAGTGAATCGGTCACGTTCCAGTATGTCGGAAACCCGGCGGGCGTGGCGGACTGGTTCAGCACGTCGTTCAAGACGATATAGCTGTGGGTGTCGATGCCCGAAGGCGCCCAACCGCTCTTGAACGCGGCGGCGCGGATGACGGCGGTGTGGGTGAAGGCGAACGGTGTGGAATAGAGCGCGCTGTTGGTCGCCGGCGGCTCGGCATTGGTCGTGTACCGGATCTCGGCGCCGGCCGTGTCGCACCTCGCCGTCACCGCCGGCACGGTGTTGGTGTACACGCCCCGCTTCGGACTGAACGTGACCCCGGCCACCTCGTTGCTGGCCCCGGCAAATGCGTTGGTCTTGCCCGGGGTCGGCACGTCGAAATAGCGCTGTTCCCCGTTGGCGCCGATTCCGTAGGACATGTCAGCGTATTGCTGGATCGGCGCGAAGGACGAGACCACGGTGACGCCGTCCGGCTTCACCAGCGCGAGATACTCGCCGTCGCCGCTCAGAGAGAAACTGGCATGAAGCTCGTTGTTGGTCACCGAGTACGACTTGTTGTCGGCCCACACCAGCAAGAACCCCTTGCCGGCGATCGTGGTAATCGCATTGGTGGGAAACTTCCATTTGTTGAGTTTGCCGGCATCGTCCGTCAGATACCAGCCCTTCAGCGACACGCTGAATGAATTCGTGTTGTACAGCTCGATCCAATCCTCGTACTTGCCAAACTTGTTCGTGATGGTCGAGTCGTTGAGCGCCATGAATTCGTTGATGACGACGTTGGTCTCCAGCGCCGGAGCCGAACAGACCGCCACACCCAGCCAGGCCGCCCCCCAGAGGGCCAGCCGGAATCCAGAACGCCACTTGTGTAGTGTTGACATCACTTACCTTTCAGGCAGGCATGCCATCACCTGATGCCGCCTGACTGCAGCTTCCACACGCGCCGTTGCATCATGATCTGAAATCGTCGCACCGTTTCTGTTATTATCCCACACCCGCATTTGCGCTGTCAACGCCGAACCATCGATGCCGCAAACCATCGACAATTCCATAGCCCCCGCTCGATTCAGTTGCATCGGCCGTCTCTTGCGCCTAATCCAATTGAACCCGTCCACGGAAAAAACGCATGCCGTTCGTGCCGAAGGTGTTGGTGAAGTGCAACGTCTGACCGGATCCGGGCAGGCTTGTCCATCCCGGTATCGAGGACCATGCTCCCTGTGTTAGGTTGGACGTCGTCACCAGCGAATAGCAGCGGCTGCGGCCCTCGTATTCCGATCCCGCCGGGATCGTCGGGATTGAAACGACGATCTGCGATCCGTTCGTCAGCGCGATGGAAATCTGGAATACGCTGGCCGGGTTGGTCGGATGGGTCCCGGCAATCCATTCCATCCACGTCGGCAGTCCGTCGCCGTCGAAATCGTTCGTCGCAAGGGCCTCGAAGTTGTTCGCCCAGGCCGGGTGGCTCTGCGCGAGCCACCAGTAGGGAGTCCCGTTCGTCGTCTGGTCGGATGCAAAGAAGGCGTCGAGCGTGTGGTCCCCCGTCACGTTGGTAAATGTGTACGCGGCCACGGCGCCGATGTTGCTGGAACCGTCCAGCAGCACGCGGTCCGTATGCCCCCACGCGCCTGCCGTGATCGTGAACGTCGCGTTCGATTGAAGCGCCACCGTCACTGTGCCCGTGGGACTCACGCTCCCGCGTCCCGTGCCCGTCGCCACGATGGTTCCGCTTATCGGTCCCCGGCCAGGGGTTGCCACAAGGCCTCCCCACCAGGAAGCGGGAGCTTCCCCGCTCAACCGCGCCTCTCGACGCTGCAGCGATTTACCGGTGGCCTGGCCGTTCGCGGGCCAGGGCGGCAGTCCGGAGTACGTGACCGTGTCGATCCGATGCCACGAAATGTCCTCCAGCGGCGCCGGCCAATCGCCAAAAACCGGTCGCTCCAGACGCACCGCATCCCCCTCGTTTGCGAGCTTTCCGGCGAACGGTCCCAGCATCTGGATCTGCCCGTTCGTCAGCCAGTACGCCGTCTGAAAGCGGGACAGCGCGGTTACGTCGGACGCGGGATCGAACGGCACCACCACCAGATACCCGCCGGCCGGGATCACCGTGTTGGTCGGGAAGGTGTAGGCGATTCCGCCACTCAGTCGCCAGATCCCGCCCACGTCCGTGTTCACGTTGGTCAGCGCCACCGGCGAACTTGACGGATTGTACAACTCCACGAATTCGTCGTTCTCGTTGTTCTCCGGATTGTAGGCCGTGGGGGCCGGATGGTACATGATCTCGCTGATGACGATCTCCTGCGCGGCGGCAAGCTGGTTTGAGGCTCCGGGCGTCGGCGCCAGTTGCTGCCAATACGGCGCGCCGTCCGGATACCGGCCCGACGGATTGGAGTTCTCCTGTCCCTGCAGGCGAACCGCGTCCGCCACCCGGTCTTGTCCGGTGCCGGGCAAGTATGAAAGAAAGACCGTGTCGTCAGCCTTGTTGATCCCGAACCCGGCAACCAGGTTTGTATGAAACCCTGTGACCTCCTCCCACCAGCGCCACCCATGGGCCGCAATCGTGTTGGTGGCAGGGATCTCCCATTTTTTAAGATTGTCCGCGTCGTCGCTCAGATACCACCCGCCGCTGAATGTGACCGGCGACGCCGTGGTGTTGTAGATCTCGATCCAGTCGTTGTCCGGATCCGTGTGCGCCAGCACCTCGTTGAGCACAATGTTTGTGACCGGCGCGGGATCATCTGCGCCGGGCGATCCGTCCCGGTAGGAGCTGGCCCGCCAGTTCTGCCAGTAGTCCAGCACGTGGTTGGTCTGCGTCAGGGATAACGGCACCAGCGAATGTCCCGCGCCATCCGCAGCCGGGAACCAGGCGTTGTTAAAGGTGAAGGCGGCGATGGAGCGTCCGTCGCCATCCGCCACTGTGATCGCTTCCCCGGCATCGGACAGGCTTTGCGCCGGGAACTGGAAATCCCCGGCGATCTTCGCGGCGGGCACGCCCGGATAGCGATTCGTAAAGGCCGCCCGATTCGCAACCACCAGCACATAGTCGCCAGCCGCCAGCGTGTCCACGCTTCCCTGAGTGAAGTCGAACGTCACGCCGTTGCTGATTCGCGTCCCCGCCAGACCGATCACGCCCGAACCCGTGTTCCGCAGTTCGATGTATTCGTAGTCGCCCGCACCGTAAGAAAGGTTCGTCTCCACGCCTGCGGGCAACCGGGGATGAAACATAAGTTCCGTGACGCGCAACGGCGACTCCTGCTCGGGGACAAAGATCGCTTCCACGAGCGCGCTCCAGGTGTTGGTGTCGAGCATGGCGCGCGCCTTCACCCGCACGGCGCGCGTCAGCGCCACCGCGTTGGTGTACAGGCTCCCCGCTGCGACGCCCGTACCGTACTGCCGCGGATCGCTTCCGTCGAGCGTGAAATAGATGGCGTTGGCGGCGCTCAGGGTCAGTAAGAAGCCGTTTGTAAAGATGCCGCCGTACGAGTTGAATGTCGGCGCGTCAATCGCGGGAAACACGCCGATGTTCCTGAACTGCTGAAGGACGACGGCCCCGCGCTGAGGCAGGTAGGTGTTGAGCACCCAGTCGCGTTCGGTCCGCCACTCCGCGAGCGTATGGGCGGCATTGCCGTCCTGATCGCCCCAGCGCGCGCTCTCGGCCGCCAGGGCCGGCTCGATCCGGCCGGCCAGCTCGCGATAGCGCGCAACGGCGGCCTCGGGCGTCAGCGCGCCACCGTTGAACAGGTGTTTCTGGAGGCGGTCCGCGAACTGAAGCCGGAACTCGGCATTCCCGAACAACGCGCCCCGCAACCCCGTCGGATCGCCCCGCGCCGTCATGTCCAGATTGATGCCGCCGTCGCCGGTGTCGGTCATGCCGGCCTCCGAATCCCAGACGCACCACTTGAAGCCGGTGCTCGTGGCGCTGTCGCGGTCGCGCATCATGCAAAGGTTGTTGTCGAGCCAGTCGCGGTTCCCGTACCACATTTCCAGCAGCACGTAGTCACAGTAGTTCACGGCATCGAAGTAGTTCGTATAGGCCGGATTGCGCGAGCGATCCGGGTTCCGGCCCTGGATCTTCTGATACACCGCGTTGCTGACCGGGCCGGCGTTGACCAACTGGAGCAGCGCCACGAAGGCCTTCTCGCTGCCCTGGTCCCAGGAGCCGTCAGCCTCGCCGGAATAGACATCCCAATCCCCGGCCTGGCCGCCGAAATAGCCGGCCGCAAAATCGCCGGTGACTTTTTCCGAAAGGTCGTACAGGCCCCAGTACAGCCCGTCGAGATAGACGTGCGTGAACGCGCCGTGCGGCGCGGGATCGCCCATGGCCCGCTGGGTGCGCGTCGCGAATTCGTTGCGCAGATACTGGGCTTTGGCGTGGAGGGACTCGTTGTTCCAGACGTCGTAGGAACCGGAGCGCACCACCAGGTCGTTGAAGGACGATGCGGCCGCGGGGTCGTCGAACAAATCGCAGTCCAGTCGGCCCGGGCCGTATTCGGCGCGGAACCGCAGCGAGAATCCCTTCTTGCGCGTGTTGGCGAAGGGGCGCGAGGTCGTGCCCTGGATGCGGAGGCCGCAGTTGACGCCGAAAGCGGTCGCGTTGTTGGTCAGGATATACTCGGCCGAAGCGGCCCGTTCCCAGAGACCGCCCGTTTCCGTCGGATTGGCATAGATGCCGGTGGCTGCGTCGAACAGGTTCGACTTCGCCGTCACGATGGATAGGAAGGGAAGAACGCACACGGCCTGGGTCATCATGGGCCCGTACAGGACGCTGTTGACGATGCCCGTGTTCATGGCGTAGTCCGCAGGCGTGACGACGCCGCTTTTGTTGGTCCAGTTGGTCGGGAAGGCCGGTGGACTGGCCGGCTGGCGGAGCGCGTCGCGGAGGAAGAGGTAGGAGTGCGTGTCGACGTCCGTGGCGAAGGAGCCGGCCTTGAAAGCGGCGGCGCGAACCACCGTGCTGTTGGTGACCGGGACCGGCCCGCCGTACTGGGCGCTGTTCGTGGTGGGAACGCTGCAGTCGAGCGTGTAATAGATTTGCGCCGCGGTTGTGGTGGTCGCAATCGTCACCGCAATGGCATTGGTATAGAGGCCGCGGTTAGGGGTGAATTTCGTGTCCGCGACAAAGTGGGTCAGGCCGACGGTATTCGCCGCGCCGGGAGTGGGGACGGGAAAATACTGTAGAACGCCGCCGGCGCCGATGCCGTAGGAGACATCGGTATCCTGGGACGGATAGTTCGTGTACGCATAGGCGACGGTCAGGTTGGTCCTGACCAGGCCCAGATATCCTCCTTCCTTGGCCAGCTTGAAATTGGCGTGGAGTTCGCCGAAGTAGACGCCGTTGCTACCGGAAGCATAGACCAGCAGGAACTTGCCGGCCGCCAGGTTCGTGGACGGGAAGGTCCATTTGCCGGGGTTGGCGGCATTGTCGGTCAGATGCCAGCCGGCGAGGTTGGTGGCGGCGGCCGTGTCGTTGAAGATCTCGATCCAGTCCGAGGTCTTCCCGAGCTTGTTGGTGAGCGTGTGCGAGTTGTCGGCCATGAACTCGTTGATCACGATATCGGCGCGCGCGAACGGCGCGGCGAGGAGAGCCAGCGCAATGGCCATCATCAGTCTTCGAGTTCTTCTCATTTCCGTCTCCATTCTTTCCCGTAGGGCCGCCGCTCGCCGGCGGGCCGCAAATACGGCCTGCGACGAGCGCAGGCCCTGCATGGGGCGGAGCTACGGCATCTGGATCCCGTACCGCACGATCACGATGCCGCTGCCGCCCGCGCCGCCGCTAGAACCTCCCCCGCCGCCACCGCCGGTATTGGGCAAGCCGGCAAGGCCTCCATAGCCCGACGCACTCCCCCCGCGCCCCCCGCCGTCCGTCACCGCGCCGCCGCCGCCGGCCTGCCCGCCACCCCCGCCGCCGCCGGCATAGCCGGTCAAAACTCCCGAAATGTCATACGAAAGCCCGGCCCCGCCGGCGCCGCCCACGCTGTTGGTGACGCCCGCGCTCCCCGCACTCCACGCGCCGCCGCCGCCACCGCCGCCGCCCGGTTTCTCTCCGCCCATGCCGCCGCTGTTGGCATAGCCCCCCGGCTGGTTCGCCGCCCCGCCCGCGGAGCCATTGCCGTAGCCGCCCGCCCCGCTGCCGCCCGCCGTGCCATTGGTGTTTAACCTGCCGCACCCGCCCCCCAGCGCCGTCAGCGAAGCAAGAACCGAGTTCGACCCTTTCGTCGCCGTGTCCGAGTAGAAACCGCCTCCGAGTCCACCCGCGCCGACCGTGACCGGCTGATTCCCGGCCGCCAGCACCAGATTGGTATAGATCAAACCGCCCGCCCCGCCGCCACCGCCGATGCCAGAACCGGCAGACCCGCCCCCGCCACCGCCGCCCGCCACCACCAGCACCCGCGCCACGCCGCCCGCCGAAACAGCCAGCGTGCTATTCCCCACGGTCGTAAAGATGTGGGCCGTGTAGTTGGTTCCGTTCACCGTGTAGTTCGTCATGGTTCCGCCGCTCGCCGCCATCGAGTTCACCCACAGCGTCACCGTCGCCGGGACGCCGTCGGTCGTGCCGTCGTTCGCCTTGAACGTGAAACTGTCGGGCCCCTTGTAATCCAAGAACGGCGTGTACGTGACGTTCGGCGCGTCACCTGACAGCGAGCCATGCGTCGGCGCACCGACAACCGCATAGGTGAGCCCGGACCCTTCGATGTCGGAGCCGGTCAGCGTAATCGCCCGGGGCGTATTGGTCGCCACGCTCACGAATTGCGCATGGGCCACCGGCGCATCGTTCACCGGCTGAATCGTCACGTTCACGGCGATCGAGTCCGTGCCGCCCAAACCGTCAAAGACCTGCACAACGAAGTTGTCGCCGCCACAATAGTCCGCCACCGATGTGTAGTCGATGGTCTTGCTCGCACCCTCCCCGGCCGTTGAGGCCGTGCCGTGGCTCGCCTGGGTCGCCACGGCCCACATGATCGAATCGCCGTCCGCATCCGTCGCGTGCAACGTCAGGCCGAATGCAATGGGTGCGCCATCCTCGCTCATGGTCACGTTCACGCTCCCGCCCTCGGCGATGACCGGGGAATGGTTCAAAGCCGTGTTCACAAAAGTCCGGGCAACCCGAAACCCACGGTGATCGTAGCGGCTGCCAACGGCTTCACTGTCTTTGGCGGCAACCCGCGCTTGAAAGGAATAGGATTTGTAGTAGCCTCCTCTGGACGTATATTCATTATTCCCGCTCGGCAGCAGCGGCCCCCGCGGATCGATCGTCGGCGAAACGGAGTAGTAACTCTCCGAATAGTAGTCCCAACAACATTCCTCAAGGTTTCCCTCCGTGTCGTAAATGCCATACCCGTTGGGCGCGAAGGATCCTACCGGACTTGTATCCGGGTTCGCCGCCGGCGGTCGGCCCTCTTTTGTGCTCGTTTCGTAAGGATAGGCTGCATGATTGGTGCTGGCATAGTAGTTGCCGCGACCGTATTGAATGGTATCGGTGTCGCTCCAGGCGAACCGGTGTCCGCTCACACCGCCGCGCGCCGCTTTCTCCCATTCCGCATCCGTCGGCAACCGATACCCGTTCGCGTCCCAGTTACAACCGGGGCGCGGCGGCAGCTCTTCGGTCTTGTAGAGTGTTCCATTCGCATTCGTGTAACACGGCGCCAGGCCTTCCATCTCGCTGCGCGCATTGCACCAGCGCAGGCAGTGGGAGTAAGTCATGGCGCGTGCCGGATGGTTCGAGGAGTTGCCTTCGGCAACCATCAAAGCGTAACCATTGGTGGCTGCCCACGCGCATACCTTATCCCATAGCGCCTTGGTTACTTCGTAACGATCCATGTAGAAGGCGCTGACATAGACAATATGCTGCGGAGTTTCATCGATCCTGGATTCGTGGTGCCCCATGTTGGTGGTGGCGCCCATGACAAACAAGCCGGCCGGGATGAACGCCATGTCGCTGGTCTCGGCCACGGCCCGGAAGAACATGGCCGATGCCTCAACCGGCACGGAGCCGGTCACCAGCCCGCCGGCCTTGGCGGGGATACAGTCCATCGTGGTCGGGATGCCGTCCACGGTCACCGCGTTCGTCACGCGGGTCCAGGCGCCCGTAAGCGATGTGGCGCACTCCACCCGATACGCCTGGCCCGTGGGGATGCGGCTGAAGGTGATGCGACCCGTCGCGTCGAGCGACTCGATCCGCATTTCGGCGGCAGGGGTGGCCATGGGCGCGGCGAGAAAGGCCAGCGCCAGGGCCATCGTTGAAATCGATCTTTGATCTCTTACCATTGCCGTTCCCTTTCTTCCCACTCCATCACGTTCCATCCCCCGTAGGGCCGCCGCTCGACGGCGGCCGCCGCTTCCTCTTCGCCTTGTCCTCTTCGCCTGCGGCCTGCGACGAGCGCAGGCCCTACGTTGTCGCCTCGTTCCGTCCCCCGTAGGGCCGCCGCTTGTCGGCGGGCCGCAAATACGGCCTGCGACGAGCGCAGGCCCTACGTTGTCGCCTCGTTCCGTCCCCCGTAGGGCCGCCGCTCGCCGGCGGGCCGCAAATACGGCCTGCGACGAGCGCAGGCCCTACGCTATCGCATCGTTCCATCCCCTGTAGGGCCGCCGCTCGTCGGCGCGCCGTAGTTCCGCGGCCTGCGACGAGCGCAGG
>CAZDLY010000026.1:0-34440 GCA_964506575.1 uncultured Akkermansia sp. | reverse complement strand
GGTGGTCACTCTGGCATTTGATCGCGCCGAGGAATTTTCGCCGGTGAAAAATGCCACCGGCCCTGACTCGCCCGAAACGTGTCGCCGCGACCTGCAGGCCAAGTGGGCGCGCTGGTTGTCGGCGGCGGGCCAGCCGGCGATGCCGCTGGAGATCGATCCGGCGTACGCGCTGGATGCGGAAGAGCTGAAGAGAAAAGCTGAAGAGAAAAGCTGAAATGCTGAAAAATGAACCCCGGAAGACGCGGAACGGGAAAAGAGGGGGTGGGGGAAGAGAGTGTGTGAGTGTGTGAGTGTGGGGGTGTGAATGGCGCTTACTTAAGCGATGCTTCCGATCCTAATCGTAATCGTAATCCGTTCTCCACCAGGAGATTAGGATTAAGATTAAGATTAGGATTAGGATTAGGATGGCAAGAGCACCTTAAGTAAGTGTCAATCGGGTGAGAGTGTGAGTGTGGGAGTGTGGGAGGGAGGAACTGATGAGACCGGTAGCTATTATTATTCGTGACGGATGGGGACTCAATCCCCGTGAGCAGGGCAATGCGGTATTTGCGGCGCAGACGCCGAACATCGACCGGTATCGGACGCGTTACCCGTGGACGCGCCTGGCGTGCAGCGGCGAGGCGGTGGGACTGCCCGAGGGGTATCAGGGGTCGAGCGAGGTGGGGCACCTCAACATGGGCGCGGGGCGAGTGGTCATCCAGGAGCTGAAGCGGATTGACGACGGCCTGAGCACGGGCGAGCTGTTCCGTGCGGCGAAATGGCGGGCGCTGGTGGCGCAGTGGCGGAAGAACACGAGTCGGCTGCACCTGCTGGGGCTGTTGCAGGACGAGGGGGTGCATGCGCACCAGGAGCATCTCTTCAAAATCATGCGCCGCGCGCGAGAGGAGTATCCGCAGGGTGAGATCGTGATTCACCCCTTTCTGGACGGACGCGACACCCCGCCGCGGAGCACGCTGGAATACCTTGGCCGCCTGGAAATCGAAATGGCGGCCGTCGGCAACTGCCGTATCGGCACGGTGATGGGGCGCTACTACGCCATGGACCGCTCCAAGAACTGGGCGCTCACCGACACGGCCTACCACTGCCTGGTCTGCGCCGAGGGGCGGCACGAAGCTTCGGCTGTCGAAGCGGTGCGCAAGTCCTATGCCGCCGACCGCACACCGGACGGCCAGGAGATGGGTGACGAATACATCCCCTGCTGCGTGATTGGCGATTATTCCGGCATTCACGATGGCGACGCGGTGATGCACACGAACTACCGTCAGGACCGCGCCATCCAGCTCACGCAGTCGTTCGTGTTGGACGCCTATGCTGGAAAACGCAAGGCACGCCCCACGATCACCTATCTGGGTTTCACCCGTTACTGGGACGAGTTCACGGAGTACCTACTCGGCGCCATGGGTGGCGATGGCGGCATGGAGCATCTGTTGGGCGAGGTGGTAAGCGCGGCGGGATTGCGGCAGTTGCGCATCGCCGAGACGCAGAAATTTCGCCACGTTACCAGCTTCTTCAACGGCAAATCGACGCAGCCATCGGCGGGCGAAGACCAGGTGGAGGTCCCCAGCCGCTTCGATCCGGCGACCTTCGCGATCCATCCCGAGATGGAGGCGCACGCCGTGACGGAGGCTCTGCTCAAGCGGCTGGAGAACAACCCCTACGGTTTCATTGTGGTGAACTACGCCAACTGCGACATGGTCGGGCACACCGGGGTTTTGGACGCCGCGCGGCGGGCGGTGGAGATTGTGGATGACTGTGTCGGCACGGTCGTCACCCGGCTTCTGGAGCTGGATGCACACATTCTCATCACCGCCGACCACGGCAACGCCGAGCAGATGATTGACTACGTCACCGGCATGGTCAAGACCAGCCACACGCTCAACGAGGTGGAATGCATCTACGTGGCGCGGGATGCGCCGGGGATGCGGCTCGCCGCGTCGGGCAAGCTCTGCGACATAGCGACCACGGCCTTAGCACTGCTGGGGCTGCCGATTCCCTGCGAAATGACGGCTCACAACCTGATCGCGGGGGAGCCTGCAAATGGCTAGCGGATGGTACGGATTCCGGCGGAGAGGCCTGCCCTGCAGCGCGGGAACCGCAGCCGGCCTCCCGGGCCGCCTGCGTGGCCCGGCCCGGCTGGCCGCCGCTATCCTGCTCGCGCTGTACACCTGCGGGTTTACGTTCAACAACGCCTATCGCAGCCCGCGCAACAGCGAGCGCGAGGTGCGTGCAAGCACGTCGCTGATCATCCTGCACACCACCGAGGCGCCGGCCCGGAGCGCGCTGAACAAGCTGAGCGAACGTGGCGAGATCCACTACGTGGTGGACACCGACGGCATGGTCTACCGGATCATTGATCACCGCCGCATCGCCTTCCACTGCGGCCGCAGCCTATGGAACGGCCGGTCTCAGGTCGATGATTTCTCAGTCGGAATCGAAGTGGTGGGTTACCACAACAAACCGATCACGGCGAAGCAGACGATCAATCTGGCCGCTTTGATCGGCGAGCTGCAAAGCATTTACAAGATACCGGATGAGCGGGTCATTCCGCATTCCATGGTGGCGTACGGCGCGCCCAACCGCTTTCACCCGCGAAGTCACCGGGGCCGCAAGCGGTGCGGCATGCAATTCGCGATCTGGGCGGTGCGCCAGAAGCTGAACCTCACGGCGCAACCGCGGTTCGATCCCGACGTCCGCGCGCGTCGGCTGGTCAATGCCGATCCCTATCTGGCGCAGGTGCTCTTCGGCTCGGCCGCGCAGCAGGATCAGGCGCTGGCGAAATACAAAGCAGAGGACACCACCGTCATCGGCCCGGGCCGCACGGCCTGGGACATCGCCCGCGACGCCTACAACAGCACGAGTACGATCTACGTGTTCCCGGATGGGTCCAAGCGGACCGGGAAAGAAATCCGCGCCTGGTCGGCGATTCCGGCGGGAACCAAGGTCCTGTTGAATGAGGCGGGCGCCGACGCGGAGACGGTTGAATCCTTCAAGACCATCGGCACCGACGGCAAAACCGCCGCCGATTTCGCCGGCGAGGAAACACAGCTCGAAACGACTTATTATATCTACCCGGCTGGCGGAAGCTTCAACGGCGCCGAGCTGAGCGCGGAAGCGATCGCGGCGTTGCCGCACGGCACCCAGGTGCTGGTCGGCTACAAGCGGGTCGGGCCTATTCGAGCCGGAACCCGGGTCTATGAGATCTGCGGCGCCAAGTGGAAGGCGCCCGACACCTATTTCCTCTATTCCCACGGTCTGCTCAAGCCGGGCAGCGAGATGGATGAGAGCAAAATCCCCGTGGGCCTGTATCTGTTTTACAAGAACTGACTTCTCTCTTGCAAAACCCCTCTGGGGTGTTTGCAAGAGAGAAGTCAGAATATAGGAGTCAGGAGTCAGAATAATAGACACGTTGCCCGTGAGCGGGATCCAATTCTGAATACTGAATTCTGGCTTCTGAATACGGCGCTGACCGATTACACCTTGTCCCGTGGCGGGTCTTCTGGCATAATGGCCCCAACTGCATTTCTTACACACAATAAGCGAGGCGCGCCATGTCCACAAGTTTCGAGCTGATCGGCACGGTCAAGGTCGTGATGGAGCCGATGACCTTTCCCAGCGGGTTCACCAAACGGGAGTTCGTCATTACGACCGAGGACGAGCGGTTTCCGCAGATGATCAAGTTCCAGACGGTGAACGAGCGGTGCGCGCTGCTGGCCGGGCTGGCGCCGAACGACCGCGTCAAGGTGCGGTTTGACATCCGCGGCAGTCTGAGCACCAAGAACGGGGACCGGTATTTTGTGGACCTCCAGGCGTTCCAGATTGACAAGCTGGACGGAAAGGCCCAGCCGGCGACCCGCGACGAAACCGAGCCGGCGCCGACCGAAGACGAACCGATGCCGTTCTAAGCAAGGAATCACGCGATGGAAAAGCCTGTTTTGCATGATTTGGAACCCGGTTCCCTGCGGATCGACCCGATGGCGCTCTTTGACAAGCAGTGGTTCCTGTTGACCTCCGGTGATTTCGCGGCGGGGCGCTACAACACCATGACCGTGTCCTGGGGCAGCCTGGGGACGGTCTGGAACAAACCGTTCGTGCAGGTCTTCTGCAGGCCGCAGCGCCACACGTATCTGTTCATGAAGACGTTTCCGACCTTCACGCTGAGCACCTTTCGCCCGGCCTGCCGCAGCGCGCTGCAACTGCTGGGAAGCAAGTCCGGAAAGGACAGCAACAAGATCGCGGAGTCGGGGCTGACCCCGGTGGCGGCCAAGCGGGTGGCGGCGCCAACCTTTGCCGAGGCGGAACTGGTCTTCGAATGCCGCAAGGTGCATGCGCAGTTTCTGGATCCGAAGGGCTTCCAATCCCCGGCCATTGAGACCAACTATCCCTCGCAGGATTATCACTGCGTCTTCTTCGGCGAGATTCTGGCCGTGCGTGGCGTCGCCTCCTATGCAGCGGAATGAAGAACGGCCCGATGCGGGCGGGCAGCCGTTGGTGGAGCTGCTCGACGCAGGCAGCGCCTATCTGGAGCGCAAGGGAGTCCCGTCACCCCGCGTCGCGTGCGAACTGCTGGCCGGGCGGTTGCTGGGCGCCCCCCGGCTCGGGCTGCATGCCTTGCTGCCGCTGCCGATTGGCGCCGCGCGCGCCGCGGCCCTGCGCCGCGGTCTGGCACGGGTGGCGGCGGGCGAACCGGTCCAGTATGTGCTCGGCGAATGGGATTTTCGCGGGCTGACGCTGAAGGTCGACCGCCGGGCGCTGATTCCCCGTCCTGAAACGGAACAGCTCGTGGACCACGTGCTGGCCGCGCCAATGCTGTGGCGCAACGAACAGCCGTCGGTGGTCGATGTGGGCACCGGCAGCGGCTGCATCGCGCTCAGCCTGGCGCAGGAGCGGCCGCAGGCGCGCCTCGTGGCGATCGACAGCAGCCGGGAGGCGCTCGAACTGGCGCGTGAGAACGCCGTGCGGTGCGGCCTCGCTACCCGCGTCGATTTTCGCGAGGGATCGGGGTGCGGCGCCTTCCGGGCCGGCAGCATCGACGCGGTGGTTTCCAATCCCCCCTACATCGCCAGCGGCGTGGTGCCGACGCTCGATCGCTGGATTTGCGAACACGAGCCGCTTGCGGCGCTCGACGGCGGACCGGACGGCCTGACCTGCCTCCGCGCGATCACCCGCGATGCGGCCATGGTGCTCAAGCCGGGCGGGTGGCTCTTTTACGAGATCGGCGACGACCAGGGGTCTGCCGTGCGCGACCTCCTCGAATCGCACGGGTTCGCCGATGTCGCGATCCGCAACGACTGGTCGGGGCTGGTGCGTTTCGCGACGGCCCGCCTGCGGGGAGTGTGAGGACGGGGAGTGTGTGTGGGGGGGTGTGACATTCATCCGCTCCAGAGGCCTCTCCATTTGGGGTCGCTTCTCCCCCGCGCCAGCGTCCGAAATCCTTTCTCATCCCCTCGCTCTCAACGGCCCCCCTGTGGCTAACCGATTATCCCAACCTTGCATCCTGCCGGTGTATCGGTTACGCTTATGGTCTCGCTGCGCCCATGCCTTTTTTCCCCCGACGCCGGAGGCCATCCTGACGCGATGCACACGCTGATCCAACCTGACGTTTTTCGCGGCCTGACGGCTCCGGTCGTTCTCGCCACGGGTTTCTTTGACGGCGTCCACCTCGGCCATCGCCGCGTGCTCGACGCCGCCATCGCCCAGGCCCGGGCCTCCGGCGGCCAGGCGTGGTCGCTGACCTTCGACCAGCACCCGCTCGCGGTCCTCGATCCGCAGCGGCGGCCCCCGCTGCTGACCCCGATCGAACACCGCCTCGATCTGCTCGCGGCCGCCGGGATCGACGGCTGCCTGATGATTCCCTTCACGCGGGAACTCGCCGACTGCACGCCGGCCGGCTTCATCGCGCGGATCACCGACGGCCCGGGCCGGCCCGTGAGCGCCGTCTGCTGCGGCGCCAACTGGCGCTTCGGCCGGCGCGCCGCCGGCACGCCCGACTGGCTGCGCGCGCACGGCATCGCTGTGACGATCGTCCCGGCCGCGCACCACGCGGATCAGACCATCTCGAGCACCCGCATCCGTGAGGCGATCCAATCCGGCGACCTCGCGGCCGCCGCCGCCATGCTGGGACGCCCTTACGCGATTTGTGAAACGGTGCGGCATGGCCGCGGTGTCGCCCGCACGCTCGGGATGGCCACCGCCAACATCCATCCCGAAGCCGAGGTCCTCCCCCCCGTCGGCGTCTACGCCATCCGTTCCGCGATCGGCGACCGCCCGGTTGAAGGCGTCGCCAACCTCGGGTTTCGGCCCACCTTCCCCGAGGCCCGGACGGCCAGCCCCATCCTCGAGGTCCACCTCTTCGACTTCGCCGGCGACCTTTACTCCGCCCGCATTGACATCGCCTTCATCGCCCGCCTCCGCGACGAGCGCGCCTTCCCCTCCCCCGCCTCCCTCGCCGCGCAGATCCGCGCCGATTGCGAAGCCGCCCGAGCCGCGCTCCGAACGTGATGAGCGGCCGTCAGAACGGATAGCGAATGCCCCAGTGATCGATGAGGCGTGACGACACTTCGGCCAGGCGCAGGGATTCGCGCCACGGGAGGACGGGGCTTTCCAGACGTCCCCCGCGGATGCAGGCCATCGCCTCCAAAATCTCATACTCGAAGCCGTTCTTCAGGTGCGGCGTCCGTATCCGCTCCTCTTTGCCGTCCGCATGCAGGATGACCTCCTGAGCGTCGAAAAATGAGGGGATGTCGATGCTGCCGTCGGTGCCGGCCAGCCGCGCGTGGGCCGTGCCCGAAGTGCGCACGCCGCAGGTGAGCACGGCCTGTGCGCCGTCCGGCCACTGAAAAATCATCGCCGCCTGTTCATCCACGCCGGTCTCGCCGATCGCGGCTGAGCTGGCCGTCGGGTCGGGCAGGCTGCCGAAGGCCCACTGGGCGAGCGCCAAGACGTAGATGCCGACATCGAGCAGGCCGCCGCCCGCCAGCGCGGGATTCAAGAGGCGCGACTCGGGGTTCCAGCCGCAGCGAAAGGAGAAATCGGCCTCCAGGCGGCGCAGCGTGCCGATCCGGCCGGCATCGATCCAGCCGCGCGCCGTGGCCAGCGCGGGCAGAAAGCGCGTCCACAGCGCCTCCATGAGAAACAGGTTGGAGCGGCGGGCGGCGTCGATCATGGCGGATGCATGGGCCAACGTCGCCCCGAGCGGCTTCTCGCACAACACCGGTTTTCCGGCGGCTAGGGCCAGAAGAACACCGTCCCGGTGGTGGCTGTGCGGCGAAGCGACGTAGATGGCGTCGAGGTCTGGGTCGGCCACGAGTTCGGCGTAGCTGCCGTACGCCCGCGGAATGGCGTGGCGGGCGGCAAATGTTTCGGCCCGCCCGCGGTCGCGCGAACCGACCGCGGTCACGGCCGCATCTGGAATGGCGGTTATGGCTTCGGCAAATTTTTCGGCGATGTGGCCTGGCGCCAGAATTCCCCAACGAAAGGTTTGCATGATCGGCCCCCTGAGGCGTTTGCGTAGTGTTCAGTGTTCAGTGTTCAGTGTTCAGTGTTCAGGGTTCGGGGTTCAGGGTTTTAGACGCTCCAACCGGTCGAGGATGCGGTCGGCGACGGCGTGTTTGGTGAGTAGCGGCAGGTGCTCGGGATCACAGCCGGGGGCCAGCAGCGTGACGCGGTTGGTATCGACGGCAAAACCTGCGTCGGGCAGGGAGACGTCGTTGGCGGCCAGCAGATCGAGTCCCTTCGTGACGAGCTTGCGCTGCGCCTCGGCAAGCGGGTCGCCGGTCTCGGCGGCGAAGCCGACGAAGAGACGCCCGCCTTTGTCCGTCCGTAGCGTCAGCAAAATGTCGGGATTCGGCTCCAGCTCGAGGATGGGCGTCATGTCACGCTTCTTCAGCTTGACGGGGCTGGGCCGTTTCGGACGCCAGTCGGCCACCGCCGCGCACATGATGAGCGCCTGGGCGGACACCAGCTCACGGCGCACCGCATCGAGCATCTCGCACGCGCTCACCACATCGATGCGCCGCACACCGGCGGGCGTGTCGCAGGCGACCGGCCCCGCGACCAGCGTGACCGCATGACCCCGCGCGGCCGCCCGTTCCGCCAGGGCAAAGCCCATTTTTCCGGTGGAACGGTTGCTGATGAAACGCACCGGGTCCAGATGCTCGCGGGTCGGCCCCGCCGTAATTAAAATGCGCATGTCGTCCCTGTGTTCACCCGAATCGCCCGGCGTCGGCCTACGCCAACCCCTGGCAGATGGTGATGCAGATCACGCCGACAATGTCGTCGGCGGTGCAGCCGCGGGAGAGGTCGTTGACCGGCTTGCCGGTGCCCTGAAGGATCGGGCCATAGGCGATGGCGCCTGCGAGGCGCTCGGTGATCTTGTAGCAAATGTTTCCGGCCTGCAGGTCGGGGAAAATCAGGACGTTGGCGTCGCCGGCGATGGCGCCGGCCGGGTTCTTCGATGCGGCCACGGACGGCACGAGGGCGGCGTCGGCCTGGAGTTCGCCGTCCACAACGGCGTCGAGGCCGATGGCGGCGAAGCGCGCGCGCGTCTTTTCCGTGGCCTCGCGCATCTTGTCAACCAGCGGATGCCGGGCCGATCCCCTGGTCGAGAAGCTGAGAAACGCGAGCCTGGGCCGTTTGCCCAGCAGGGCGCGGCAGGTTTTGGCGGTGGCCTGGGCGATATCGACCAGTTCGTCGGCGGTGGGGCAGATGTTGACGCCGCAGTCGGCATAGATCAGCACATCGTCGCCGGAGGGCGTGGGGCGCGCGAGGTCCATGAGGAAGCACCCCGAAGCGAGGGCAATCCCCGGAGCGGTGCCGACACAGGTGAATGCGGCGCGCAGCATGTCGGGGGTCGAGGCGATCGAGCCGGCGACCAGGCCGTCGACATGGCCGCACGCGAGCAGCATGTTGCCAAAGAAGAGGCGCTTGGACGAGAGGGTGGCCGCGGCCTCATCCAGCGTCATTCCCTTGGCCTTGCGGCGCGCCTGGAGCGCGGCGGCCAGGGCGGGGGCGAGGGTCGAAGCGGTGTAGTCGATGCAGCGGATGCCGTGGGCGGCGAGCGTCTCGCCGGCCCGGGCCTCCGCCGCGGCCAGCTCGGCGGGGGTCGCGAGGACGACCGGCGTGCAGATTCCCCGGGTCGCGGCCCGGATCGCAGCGGTGATGACGCGGGGGTCATGGCCTTCGGGGAGGACGATGGTTTTGCGGGCGGCCCTGGCAACGGGGATGAGGCGTTCGAGCAGTTGCATGGTTTGCTTATCCTGGACGGGAGAGTGTGGCGAAGGTCTCGCGGGCGATCATCAGTTCTTCGTTGGTGGGGATGACCATCGCGGGCAGGGTGGAGTCGTCGGTGGAGATGGGACCTGTCTTTCCGAAATTGACATCCCTGTTGCGCGCGGGGTCGAGCCGGCAGCCGATGGCGGCGAGGCGGGTGATGATCGCCTCGCGCGCGGGGAAGGAGTTCTCGCCGATGCCGCCGGTGAAGATGATCGCGTCGGCGCCGCCCAGCAGGGTGTAATAGCCCCCGATGTAGAGCGCGGCGCGGTGGCCCACCATGTTGAGCGTGGTCACGGCCGCCTCCTTCCCCGCGGCCGCGGCGGCGACCAGCTCGCGCATGTCGCCCGATCCGGTGCCGGCGCATCCCAGCAGTCCCGACTGCTTGTTGAGCAGCGTGTCGATCTCGTCGAGCGAGAGCTTGCCCTCGCGGGCGAGGTAGAGGACCACGGCGGGATCGAGGTCGCCCGAGCGGCTCCCCATGATGAGGCCCGCGAGCGGGGTCATGCCCATGGTCGTATCGAGCGACCGGCCGCCAGCCACGGCCGCGATCGACGACCCGTTGCCGAGATGGCAGATGATCAACCGGGTCTGCTCCAGCGGCTTGCCGATGATTTTTGCGGCGGCGGCGGCGACAAACTGATAGGAGATGCCGTGAAATCCGTACTTGCGGATGTGGAGGTTTTCGTAATAGGCGCCGGGGATTGCGTACAGGAAGGCGTGCTTGGGAATCGTATGATGAAAAGCGGTGTCGAACACCGCGATGTTCGGCGTGTCCGGGAAGACCGTTTCGCAGGCGACGATGCCGCCGAGGTTGGCCGGATTGTGGAGCGGCGCGAGGGCGCTGCACTCGCCGATCCCCGCCTTGACCGCATCGTCCACGATGACCGCCACCGAGAACTTCTCGCCGCCGTGCACGACGCGGTGGCCGATGGCGTCCACTTCGGTCAGCGCCCGGATCACGCCGCAGGCGGGATCGATCAGCATGCGGCAGGCCAGGGCGAGCGCCTTGCCATGGTTCTCGGCATGAATCGTCTGCTCGGTCTTGGCCTCGCCGTCACGCTGGTAGGCGAGATTGCCATTCGGCATGCCGATCCGCTCGACCAGCCCCTTGGCCATCATGGTCTCGGTGGCCATGCTGAAGAGCATGAACTTCAGCGACGAACTTCCAGAATTGATCACCAGAATCTTGTCGATCCGTTGTTTTGACATGTTCATCCTTCGGAATGCGGGGCGGGGCGTCCAGGGTCTGGAACGGAAGGGGCGTCGCGACCCATCGACCAGGCCGCGCCGGAACCCCGAAAAAAGGAGATTGATTGTGCGCTTCCGCGGCCAAAGAATCAAGCTTGGATTTCAACCTTTTTCACTCCCCCAACCCGAAATACCGCGCCGCGTTGCGGTAGCAGATATCCCGCACGATCTCGCCGATCCACGCGGTGTCGTCGGGGATGCGCCCGGCGGCGATGTCGGAACCGAGGAGATTGCAGAGGATGCGGCGGAAATATTCGTGGCGGGTGAAGCTGAGGAACGATCGGCTGTCGGTGAGCATGCCCACGAAGCGGCTCAGCAGACCGAGCTGCGAGAGCGCCTCAAGCTGTCGCACCATGCCGTCGCGCTGGTCGTTGAACCACCAGCCGCTGCCGAACTGCATCTTGCCCGCCACGGGGCCGCGCTGGAAGCTGCCGAGCAGCGTGGCGAGCAGTTCGTTGTCGCGCGGGTTGATCGTGTAGACGATGGTCTGCGGCAGGGCGTCGATCTGATCGAGCCGGTCCAACAGCCGCGCCAGGGCCTGGGCCACGGGCCAGTCGCCGATCGAGTCGAACCCGGCGTCGGGGCCGAGCGCTCGGAACATCCGCGTATTGGCGTTGCGCAGCGGGCCGTAATGGATCTGCCAGGTCCAGCCCGCCGCCGCATCCATCTTGCCGCATTCGAACAGGACGGCCGAGCGGAACTGCTCGATCTCTTCGGCCGTGACCGCCCCGCCGCCGCGGGCCCTGGCAAAGACCGCGCGCACGCCGGCTTCGGTGTAGGGCGCGGCGTAGACGGTCTCCACGCCGTAGTCGGAGAGGCGGCAGCCGGCGGCGGCAAAGAAGTCGTGGCGTTTCTGCAGCGCGCAGAGAAAGTCGTCCCAGGTCCGCACCCCGGTACCGGCCGCCGCGCCCAGCGCATCCATCCAGTTGTTCCAGAACGCGGCGCGGTCGATGGCCAGCGCTTTGTCGGGGCGCCAGGTCGGCAGCATTTGCACGCCAAACCCCTCGCGCGCCACCTGCAGGTGATGCTCGAGCGTGTCGGCCGGGTCGTCCGTCGTGCAGACCACCTTCACGCCGCTGCGCGCCATCAGGCCGCGCGCCGAACAGGCCGGCGTGGCGAGCTGCGGATGGACCCGGTCCCAGATCGCCTGGGCGGACGCGGGGTCGAGCCGCTCGCGGATCCCGAAATAGCGCGTCAGCTCCAGATGCGACCAGTCGTACAACGGGTTGCGCAGCAGGTACGGCAGGGTGGCGGCGAACGCGGCGAACTTCTCGCGGTCGGGGGCGTCTCCGGTGATCAGGCGCTCGTCCACGCCATTCGCGCGCATCGCCCGCCATTTGTAGTGATCGCCGCCCAGCCACAGCCGCGTCAGGTTCTCCCAGCGCCGGTCCTCGGCCACATCCCGCGGCGGCAGGTGGCAGTGGTAGTCGAGGATCGGCATCGCCTCGGCATAGCCGTGGTACAGCGTCCGCGCCGCTTCGTTCTGCAGCAGAAAGTCGTCATGAATGAATGGTTTTTTTTGCATGCCTGCCGCCCGCTTTCCCGTTTCAATCCGCGCCGGCTCCAGGCGGGGTCAGAACTCCGCGACCGGGGTTCCGCCCTCCAGCCAGCAGATCATGTTTGCAACGAGGTAGTTCCAATTCTGGAAGCCGTGGTTGAGGATCGGTTCGCCGTTTTCGGGCTGGTAGTATTCATGCAGGGCGCCGGTCTTCTCCAGATCGGAGCCGAACAGGACGACGGTCTTCTCCGCCAGTTCGCGGGCATCGTCCTCAAACCCGCACGTGACCAGGCCGCGGAACGTCAGATAATTGGAGATGCCCCACACCGGCCCGAGCCAGGATGACGGGTTTCCCGACGCGCGCAGGTTGTACATCTTCTCCATTTTGGAGAGCGTCCGGACGCCGAACGGCGCGTTGAACGTGGCGGCGTTGCGGTAATGTTCCCGCACCATCCGCTTGGCCTGCTTGGGCGTGGCGATACCGGCCCACAGGGCCAGGAAGCCGGACCAGACGCCGATGCGCTGGATGAGGCACGGCCAGTCCCGCGGTTGACCCGAGTGCGCGGCGCTCCGCTGCCTGACGACGGGCGTCAGATTCAGATCCACGCTGTAATAGAAGCCGTCCCGCTCGTCCCAGCAATGCTCGCGGACGGCCTCGCGCAGCGCCTCGGCGTCCTGCCGGTACTGCGCGGCCACTTCATCGAGACCCACGCGGTCCAGCAGGTAGGCCATGGCCAGCAGTTCTTTGACCATGAGGCAATTGAGATAGATCGAGCCGCTGCTGCGCGGCGGACGGCCAAACGTGCAGGGGTCGTTGTCGACCCCGATGGCGCTGTCGTTCTGCCAGAAGTAGAGTCCGCACTCGTGGCGGTGGTGATTGCGATAGTTGTTGACGAAGTACTGGAGATACATCAGGTCTTCGCGCAGCCACTCCGCGTCGCCGCCCTCCTGCTGCACGATGAACGCGGCATGCTGGGCCAGACACGGCTTGTGCATGTTCTGCGCATAGATATCGGCAGGCGCCGTGTTGCCGGAGCGGTTGATCCAGATGGGGGTCCAGCCGCTGTGCTTCCGGGCATACAGCAGCCAGTTTTGGATGCACCCCTTCTCATAGCCCGCCAGCGTTTCGCGTTCGGCGGAATCGTTGGTGCGGGCGACGATCTGACGCAACGCCACGTTGGTAAGCCACGAGTCCCAGTCCCACAGGACATCGCAGTACTGCGCGCTGCCGGGAGTGAGAAACGGCAAGGCGATCTCCCCGCCCGGCTCGCGGTACATGCCGTGATAGTCCTTGGCCAGAAACGCCTGCAACCGTGCCGCATGCTGTGCCGATGTGTGTGCCATAATCCCTCGTTTTGCAGAAGACCCGGTCGTACGCGAGTCATCATAACCCAATCGGGCTGTTTCTCCAATGTGAATTCGTGGTGGTCTTGACGTTTCACCCGGTTTCTGCCATGCTGCCCGCCATGACATTTTCAGGTTTTATCAAAACATGGCTTTCTTTCGGCATCAGCCTGGTGATCGCGGCGGCGACGGCGGGCGCATCCATCTATCTGCCGGAAACCGCAGGGATGATGCCGTCCGGTGTGCCCGTGCTGCAGGTCGTGTCCATGCTGGCGGCGGTCTGGTGTCTGGCCAGCTTCATCACGATCCTGACCGTGGTGGTGTTGCAGCGGCAGGGGCGGCCCATTTCGGAAGGGTTGATGATCGGCCGGATCTACCGGATGCTGTCCATCGTCGGGATGGTTCTCGTGGTGGCATACGGCTTCGGCAAGCTGGGAACGTTCGGCACGCTCTTCTCCATGTTCGGCGGTATGCTCTTGGGCTGGTCGCTGCAGGCACCGGTCAGCGGTTTTGCGGCGTGGCTGCTGGTGAGCATCAAACGGCCGTTTCGTCCGGGCGACCGCATTCAGTTTCCCAGCCTCGGCCTGACGGGCGATGTGCAGGAGATCGGCCCGATGTACGTGGTGCTCGATCAGGTGGGCGGTGCGGTGGGCAGCGAGGAGGCGGTCGGCCGGCACATCCTGGTGCCCAGCGCCATGCTGTTCAGCCAGGTTGTGATCAACTTCACCGTCAAGCAGGAGGCGGCCTACATGCTCGATGAAGTCGTGGTGCGCATCACCTATGACTCCGACATGCAGAAGGCCGAGGCGATCCTCATCGATGCGGCCCGCAAGATCACCGGCGACATCATCGAGGCCACGGGGCAGGAGCCGTATATCCGGTCTGACCTCTACGACTATGGCGTCTACCTGCGTCTGCGCTTCCAGACCCATGTGAAGGACAAGCCCCGTTTAGCCTACGAATTGAACAAGGAGATCATTAAGGAAATCCGCCGGACGCCCGAGGTCGATCTGGCCATCCCGTTCATCTATTCCTATCGCGCTGGGCTGGCAGAAATGGATCGTCGGGAGGCGGATGACGTGGCGAAGCAGCAGCCCCGTGGCATCGGGACGATGAAGAAGATCTGACAGCGGGAGAGAAGCTCTCAAAATAGAGAGATTCGCTTGCAAAACCTCTGGTTTGTGCAAGCGGAGGGTTCAGGATTCGGGGTTCGGTCGGGCCACCGGCCTGCGACCGGATGGAAAACAAAACCCACTATACCATCATCCCGTTTCTTGTTATTATCCCGTCCGCCCCGTGGACACAGGAAGGCGGACGCATGTTTTGGAGACGGACAAAGAAGTCGAAAACGGCCGCGCAGCCGGCCCGGCGGAAGCCCGCCCGCGACCCCTTTGAGGCGGTCCCGATGGTGGCCGAAGGGGTGCGAACCGAGGTCGGGAAAGACGGCGTAACCGTCCTGGTGAGCGCGACTCCGGTGCCGATGCGTTACGCGCGGCTCCTGGGTCGGTTTCTCGGTCGCGAGCGCATTGCGCGCGTCATCCTGGACGAAAATGGAACGTTCTTCTGGCGGCAAATCGACGGCGTACGGACCCTCGGCCAGATCGCCGACGCCGTGCGCAAGCAGATGAACCGCCCGGAGATGGAGACCCGCGCAGCCGTGATTTCCTTCACCAAGGACTTGATGAAGCGCAACCTCCTGAACCTCAAAGTGCCCCTGACGCCCGCGAAACCATGACGACGCCACCCAAAACCGTGTTCACCTACAAGCTGACCGACGACCAGCAGCGGCTCCTGAAGGAGCTGGTCGCCATGGGCAATTACAAACCCTGCAAGGTCCCCTACACCGTCGTGGCGGTCGAGGGCCCCCACTGCCACATCAACCTCTACACGAGCGGCAAATGTCTGGTGCAAGGCAAGGGCGCGCAGGATTTCGTGCTGTTCTACCTCGAACCGGTCGTGCTGGGCGCGGCCGGCGTCGGCTACGAGGAGGTGCTGCACCCCGAAGCGGTCGCTTCGCACATGGGGATTGACGAGAGCGGCAAGGGCGATTTCTTCGGGCCGCTGGTCGCCTGCGCCGCCTATGTCAACCCCGACCTCGCCCGCACGATGCAGGAGATCGGCGTCAAGGACTGCAAGCAGCTTTCCGACAAGCAGGTCCTGGCGATCGGCTCGCGGCTGCGCGACCTGCTCGGACGTAACCGCTACACGCTCGTCGCCATCGGTCCGGAGGCCTACAACCGGCTCTACGCCAAGTTCCGCAACGTCAACAGCCTCCTCGCCTGGGCGCATGCCCGCTGCATCGAGAATCTGCTGGAGACGGTCTCCGACTGTCCGCGCGCCGTGGCCGACCAGTTCGGTTCCGAGCAGGTGATCAAGCGGGCGCTCATGCAGAAAGGCCGGTCGATCATTCTGGAGCAGCGCCACAAGGCCGAGTCCGACATCGCGGTCGCCGCCGCCTCGGTGCTGGCGCGCGAGGCGTTCCTGCGCGCCCTGCTGCGCCTCGGCGCCGAGCTGGGGATCACCGCGCCCAAGGGCGCCTCCGAGCAGGTGCGCGCCGCCGCCGTCGAACTGGTGCGCAAGCACGGCGCCGACGCGCTGCTGCGGGCCTGCAAATGCCATTTCCGAACGACCGACCAGGTGCTCGGCGTCTGCGGCAAGACCCGCGCCGACCTGCCGCCCGAGGGCCGGGTAATCTCGCGCGTCATGGAAGGCGGAGGCTCTGGCAAAACCGCCTCCGGGGTGTTTGCCAGAGAGAAGTCAGAAGTCAGAAGTCAGAAGTCAGAATAATAGCTCCGGTTGCCCGAGGGAGGGCTTACATTCTGAATACTTCGTCCCAGGTCCCCGCTTCGGCCACGGCCTTCATTCTCGTCGGCGCGACGGCGACCGGCAAGAGCGCCGTCGCCCAGATTCTGGCGGAACGCCGGGGCGCGGCGGTGGTCTCGGCCGATTCGATGCTGGTCTATCGCGGCCTGGACATCGGCACGGCCAAGCCGTCCGCCGTCGAGCGCGGCGCGGTGCCCTATTTCGGCATCGATCTCGCCGATCCCTCCGAATCGTACAGCGCGGGCGCGTGGGTGCGGGCCGTGACGCCGGCGTTCCGCGCGCCGGCTGCGGGCGTTCCGATCGTCGTCGGCGGCACCGGGCTTTACATCCGGGCGCTCCTCTCCGGTCTCGACGCGCCTGCGGCCGACAGCGAAACCCGGACGCGCTGGCAGGGGGTCCTCGAAGCTGAAGGCGTTCCGGGACTGCAACGGGCGGTGATTGCGCGTGATCCGCACGCGCTGGATCTTCTGGCCGACCCGCTCAATCCGCGCCGCCTGATCCGCGCCCTGGAGCGTCTCGATGCGGGGGGCGGCGCCGTCGAAGCACCTGCCGGGCGCGGCCCCGCGCCCCTGATCGCGCCCCGGATTGTCGGCCTGCGTGTGCCTCGGCCAGTCCTGCATCGCCGCATTCGCGAGCGCGCCGAACGGATGTTTGCCGGCGGCCTGACCGAAGAGGTCCGCGCCTTGCGCGCCCGGTTTCCGGTCTGGTCGGAGACCGCCCGCGCGGCCATCGGCTATGCCGAGGCCGCCGCGTGGATCGATGGCCAGATGACCCGCGCGGACGCCATCGAGCGCACGGTGATCCGCACGCGCCAGCTCGCCAAGCGGCAGGAGACGTGGTTCCGGCATCAGGCGCAGGTCGTCTGGGTGGACGCCACGGGCTTGGAATCGGCCGCCACCCTGGCCGGCCGCGTCAACGAACAGTGGGAGGAACATGGAGCAGCAACACTCCGAGGTCTTTGACCCGACAATCGCTTACAGCGCCAGCGCCACCTGCATTAAGAACATCCCGACGGAACTCCGTCCGCGCGAGGAATTCGTTCGCCGGGGCGGCACGGCCGTCGCGGATGAGATCCTGATCGCCATCTTATTGCGAAGCGGCACGCCCAAAAAGAACGTCATCGCCCTCGCCCGCGAGCTGCTGGTCCGGGTCGGCGGCATGACGGCGCTCTCCAAGATGGGCTTCGAAGAGCTGCTGGGTCTCAAGATCAAGGGGCTGGGGCCGGTGAAGGCGATGGAGCTGGCCGCGGCGATCGAGATCGGCCGGCGATCCTGCGCGCGAACGCCCGGCGAGAAACCGTCGCCGGTGCGCGAGCCGGCGTCGGTCTATCGGCTGGCCGCGCCGCTCGCCCACGGCCAGACCCAGGAGGTGTTCTGGGTGCTGCTGCTCGACATCAAGAACTGTCTGATCGGCCGGCCGCTCGAGGCCACCCGCGGCCTGATCAACTCCAGTCCGGTGCATCCGCGCGAGGTTTTCAATCGCGCCATCCGTCACGCCGCCGCCGCCGTCATCCTGGTCCACAACCACCCGTCGGGCGACCCGACGCCATCCGCCGAGGACATCACCATCACCAAGCGGCTGGTCGAGGCCGCGCGGATCATCGGCATCAAGGTGCTGGACCATGTGGTCGTCGGCGCGCCCGGTCCCGACACGCCCGGCTACCTCAGTCTGCGCGAGCGGGGCCTGGTGAATTTTGATGCGTGACGGTGCGCCACATCTCCAACTGCCGCTCCGTGGGCGCGCCGACGATCTCGAAGAGGCGCCACGCGCCGTAATTGCGGAAGACGAGCATCCGGCCGCCGCCCGACGCATAGAGATCGGGGAGACGGATATGGACGTTTTCGGCGGCGGCCGCGCCGACGGGCGCGGGGACGAGCAGGAAGAGGTTCTGCCCATAGTAATCGGCGCGGAGGGTCTGGACATACAGGTCGAGGTTGGGCTCGAGGCGTCCGCTCGTCGAGCCGGTGAGCAACTCCAGGCCGGCATAGCCGCACACAAAGACCCGCGCGTGAGGTGAACGCGCCCGGACATCGGCGTCCACCTGCGCCGTGATCGCCGCGGCCGGATTCGCGGCCGGCGGGGGCAGGCCCCGCGCGCCGATCACCGCGACGGCCACGAAGAGCGCCACATCACCCGCGGTCACCCAGGGCGTCCGCCACACGGCGCCCCCGTGCCGGAGATGCCAGAGCGCCAGCACCCCCGACACCATCAGCACGGCTCGTCCGGCGGCATCGGCCCACGCCGCCGACCCCCCGCGCAGGATGACCAACCAGACCCAGAAGAGCAGCCCGAGCATGCCGAGCGCGGCGGCGCGCCGGTTGCGGGTGAGCAGACCCGCCGTCAGCGCATAGGCGGCGGCGGCCGTGGCCGCGATCTCCGCCGGCCGGTGGGGCAGCCACTGCGCACCGTGCCAGTGCAGCACCCGGCCGCCGCCCAGGCTTTCCACAAAAAACAGCCCCGATCCGAAAATGAGCCTGTTCATCAGCACCCAGACGCCGAGCGCGTAGAGCATCGGCAGCCACCCCAGAATCAGCACGGCCGGCAGCCGGTGGCGGGTATCCGCGCCGGCGAGCGCGCCGAGCGGCACGGCGAGCGCCAGCGCCAGCGTGACGCCCAGGACGGGCATGCCGCAGAGGATCAATCCGGAGAGGCCCGCACCGAGCTTGACCAGGTCGCGCAGCCGCTGCTCGCGGCTCCACAGCGCGGCCGAGCGCAGCGCGAAGACGGCCAGCGCCGCGGGCACGGCGGCTGCGGGTGACGCCCCGCCGCCGACGGCGGTGATCCCGCAGACCGCCAGGACCATGAGGGCCACGCCCGCCCAGGAGCGCTCCAGAATGCGGCCGCAGATCACCAGGGCGAACGTCCACGCCACCCACGCCGCCGCCCAACCCGCCAGCGGCGTTTCGCCGAGCAGCCAGACAAACGGCAGCGTGACGACCGTCACGAGCGGGCTGAACCAGCAGGACCCCACCAGCGCCTGCCGTCCCTGATCCGTGCCCGCCACCACCTCCCGGCAGATGGCGAGGGCGGCGGTGTCGCCCGGTCCGGCCGTGAGCAGCCCGATCCAGACGGCCGCACACGCCAGCAGCGCGGCCGGCACGCCATCAGTGAGTCTGTTTTTGAACGAGCCCATGCTGTGTCTTCTCCCAATAGAACGGATTGCTGAAGAACTGGAATAACGCCCGCCAGCCGCTGTAGCTCATCAGCATCCAGTACAGCGGCGTCAGCAGGTTCCACAGGAGCAGCGAGTCGTAGCGCCGCTTGTAGCAGCCGAGCAGGTTGACATAGACAAAGGCGAAGTTGCCCACGAACAGGCAGAACGTCCCCGCCGCAAAGACCGGCCCGGGAAACAGCGCCGCGACCCCGACCGGCTGCACGGCGAACCACACGATCGCCAGTGTCCAGAAGACCGGGTTGATCAGCGCCGAGAAGATGACGCCGCCGACCAGAAGCTGGAAGTGGAAAAAGTTGCGCCAGCCGATGTCGCGCGCCAGTCCGAACGGGCGGCGCATGTGGACGAACCAGGTCTGGATATACCCTTTCTGCCAGCGGGTGCGCTGCCGGATCCAGAAGCGGAGGCTGGAGCAGGCCTCCTCCCAGGTGGTCGTCTGCAACATGCAGGTGGTGTAGCCGGCGCGGCAGAGGCGCACACCCAGATCGCAATCTTCGGTCACGTTGTAGGCGTCCCATCCCAGCAAATCGCGCAGCACCTGCGTGACAAAATGATTCGACGTGCCGCCGAGCGGAATCACCGTTCGCAGCGCCGCCAGCCCCGGCAGTTGCATGTCGAACCAGGCGGAATATTCGGCGGCGAACCAGCGGGTGAGGAGATTCTGGCGCGGATTGTAGTAATTGAGCCGCGACTGCACGCACGCCGTCCGGGCGGGCGCCTGCTCAAAGGCCAGGACCGCCTTCTTGAGCTGGTCGGTCTCGGGCTTGTCCTCGGCGTCGTAGATCACCAGATAGCGGCCGCGGGCATGCTGGAGGCCGACGTTGCAGGCCTTGGGCTTGGTGCGGGGATGCGAGGCCGGGATCAGGGTGACGCGGAAACCGGGCGGCAGGGTCATGGCCCGTGCGGCGGAGACGGTGAGGGCGTCGTCGTCTTCCAGCAGAAGCTGGACATCCTTGCGGTCGGCGGGGTAATCAAGCGCCTGCAGGCCGGCGATCATTTGCGGGAGCGTCTCCGGCTCCTTGTACATCGGCACCAGGATCGAATAGAGCGGCCAGTCGCGCGGCTCGGATGCGGCAATATCGGCCGCCGAAAAAGCGAGCGACGCGCCGGGCTTGATGGACGCCCGGATGAGAACCAGTTTATAGAGGGTGACGGTCAGATAAAAGGCGGTGCAGAAAAAGACGAGCGCCCGTCCCGTCGCCAGCGGAGCGACACACAGGCCCGCCACCAGAGCCACGGCCAGCACAATCAGCGCCAGCCACTGCGAGCGGGTCACGGGCTCGGCGGCGCTCCACTCGGGATGGAGCCGCGCCAGGGCCAGCGGCTCGCGGGCCAGGTCGGGAGATGTGTTGCCGGGGTCAGTCATGGTTGCGATACTAGCGCTATTATCGATAATGTCGATATTATCGATTCGTGAAATAAAGAACCCGGCGGAACGCCTCCGCCGCCTTGCGCATCCCGCGCGGCGTGAGGCCACCGCCGGCGACCAGCGGCTGCTCGCCCGCGTCGAGCGAGAACGGCGTGTAGAGATCGGCGACGCTCAATCCATAGGCGTCGGCCACCCGGTAGACGATTTCGGCATAGAGGCGGCCTGCGCGGGCATGGACGCAGGGGGCCGGACCCGGCTCGCAGCCGCAGCCGGGCAGCACGTCGAACGCAGGCGGAGCAACCAGGATCAGGTGTGTCTGCCCCGCCTCGGTCAGCGCGCCGGCGAAGGCGGCGAGCCGCCGCTCAAAGCTCTCGGGCGTTTCGCCGTCGCGGGCGCCGGAGAGGTCGGGCGCCAGCAGCACGGCGTCCACCGGCAGCAGCCTCCCCAGGGAGGCGAGCGGCGCGAGCCGCGCCCCGCCGCGCGGATCATCCCCAGCTTTCAGCGTCTGCAGGCCGAGCCGTTGATAGGCCACGGAAACGCCGTCGGGGCCGTTGGCCACGGCGCGGTCGAGGTCTTCCGCCGCCGCCGGATCGGCCACGCCGGCGGCCGCCACAAAGCCATCGAGAAAGAGCAGCCGCTGTCCGCGCCGCAAGCCCGTGAAGCGAGCGTCCTCGCCCTTCGAGGCCCGCCGGGCGATCAGGGTCACGCCCGACCCCCCGCGCAAGAGCGAGATACCGTCCACGCCATCGGGAAGGCTTTCAAACGGCGGGGCGTCAAACACCCAGCGGCCGCTGTTAACCACCACCCCCGCGTGCAGCACCTGCCAGCGGATTTCGCGAAAGGTGTCCGATTCACCCGTCGGCAACACAACCCGGCCCCACGAGCGCGTGAGGGTGAGGGGCGTTTCGCTGACGACCGGGGCGCCGTCTCGGCCGGCCACCTCTGTGCGGAGGGTGAACGCCGTAGCGTCCGGCGAGGTCGCCCGCACCTGGATTTCGGGGTTCACCGGGTCATTGCCGTAGCACACCGCTGGCGCTCCGATCAACGCCGATGAGAGGCGGTATTCGACGGCCGGGACCGTTTCGGCGGGGATCGTGACGGTCGCCATCCCATTCGTTCCATCGGCGGCGCGGGACACCGTCAGCCCCACCACGAAATTCGTCCCGTTGGTCGCAACCCGGATCGTTTCAACACGCCGTCCGTTCCCAACCGGGGTGCCGTCGATCTGCCAGGCGTACGCCAGCTTGCCGCCCGACCAGCAGACGCTATCGTCCTCGAGCGTCACGGGGCAGAACAGAGCCGGGATTCCCTGAAAACGGTAGGGCAATCCCCGCCGCACACGGGCAAAGACGTGCAGGTCTCCATCCCGGCGCTCCACGCGCCCCTCCGTGCGATCACCGCCGGTCACGAGCGTCGGCAGGGCGGCGTTGGTATCCACCGGGCGCCACCGCACGCCGAGGCTGTAGTCGGTGCGCACGGCGGTGTCGACCATCAGACGGTGCAGGCCGGCGGCGAGGGTGATCGGCCGACCCTCCTGAGTGGTTGGCCGGCCGCGGCTGTACCCCTGCCCCACGACCTCCTCGCCGTCAATCTGCAGCCAGGCGGCGTTTTCGCCGGACAGGGCGAAGACATACTGACCCTCCCGTGGCACCGCCAGCCACGACGTGAGCCGAAGCAACGACAGAGGCCGATCCCAACCGGCGCCCTTGGCAAACTTGCCGAGACCCGCCGCAACGACGTCGAAACTGGAAAAGACGAAAAAAGTCGATTGCGGACTCGCCCGGACCGCCAGCAGCTTGAGATCATCCAGCGTCGCGGGCGGGTCCTGGCCGACCGTGTGGCGGGCAGAGACGCGAATCGGCGCGGGATTCGTAACGCCCTCCGGATCCGGATCGACGCGCCGCGCGCCCGCAATGCCGTAAACCGCAACCACCGCTTTCTCGGGAAGATCCTGGCAGTCGACCAACACCTGAATCTGACGGTCATCGGCCGCGACGACCCGTACCGGCCTCGCCACGCCGGCCGCCTCCGCCTTCACCGCAGCCACCGGGCGTCCGCCCGCGTCGGCCGGCAGGACGCACAGGACAAACGCATCCTGCGCCCCCCGCGTGAACACCGTCCGGATCGCCGCCTCCTCCACACGCCAGGCAGGAACCGGACCGGCCGCCCAGGCGGGCAAGGCCCAAGGAATCGATAATGTCGATAATGTCGCTATTATCGACACTTTCGACAGCGAACAGACGCTCCGCCCGGTGCGGACTCCAGTATGCACTCTCGCGTGCACACGCCAGACGAGACGGCTGCCGCGGACCCGCCGCGGCACGCTCAAATCCCGTGTCCAGAGGTGACTATGTTTCAAAAAAACCATTCTGGCACATATCCTGCGTCAACTCTGTGTGTGAACCTGAGACCATCCATAAGTGGAGGCGAAGAGAGTAACAGAGCTTGCCTCGCTTTTCAATGGATACATTCGCAATATCCGTGCCAGTCCCGGACCGGCGCGGGTGATTCTGGGTGCCGCCACGAGGGCGCATCGAGGCGGCGCGGGCGCCCGGTTCATCGTTCAGGATTTACGCTGCTGGAGATGCTGGCGGTGATGTTCATCATCGCCGTTCTCGCGACCATGATGACCAGCGTGGTGAGTGCGGGCCGGCGGCAGGCCCGCCAGACCGACTGCAAGTCGAACCTGCGCCAGATGGGGGTCGCGATTCTGGTCTACCGCGGCGAGCACAACGGCGTCAACCCCCCCTGGCTCTCCAACCTCTTTCCCGAGTATCTGGATGACAAGCGGGTCTTTGTCTGCAGGAGCGACAAGGGAAAGGGAATGGGCGTGGTCAGGCCGGCCGATCTGCCCGACCGGGCCGATCCAAACAAGTTTGCCGAGGTGATTGACAACGACTATCCCCCGGCGCAACCCCGCCACGCCACCCAGAACGCGAACATCAAGGCCAACAGCTATTTTTACGAGTTTTCCGATGCCGAGTGTTCCTGGGACTCGCAGGTTCCGAAACGCAAATGGTGGGAGGCCAAGGAGGAACAGCTCCGCTTCGGCGACGCCGCGAACGGAGGCGGGGTGGCACCGGCCATTCCGGCCCCTTACAGCCAGTCGAAGCTCCCGATCGTCCGTTGCTATCACCATCACAAGGAATCCCGGATGCCGGCCTATGCCAACACGGAGGCCAAGACCGAAAAACGGCTCTCCGAGGAGGGGGTTACCATCAACGTCGCCTACGCTGGCAACGTCTACGTGGGTCCGCTCTGGTGGGAGGGAATGCCCGAGCCCGGCGAGCAATAATCCTTTACCATTCACCCCTCGCGATATACACTGTCGCACCATGAAAACAGCGATTGCCAACGTCCAGAACTGAGATCTCCGTTCAGAAGCGACCAACCGTTAACCGATAACCCGTCACCGCCTATGAAAACACTCCTCCTGCGACTCTCCTCCCGTTTCTCCCTCTCCGCTGCCGCGATCGCCGCTGTCGCGTTGCTGGCGCTCGCCGGCTGCGCGACGCCAGAGCCGGTCATGTTTGCGGCGCCCGCAGCCGAGCCTCCCGCGCGGGCGGTGCGCGAAGCCGACGATCTGTTCCAGCGCGGACGCGTGACCGAGGCAATCTTGGCGTGCATCGAGATCGCCCGCAAAGACCCCCTCACACTGGGTCTCGCCGATCTGCAGCGTCGCATCCTGACGCGCCTCAACGAGCAGCGCCGCGCGTCGATCGCCGCGCGCGCCGCCGCCTCGCACGAAGCCATGGCCCAGGACGCCCGACGCCACGGCCTCGTCCCCGACACCTACGGCGTCTCGCGCCACATCATCGGCGACGTCTCCTCGCACGACTCACCCCGCACCAGGATGCAGCAGGCACTCACCAACGAGATCTCCATGCATCTGGAGGACGCCGACCTGGCCGGCATCATCAAAGAACTCGGCGACTCGGGGATCAACCTCGTTTCCGACAGCGACCTTTCCAGCAAGACGATCACCATCCACACCGAAAACACACCCTTGCGCGAGCTGCTCGAGTTCATCGGCCGCAACCTGGACGTCTCCTTCAACGTCGGCGAGAGCCTCATCTGGGTCACCTCGCGCTTGCCGACCGACGGCCCCATTCCCCTCGAAACCCGCGTCTATCGCCTCCGCATCGGGTTGCCCGGCAATGAAGTGCCGGGAGGCGCGGCGCTCGGCGAGGCGGCTCAGGCCGGCAGCGGAGAGATCGCCATCGTGGAGTCCATCAAGAAATTCGTGCCGCAGCCGACGGGATCGGAGATCAGCTTCGATACCCGCGCCCACGCCCTGCTGGTCAAGAACACGCGCCAGTATCTGACCGAAACCGAGACCATTATCAACGCGCTGGACGTCCGCCCGTTGCAGGTGCTGATCGAGGCGCGCTTCATCAACACCAAGGCCAACGACACGCGCGCTCTGGGAATCGACTGGCTGCTGGCGGGGCCCGTGTCTTCGACATCTGAAAACTCACTGAATATTCCTGGAGGCCCAGAAATCGGATCGGACGGCAAAACGCTAACCAAGACGATCTCGACAACCCCGCTTACCCTCACGGGCCCTTCGCTCGGTGCGGGCATGTTGCAGAACGGCGTCGGGTCTTTGCTCTATTCGGGCGTGCTCGACGACATACGGCTCAAGGCGGTGCTGCAAGCCATGGAAAGTTCGGGGCAGACGCGCACGCTGACGGTCCCCCGCATCACGACCGTCAACAACCGCACGGCGACGATCCACATCGGCGAGGAATTCCAGTACTACGACAACCTCACCGCGCCGGTCAACCAGAACCTGAACAACTCGTTCACCCAGACTGCCTCATTTCGCGAGGTGATCGCCACGTTGCGGGATCTGATCGATGCCGAAGGCCCGCCGCCTTATAACACTGAAGCTAGCAACCGGGTCTCGCGGTTGCGGGCTCAGATTCAAGACGCGAACAACCAGATACTGACGCAGGGCGCCCAAGCCAACACCCCTCTGTTCACCGGCACGCCCAAAACCATCGCGCTCGGATATAACCTGTCGGTGACGCCCAGTGTCGGCGCGGACCTCGCGACCATCAACCTGGCGCTGATTCCGGATATCACGGAACTCCAGAACAAGAGCGAGTGGGAGGCCGCCAACACACCCGGAAAAGCCACGTTCCAGACACTCGGCATGTTGCCCATCGTGATGCAGAAGAAGATCGAAACGGAGATGGTCGTGCGTAGCGGCGAGACGGTGGTGATGGGCGGTCTGGCCCAGGCCTCCGGCGGCAAGGATCGCACGGGAATCCCCTGGCTTTCGCACATTCCTTTATTGGGTTGGTTGTTCCGCACCGACTCCACCAACGAAGGCGCGGACAATCTGCTGGTCTTCGTCACCGCCACGCTCATCTCCGACATGGGAGAGAACCTGATCCCGCTCACCCCGCACGCCGGTCCCGGAACCGCCGTGCCGCCCGCCGCGTTGAGCGAGGCGATTGGCATCGAGGACCGCCCGCCCGAATGATTGGAATGAATCGATATTATCGACAATTTCGATAATATCGACTTACTAAAAACCTTATGCCCCGCATCAAACAAATCGTCGGACTCGACATCGGCTCCCGGACGGTCCGGGCGGCCTGGGTGTGCATTCGCGACCGCAAGCCCGTGGTCGTCCGGACCGAGCATCTGGCCCTCCCGCCCGATGTTCAGGATTCGGCGGGCATCGTCCGCGCCTGGATCGCCCAGTGCGGGCTGACCCGGCAGTTCTGCGCAATCGCCCTGCCCGGATGCAGCACCATCTTCCAGCCGGGCAAGATCCCGCATGCCGACCCCCGCAGCGCGCGGCAGGTCGCCGCCATGGAACTGGCCGCGTTCAACGACATGGCGGGCGACTCCATGACCTTTGACGTCGCCGACTACCGCATTGCGACTGATCCGGCCCATCGCTACTACCTGATGGCCATGGCCCGCCCGGTCATCGTCGAGCGCGCCCTCCAGTTCGCCGCGCAGATCGGGGTCCGTCCCGCCGATCTCGTGCCCGCGCCCGTGGCCCTCTTCAACCGCCTGGAACGCTGCGCCGGGCCCCACACCACGCCCAACCTCTACCTCGACATCGGCCACCAGCAGACCGAAATCGCGGTCGGCCTTCCCGCGGGGCTGCTGTTTGCCCGTTCCATCCCGATCGGCGGCAAAGCCCTCACCGACACCCTCGCCCAGGCGGCCGGCATCTCCGTCCACCAGGCCGAGATTCGTAAGCACGCCGACGGCCTGACGGGCGAGACGGCCGCCATTCTCAAGCCCGCGGTCGACCGCTGGCTCTCCCAGGTGGGCTCGTGCCTGAGCGTCTGCCGCAGCACCCTCACATCGCCGGCCCTGGCCCCCGGCCAGATCGTGCTCGCCGGCGCCGGCGCCGCGCTGACCGGCCTGCGCGACGCGCTCGCCGACCGCTTCAAGCTGCCGGTGTGTCTCGCCTCCGAGCTTCCCGGGTGCGCGGATCCGGCGCATGCTGACGCCCCGTCGCGCGCCGCAATGCCGGCGTTCAGTCTCGCGGTCGGCCTGGCCGTCTCCGCCCTGGAACTGGGTTCCACGCATCTCTCGATGCTTCCCAGCCACCTCCGCGACGAGGTTGTGTTCCGCGACAAGAAGCCCTATTGGATCGCGGCCGCCGTCTGCGCGGCGCTCACCCTCGGCGTCTTTACGGCGACCGGCCTGCGCGCACTCGCGCGCGAAGCCCGCCTGCTCCAGGAGGAGCGGACGCATCTGCGCGAACGCGAGCAGATCGACAAGCAGATCAGCTCCATCCGCAGTCGCGCCGACAACCACCGCACCCGCGCCGACCTCGTGCTGGACCTGCTGATGAACGCCCCGCTCGCCCGCGAGGCCCTCACCTGGGTCGCCAATAGCATGGGGCCCGACGATTGGGTCGTCCTCTTCTGCGACGAATCGAGCTACACCGCGCAAGCCCCGGACGGCGTCCCCCCCGCCGTCCGGCCGGCGGCGGGCGCCGCGTCCCGCTTCTCGCCCATCACCCTCGCGCCGCCCAAGGCCAAACCCCGGCCGACCCCCCCTCCCGTCCGGGCGCCCGCTCCGGCGGTCTTCGCGCCCCGTGCGGCCACCCAGACCTTCATCGTCGAGGGCTACACAACCGACCCGAGCTGGGATTCGGTGAAGAAGATCATCAGCCGTCTCAAAACCTCCCCGCAGGTTGCCGCGGTCGACCTTCGCGCCGATGATCGCGTGTTGCCGCCCGTGGGCCTTTTCACGCCGGTTGATCTCGCGACGCTGCCGGTGTTCAGGCGGTTTGTCATCTCCCTGGAGGTCAAGCGCCCATGATCCGTCGCCCCCACATTTCCGAACGCCAGCAGGTCGCGCTGATCCTCTTTCTCGCCCTCCTCGGGCTGGCGCTGGTCTGGTTCCTGCTGCTCAAGCCGCAGATGCGCGTCCGCGCCGAGAACGAGCAGATCCGCCAGCAACTGGCCAGCAGCCCCTACGCCAACCTGAGCATGGAGAGCCTCAAGGAGGTGGCCGCGCAGGAGACTCAGGCCGAACAGCGTCTGCAGAAGGAATGGACGGCCGCGTGCCAGCGGCTGGCCACCTTCTCCAACCAGGGCGCGGTGCGCCGGGCCAACCTCGCGCGCATCGACTACAAGGTCGAGCTGTTCAACACCCGCCAGCGTCTTCTCGCCAAGTCCGACTCGCTCGGCATCCCGCTCATCCCCGTCGATCTGGGGCTTGACGAGGCGCTCGCCACCAATGCCCAGATCCGCGACCGCATGCTCCAGCTCAAGGCCGTCGAATACCTGGCCGACCTCGCCCTGGACAACCGCATCCAGCAACTGGTGGCCCTCGCGCCGATGGCGGCCGTCGAGCATCCCGGCCCGGATGGCCGCCTCGTGTTCACCGAATATCCGGTTCAGGTCACCTTCGACGCCGACTTTGTCAATCTCTACCAGCTCTTCCAGTCCGTCTTTGAGGAGAACCGCGTCTTCGCCTTTCACGCCATCCGGGCGATGTCGGGTCCCGACCTCGAATCGCGCCTGCGCATTCAGGCGATCCTGAGCGCGCTTGTTTTTGAGTAAATTCAGGGGGCACCGGCATGGAAAAACTCTGGAAATTTCTGATGCAGACCAACGCGAAGGCCCTTTTCGTCCTGGCGCTGGTGGTGTTGTTCGGCGTTTCCGCCTGGCGGGGATGGGTGGAGTTGGCCGCCGCCCGCCAGCCGCCGCCGGCGGAACCGGCCACGGGGCGGGCGCAATTCAAGCCCGGCAAGGATCTCGGACTCATTGCCTTCGCCTCGAACCAGCTCGCGGCCGTGCATGAGATACCGGTCAATCCGTTCCGTCCCACCCTCGCCTCCATCGCGGCCAATCCTGCCACGCTTGCGGCCATCAGCAGGGGCGACTGGAAGAATCCCCTCCCGACGAACCGGCCGCCCAGGCTCCCGCCCACCAACATCTTCGCCAAGGTACGTCCGCCGTCCACGAACGCCACGGTGGTGATCGGCCCGCCGCCGGTCGTCACGCCCCGCCTGACCTACACGGGGTTTTTCAAACGGCCCGACGGCCGGACCGCCGCCCTGTTCCACGATTCGGTGGCCAAGACCTCGGTCTTCAAGCTGCCCGGGGACGCCCTGCGCGGCGCCACCCTGGTGGAGGCCGACATCCATCACGCCAGGCTCATCCTCCCGAGCGGCCAGGAGGTGACCCTGGCCATCAACGATGCCGTCGACCTGCCCCCGGAGCGGGCCAAACCATGATCGAACCCGACATCCACGCCGCGGCGACTGCCGATCCGCCGGCCGCGAAGCGCCCCGAGCACGGCGCCTTCCTCCGTTATTACGATGCCGGCATGGTGCTCGAACTGGCCGAGCGCCTGATGCAGGACGGTCTGCTGACCGAGGCCCAGCTCGGCGAGATGCAGGGGCGCGCCTCCCTCACCGGAAAGACCCTCGACACCCTGCTTTTCGATGAGTCAGCCGTGGACGAAAAGGCCCTCATCGCGCGCTTCGCCGAATTGAGCGGCATCCCCTTCAAGAATATCGGCGAGTTCAAGATCGATCCCGAGGCCGTCGCCAAGGTGCCCGCCAAGATCGCGTTGCGCCACCGCATCGTCCCGCTGACGCTGCACAACGGCATCCTGTCCCTGGCCGTCAGCCGCGTCCCCTCGCTCACCACCGTGGACGGCCTGCGGATGGTGCTCGACACCGCGCTCGACTGGGTGCTCGTCCCCACGACCGATGTCGCCCGCTCGCTCACCCATTTCTATGGCCTGGGAGCCGAGACGATCGACCAGCTGATAGCCGAGGCGGAGGAGGCCGAGAACGACGCGGGAGACGAGGACATCGCCGTCCGCACCGAAGAGACCGGCATGGTCCGGTTCATCAACATGGTGATCGCCGAGGCGATCCGCATGGACGTGACCGATATCCATATCGAGCCGTTCGAGCACGCCCTTCGACTCCGCTACCGTGTCGACGGCATCTTGCAGGAGATTCCCCTGCCCAAGGGTGTGGAGCGCCTCAAGCGCGCCGTCGCCTCGGCCGTCAAGATCATGGCCAACGCCGACATCACGGAGCGCCGCAAGCCGCACGACGGGCGCATCAAGATTCGTTGCGGTGCCAGCGACTACGATCTGCGCGTCTCGGTTCTGCCCACCGGCTGGGGCGAGACGTGCTGCCTGCGCATCCTGAACCGCGGCAACATCTCGGTCGACCTCGACAAGCTCGGACTCTCGACCAACCAGCTTCCCAAGATCGCCAAGCTCACCGAACTCCCGCACGGGGTCATCCTCATGACCGGCCCCACCGGCAGCGGCAAGACGACGACCCTGTACGCCCTCCTCTCCCGGCTCAACACCACCGGGGTCAAGATCATCACCGTCGAGGATCCCGTCGAATATCAGATGAGCGGCATCAGCCAGGTGCAGGTCCACAGCAAGATCGACCTGACGTTCGCCACGGCCCTCCGCTCGATCCTCCGCCACGACCCCGACGTGATCCTGATCGGCGAGATCCGCGACTCCGAGACGGCCGACATTGCGGTGCGCGCCTCGCTCACCGGCCATCTCGTCCTCTCCACGCTGCACACCAACGACGCCCCCTCGGCCGTCACCCGTCTCACCGACATGGGGGTCGAGCCCTATCTGATCGCCTCGTGCGTCGAGGGCATTGTCGCCCAACGGCTCGTGCGGCGCGTTTGTCCGCTCTGCACCGAGCCGTTCCACGCGCCGCAGCCGATCCGCGACGAGATCGCCGGCTTCTATCCCGACCGCATCGCCGACGCCCGGTTCGTCTTCGGCCACGGCTGCCCCAACTGCAGTTTCACCGGTTACCGCGGCCGCAGCGCCATCAATGAAGTGATGATCATGAACGACCCGTTGCGCGCGCTCGTCGTCTCCCGCCAGCCCGCCAACATCATCAAGGATGAGGCGTTGAAGCACGGCATGGTGACGCTCCGCCAGGACGGCTGGCTCCGCGTCATCGAGGGCCGCACCTCGATCGAGGAGGTGCTGCGCGTCGCCGGCCGGATGGAGGTCTAGCATGAGGGGTCGGTGGGCAGGGTTGAGTGGGACGGTTTCGAGAATATCGGTATTGTCGATCATGTCGATATTTTCGAGATCTCGGCCCCGCGGGCGCGCCGGCCTCACCCTCGTGGAGGTCCTCTTCGTCATGATCATCTTCGCCATCCTGATCGGCCTGGTCATCGGCCTCGGCCGCTATGCCGACACGACCGCCCGGATCCATGAGGCGCGGGCCGACCTCGGCGAATGGACGGCGGCCCTGAGCCGCTGGCACGACACCTTCGGCGACTATCCGGTCTCCGCCGACGGCACCGTCGGCGGGCTGGTGTCCAACACGGTGCCGATCACGCGGCTGACGGCCGCCGCACAGGCAACGGCTTATGCCGCCGCCGGTTCCTTGACGAACACGCTCGCCATGGCCTCGTTCTTCCGCGACCTTCCGCTCCGGGACCCGTGGCGATTGGTTTATTTTTACGAGGCACAAACCAACGAGGCCGGCGCCGCGCTGAGCCATTCCCTGTATTCGGCCGGCCCGGACGGCAATCCCCAGACACCGCATGACAACATCTCTTTCTAAACCCGCCCCGCGCGAAAAGGGGAGGCCAAGCCCGATACGCCCGAGCCTCTCGGGGCTGAGGCGCCCGCGCGCCACCCGCCGCGCCTACACCCTCGTCGAGCTGCTGCTCGTCATCTCGATCATCAGCATCATTCTGGGGATGCTCGTCAGCACCGTGCGCGCCGTCCGCCGCTTCAGCCGCCAGACCATCACCTGCGGCGAGATCAAGAACATCGAGGCCGCCTGGAAGCAGTTTTACGCGCACTATCACTATTGGCCGAACGAGGAACTGATCGGCGATGTCGGGCGCACCGATGTCTTCGGCGATGCCCAGTACGAACTGCTCGCCCCGCTCGCCCGGATGCTCGAAGGTTCGAACATCACCGACATCGTCGGGGACCCCGCCGGCATCACCACCTACAACGCCGACAGGATCGCTTTCCTCGAACTCTCCCGCTTCAATGACCATGGCGATCCGATCAACGCCTGGGGGCGCGACCGCACGATTTCCATTGCCGATAAAACTCCCAATACGTATGTTGTCATTTTCGATGCCAACGGCGATAATCAGATCACGGTCGAACTGCCGGGCGAACCGGCGACCAACATCTTCCGCTCGGTCGCCGTCTGGACTGAGAATCCCGAATACAGCGCGGGGGCCGCCGCGGGCGGCGGTCCGCCGCGCTATTTCGGGAGCTGGATGGAGTAAATGAAACGCGCCTTTACCATCATCGAACTCCTCGGGGTCATGGTCGTTCTCGCCACCCTCTTCGGCCTGATTCTCCCGGCGATGAAGCTCAGTATCCGCACCGCTCAGAAGAAACAGGCCGCGGCCGACGCGACCGCCCTGGCCCAGGCGGTCATCCGCTACCGCCAGACCTACGGATTCTGGCCCGGCCCCGAAGCGGTCGCCGACGATGCGGCGACGTCCATCCTCATTGTCGCAACCAACCTTCCGGCGTGGGCTGATCTGGCGGCGCTGAATCTCCCGGCGTCGGGCACGCGCGACCTCGCCGACGTCATCCGCGCCCTGCTTCCGTCTGGTGACGGCGCCAATCCGCGCGGCATCCGCTTTCTCGACATCCCAGCCTCGCGTCTCCGGGACGGCGACCGCTTCCTCGACCCCTGGGGCGCCCCCTACGCGATTGTGATCCATCCGCCGGGCGGGATTGAGGGCCGCCGCGTCGGCTGGAGCGATGTCGTCGCCTTCTCGTTCGGCCCCCCCGGCCGCATCGTCTCCGCCGCCGACAATCTGATTCTTTCCGCGGGGGTGCCGCGATGAGCGCGCCACACGATTCGATAATGTCGATATTATCGATAATGTCGATATTATCGAAATCTAATCGCGCAGGCTCCGGCCGCGCCGGCTTCTCCATCCTCGAACTGGCCTCCGTGCTCGCCATTCTCCTGCTGATCATCGGCGCGACGACGGGGGCGTTTCTCGGCTGGCAGCATGGCGCGGCGGTCCGGGGCGCCGGAGACCAGGTTTATGCGGCGCTTTCCAACGCCCGCCAGTTGGCCATCCTCCGGCGCATGCCCGTCGGGCTGGCCCTGGGGGTGACCACGAACGCGCCCGGCTACCCGCCGCGGGGGTATTGCTTCGCCTTCACCAACGATCTCAACACGCCCGTCTCCGAAACCGCCTTTCTTCCCCTGCGATCGTTCCTCACGGTCTCCAATGCCTGGGAGACGGTCGATCCGGATCTCGGCCCGTTTGTCATCCGATTCCTCCCCGACGGCCGCACGCAGCCCGGTCTCGACAGCGACCCGGTGGTCGTCACCATCGGCATCACCCGCAACGGCGCATTCACCTCCCGCGGCATCCGCCTCGACCCCCTCACCGGAATTCCGCGCAGCCTGGGAGGCGAGCCATGAATAAAAACAAATCGATACTATCGATGATGTCGACAATATCGATCTTCTCGCGATCACGCCGGCGCCGCGCCGGGTACACGCTCATTGAGATCGCATTCGCCTCGCTCGTCATCGGGGTCGCCTTCCTCGCGCTCCTCGGTCTCGGCCGCCTGGCCGTGCAGGGCGCGGTCGACGCCGAAAACGACACCCGCGGTGCCCTCCTCGCCGACGATGTCTTCGCCACGCTGCGCGGCGTCTCCGACACCCTTTGCGCCACGGGCGGCCCGTCCGCCTGGGCGTCGTTCTGGATTGCGTTCACGGCCACGAATGGCGTCTCCGTCCCCTTTCAGACCGCCACGAACGTCCCGGCAGGTTACGTGGACGCCGCCGGTGGCGACCCCTTTTTGACGGCGGACGACACGCCCCGCCTTTACGGCGACGGCACCGTCACCCGTCTGGCGTTTGTCGACGAATTCCGCACCCGCCAATGGACCGCCCAGATGCAGATCACCGCCACCGCAACCAACGCGCTCTACGTGGACGCGGATGACGAATACGTCACCGGACCCGCGACGAACGTGAACCTGGTCGCCGTGACGCTCCATATCTGGCCCAATGCGTTTGACCGCCGCGAGCGGTCGCGCAGCTTCCTCACCCACATCCCTTACCAAGGATTGCACCATGGCCGCGTGGTTGAATAAAGGGCGGAAGCCCTTAAAATCGATATTATCGATCATGTCGACATTATCGACATTATCGACATTATCGAAAACATCGACGCTGCGTTTTGCCCCCCGCGCCGGCTTCACGCTCATCGA
>CAZDLY010000025.1:0-34764 GCA_964506575.1 uncultured Akkermansia sp. | reverse complement strand
GAAAATCTTTGTCTGCCTCTTTCGCCTTTCCTCGCACTGAACTGCCGCCCCCCCCCTGTCGCTAACCGATTACCTGATCGCCGATATTTGCTGTTGCAAAGCGCGCGTCCGTTCGTTATCATTGCCACCTGTTTTTACCGCAAACGAGGATTTCTGATGCCCGTCATTCTTGGCTTACCCAAAGGCAGCCTCCAGGAGGCCACCTGCAACATGATGAAGAAGGCCGGCTTTTCCGTTTCGATCGGCTCGCGTTCATACATGCCGAGCGTGGACGATGAAGGGTTGAGCTGCCGCCTGATCCGGGCTCAGGAGATCAGCCGCTATGTCGAGCTCGGCGTCCTGGAAGCCGGCATCACGGGATATGACTGGATTTACGAGAACAACTCGGACGTCGTCGAAGTCGCCGAGTTGATCTACGCCAAACAGGGGATGCGCCCGGTGCGCTGGGTGGTCGCCGTCCCCACTGAGTCGCCGATCAGAGGCCCCAAGGACCTGGCGGGAAAACGGATCGCCACCGAGGCGGTCGGGTTGACCAAACGCTATCTCGCCAAGCACGGCGTCGAGGCCGAGGTCGAATTCTCGTGGGGTGCCACCGAAGTCAAGGCCCCCGAGCTGGTTGACGCGATCGTTGAGTTGACCGAGACGGGGTCGTCACTGCGCGCCAACAACCTGCGCATCGTCGACGTGGTGCTGGAATCCACCACCCGTCTGATCGCCAACAAGAAAGCATGGCTGGATCCGGTAAAACGCGCCAAGATCGAGCAGCTCGCGCTGCTTCTCGGCGGCGCGCTGGCGGCCGAATCCCGCGTGCTCCTGAAAATGAACGCACCTGCCCGGTCACTCGATGCGATCACGGCCATCCTGCCGGCGCTGCACGCCCCGACGGTGATGCCGCTCAGCGATCCCAACTGGCACGCTGTCGAATCGGTCGTGGAAGAGAAGGTGGTGCGTGACATTATCCCCCAATTGCGTCAGGCTGGCGCGGAGGGGATCATCGAACTGCCGTTGAACAAGGTTATCATCTGAACCTGAATGCGGGCGCGCTCCGACATCCGGGCGGCCCTGGTCCCTGAACCCAAGGAGAAGCAACACGTGGGAACGATCAAAAAGAAACGCCGCGCCAAAATGTCCAAGCACAAGCACCGCAAGCGTTTGAAGGCCAATCGCCACAAGAACAAATAGGTCGTGACTCCATGACTGCCGCCAAGCTGACAGCATGCGTTTGCGTGGTGCTTTCAGCGGGATGCGGAACCCTGAGGCCGCCCCGTCTCCCGCCGCAACCGCCAGGTCGGTCGGAAGACGGGGCGTTTTCGTCCGCGCTGGCCCACTACGCTAGGGGCCTGCTGCTTGAAACGACCGCCGGCCGCAGGTCGGCCGCAGCCGGCGACGCCTATCTGCAGGCCCATCGCCTGGATCCGATCAGCGATCCGCCCTTCTCCCTCGCCACCCTCAGCCTGCTGGAAGGCGGACGCACCAATGAGGCGCTCGCCCTCGTACGGGCCCAGGTCAACCGCCAGCCGGAGTCCGCCGAGGCCTGGATCACGCTCGGACAACTGGCCGAGACATCCGGAGATTTTGCGCGCGCGGCCGGAGCCTATGCCCGCGTCCGCGCCCTGCGCGGCGACGCCGAATCCGCCGCGGGCGCCACCCTGGGCGAAATCCGCAATCGCTTCAAGGCCGGCCAAGACCGGACCGCCGTCCGCCTCCTGCGCCAGCAGGCGACCGCCACCAATCTCCCCCCGATCATGAGGCAGGCGCCCCTCCAGTGGGCGCGTCACTTCATCCTCGACACCCCCCCGACGCCCGCGCGCGCCCTGCCGCTCATTCAGATCATGATCGACACCGCCCCGGATCCGGAGGATAAGGCCGCCGCCCAGACTTTTTATGGTGACGCGCTGCTCCGCGCCGGTTCCACCAACCGCGCGATCCGCGCCTATTGGTCGGCCCTGGATACCGATCCGGCCTGCGGTCCCGCCGCCCGCCGGATCGGCGATTCCTTTCACGCGCAGGCCGACACCACGGGCGTCATCCGCCTGACCGCCCGCATCCCCTCCTCGCCGCAGCCGCTCGCACCGGCCCTCGTCGCGTCATACGCCTGGACGATGTTCGACCAGCCTGCGGCCGCCGCCGCCGCCCTGCTCGCCGGCCGTGACGCGGCCCGCCGCGCGGGCATCGAGCCGTCGTCCTCCTATTTTCTCACCCTCGGCGCCGCCCTGGACGATCTGAATCGAGACGACCAGGCCGCCGAAGTCTTCCGCGAAGGACTCTCCACCCACACCAACGCACACGCCATCATGAACCACCTCGCCTATATGTGGGCGGTCAATGGCGAGCGGCTCGACGAGGCGCTCGAGTGGGCGACACGCGCGCTGGCCCACGAACCGCGCACCTACGCCTATATCGACACACTCGGCTGGATCTACTACCGCCAGGGCCGACTGAACGACGCACTGACGCAACTCCTGCTCGCCGCCCGCCTGGCGCCGGAGGAAGACGGCGTGGTCCTGGACCACATCGGCGACACCCTCCACGCGCTCCGCCGCGATGAAGAGGCCATCGCCTTCTGGCGCCGCGCCGCCACGCTCGTTCCCGATCCTGCCGGCATCCGTAACAAGATCGCGACCGTCACGTCCGCAGCCCGCGCCCGACCGTAAGCGGTGTGCATCCAGTCTTGGGATTACAGATGCGGCGTCTGCCAGCTCGCGGGCGTATAGGAGTGCAGCTCGATCCGGTTGCCCTGCGGATCCGACAACCAGGCCTGCCAACTGTGATCCATGCCCAGGGTGGGATCGGATACATCCACGCCGCGGGATCGCAGCTCGGCGACGGTGCGGGTGACATCATCGCATTCGAGACAGATGTGGGCGTAGCTCTGCCGATCAGCACGGGCCGCCAGTTCACCTTCGAAGAACTCCAGAAACGTGCGCGGGCCGAGGCGCAGGTAGACACCAAAGCGGGTGCCATCCTCGCGCCGGAACTCAAACGCCAGCTTCAGACCGAGTTTGTCCACATAAAAGGAAACCATCTGATCCAGATTGCCGACGGTGAAACAGGTGTGCGCGTGTCCGATGATCATGCCTGAACTCCGATCTGTTGGATTGCTGTCTCCTGAGCGTAGCACACCCTCGCCGGCACCAGTGACATTATTCTTCGGCGATCACACCCTGTTTCACCGTCAGCGCCACCGACGTCCAGAACACCCTCGCAGGCTGGACGGACGGGGTTGCGGGGGGGGGTATTTGGATCTCAGGAAATCAATCATGACACTGTTTTCCTGCCCCACCGGTGACGTCACCTGTCTTGCTCTGGCTCATATATCTCTTCCCTACGGTTGCCTGCTGCGCTTAACGTCGGCGCTCAGGTTCTGCGAGTTTGCGAGCCGTAACCTGCGACGGCGTGTTGGGCTCTCATTTGACGAACTGCGTCATAAAATTCAGATACCCTTGCCTCCCGCCGTGTTTCGTCCACTTGTTCACCGACTTGACGAGCCTCTTGAGGCAGAGCACCAGTGCCGGGAGATCGAGCGGTTCACACTCCGGAGCTTCGTCTTCAGTAGGTGACAAGGGGGCGCGTCCGAGACGCCACTCACACATCCGCTTCACATCTCGGAGCAAATCGGCTTCCACTCCCTCGGCGGTCACTGCCTTTGCCGGCCGGCCAGTGACCTCAGCCGAGTACAACTGCACGAGTGATTCGTATGTCCGGAGCACGGCGTAGTCGGTCATGACCGGATTCAGCCGGTACAGTCGAGCCACGGCGAACTCGATATTCTGAAGCACATCCTGTCGTTCTTCTTCGATTCTCATGCTTTCCTCGTTTATGCCGAACGAATAGCGTTTTATTCCTCGTGCGGCAAGTGTATGACTGACGAGCCGGTGGGGCCAGGAAGAAAGTTGCAAGATCAGGGCGATGCGGACTGCAGCGCCTGCCTCATGAAAGCGACTATCTGGCGGCGCATGTCCGCAGAACCGGCGGCGGCGGTATGGCCCGCGCCAGGCATCGTCAGCAACTGTTTGGGCTGTCTGGCTTTCTTGAGCAGAATCTCGCCATGCCGATACGACACCACCGCATAACCGCGATAATCAAAGACAAAGACATTGAATCCTTCAGCCGGAAGCCAGGAGACAAATGCATAGTGGGCGGTCATGTTCTGGGCATTGCCGTGGAAATGGACCACCGTGCCCAGCGCCGGGCCCTGAGACGTGGCCGGGATGAACCAACCATGCAGTTTGGTTCCGTCGCGGCTGGTGAACCACACGTCCTGAAAAGGCAGGCCAGCCCCGGCCGGCGTCGAATAGACCCGCGAGTCAGGATAGTAAAACAACCCGTTGGCACATCCGTTCAACATCAGCGCCACACCAACCAAGCCAACCACAAGCACGGCGAACTTCCGGCCGCGCCACGGCCGCCGAATCAAAGCAGATAGAACGTGTCTAGTCATTTTTCGCGCATCCGGTAACACATCACCGTCTGGGCACGGGGATCGGCCACCAGCCTGACCGGTTCGGGAGGCTCGATGACCCGGACCACATCGGCCCACGCGCTCCCGTTTGGCGCATAGTCGGCCAGCCGGCTGGGCACCCCGTCGAAGACGCCCGCATCCATCCGGTTGCCCGGGCGTTTGGGGAACAGTGCGAAATAGAGCATGTTCATTTCGACCAGTTCGTTGAAAAAGTGCGTGCCGAGGGAAATGTCCGGCGTCAGCGTGTCATGCATGACTTCCAGTTCGCACAGCAGGGCGATGTGATTGATTTCCGAGAAGTTGACCGGCACCCCCAGCGAGGGCGTGCTGGTGCCCCACCGCCCCGGGCCGATCAGCAGCGTCGTGCCCCCCCGGCGGCCGCACTCGCGGTTGATCTCGCCGATCAGCCGGGCGACGGCATACCGGTCGCGATCCGGCAGCGCGGCGAAACGCGCCGGCACGACCGTGACGAATCGGTCGACGGCGGTCACGCGCCCATGGCCCACCACCGCGCCCGAAGCCGTCAGCACGACGTCCCGGTCCGGCACATCCACGCGCGGCACCTCGACGCCGCTGGTGCCCTGCACCTTCAGCGGACGGCACTGGAGCAGGTTGATGCGATACTCCTGGCGAGTCACGAAGTTGACGGCAAACTCGATATCCACCGGGTGGCCGTAGGCGGCATCCAGCGATGTGAGCATGGCGCGCATGTCGGCCACGAAGGGCGTCTCGGCGAGCAGCCGGTCAAAGGTCAGAATCCAGACATCGCGGCCGTTGGCCAGCGGGGCGGCCTGGGGATCGAGCGACGCGAATATCGAGACGGGCACGTCGGTCGACTGCGCGACCAGATCGAGGAATTCGCCGGACACGAGCCGACCGGCATCCAGGTCGATGTAGTCGACGCGGCGCTGCGAATGCCGGCAGATCTCGTCGAAACCGGCGTCGGGCCTGCGGCCGGGGGCGTTCAGCGCCACCACGCGGGTATAGTCGTCGTCAATGCGGTCGACGGCGCGGGTGCCGAGACCATAGACCAGCCGGAGCACGCCCGCGCGCGGGTCCACCTTCGAGCTCCACATGAAGGGGTTGAACGAGAACCCCACGCCGGCCAGATGGGGATAGAAGCAGCGTCCGTGCATGGCTCCGGACACGCGCATCACGAGCAGCGCCATCTGTTCGTCGCGATCGAGCAGGCCGTGCCGGGCGCGGTAATTGAGCGCCTCGGCGCTCATGGTGCTGGCATACACCGTCTTCACGGCCGCGAGGAAGTCCGCCATGCGTTTCTCGCGCGGCCCCTGATTGGCGCAAAACACGCTTTCATACTTGCCCGCGAAGGCGTTGCCGTAGTTGTCCTCGAGCAGCGAGCTCGACCGGACGATCACGGGGTACTGCCCGAAATAGTCGAGCATCTCCTCGAACTGGTGCAGGACGTAGTCGGAAAACTGCCCGGTCATGATCTGCTCGCGCGCCTCGTCGGCGCCTTCCAGGAAGCGGTCGCGGTCGCGTTGCTTCTCGCGGTGCCGCCAAATCCTGTTGCGCACGAGGTAGGTGTAGAACACGTCCGATCCGATGTAGAAGGAGTCGTGCGGCTCGAGCGCCGCCTCCGCCTGCGGCCCCTGCGATTCCAGGATCCGGCGCGCGACCAGCATGCCGACGGTCTTGCCGCCGATCAGGCCGCTGCCGATCAGGCGGGCGCGGACGGCAATCAGGTCTTCCAGCCGGAGATGCCGCTCCACCAGCGCCATCATGGCGGGATCGCGCGTGACCATCATGCGGACGATCTGATGCAGGACATCGGCCTCCTGTTCCGGCGTCTGCCACGCGGCCCCGCGCGAGGCCACGATCTCCGAGGCGCGCCCGAAGGCCCGCTGACCGTGCTCGCCGCTCTCCGCCCAGGACGGGCCGGCCGCCGCCAGCACCCGCGCGATCACGGCGCTGGAGGTCACCTGTTCGAAGCGGTCATCCGGCCGCCAGGCGTGCAGCATGTGGATGGTGGGCGTGTAGCGGAACTGCGTTTTGATCGGACGGACATGCAGGACGTCCTGATGGCGAAAGACATCCAGGAACAACTGGGTGGTTTCAATGATCGGCTCGGTGGCCTGGCGTGAATGCCGGTGCCGCAACAGACCGAAATACGTGATGGTCTGGAGGTCGAAGAGATACGGACAGGTCAGCATGAAGAAATTGCCGAGCATCGCGTCCGAATACCAGTCCACGGCCAGATCCGAGAGGCAGTCAAACAGGTAGTAGGCTCCGAGGCCGGCCTCGGTGATCGCGCCGTGAATGCGGTGAATGAAGGATTCGAAGCCCTCCTCGGGGTCCAGCGTCATCGTCTGGACGCCGCTGTCCGGCGCCAGCAGGGGGGCGTGCCGGGCAAAGCGGAAATAGATCAGCCGCCGGCCGTCGCGCTGCGCGGCGCGCACGTAGGGCGTCACAAACGCCTGATAGTCCTGAATCGCCTCGACGTGCCAGACGATGTTGTCGCCGGCGAGGATGCCGCTCAAGGCCGCGTCCAGCGACGGCAGCCCGGTGGTGTGAACAGGCGGATGGTCGGACATGGCTGTTTTACTCCGGTTCCAGCGCCAGTGGCTCCACCTCGGCCTCCGTCTCGTCCTGCGCCGGTTCCTGCGGCCTGGCGCGCGGGCGGCGGGAGGGGCTCGGGATGGTTGAAGGCGGTTCGCCGGACGCGGTGCCGACGTCGAGCTCGCGGACGCCGATTTCGCGCAGCCGCATCGACACGATCTTGGAGACGCCCTTGTCCTGCTGGGTCACGCCATAGACGATGTCGGCGCTGGCGATGGTGTGCTGGTTGTGGGTGATGATCAGGAATTGCGACTGCGCGAGGAAGTCCTTGAGCGCCTGGACGAACCGGCCGATGTTGGAGTCGTCCAGGGCGGCGTCCAGCTCGTCGAGCATGCAGAAAGGCGAGGGCTTGATCATGTAGATGGCGAACAGCAGGCTGACCGCCGTCATGGTGCGCTCGCCGCCGGACAGGAGCGTCACCGACTGCGGCCGCTTGCCCGGCGGGCGCGCGATGATGTCGACGCCGCATTCGAGCGGGTCTTCGGGGTTTTCCAGGAGGACGAGCCGGGCGGTGCCGCCGTTGAACAGCTTGGTGAACATGATCTCGAAATTGGCATTGGCCTGCTCAAAGGTGGCCTTGAACATCTCCGAGGTCTTGCCGTTGATCATCTGGATCAGGTTGAAGAGCTGTTCCTTCGCCTTGACGAGATCGTCCTCCTGCGCCCGCAGGAAGGTGTAGCGCTCTTCGAGTTCCTTGTACTCCTCGATGGCGACGAGGTTGACCGGTCCCATGGCTGCTATTTCGGTCTGGAGCTGCATCAGACGCGGTTCGACGTCGGCAATCTCGGGGACGGCGCCGCCGGGCCAGCTCGGGTCTGGTTGCGAGATCAACTGGTCGGCCGAGAGGCCGTAATCGTTGTAGATGCGGTCGAGGTGGTTCTGCCGGCGCATCCGCGACTCGGCGAGTTCGAGATCGGAGCGGCTCTTCTCGTTGCGGGCGTCCTCATGGACACGGCGCAGCTCGCCGAGGGCCGCGTCGGCCCGCTCGAGATCGACGCCCTTCCGGGCCCGGACCGCGCGTCCCTCGTCCACGCAGGCGTGGAGCCGCCGGGATTCGTCGACCATCCCGTCCAGCTTCCCGGAGAGGTCCTCGCTCTCGGCCGTGAGCCGCGCGATCCCCTCGTCATAGGACCGCACGCCCTGGGTGCGGCCCTGCAGCAGACGTTCCAGCTCCTCGCCCCGCGCCTCGAGCGAAGCCGCCTGGCTCTCCGCATGGGCCGCCTGTTGGCTCAGTCCCTGGCAGGCGAGGCGCGCGTCAGCGAGACGGTCGCCGATTTCATTCTGCATCCCTTCCAGCTCCTGCAGGGCGGCGGCGATGGCCGCCGAACGCTCGATCCCCTGCTCGCGGGCGGCGGTCAGGGCCTGCAACTCGGCGGCGTGCGCCTGCCGCTGCTCGCCGTCGCCGGAGGTCTTCGACTGGACCGCCTGCAGTTCGCGGCTGATGACGTCAAACCGCTGGCGGGATCGCTCCGCGTCGCGCGCCACGCTTTGGAATTCGCCGTCCTTCTGGGCGGCCAGCCGTTGGGCGTCATCGAGCTGGCGGCGCGCCTGGACTTCGGCCTCCTGGAGTTCGGCAGAGCGGGCGGACGCCTGTTCGAGGCGCCTGCGGATAACGGCGGCGTCGGCCTCGAGCGCGTCGGTCTGGGCGATGGCGTCGGCGATGAGCATCTGCCGCGCGAGCGGACTGGACACCTGGCTTTCGGGCATCCACGCCTCGGCGGTGCCGTCGGCGTGGAAGACGGCGCCGCCGCGGGTGACGACGGTGCAGCCTGCGGGCAGCGGGCGGGGAACGGCCTCCAGGGTGTCGGCCAGAAAGACGTGCCCGAGGAGACGCCGCGCGGCCGGGGCGAAATCGGCGGTGGGTCGGACCTGGTCGAGCAGGGACGCGAGGCCGGCGGGGGCGGCCGGCGGGGCCGGCGCGGGGGCTTCGGCGATGATCACGCGGGCCGCCGAGGGGCGGCCCTGGGCGAAGAGCGCGGCCAGGGCGGCGGCCGCGTCGGCGGGCCGGCGAACCACGACGGCATCCAGCCAGGCGCGCAGGGCCGCCTCCAGCGCGAGGCGGAGGTCGTGGGGGGCGGAGAACTGCCCGGCCAGCGGGCCGATCACGGCGTCGGCGGCCAGCTTCAGCGGGTTGGCCGGGTCCAGGATGAGGCGGGTGCCGGGCGGAAGCTCGTCATCCGCCGAGGCGCGGTCGGACAGCAGGTCGAGCTGGGCGCGCCGGGCGGCGAGTTGGGCGTGCAGGCGCGACAGCTCCTCCCGCGCCGATTTCTGCGCGGCCTCGGCGTCGGCGCGCGATTCCTGCAGCGTCTGCAGCGCGTCGGCGCGCGTCTCGGCCTCGGCGTGCAGGCTGTCCCGCTCCCGGGCCAGCTCGCCGCGGGCGCGTTCGACGGCCGCGACCTGGTGTTCGAGCTGGGCATGCTCGGCGGCCAGCCGCTCATGCTGCAGCAGCAGGCCGCGCTGGCGCGCCTCCATCTCGGACATCTGGGCCTGCACCTGCGCCGCCCGACGCTCCCGGCCCACCGATTGTTCGCGCATCTGCTGCAACTCGGCGCGGGACTGGTCGATCGCGCGCTTCTGCTCCTCGAAGAGGCGCTGCGCCTCGGCGGACGACTGGCGCGCCTGCTCGCACTGGGAAGCTAGCGACTGACGGTGCAGACCCAGCTCGGCAGACTGGGTGGCGAGCAACTCGACCTGCTGGCGGGTCTGGTTGATCTCGCGCGTGTCCCGTTCGGCCCAGCCGCGATATTCGGCGATCCGCTGTTCATTGACGCGGATCACCTCCTGCGCCCGGAGGAGGCGGTTGTCGGCCTGCGCGGCCGACTCCGTGAGCGCGCCGATTTGCTGCTCGGTCTGGAGCATCTCCTCGTGGATGCGGGACGAAACCTGTTCGGCGGCGATCACGGCGTCCTGCTCCTGGGCGAGGCGAAGGGTCAGCCGCTCAGCCAGGGCCTCCAGGTCGCGGATGCGGATGTCGAGCGCCGCCAGCCGGCGGCGGGTGACGAACAGGTCGATGCCGCGCAGCTCGTCGCGCAGCTCCTTGTATTTCTGCGCCTTTCCGGCCTGGCGCTGCAGCGAACCGATCTGCCGTTTGACTTCGCGGATCACATCGGTCAGGCGGAGCAGGTTGGCTTCGGTCTGTTCCAGCTTGCGCAGCGCCTCCTTGCGGTCGGCCTTGAACTTGGTGATGCCGGCCGCCTCCTCGAAGATGGTGCGCCGGTCCTCGGGCTTGGACGAGAGGATGGCATCGATCTGCCCCTGGGCCATCACCGAATAGGAGGTGGTGCCGATGCCGGTGCCCATGAGCAGGCGGTGGATCTCCTTGAGGCGGCAGGGGGTCTTGTTCAGAAAATACTGGCCCTCGCCCGAGCGGTACACGCGCCGGGTGATGGTGACCTCGTTGAATTCGGTGTCGAGGATGCCTTCGCAATCGGCGAAGGTGATGGAGACCTCGGCCAGTCCCAGGGGCTTGCGGCTGTCGGTGCCGTTAAACAGGACATCGCTCATCTTGGCGCATCGCAGCGCGGTCGGGCGCTGTTCGCCGAGCACCCAGCGGATGGCGTCCGACACGTTGCTCTTGCCGCAGCCGTTCGGGCCGACGATCGCGATCAGCCCCGGCTCAAACGACATGCGGGTGCGCTCGGCGAAGCTCTTGAAGCCGATGATTTCCAGCGTCTTTAAATACACGGGCGCCTCGGGTTGCAGCAGCCGGCCGCCCAGCGGGCACCGGCGGAGTCTGTGGACACAAAACGGCTTGATATATACCACGAATGGGGGGGACGCGGCAAGCCGATCCCATTCCCGTTTCGTAATGGCTCAAGGCGTGGGCGTGTGGCCGATCAAGCGGATGATCGTCCCCGCCAGGGCCTCCGGCGTGAGGCCGAACTGTTCGCGCAGGCCGGCGGGGGTTCCCTGCGGAATAAAGCGGTCGGGCCAGCCGAACCGATGCACCCGCGCGTGGGTCGCGCCGAGCGCGTCCAGCTCCTCGGCGAGCGCGCTGCCGAAGCCGCCCGCGACCGAGCCGTTTTCCAGCGTCACAAACCGGGCGCCGGATTCCGCCTGCAGGCGGAGCCGCTCACGGTCCAGCGGCTTGATGAACCGCGCGTTGACGACCCCCGTCGCGACGCCCCGCGCGCGCAGCCGCGCCGCCGTCTCGCACGCCAGGGAGACAAAATCGCCGAGGGCCCAGATCCAGACCGGCGGGCCGTCGCCGGTCAGCGGCTCGACCACCTCCGCGACGCCGACGGGCAGCGGCTCCGCGGTCACGGCGGCGTCGGCGGCGCCGGCGGCGCCGGCCGGATCGCGGGGATAGCGGATGGCCACCGGACCGGGGTGCCGCACCGCCGTCTCCAGCATCCGGCTCAGTTCGGCCTCGTCGCGCGGCTGCATGAACACCAGATTCGGCAGACAGCGCAGCATCGCAATGTCGAACACCCCGTGGTGCGTCGGGCCATCGCTCCCGACCACACCGGCGCGATCCATGCAGAACACCACCGGCAGTCCCTGCAGGCAGACGTCGTGCATCACGCAATCGACCGCCCGCTGCATGAAGGTCGAATAGATCGCCACGAACGGGCGCAATCCCTCCGCAGCCAGTCCGGCCGCAAACACCACGGCATGCTCCTCGCAGATGCCGACGTCAAAGAACCGGTCGGGAAATTGCCGCGCAAAACCGGAGAGACCCGTCCCGCCGCACATGGCGGCGGTGATCGCCACGACCGACGGATCGCGTTGCGCCAGCGCGCACAGCCGCTCGCCCAGGACGTGCGAATAGCCTCGCGGCGCCGGTGTGGCCGCTTCCCCCTCGGGATCGAAACAGCCGACCCCGTGCCACGCCTCGGGATTCAACTCGGCGGGCCGGTGTCCCCGGCCCTTGAGGGTCGAGACATGGATCAGGATCGGGCGATCATAGGCCCGGGCGACGGTGAGCGCGTCGCACAGCGCGCCGAGATCGTGGCCATCCACCGGCCCCATGTAGCGCAGGCCGAACTCCTCGAACAGGGCGTTTTTCAGGAACAGGCTCTTGACCGCCTGCTCGGTGCGATGGTAGATCCCGCGCAACGAATCCATCCGCAAGCGGTGGCCGACGTGCTCCGCCGCCGCCTTCCAGCGGTTGTAGCGCGGGCTGGCGAGCAGCCGGCCCAGATGGGACGAGATCGCGCCCACCGGACCGCCGATGGACATCTCATTGTCATTCAGGATCACGATCAGCCGGCGGGTCACGGAGGTCAGGGTATTCAGCGCCTCCAGCGAAATGCCGTTGCCGAGCGAGGCGTCGCCGACGACGGCGACCACCGACTCGCGGCCGCCGCGCCTGTCCCGCGCCGCAGCCATCCCCATGGCCGCCGAGATCGCCGTGCCGGCATGGCCCGCGCCGAAGGCGTCGCACGGGCTCTCCTCGCGCTTCAGGAATCCCGAAAGTCCGCCGGGCCGGCGGAGGGTGTCAAACCGGTCGCCGCGGCCGGTCAGCAGCTTCCAGGCGTACGTCTGATGGCCGACATCCCAGACAATCTTGTCGACGGGCGGATTGAACACCCGCAGCAGCGCGACCGTCAGATCGACGACACCCAGGTTCGAGGCCAGATGCCCCCCGTTCCGGCTCACCACCGCTAGGATCCGGTCGCGGATCTCACCGGCGAGGACCGGCAAGTCGTGAGCCGGCAGCCGGCTCACATCGCCGGCCCCTGTGATGGTTTGCAGTATGCTCATGATCCGGGAAGTTCCCCCGCCTGTCGTGGTGTGGCTGATTAGTATACCCGTTCCCGCGATTTCCTGCATCAGAAAGTCGTCGTCCTTTTGTAATCGACGGGGGTGTGGACAAACGCCCCGGAATGTGCGATATTCCTCGCGTTCGTATGGGGTGCGGCATGGAGCCGCGCAGAAGCCTCCTCTACGTAAGGTTGCATGCGTGATCAGACACTCAACCATCTTTATTCTCCTCTTCCTGGCGGCGGGCGGCGGGCGGGCGGCTGACGGACTGGACGTGGCGCGCAGCGCGCTGGCCGACAAGCTTTACGGCCTGGCGGAGCGACAGGCGAAGGCGCGTGTGGTTGCCGCCGGGACGGTGGCGGCGCGGGCCGACGCGCTCCTCGTCTATGTGCAGGCCCTGGCGGAGCAGGGGCACAACGCGGATGTCCTGAAAACGCTGGACGACGAGGCCGCGACCCTCGCGGCGTCGGCGGCCGGCCCGTTTGCCTATTGGCGCGCGCGCGCGCTGCTGGCATCGGGCGACCCCGCCGGCGCGCGGGCTGCGGCCGAGGCCGGGCTCGCGGCGGACCCCCGATCGGCCGATGCAACGGCGCTGCGCCGACTGGCTGCGCAGGCCTGCCTGGCTCTGGACGACGGCGCCGGCGCCCTGCGTGTGTATGCCGAGCTGGATGCGGCGGTGACGAACGCGGGGCCGCGCGCCGCCGTGTTGTACGAATGGGCCCGGGCGCTCGACGGGATGGGCCGGGCCACCAATGCGGTCGAGGTGCTGGCGCGCCAGCCCCGCGAGGCGCTGGCCGACCCCTTCGTCGAAAACGGCATCCTGCTGCACGCCGTGATCCTGGCCCGGCTGGACCGGCCGGCCGACGCCATGCGGGTGCTGCAGACGCTCGCGACGCCCGAGCCGTCGGCCGAGTCGGGCCGGGTGCGGGCGCTCGTCGAACTGGCGCGGCTGCAGATCGCGGGCGGCAAGACCAACGACGCCGTCGCCTCCGCGCGGGCCGCCGCCGAGGCGGCGCTGCGCCCGGACCTGCGTCTGGCCGCGGGCATCCGGCTCGCCGACATCCTCCTCTGCGCCACGAACACGCTCGACGAGGGCGAAACCCGGATCAAGGCCCTGATCCGGGAATTCCCCGAAAGCCCCGAAGCGCGCAACGCCCAGATGCGGCTGGCCGACGCCCTGGCCGCGGCGGGCCTGCATGAACGGGCCGCCTCCGCCTACCGGGTCTACATCGAATCCTTCGGCGAGAAGGGGGAAGGTCTGGAGGCGCTTGCCGGCCGTGCGCGGTCCCTGTTTCAGATCAGGCGTTTCGGCGAGGCGGCCAACCTGTACCAGAAGCTTCACGACACCACCACGAACGACCTGCGCAAGGCCGATTATCTCTACCACGCGGCCGACGCGGTCGCCGCCGATGGCCGGTTCAAGCAGGCGGCCCAGCTCTACCGCAGCGTCAACCAGCTCTACGGGGAGCATGCGCTCGCGCCCCGCGCGCTCTTCCAGTCGGCCGATGCCCTCGAACGCGACGGGGATCTCGCCGCCGCCGAAGGCGCGTACCGGCAGACGGCGGAGCGCTACGCCGGCGCACCGCTGGCCGAGCAGGCCCTGCTGCGCCTGGCGACGCTGCTCTCCGCGCGCACCGCGGTGGAGGCCGCCGTGGCGACCTACGGCGCGGTGCTCGCCGTGACGACCAATCCGGCGGTGCGCAGCGAGGCGCTCATCGGGCGGGGCATAGCCAACTTCCGCGCTTACCGCTTCGAGGCGGCGCTACGGGATTTCACGGACGCGACCGCCCTGCCCGACGCCCGGGGCGAGGCGCACTACTGGCAGGTCATGAGCCTGTACAGCCTCAAGCGCGACGACGAGTCCTACCGTGCGGGCGAGTCTTTTCTGGACAAGTTCCCGGAGGCTCCGCGCCTCCCCGACCTGATCCTCTGGCTCGCCAAATACGACTTCAATCACGGCCGGTTCGAGAACGCCCGCAAACGGTTCCTTCTGTACGTCGAGCGCTGGCCCGAGGGGCCATGGGCCGACTTCGCCCTGCTGTGGGCCGGCCGGACGGCCTTCCGCCTCGACGATCTGGCCCAGACCGTCGAACTGATGGGCCGGTTGTGGAAAACCTATCCGGCGAGCCCGCGGCTGGCCGAAGCCCGCTTTGTGCAGGCCGACGCCCTGTGCGAATTGAGGCGTTTCGACGAGGCGGTGCTGCTGTTCAACGAAGTGATCACCCGCTACCCGGAAAGCGACTGGGGCACCCCGGCCTGGGGGCGGAAGGGCGACAGCTACCTGCTGATGGGTGGCGATGACCCCAAACGTTTCCAGGAGGCGATGGACTCCTACCGGGAAATGCTGGGCCGGCGCGACGTCACGCCGTCCATGGCCCTCCAGGCCGAGTACAAGATCGGGCGATGCCTGGAGAAGCTCAACCGCGCCAGCGAGGCGATCGATCATTACTACGCCCGCGTCGTCGCCCCGTTTCTGGACGACCGCGCCAAAGGACGGATCGACGACGAATCGGCGGTCTGGTTCACGCTGGCGGCCTTTAATGCGGCCGATCTCCTGATCCAGACGGGCAAGACCGCCGCCGCGGCGCGGGTGCTGCGACGAGTGGCCGACACCGACCTGCCGGGTCAGGCCGAGGCGCGCCAGCGCCTGGAACGGTTGGAACGGGCGCGGCCTTGACGGCCGGATGGGAGGGGCGCGATGCATGATATTTTGAGAGACGGCGGAGTGGTGCTGTGGGTGATCCTCGCGCTGGGCGCGGGCCAGGCGCTGGTGTTTTTCGAACGCCTGCTGCACATGCGCCGCGCCGCGATCGACTATCCGGACTTTCTGAAGGGGATCCGCACGATCCTGGGCCGGGGCAACGACGGCGAGGCGATCGCCATCTGCGAAGACACCCCGGGGCCCGTGGCCGCGCTGGTGCGCACCGCGATCCAGCACCGCCATGCGTCGCGGCACGCGATCCGCGAGGCCGTCGACGGCACGGGCCGCGCGGAACTCAGCCGGCTCGAACGCCGCATCGGCACGGTGGCGACCATCACCTACACCGCCCCCCTGCTCGGCTTGCTCGGCACGATCCTCGGCATCATCGAGACGGTCCTGGCGATGCACAAGCAGGTGCCGCTGGTCGACGCCTCGCAGGTGACCCAGGGCCTGCTGCAGGCCCTCATCACCACCGCCGCCGGCCTGCTGGTCGCCGCGCCCGGCTACGCGATGTACCACCTGCTCGTCGACCGCATCGACCGCATCACGCTCGACATGGAAGCTGCCGCGACGGAGATTGTCGCTTTCCTCACCGCTCCCGGCGACGCCCCCGCGCCGGTAGCCCGGAAGGAGGCGTGAACCATGATCGGACGCTCCGGTGCGTGGGATATGTGGCGGGCGCAGACGCTGCGCGACAAATACCGCCCGAAATCGCGGATCGGCCAGTCGTTCCTGGCGGCCGTGCCGTGGATCGATGCGCTGCTCGTCTCCGCCCTGTTCATCTGGGTCGGCACGCGCCTGACCCTGCGGCCGGGCGTGGTCTTTGAGCTGCCTCCCGCGCCTTTCCAGGAGGGGCTGTACGAAAGCCTCACCGCCGTGCTCATCCCCGTCAGCCGGACCGCCCAGCAATCGGAGACGCTCGTGTTCTTTGATGACGAGCGTTACAGCCTCGCCGACATCCAGCAGGTGCAGCGCCTGGGCGCCGCGATGCGCACCCTGCTCTCCCACACCGCGCGTCGCGAGTTGCTGCTCCTCGCCGACCGCCAGGTGCCGCATGGCGACGTGATGGCGACGGTCAACCTGGCCCGCGCCGCCGGGGTGCAGCGGGTCAATGTGGGTGTGAAACCGGATTGATTCAGTCTTTACGGATCGGTGTGTGACATGGCAGACAACAGTCCGACAACCGGCGAGAACTGGCGGCCGCGTCCGGACCGCCGGCGGCTGATATTCTGGTGGCCGGCGGCGGCGATCCTGGGGATCATGACCCTGCTGTGGGGTGTCGCCGGTTCGCATGCCGTGCATCGCCGCGCGCCGCCCGCGCCAGGGCTGCCCGAGCCGGGCGCCGCCTATGTCCTGATCGGCGCCGACGCCCAGGCGCTCTACCTCAAGGCCGACATCATCGCGCGCCCCGCCGGACTGGGCTTCGGCCGCAAGGGCAGCGACGGTCTGGAGGCGCGCGAAGCCCCCCCGGATCGCATCCTCACACCCCTGACCCTCCTGCCTGGCAGCGCCCCCGAACCGTGGCGGCCCGTCAAACTGGACCTGACCGCGCGCTTGCCCGATTTCCCCGAACGAACCCTCGCGCCGCCCGCCGGGTCCGCGCCCCCTCCCGTGCCGAACGTCCTGTCGCTGCATGTCTCCCCCGCCCTGCAGCGGGCGGGATTTACCTCGATGGTCACCCGCGCCAGCCTTCCCGCGGCGGCGGGCCGGATGCGCGTCTGGGTGGAGCTGGATCCGGCCGGCCAGATCGTGCACGCCCTGGCCGAAAGCCCCGCGGGCGGTCAGACCCGGGAGGTGCTCCACGCTATGCGATCCGATGGCGGCACGAACGCCGCCATCGGCTGGCTCGACCTGGCCTGGCCGGCGGGAAGCGGAAAATGAAATAGACCATCTTCTTGCTTAGCCCGCCGAGACGGCGCGCCCCTCGTCCTCGTCCTCGTCGTCGTCCTCGATTTCACGATTCGAGGACGAGGACGATCATGATGTCTTATTCCTGTTTCCCATTCGGCCGCAGGCCGGTGGCCCGACCGAACCCTGAACCCTGAACCCTCCGCTTGCACAAACCGATCACTTCGCTGTCGTAATCGTGCGGGCGAGCGCGTCCCGCACCAGTCGCTTGCGCAGCTTCGGGTACGGCACGCGGATGTCGAACCAGCTGGCGACCGGCGTGTCGAATCCTATGCCCAGCATGTAGTTATAAATCGCCCGGCGCAATCCCGCCCCCAGCGCCGCATGATCGGGCGCGCCAGGTTCGTCGAAGGCCAACTCGTTTCGCGCAAAAACCCGGCCCGGCTGCGGACGCGTCTCGCTCACCTGCAGCCCATACCGGGCCGCGTCCGCGGCCAGCGGACTGTGCACCGTCAGCGCAAACCGGTGCCAGTAGGCCGACTGTAAAACGCCGGCGGCGAACAACTGCCGGACGTAGTCGAGCGCATCGACCGTTTCGCGCGCGGTCTGCGTCGGAAAGCCGTACATCAGGTAGGCGTGCGTCAGGATGCCGGCCGCCGCGCACGCGCCGCAGGCGCGGGCCGCCCCCTCCAGCGTGATGCCCTTGTCCATCAGCGCCAGCAGCCGCGCCTCGGCGCATTCCAGGCCGCCGGTCACCGCCACGCAGCCTGCGGCGGCCAGACGCGCCGCCAGTTCCGGCGTGAAAGCCGGCTCATAACGGACGTTGCCCCACCAGCTCACGGCCAGGCCGCGCCGCAGGATCTCATCGGCGATCCGCCCCAGCAACGCAGGCGGCAGCGCCTCGTCGGTAAAGTGGAAACCCGAACGCCCGGTCGTTTCGCACAGCCGTTCCAGATGGTCGACGACCGCCGCCGGGCGGGGCTGCGCGTAGCGGCCGATCCCCTCCAGCGCCAGATCGCAGAACCGGCACCGGTGCCAATAGCAGCCGTGCGTCAGCGGCAGCTTGATCCACGCGCCGTCGCTCCAGATCCGGTGCATCGGGTTGGGCGACTCGACCACGGCCGGATACGCGCCGAAATCGACCCCCGCGTAATCCGGGCATCCCGGCGCCGCACATCGGCGGCTGTCGGCTCCGGCCACGTACACGACCCGCCCGCCGCGCCGCGCAAAGGTCCGCACCAACCCGCCGCCCCGCGCGATCCGTTCCAACGGCACCTCGCCATCGTCAAGACACACGTAATCGAAGAAATCAAACACGCGCGGATCATCCAGTTCCCGAAGCTCAGTGTTGACAAAGCCGCCGCCCAGCGCCAGCGTGACGTCCGGGGAGACGCGCCGGATGTGCCGCGCGATCCGGAACGCGCCGTAGACGGTGCCGGGAAAGGGCGCCGTAATCGCGACCACGCGCGGCTGGTGGCGTGCGAGCGCCTCCCCGGCGAGCGTGTCGATCATCCCGCCGATCAGCGAGGCGTCGTCCGCCACAGCCCGGACCAGGGGATCAAAGGTTGGCCGTGAACGGGCGAGATGATCCGCATAGCGGGCGAACCCGAACCACGGGTCGAGGCCGTCGCGGATCGCATCGGCGAGATCATCCAGATAAAGCCCGGCCAGATATTTGGCGGCGTCATCCCGCGCCGCCGGCGCAGAGGCGACGGCCGCATCCAGGATGGCAAAGCGGGGCCCTTCGGGGAGCAGGTGGCGGCTCGCGATCCGGCTGGCCAGGGTGCCGTCGCGGCCCTGCAGAAACCGGATGACCGGTCCGATGGTCGCGTGATACTCGGCCGCGTGCCGCAGCAGGTGCGAGACCGCGGCGGTCGGCTGGCGCAGCCGGCGCGCCCGGATCGCCGCCGTCACCCGGCTCAAACCCTCCGGAGAGAACACGCGCAGCGCAAGCGCCAGCGACAGATCGGCCTGCGCAGCAACGAGCCCGGTGCGCGCGAGGTGTCCGCACAGACACGCCGCGGCGGGATATGGCGCATTCATCTGCACCAGGGGCGGCGTGACCACCAGCACATCGCAGCGATACCCCCGGAGCCGTTTATTCAAGCCGCTCCCTTTCTTAGTGTTGACACCATCCGCCCGCTTTGCCATCATATGCGCGCTTTCCCTGCGGTGGGATACCGAAGTGGCCAACCGGGGCAGACTGTAAATCTGCTGGCTTACGCCTTCCTAGGTTCGAATCCTAGTCCCACCACCATCAATAAAACCCCGTTTTTACTGGGGTTTTATTGTTTTTTAGCCTTCACGCCTGTTTCAAGCCCTTTTTCACGTTAGCACTCGAAATCACTCATTAGCCGCTTGAATGATAATCATATTGTAATCATACCCTTGATTATCATCAATCCTCGGCAACTGTAATCATCCGGCTTTGCTCGTTTCCATCGTACCCTAACCATAGGCCGTGATGCCAGCCAGAACGTTCACCGGCGGCACGTGGACTTTTCAGGGGCCGTGACGCACGATAACCACCGCACCCAAACCGCACCGCCTATTCCTGACCGGCTCTTTCGGTTTGTCGCCCATGGGCACACTTCCGATATAGCAGTCACCGTATTCGGTCAACTCGGACGGAAAAATGAATGCTGCCCTTCCTCGCAGGCGGGGCCGCTGCCTTCGGTCAGCAATGGGGGCGGCGGGCAGCAATGGGGCGGCGGGAGTCGGCCGGGGCGCACCGGGGCAATGTCGGACATCCACACGGGCGTCGCCGCTGTTCACCGCAGGAAGATTCGACACTCCGCTGGCCCCCTCAAGCGTTGGATCGTCGGCTTTCGAGTCGGATTCCCGTCCGCCTGGCGCCGCCTCGACCCCGATTCCTGCCCGCCTCGACCCCGCCACGGACCATCGGGAGTCACAGACGATCCACCCCCGGCGGACTCGCAAGCGGGGGGGTGTAGCACACGGACTGCCCCCGATTTTTTTGTTACCGGGTGGCGGACCGAAAGGGAGGCCGGTCTTCCATTCGGTCGGTTGCTCTTTTATTTTGTCGCCGCATTTTCGCCATGTACTGCGTTTTTTCAAAATTGGAATTGCTGCAAATAAAGGCATTGACACAACACATCAGAATGTGTGACTGTATGTGTGGAGGTGCACAATGGCTACGAATCTTCAACTCGATGACCGGCTGATCGCGGAAGCTGCTGCGCTTGGGAACCACCGTACCAAGAAGGCGGCGGTCACACAGGCGCTGACCGACTACATCCGCCATCTGCGACAGGAACGCATCCTGGACCTCTTCGAGAAAGTCGATTTCGACCCGGGGTACGACTACAAGCGACAGCGGGCAAGGGCATGAGAGTCTTGGTTGACACAAGTATCTGGTCTCTGGCCCTGCGGCGAAGCGAACACGCCCAGAATCCCGAGGCCGCGGAACTGCGGCGGTTAATCGCGGCCCATGTCGTCGAGATCATCGGCCCCATTCGTCAGGAGATCCTGTCCGGAGTTCGGGACCAGGCACTTTTTGATCGTCTGCAAACGCACCTCGCCGCCTTCGTTGACCTGCCGTTGGCTGCCGAGGACTACGTGACAGCGGCGAAGTTCTACAACCTCTGCCGATCCAAGGGGATTCAGGGATCCAACACCGACTTCCTCATCTGTGCTGTGGCCGTGCGGCACGATCTGACTGTATTCACCACGGACGGCGACTTCCCCCGCTTCGCGAAGTGCCTGCCAATCGTGTTGCAGGAAGTCAGAAAGACAGCCGATCCAGCACCTGCACGGTATCGTCGTCCAACTCCGAAACGTGAGGCGTGACGTCTGGAGAGGAAATATGAAAGATGCTTGCCAGCCGATCCGTCCCCGCTCTACACTGGCCCCAACTGGAGACTGCAAAGGGGTCTTGCCAATGAAACGGCTTCTCGTCTTGGCGGTGAGTGTGTTCGCGTTGTGGGGCTGGGGACAGGCCGATTCGATGGCGGTGGCGCCGCCCGCGCCGGCGGTGGCGGCCGAGAGCGGCTGGCTGGAGGGGTTGCGCGAACGGGGACGGGTCACCGGCTATCTGACGCCGTCGGAGTTTCTTGCTGAACTGGATGCCCTGGAGGGCGTTCAGACAGACAAGGGATCGGGATTGCGGGCCTTCGCACACGATCCGGGGGCGTTTCTCAAGCAACACGGGGTCCTCTGGACGTTCGTCATGGTTCTGATCGGCGGACTCCTGCTGAATCTCACCCCCTGCGTGCTGCCGATGATTCCGGTGAATCTGGGGATTATCGGCGCGGCGTCGGGCGGCCGGCGCGGTTTGTGGCTCGGCCTCGCCTACGGCATCGGCATTGCGGTGGTCTACGGCGTCATGGGCGTGATTGCCGTGCTGGCCGGCGGGGTCTTCGGCGCCCTGCAGGGGTCGCCGGTCTTCAATGGCGTCGTGGCCGGCGTGTTTGTGCTGCTGGCGCTGGCGCTGTTTGACGTGCTGACGGTCGATTTCTCGCGGCTTCAGCGTTCGGCGGCAGCCGGCAGCCGCGGCGGGTTTGCCGCAGCCGCGGGCGCGGGCGGCTTCTCGGCGCTGCTGGCCGGGGCCTGCGTGGCGCCGGTGGTGGTGGCGGTGCTCATCCTGAGCGCATCGCTGGTCGCCCAGGGCGTCCGGGCGGGCGCGCTGCTGCCGCTGGGCCTGGGCATTGGCATGGCGCTGCCGTGGCCGTTCGCGGGGATGGGCCTCTCCTGCCTGCCCAAGCCGGGCCGGTGGATGGAGACGCTCAAACGGGCGCTGGGCGTGTTCGTGCTGGGTCTGGCGGTCTATTACGGCTGGATCGCCTGGCAGGGGTTCCGCCCCCGCCCGCCCGCCGACTCGATCACGGCGGGTGACCCGGTCGCGTGGGCCCGTGAAGTTGCGGCGGCGCGCGCGGAGGGCAAGCCGCTGATGGTCGACTTCTGGGCGACCTGGTGCAAGAACTGCCACGTCATGGAACGCCGGACCTTCCGCGATCCCGCCGTGGCCAAACGACTGCGAGGCTACCACCTGATACGCGTGCAGGCCGAGCGTCCGACCGAGGAACCCGCCCAGGGGATGGTGGACGCCTTCGGCGTGCTCGGCCTGCCGACGATCGTGATCCTCGATCATTAAGCGCCCAGTTCGCGCCGGATGACCGCGCAGACCTCGTCGCAGTCCGGTCCGGTCATTGCCGTTCCGGAGGGGAGGCACAGCCCGCAGCGGAACAGGCGCTCGGCGGTGCCGCCGCCAAAGACGCGCGCGCCGCGGAATACCGGTTGCAGATGCATCGGCTTCCAGACCGGCCGGGCCTCGATGTTCTCAGACTCCAGCGCGAGGCGGATCCGCTGGCTGGTTGCACCCGGCCGGCCGGACCGGTCCGATTCCGAATCGCCGTCAAAGCAAACCACGGTCAGCCAGCGGCTGGCGGCTCCATAAGCCGCCTCGGGCATGAACCGGATCTGCGGCAGATCGGCCAACCGCTCGCGATACCATTCAAAAATCTGCCGCCGCCGGCCGAGGATGTCGTCAAGTCGGCGCAACTGCCCGACCCCGACTGCGGCCACCAGATTGCTCATCCGGTAATTGTAGCCCAGCGTCCGATGCTCGTACCACGCCTCATCCTCGCGGGCCTGCTGCGACAGGTGGCGCGCGCGCGCCACCAGAGCCGCATCGGCCGAGGCCAGCAACCCGCCGCCCGAGGTCGTGATGATCTTGTTGCCGTTGAACGAATAGACGGCGGCGACGCCCGCCGACCCGGCGGCGCGGCCGCGATAGGTCGCGCCCAGGGCTTCGGCCGCATCGACGATCAGCGGCACGCCGTGGCGCGCGCAGACCGCCTCCAGGGCGTCGTAGTCGCAACACTGTCCATACAGATCGACCGCCACGACCGCCGCCACGCGCCGCCCCTCGCGCCCCAGCGTCTGCAGCGCGTCGTCGGTGAGATCCGGGTCGAGCGTCCAGGTCGCCGCGTTCGAATCCACCAGGACCGCCTCGGCGCCCATCTGCACGGCGGGCGCGACACTCGCCACAAACGTCAGCGTCGGCGCCACAACCGCGCCATCCGGCCCGGCGCCGAGTTCGCGGTAAAGCAGGTGAAGCGCCGCCGTGGCGCTGGACAGCGCCAGCGTGTGGGGAATGCCCGTCCGTTCCGCCATGGCCCGCTCGAACGCATCAACCTGCGGTCCGCACGGCGCAATGTAATTGCTGTCGAACGCCGCCGCCACACACGCGCGTTCGTCGGGGCCGACGCACGGGGGCGACAAGAACAGACGGTGTTTACGCATAACGCATGGGCATGCGGATCAGTACCGGTAGTGCTCGGGCTTGTAGGGGCCGTCAACCGGAACGCCGATGTAATCGGCCTGCTGCGGCGTGAGGGTCGTGAGTTTCGCGCCGAGGTGGTCGAGATGCATCCGCGCCACCTCCTCGTCGAGCTTCTTCGGCAGCCGCGAGACGCCAATCGCGTGCTTCTCGGTCCACAGGGAGATCTGGGCGAGGGTCTGGTTGGTGAACGAGCTGGACATCACGAACGACGGGTGGCCGGTGGCGCAACCGAGGTTGACCAGGCGTCCTTCGGCCAGCAGGTAGATGCAGTGACCATCGGGAAAGACGTACTTGTCGACCTGGGGCTTGATGTTGACGCATTTCACGCCCGGCCACACCTTGAGTCGGGCGACTTGAATCTCGTTGTCAAAATGGCCGATGTTGCAGACAATCGCCTGATCGCGCATTTTTGACATGTGCTCGGCGGTGAGGATGTCGCAATTGCCCGTGGTGGTCACATAGATGTGCGCCGCCGGGAGGGCCTCCTCGACGGTGGTGACCTTCAAACCCGCCATGCAGGCCTGAAGGGCGCAGATGGGGTCGATCTCCGAGACCCAGACCTGGGCGTGCTGGCCGCGGAGCGATTCGGCGGATCCCTTGCCCACATCACCGTAGCCGCACACCATGGCGACCTTGCCGGAGATCATCACGTCCATCGCCCGTTTGATGCCGTCGACGAGCGACTCGCGGCAGCCGTAGATGTTGTCAAACTTGGACTTGGTCACCGAATCATTGACGTTGATCGCCGGGACGAGGAGCTTGCCCGCCTGCTGCATCTGGTAGAGCCGGTGAACGCCGGTGGTGGTCTCCTCGGAGACGCCCTTCCAGCGTTTGACGGCATTCCTGAAGAAGGCCGGTTCCTCCCGGAGCACCTGCTTGATCAGCGCGTTGATGATGGCGAGTTCTTCGACGGCCGTCGGCTCGTTGATTACCTCCGGACGGGTCATCGCCTCATAGCCCCGGTGGATGAACAGGGTGGCATCGCCGCCGTCATCCACGATCAGGTCCGGGCCGCCGCCGTCGGGCCACGTGAGCGCCGCCTTGGTGCACCACCAGTATTCCTCCAGCGTCTCGCCCTTCCAGGCGAAGACGGGGATGCCCCGCGCGGCGATGGCCGCGGCGGCGTGATCCTGGGTCGAAAAGATGTTGCAGGAGGCCCAGCGGACATCCGCACCCAACGCCGCGAGCGTCTCGATCAGGACGGCGGTTTCGACGGTCATGTGCAGGCTGCCCATGATGCGAGCCCCGGCGAGGGGCTTGCGCGCACCGTACGCGGCGCGCGTGGTCATCAGGCCGGGCATCTCCTTCTCGGCGATCTCAATGGCGCGGCGGCCCCAGTCGGCGAGGGCGATGTCTCGGATCTTGTAGGGGAGCATGGATGAACCTTTCACAGTTTCGTGGTGCGGTTGACGGTCGTTGCGCGGCCTAGCGTTTTTTGGTTTTGCGGGCCAGCCCGCACGCCTCGCGGAGGACGTCCACACGGTCGGTCCGCTCCCAGGGGAACTGCCTGCGGCCGAAGTGGCCGTAGCTGGCGGTCTGACGGTAACTCCAGCCCTTGGGCGCGGTCAGGCCGAGGTCCCGGATCAACGCGGCGGGGCGGAAATCGAAGATTTCCCCGGCGGCCAGCACCCGGGCGATGATCGCCTCGTCCACGGTCGCCGTGCCGTAGGTCGAGATGTTGATCGAGAGGGGCTTGGCCACGCCGATGGCGTAGGCCACCTGAATCTCGCACTTCTCGGCCAGACCGGCGGCGACGATGTTCTTCGCCGCATAGCGGGCGTAGTAGGCCGCCGAACGGTCGACCTTGGAGGGGTCCTTGCCCGAGAAGGCGCCGCCGCCGTGCGACCCGACGCCGCCGTAGGTGTCCACGATGATCTTGCGGCCGGTGACGCCGGAATCGCCCTGCGGCCCGCCAATGACGAAGCGGCCGGTGGGATTGATGTACCACTCGGTCTTGTTGGTCAGCAGTCCGCTCGGACGAAGCACCTCGATCGCGACCTCCTTGAGGTCCTTCTGAATGCGCTTCAGCGGCACGTCGGCGGTCTGGTGCGAGATGACCACGGTGGTGATCGCGATCGGATTGCCATTCTCGTGAAGCACGGAGACCTGGGCTTTGGAGTCGGGTTCGAGGTAGGTGATCTCGCCCGATTTGCGGAGGGCGGCGCACCGTTCCAGCAGCCGGTGCGACAGGATGATCGGAGCCGGCATCAGCTCGGGGGTCGCGCGGGAGGCGTAGCCGAACATCATCCCCTGGTCGCCGGCGCCCTGGTCTTCGGGCCGCTCGCGGGAAACGCCCCGGTTGATGTCGGCCGACTGCGCGTGAAGGCCGCACAGGTAGTTGAAGGTGTCGTAGGAATAACCGAGGTTCGGCTTGACATACCCGATGTCCCTGACGACCGCGCGGGCGATCTGCTCGGGGTTCACCGTCTCCCACTTCTGACAGGTGATCTCGCCGGCATTGACGGTCAGGTTGGAGGTCACCAGCGTCTCGCACGCCACATGCGCGCGCGGGTCGCGGGCCAGACAGGCGTCCAGAATCGCATCCGAAATCTGGTCGCAGACCTTGTCGGGGTGGCCTTCAGAAACAGACTCCGAGGTGTACACGTGGCGGGTCATCAGCTTGCTCATAAGGAGTTCTCCAATTTCCGGATTGAACCATTAGTTTACTAAAGAAGCGGTTGTTGTGGCAAGTTGTTGCTTTCATGAAACCCGTTGAAGCGATCCATCCGTTCGCCGCGTGTCATCGCGCCGCCCCGCCGGGTCCCGTCACCTGGGGAATCACCTGAATCAAGAGCCGGGCCACCTTCTCGGCGTTCTGCCTGAACACCGCGGCGATCGCATCCCAGCTCACCGGCTCTTCATCCTCTTTCCAGCAGTCGTAGTCCGTGCTCATCGCCACCGCCGCGTAGGGGATGCGCGCCTCGTTGGCCAGACCCGCCTCGACCGCGACGGACATGTTGATCACGTCGGCGCCCCAGAGGCGGAACATGCGCGACTCGGCGCGCGTGGAGAAGCGGGGCCCCTCGATCGTGACCACGGTTCCCCGGGGGTGATGCGCGTAGCCCAACCGCTCGCAGGCCGCGATCAGGAGGGCGCGCAAGGCGCCGTTGAACGGATCGGCCATCGGCGCATGCACCGGGGCCTGCGGCTCGAAGGCGTCGTGGAAGGTCAGATGCCGCCGCCGGGTGAAATCGATGAACTGGTCCAGAATCACCAGATCGCCCCGGCGGATCTCTTCGCGCAGCGAACCCACGGCGGTGGTCGCCACAATGTGCGTGCAGCCCGCCATCTTGAGCGCGTGAATATTGGCGCGGTAATTCACCTGCGTCGGCGGAAGGGTGTGCCCGCGGCCGTGACGGGCCAGCAGCACGACATCGACGCCGCCGATCTTTCCGTGCTTCAGCGGAGAGGAGGGCTCCCCATAGGGGGTGACGACCGCCTCGTCGCGGGGGGTTGTGAAGAAATCCGGATTGTCCAGACCGGATCCGCCGATGATGCCAATGCTCATGGGATGCCCCGTGTGGCTTGTGGGTTGTTCGTTTTCATCTCGGGGAAGAGGCCGAGAATGCCCGCTTCTGTGGCCTCGCAGACGCCCCGTTCGCAGATGAGGCGCGTGATCAGCCGGGCCGGCGTGACATCGAAACCCCAGTTTCGTGCCGGGGTCGAATCCGGACAGATCTGCACGGTCTGAATGCTTCCGTCGGCCGCCTGGCCGGTCACGCACCGCACCTCGTCGGCGCTGCGCTCTTCGATCGGGATCGTCTTCACGCCGTCCACCCGCTCACCATCAAAGGTCGAGGAGGGCAGGGCCACGTAGAAGGGAATCTGGTTGTCACGGGCGGCGAGCGCCTTGAGATAGGTGCCGATCTTGTTCGCCGCATCGCCGTTGCGGCACACCCGGTCGGCGCCCGTGATCACCAGATCAACCAGTCCGTGCTGCATGAGGTGGCCGCCCGCGTTGTCCGTGATCAGGTCGTGAGGCACGCCGTGCTGACCCAATTCCCACGCCGTCAGGCCCGCGCCCTGATTGCGGGGGCGCGTTTCATCGACCCAGACATGAACGCCGACGCCCGCATCGTGAGCGGCGTAGATCGGCGCCGTGGCCGAACCATAATCCACGAAGGCGAGCCAGCCCGCGTTGCAGTGCGTCAGGATGTGAACCGGCCCGCCCCGCTTCCTCCGGGCGATCTCCGCGATGATCGCGCGGCCGTGTTCACCGATGCGGCGGCAGGACGCCGCATCTTCGTCGGCGATGGCGGTCGCGGTCTCGAGGGCGGTGGCAATCATCGCGTCGCGCGCCGAACACGTGCGGATCGCGGCAAGCTGCCGGTTCACCGCCCAGGCCAGGTTGGCCGCCGTCGGGCGGGTGGCCACCAACCCCTTCGCAGCCGTTTCGATGAACGCCCGGACGCCGTGTTCCGGCGAGGTGCGCGCGGCGATATACATGCCGTACGCAGCCGTCGCCCCGATCAGGCCCGCACCGCGGACGGTCATGTCGAGAATCGCCCGCCGGACCTCCTCCACCGTGCGCAACTCCACGACGGCAAACGCATGGGGAAGTCTGCGCTGGTCGATCACCTGCACGGCGGCGGGATCATTCGCGTTGATCCAGATGCTGCGGTAAGGCTTGCCGTTTACATTCATGAGGCTCTTGCAAACCCCTCGGACGCAGCGCCTGACGGCTTGCGTCGCGGGGCGTTCTGTAAGTTGAAGAGCCGCGTCGCCCAGCGTGGACTCGCCTGACTCTCCAACCGACGTCCCATCGTTTGCTGCGCGGCAGCATACCGCGCCCACAACGAACGGGGAAATGGTCGCACATTCCGAGGCGTTTGTCTATCCCCCCATATTTATTCTTGAAGTAGTTGTATACTGTTGCAGTACAATATGTTATAAAGTCTCCGGATCACATGGCCGCCTATCGTTGGTGCGGCAACGGCTGTCCGCCCAGCGACCGGCTGGCGCTGTGCGAGGAAACCCGTAAGGGCCATGCGAAATCGGCACCCGGCGCGGAGAAGGTCACGGTCGTTGTGCCGGACGTCTGGCCGACGGGGATGATCACACCCGTCCACGGGTTGGCGGAGATGGTTCCGGTTACCGTCTGGCCGACAGCAGGAGCGACCGTCAGCAGCAAAACTGCCACTGGTGCAACCAGGAGATAAAACCGGCGGTGGGTGAGCAGACCGGTTTTTCTGGGGGATGAGTGGCTGTCATTCATGAGGGAGGATTGGGGTTGTGCGTGAAGTGGATCGATGTGATCAGGTCAAACGTGAGCGTGGGTGCGCTGCGGACGATCAGCGCGAATACGGGTTTCATGGTGGCATCGACGCGGTCCGGGTCGTGAAGCAGTTCCACGGGCGTGCCAGCGCCAAACGTAAACGTTATCGCGATCCGCGTACCGGCGAACGTGGCCGTCGCCGAGTTGCCGGTGATGGTCCACGGCGCGTAGCTCTGGAAGGTGACCCGCAGCCGGCGCGGTTCGGTGAGTTCCCAGCGGTCGCGCAACTGCAGGTCACCCGCGGTGGCGCTGCGGAGCACGAGTACGCCATCGCGCCGGGCCAGGCGCACCGCCTGAACGTACAACGGCTTCAGATCGGCGCCGAAGCGCACGCCCTGCGCCGTGGCTTCCGCGCGATCGAGCACGCGCGGCAGCGGCGTTTCCAAATCGGGAGGCGACGTGGGGTAGCGGCTCGCCATGGCCTCGCCTTCGGGAAAGGCCAGGTTGTGCCAGGCCGCCTCCATCATGAACGTGCCCATGGGATTGGCGTAGTTGGGGTGGCCGGGGTCGAGGAGCAGCGGCACGCCGTTGGCTTCGAGAATGACCGAGCCCCGGTCGTTGTGCGTGTGGCCGGACGAGGGCCGCTCGCAGCAGAACCAGAGCTTGCCCCGGGCCGGGGCCGGGAATTCGTAGGACAGCAGGCCGGACCGGAGACAGCGGCCGAGCCCGGGCGCCGCGGTCGCGACCGGCTCCGGCGGCGTGGCCAGGAGCGCCAGCATCAGGAACGCCGGGAGCCCCTCCAGGCCGGCCGCTTCCCGGCCCGGCGCCGCACCGGCGGACTCCGCGGCCAGCCGGCGATGCAGGTACCCGCGCCCTTTTTCCCAGTCGCAGACTTCGGCGAGAAACGCGAGCAAGAGCGGCGAGAAGGGGTGGCCGACCGTGATGCTGAGCGGGATGACGCAACCGTGCTCGGACGTGCTGGAGAAGACCGCCTCCACATAGCCCGGGGTCTTCTTGAACAGGTCCGGCACGATGTCACGGACCGGACGGTTGCGAACATGCGCGTAGGCACACCACAGGGACACGGCCGCGTTGAAGGAGTACATGAAATAGTGGGGGCCTTCGAAGCAGTGACCTTCGGCGTTGAGATAATGGTTGAGCATGGTGCAGTGGTCGCGGTAGCTCTGCTCGACCGCGTCGCGGTAGCGCTCGCCGCGGCCGTACCGGGCCAGGCAGGCGGCCTGGAGCAGGCGGCCGCGATTGGCGACCAGGCCCTGGTTCATGTACCAGCGATAGCCGGGTTCCGCGGCCTTCTCATTGACGACGGCCCAGGCGGTTTCGAGCGCATCGAGCACGCGGGCGGTCCCGGTCGGCGTCAGCCAGCCGGCGACGGAGGGCAGCGTGACCGCCACGGCGCTGCCGTAATGGTCTTCCATGTAGCAGCCATGATGCCAGCTCGAGCCGGGGAAGCAGCTCTGCGGCCCCTCGAACCAGTGCATGTGCGCCGCGGCCAGCACCATGCGGGCGGCAAGCTTCGACCAGTCGGGACGGTCGCACAGGAACCCGGCCACGGCCAGGGTCGTCATGGCATCGTCGAACGGCGGGCGACCGCGGTCACGGACCCGGACGAAGCGGTACAGACCTTCCTCGCAAGGAATGAACTCGCGGACCCAGCCTTCCGGGGCAGCACCTTCCCATTGCGCCGCGGCGGACTGGAGCGCGGCGAGCAACGGCCGGAAGCGCGGCTCGCGACTGCGCGCCTTGATCTCCCGCAGTTCCGCGGCGCCGGCGAACAGCGAGTCCTCGACCTCGGTTGTCGCGGGCGCGGCAACGAGGAGTCCCGGCCAATCGGGGGTGTAGCGCGGCAGGGCCTGCTCGATCAGCGGCTCGTTTGCGCGGTTGACCAGGCTGATCCAGCGCAGGCACACATGGCTGGTCCGCGGCAGGCTGGCGGCGAAGTCGAGCCGGATCTCCTGCAGGACCGCCGGAGCCTCCGGCGAACACAGCGGACCGCTGGTCGGCTCCTGCGGCGCGGTCGCCCCCGCGACGTCGGTGAACAGGACGTGGCGCGTGCCGTCCACCACCGCGGAGCCGGACAGCCGCAGGTCGGGGGCGAGGGTGATAAAGAAACGCATCGCGTCGTAGCCCGTGAACGCGCATTCGCCCTGCCACACCAGCGTGAAGCGCGGCGCGTCGCTGCGGATGTTGCAGGCGTCCCAAGCCTGGGACCACACCCCGTCCTGCCGCCCGTCCTCGAGCAGCCGGAACTCCGCGTGACCGGAAAGGGTGTAGTCAAACAGAGGCGCAATGATCGCTTCCGCCGCATTGATGGGAATTGTTTTCATGATAGTGACCTCTCGAGAACTGGCTTCCGGCGCTCCGGTAACGGAGCTGGTTCCCAAGTACGTATGTAGTCGATGTGGTAGATGCCCGGAAACGGCCCGTTTGTTGCCAGGGCTTTGAAGTGGGGGTTGGCCTCGATATTCAGGCAGATGTGGAGCGGTTGATGCCAATATTCGTTGGCCCGCTCCCGAATCATCCGGCCATCCACGTACCAGCGGATGAGGCGTTCGCTCCACTCCAGGCCGTAGACGTGGTAGTCGGCGGCGAGGTCAAAAGGGGCCGTCCAGCCGAATGAATCGTACAGATTCTTGCCCGGCTCCGGCCGGTAGCCGGGGGCATGGAACCGGTGCACATTGGTGGGCAGCACACGGCGGAATTCCGGCACGCCGGCGGGGCATTCGATGATGTCAATCTCGGTCCACTCCTCGGGCGTATGCTGGTACAGCCAGAAGACGCTGACCAGGTCGGCGTCGAGCACCTTGGCGCGGATCTCGAAGAAGCCGTACCGCCGTTCATGCTTGGCCTTCACGAAACCACTCAGGTGGGTGAAGCCCGGCGGCAACGTCTGCTGGTTGTCCGCCGGCCGGGCCAGGAGTTGGAGCTCGCCGGCCTCGATCCTGACGCAGGACGGATCGAATAACGCCGTCGGCCGACCTTTCCAGCCGGGGTCGTGATCGTGCCATTTCGTGGCATCGAGAGCCGGACCGTCAAACTCGTCACTCAGCGAGGACACCGGAACCCAGGCACCGGCGGCACCAAGCGGGCGCCCGGCCGTGTCGAGGCTCAGTCGGTCAGTTCCATCGTGTCGGTTCATGTTCATGTCCTTGGAACCGTGAGTTTCCTGTAGATCAACACCATGGAGTCAGGCCGCTTCTTCATCGTGACAGTCAGCCCCTTGGTCTTCAACTTCTTTCCGGACACCTTGCGGACGGCGCCGGAGTCCAGTTCCGTCACTTCGTAATCGGCATCCTCCAGCCCCTGCAGGAGGAACACGGCCTTCTCGAACGGGCTCTGCGGCCGGCGCAGGGCGACCACGACGCCCTCCGCAAGGTCAGGCCGGTCCATCTGGTACGCAAACCACTCCCGGTCCGAGGTGGAACAGCCGGTCAGCGGATAGAAGTCGCCCGTGTAATAGGCACGCACGCGGCTGTAGTCCTCGATCATGCGCCGGTGCCATTCGATCGGGTAGTCCGGTGCCGGCGCGATCGGCGCGTTGTCGAATCCGCAGGCGTGGAACAGGCTGAAGGGAATGCCGCCGCACCACGCGCTGCGGAAATTGTAGGTGTCGCCCGGCCTGGCGGGCGCGCCACCGCCGACCAGCGGCACCCAGTGCGAAAGACCGTGCGTGCCCACCTGCATCCCGATGGGATCCGCCGCCGGATGGCAGTTGTAATCCGAGCGATGCAGCACCAGACTTCTCCCCAGGGTCTCCAGATCGATCCGGGTTGCACCGCCGCCGCAGTTGTCGATCAGCAGCCCTTCGTGACGCTTCAGCAGATCATCCCAGAACGCGTAGAAGCCTTGCACGCAGCGGATCTCCCCGATGCCCTGCTGGTCCGGCGCATCCTGATCTTCCCGGGGCAGTGGCAAGCCGCTATCGTCGCGGAACCATTCAACCCTGTGCTCGTGGATGAGCCCGGAGATCTGATCCGCCAGGAATTGACGCGACTCCGGGCTTCCGATGTTCAGCGAACAGAGGTTGACCTTTTTCTTGTTCTGGCCGATGCCGCCCCCGCCCCAGGCCCAGGCGCACAAGAGCGATTCCGGGTGCTCGCGCAAGATGGGCGCGCTTTCCTCCGCCAGGTAGGGCGAGAACCAGAGCAGCACCTTCATGCCCGATTCCGACGCCGCGGCGACGATCGGCGCCAGTCCGTCCGGATGCACCATGCGGTTCACCCGCCAGTGACCGATGTGGTAGGCCCAGTCCTCGGTGTGAAAGTTCTGGAACTCCTCGGTCTCGTGGTCCGGCCCGTACCAGCCGGCGTCCATCCAGTAGATATCGAACCGCAGCTTGTTTTTGCGGATGAATTCGATGAGCGACAGGTGGTTCTTGCTCTTCATGCCGCCCCAGGTGGCGCAACTGATCGGGGGCTCGACCACCTGGCCGCCGACGCGCGGCAGGTGACGGGCGACCATGTGCCGCCGCAGGAGGTTGTGCGCTCGCGCCACATCGCCCTTCCAGAAGATCAGCAGCATGCGCGGCGTGGCGACCTCTTCGCCGGCGTGCAGGCGGAAATGCGCTCGGGCTGTGCCGGCACACAGCCGGACGGCGCCGTCCGTGCTGCGGGAGAAGGACGCGCGCCAATTCCCGATCCAACCGATCCCGCCGATCACCCCTTCCCCGCCCAGCTCGACGTTGAAGAACGGCAGGAAGGCCCGCGAACCGCAGGACTGAAGCGTCGTCGCCGTCCAATGGGTGATCTCGCCACGCAGCAGGGCGAAGTCATCGATCGCGGCGGACGTTCCCTTCGAATGGTGCAGGATCGCCGGCGTCTTCGCCGGACAGGCGCGGACAAGGTCCATGGCCTGGATCTCTGAGAGGATCGGGCTGTCCCCAGCCCCGGTGTTCCGGAAGCGCACGAGCCACTCCACCGCCGAGGTGCCTGGAACCGTGGTCAACTCCAGGGCACACTCCAGACCGGACGCCGGATCGCGATAGGTCACGGTTTTCACGGCATCGCCCGCGGAATTTCTACTTTCCTCCGTCCGGACCTGCCATCCCGCCAGCATTTCCCCCGACGGCCTGTCGTCGCAGCGGAAAGAAAACGGCGGCTCAGTGCCCGCGGCTCGTTCGATCCAGTCGGACGCCATGGCGATCTCGTCGTCTGTCGTCAATCCGCGCATCATGGTCGAATTTTTCGTTCTCATGAGTTCGTCTTGTTCCTTTTGCCTTTCATGGTTTCGCCTTTGCCGTATCCGATGCCCGGAAAACAGCCGCGCGCGCGACCGGCCAGCGCACCACCTGAGGTTTTGAAAAAGGAGGTTCTTGCAAAACCCTCCGGACGCAAGCACTCAGGCGCAGCGTCCGGGGGGGTGCAAGAGCCTCGTATGTCTGCTTCATCGCCTGTTCATCTCATGCGTGTCGGGTGTTGCGACATTTCATCCACGTCACTCCTTCATCAGCGCCTGCACCTCGTCGGCGGACAGGGCGCTGGCGTGGATCCGGAAATCGTCGAGGGCGCCGTTGAAGAAGCGGCCGCCGCCGTAACCGCTGCCATTGTGCCGGACCACTGATCGTTCCCCTTGATCGCTACATACCCTGTCGTCATTGCATTATCTCCGTTTGTGTTGATTGATCTGTCGGCGTCACGTGCCTTACGCGGCAGGCAGGTGGCTTTCGATGGCCAAATGCGGCTTCATGTCCCCACCGCCATGATGCGCGTTTGGCCGGCGGGAATCACTAGCGTGGGCCAGCGCAGGACGGCAGCCTGGCCGAGAACCTCACGAGCGGCGGTGGATGGCTCGACCAACACCCGCACCTCGGCGTCGAACGCGGTCGGGTTGCGGCATTCAAGCGCGCCTTTGCCGCCGCCGATCTCGATCCACCGGACTTCGACATGATCGAAGACGCACAGCAGGCGGGTGTCAGGCTGCGCGTAGATGCC
>CAZDLY010000024.1:0-34996 GCA_964506575.1 uncultured Akkermansia sp. | reverse complement strand
TTGTCGCGGCTGATGTCGAGCATCACGCCGCGCACGGGGAAGTCGGGGTGGTCGGCGATGCGGCAGGCGGGCAGCGCCCCGCCCGCGAACCGGCGCATCTGGCGCAGCGCCATCGCCGCGTAAAACAGGCCCGCCGCGTCGGAGGCGTCGACCGTGATCGAGCCGACGCCGATCTGCAGCGCGTACCCCTGCGCCGGATGCCGGCCGGGCTGACACGCGATCCGCACGGCGGCCCGCTGGAAGTCGGCCGCAGGCGGATTGACCGCCGGGCGCCAGGCCGGACCGAAGTCCGCCTCCAGCGCCTGGAGCGCCGGCAGCAGCTCGGCGACCGGGCCGCTGAGCGCGATCACGCCGCCGCTCCCGGCGAACACGCCGGCCCGGGTCTCGACGCAGCGCGGCGCCGGAATCAGGTCATCCCAGACGGTCGTCTCAGCCATGAGCCGGCCTCCTTGAAATCAGAAACGGCGCGAGCGCCGCCTCCAGCTCCGCGCGGCGGGCGGCGAGCGTATCGGGCGTCGCCGCCTCGATGATCAGCCGCAGGTAAGGCTCGGTGTTGGAGGGGCGGACGCTGACCCACCACTCGGTGAATTCCAGGCGCAGCCCGTCAAAGTCGTAGACCGTGGTCGGCGGGCCGTGCGCCTCCGCGGCGGCGCGCACGGCCCGGATGGCGTCGTCTTTCCGCTCGACGCGGAAGTTGACCTCGCCGGTCGTGGCGTAGCGCCGGATGGGGGCGATGAGGCCGCTCAACGTTTCGCCGCGGCGGCGGGCCGCCGCCAACTCGCCCAGAACGATCAGCGCGGCCAGCTCGCCCGAGTCGCACCAGCAGAAATCGCGGAAGTAGTAGTGGCCCGCCAGCTCGCCGCCGCACACCGCGCCGCAGGCGCGCAGCAGGACCTTGGCGAAGGCGTGGCCCACCTTGCCGATCACCGGCTCGGCGCCGTCGGCGCGCAGCGCCTCGATCACGCCGCGCGAGGTGCGGATGTCGTGGATCACCCGCGCGCCGGGCTCGGTTCGGAGGAAGCGGCGGGCGATGATCGGGATCAGCAGGTCGGGCTGGATGAACGCGCCCGTCTCGTCGATGAACATCACCCGGTCGGCATCGCCGTCAAAAATCACGCCGGCGTCGCACCGGTGCGCCTTCACCGCGGCCATGAGCGCCGCGCAGTTCTCGACCTCCAGCGGATTGGGCGCATGGTGGGGAAACCGGCCGTCGGGGGTGTCGTTCAGATAGACCGTCCCGGCGCCGAACAGCTCATGGACCAGCAGGGAGGCCATGCCGTCGGAGCAGTCGACCGCAAGGCGCAGCCCCGAAAGGTCGGGCAGCCAGGTGCGCAGAAAGGCGAGAAACGCGGCGGTGCGGTCGATCGGGCGGCACGCGCCGGGCGGCGCGGCCGGCGGCGGGAGGTCCGCTCCGATCCGCCGTTCCAGCTCGGCCAGGCCGGTGTCATAGCCCACCGGAACGGCCTCGCGCCGGGAGATCTTGAGGCCGTTATAGGCCGCCGGATTGTGCGATGCGGTGATCTGCACCGAGGCGTCGTAGCCGTCGATGGCCGTGAAATAATAGACCATCGGCGTGGTGCAAAGCCCCAGGTCATCGACCGCGCACCCCGCCTCGGTGAGGCCGCGGACGAGGGCGTCGCGCATGGCGGGCGACGACAGCCGCGCGTCCCGGCCGACCAGGACCCGGCGCGCGCCGAGCAGCCCCGGCAGACAGCGGCCGATCCGGTGGACCGTCGCCGCGTCAAAGTCCGTGCCGTAGACCCCGCGGATGTCGTAGGCTTTGAATGCGCTCATGATCCTCCGCCATCAGTCGAGGAACAGCAGGATGCCGCCCGATCCGCCGCGTCCCTGGAGCGTCTGCAGCAGCGCCTCGGCGCGGCTGGCGCTGTTGGTGTCGGCCGTCAGCGCCCGGAGCAGTTCCTGCCGCCGCTGGGCGGCGGCCGCCTCCCGTTTCTCGCGCAGACGATCCTGCTGCGAGACGAGCCAGATGCCGCCCATCAGGCAGCCGAAGAGCAGGCAGCAGGTGCCGATCAGAAACACCGTGCCCATCCGGATCTTGACGACGCGTTCGCTGGCCTGCCGCCATCCCTCCTCCTGCTTCCACCGTTCGCGCTCGGTCACCAGCTTTTCGCGCTCCAGCGCCAGTCGCTCGCGCTCGAGCTGGATCTTCTCCCGTTCGAGCTGCAGATCCACCCGCGTGACCGGCTCGCCCGTCTCGTCCACTTCAACCACCGCTCCCGGATCCTGCATACGTCAGCCTTTGTAAGGAGGTGTGTTCCCCGGTTCGTAATCCCCTGGGGGCCATGTAAGCACAAACCACCGCCCGGGGCAAGTCCATAAACCTGGATCGGTCGGAGGCTCGGAGGCGGGCGCAAGGCAGAGGCAGAATGGCGCCCGCCGTATTTCTCCTTGTCTTAACCCCGCCGGTATGGCAAGCTTTTCGGCCGTACTCTAGTTACAGGTTGCGCCTAAGCGACAGGAACGCGGCAATGAAACACGGTCTTCTTCAAGCGATATCCCTGGCGGCGGTTGTATTGTGGGGCGCCAGCCTCCTGGCGCAACAGCCTCCCGGGCGGCCGCCGCGCGAGCGGCCGGCCGCCCCGTCCGGCGACGGCAACCGGGAGAATTCCAACGACACGACGGCGGCGCCGGCCCCGGAACGCGCGGCGCCGACGGCCCCGGAACCGGCGGCCGCCGCGTCGACGGGAACGGTGAGCGCACTCGATGAGTACGCCAACATCGCCGCCGGCTTCGCCGCCAACGTGAAGACCGAGCGGAAGGTCCGCTTCCACCGGTGCGTGCATATTCGCGGCGAAACGCTGGCTCAGGCGCTGGAAAATTTCATGACGCCGGCCGGTACGGTCGCGGCCAACGACGAGTCCGACCTGGTGGTGATCTCGGACGTTGAGAGCAATCTGGCGCTGTTGCTCGAGGTCGCCGCCCAACTGGACCTGCCGGTCACCCAGGTGCTGGTCGAAGCCCGCATCGTGGAGTTCAGCGTCGACAGTGATTACGAGAAGGAGATCAACCTCGAATTTCAGAAGCTCGCAAATGTGGGCGCCATCCCCCACCTGCCCGCCAACCACATGGATTTTGTCAAGCGCCTCACCGACGCCTTCGTCGACCCGGGCAGCAATCCACTGGCCACCCGCGGAAGCCTGTCCTATATGCACTGGGATCCGAGCTCGGAGAGCCTGGTCACCGCCTTTGTCCGCTTTCTGGAGAACAACGGCCGGGCCAAGATCCTGTCCTCCCCCAATCTGATCCTGCGGCGCGGCACGGAGGGGAGCATCATCACGGGCGAGGAGGTGCCGATCCAGACGCGGACGATCACGTCGGGGGGCGACAGCATCTCGACCACCTTCAAGAGCGTCGGCATCAAGTTGCGGGTGACCCCGGTGATGATCGCCGACGGCCGCATCCGCCTGCAGATCAATCCCGAGGTGTCCAATGTGACCCGCACCGACCAGAATACCGGCGCGCCGATCATCGCCGTCCGCAGCGCCAACACCGACCTGGAAGTCGGCGACGGCCAACTGGTGTCGATCGGCGGCCTGCTGCGCAGCGAGGAGGTGGAGCGGCAACGCCGGGTGCCGGTCCTCTCGAGCATTCCGGTGCTCGGGCACCTCTTCCGCGGCACCACCAAGAGCAGTGTGCAGACGCAACTGGTGATTTTTCTCCGGGCGACCGTGCTGGCAGACGCCCTGGACCAACTGCCGCCGCTGCGCAACCTCGAACTGCCGCCGGAAATCCAGACGCAGATGGATCGCGCGGAGTCGCAGTTCAGCCTGCCGAAGCTGCGTCTGCGCGACGATCTCAAAAAGCTCCGTGACGGCGGCCCGCAGGAGAGCCAACCGGAATGAGGCGTCAGTCGTCCAAAACGCGCCGGGTGCGCGTGTGGCTCCTGGCCGCCCTGCTGGCGGTTGTGGCGGTCGCAAGCTTCTACGCCTGGCGGCGGTTCGGCCCCGGCCGGCCGGGGGCGACGGAAGGCGAGACGCGCGATCGCTATGCGACGGTGCGCCGGGGCGATTTCAACATCGCGCTGGAAATTGACGGCAACCTGGACGCGATCAAGCACCACATGATCCGCCCCACGCCCCGCTCCGGGAGCCGCGGGTACGGGCTGGAGATCGTCGAGCTGGTTGAAAATCGCAGCGCGGTGAAGACGGGCGACCTGCTGTTCCGGTTTTCCGAGGAGAAGCATGCGGTCGAGCTGGACAAGCTGAAGCTGGCGCTGGCCGACGAGCAGACCAGCCTGAAGCTGGCCGAGCAGGATCTCGACATGACCCGCGCGGGCAATCTCAGCACCATCCGCAACGCGAATGATCAGCTCCGGGCCAGCGCGGAGGCGCTCTCCCGCTACGAGGATGAGGACGCGCGCGGCAAACGCTCGGCCTTGCAGGCCGCCATCCAGACGGCGCGCGCCAGGCTCACCCAGGCGCGCACCGATCTGTCCGCGGCCCGTTCCCAGTTGTCCACGGCGCAGATGCAGGACCCCGGACGGGTTCCCGAACTGGAGAAAGTGGTCCTCGAAAAGTCGCAGGCGGTTGACACCGTTCGTGATGCGATCGCTCTCGCGGCCAGCAACCTGCGCGTCTTCAAGCAATACGACCACCCGCAGAAGATGCGGGTGTTGGAGGAGGGCCACACCAAGGCGCAGGTGGACTTGCAGCGCGACCTGGTCACCGCCGCAGGCAACCTGGTCAAGGATCAGCGGGTCATCCAGAATCATCGGGCGCGCATCCGCCAGATGGAGGAGGATCTGGAGCAATTGATCAACATTCGCAAGTCGCTGGTGGTGCGGGCGCCGAGCGATGGCATCGTCACGCTGGGCGATCCGCAACGCCGGATGTGGAATCAGCCGGAGGATCTCAAGGTGGGCAGCCAGGTCAGCGAGGGGACGGTGCTGGCCTCGATCCCCGACTTGTCGCGTTTTCTGGTCCGGGTCGATCTGCCCGAGGAGTTCCGGTCCCGCATCTCCATCGGTCTGCGCGCCGTCTTGAGAAGCAAGGCGATTCCCAATCTGGTGCTGGAGGGGAGCGTTTCGCTGATCGCCGCTATGGCCCAGAATGTCGTGAACTGGGATCGTTCAAGCCCCAAGATTTATCCGGTGGAGATCGCCACCGACACCACGGACCCGCGGCTGATGCCCGGCATGACGATGCGCGTCGAGATCATCGTCGAAAAAGTCACGAAGGCCCTGCACGTGCCGATCGAGGCGATCTTCCAGCGCGAAGGGAAGACCTTTGCCCGGGTCAAGGGAACGATGGGCGTCGAGGATCGGCCGGTGACCACCGGCCGCTCCTCGAACAGCTTTGTCGAAATCCTTTCCGGGCTGGAGGAGGGTGAACGGGTCGCGCTCTATCAGACCGGCCTGGCGAAGTGACCGACTATGGCGCTACTGACATTCAACGAGGTGACCAAGACCTACACCGAGGGCGAGACGCCGGTGCAGGCGGTGCGCGCGGTGAGCTTCGTCATTCCCGCCGGCCAGTTCGTGGCGGTCATGGGCGCCTCGGGTTCGGGCAAGTCCACCATCCTCAACCTCGTCGGCATGCTTGACCGCCCCACCTCCGGCACCTACACGCTCGAGACCACCGACGTGTCGTCGCTGAGCGACAACGCCATGTCCGAGATTCGCTGCCGGCGGATCGGCATCGTCTTTCAATCGTTCAATCTGTTCGCCCAGTTCAGCGTGTTCGAAAATGTCTGCACGCCGATGCGCTATGCCCGCGTCCCGCCCGCGGCCATGGAGGATCGCGCCCAAGCGCTGCTCGATCGGCTGGGGCTGGGACATCGGCTGAAGCACCGGCCGTCGCAGTTGTCGGGCGGCGAGCGGCAGCGGGTGGCGATCGCCCGCGCGCTGGCCAATGATCCGCCGCTGGTGCTGGCCGACGAGCCGACCGGCAATCTCGATGAAAAAACCGGCAACGATGTCATGCGCATCCTGACGGGCCTGGTTGACAGCGGCCGCACCGTGGTCATGGTCACCCATAATCCCGCCTACGAACGGATCGTCGACCGGGTGATCCGCCTGCACGACGGGGTGATTGTCGAAGACCGGCCGGGCGGCAAGCCCGGTTCCTGATTCATGGGGCCGGGCCTCCGGCCGGGGGGATGGAGCTGTGCGCAATTCGCTACGCCTATTGCAGATGACCTTTCTCAACCTCTCCTGCCACGCCTTCCGGGCGTTTCTGGCGGCGCTGGGAGTGGTCCTTGGAGTCGGGGCGGTGGTGGCCATGATGGCGATCAGCGAGGGCGGCCGCCGCGAGTCGATCGAACGAATCCGGGCCATGGGCATCGACAGCATCGTCATCCGCTCGGTCAAGCCGACCCAGGAGGGGACGCCCCAAAACAATAACGCAGGCACCACGATCTCAGACTACGGGCTGAAGGCCAAGGACGTCGCGCATCTGCTGGCCACGTTCGAGAACATCCGCCAGATCATCCCGATCCGCGACATGCAGCAGCGGCTCTTTGTCGGCGGCCTGCGGTCGAATGTCCGCGTGATGGCCACCACGCCCGAATTTCTAAGCATGACCTTCAGCGAGCTGGCAGACAGCCGCGGGCGGTGGCTCACCGATATCGACGAGCTGCGGCGCAATCCCGTCTGCGTGGTGGGCGTCGACGCCGCCCGCACGCTGTTCGGCATCGGCGATCCGCTGAAGCAGACGGTGAACGCCGGCGGCGGCACGTTCCAGGTGGTCGGGGTGCTGCGGAATTCGCGCGGCGCCAAGCTGGCCGGGCAGTACGACCTGAATAATCTGGTTTATATCCCCTTTGAGACGGGCAACGCCGTCTACGGCCGCATGATCGCGGTCGAGGGTTCGCAGCGGGATCGGGTCAGCGTGGAGTACGACTTCCTCTATATCAAGGTGATCGCGGTGAGCTCGATCCCCGACACGGTCAAGCGGTTGCGGAGCTACCTGGACAAAACGCGCGCGACACGCGATTTCGAGATACAGGTTCCCTACGAGCTGATGTTGCAGGAGGAGTCGACACAGCGGGTGTTCCGGATCGTGATGGGCTCCATCGCGGCCATCTCCCTGCTGGTCGGCGGCATCGGCATCATGAACATCATGCTGGCCAACATCTTCGAGCGGACCCGCGAGATCGGCACCCGCCGCGCGCTGGGCGCCAAGAAGCGCGACATCCTCTTCCAGTTCCTGCTCGAATCCACCATCCTCACCGCGCTGGGCGGCGGCATCGGCCTCAGTCTGGGAGTCGCGATCGCCCGCCTGGTCGAGCACTTCACCGAGATGCACACCGCCGTAACGCTCCCCAGCGTCCTGGTCTCACTCGCCGTCTCGATCATCACCGGCATGGTCTTCGGCACCTATCCCGCCTGGAAGGCCGCCAACCTCGACCCGATCGAGGCGCTGCGGCACGAATAGGTCTGCGCGCCGGTCAGGCGCCTGTTGAAGAAAAGGTGACATCTGTACGATGTCGACCTCGGGTTGGGGAACGTGGAACGATAGCGCGTGAGTTGTTCGGATTCCTCGACGAGGTCAAGCCGTTCCTCCGTCGGTTTCTTCGCCTCGACGTAGCCGACAATCCTGTCCGTGCCGTTCCAGAGCCGGAAATCGGGGTTGCCGGCGTCCGTGGGTTTGGGGAGCGGGTGACGCGAACGTGCGGAAAAACACCTGTATACACCGGCCGGTCTTCCGGTTATCATCCACTGTCCGGAATCAAACCGGACGTATGCCGCCAGGCATCCCTGATCCAGACGCGTTTTCCGGTGAGGTTAATCGCCCGCCGATGCACGACACCCCCAACAGGAGCCCACTTATGACCCAGGAGGAGTTTAAAGGAAAACCCATTGCCCTGACAGCAGGCGTGGCTTATGCGGATGATGCGATTGTCAGCAAGACGTTGCTCGACAAGAAGACGGGCTCCCTGACGCTTTTCGCTTTTGAAGCGGGGCAGGGGTTGAGCGAACACACCTCGCCATACGATGCCACCGTGCTGGTGGTCGAGGGTATGGCGGTGCTCACGATCGGCGGGCAACGGGTCGAGGCGCGCGCCGGGGAGCTCGTGATCATGCCGGCCAACGTGCCGCACGATGTGCGCGCGGAAACGCGCTTCAAGATGCTGCTGATCATGGTCCGATAACTATTCGCCTCGGGAACGGGCCCAGGCTTGGGTGCGCGTTCTCCGCCACACCCGCCACGCGCGAAACAGCACCAGGCCGCCCGCGCCGAAGTAGAAGGCCAGTCCCAGCCAGACCAGCAGGGGCAGGCGGCCGCCGCGTGTGATTGACACGCCCGCGGCCGGGTTTTGCGTCAGGTGAAACAGCAATGCTGTTTCGCCCAGGTACGGCGCGTGGCGGCCGCCGACCGACGACAGGATTCGACACCCCAGCAGCGTGCCGTCTGGCAGCGGCCAGGAGGCGGTGATGACCTGCGCCGCCAGCGTGTAGGCATGATCAAAACGGCCGTTCAGGCGCGTGGCCGCCAGCGCGAAGGCGTTGGCCGCCGGGCTGAACCCGCGAATGATCGGCCCGGCATCGATCTCGAAGAATGTCTCCGGCTTCCCCGCATCGCGCGGATATTCGCGAAACCCGGCGGCCCACCCCTTGTCCTGCCAGAAATGCTTCTCATAGGCCGCATACCAGTCGCGCGCCAGGTCGGGCCAGAGCTCCGGCGCGAAGATCAGCGTGTGCGAATTGCCGGTGCCGCGGCTGCACTCAAAGGCCTGGCCGGTACGATAATCGGCCACGTAGGGCGGCAACCCGTGCGAGTCGAGCATGTCCCCGGTAAAGGCCCGCCGCTCGCGGCTGACGAAGTCGCGCACATCCAGATCGAGCAGCGCCGCGGCCCGCTGGATGCAGGCCACGCTGCAAATGACGTCGATCGGATAGCACTCGCCCGGGTAATCCTCGATCAGACCGGTCGCCGACGCGTCGAGCGTGGCGCACAGCGTCTGCACCTGGTCGCGGAGCAGCGGCAAATGTTGGCGATCGCCGGTGAGGCGGGTGTAGCTGGTCACGCCGGCGATCAGCAACGAGCGGAAGAAGCAGTTCTGGTTGTGCAGATAGTCGTCGCCCCAGTGCTGCCGCACCCAGGTGTGATGCACCGGATCGAGGATCACGGCAATGGCCGCATCGATCGCCGGACGCGCATAGACGGCCGGCGCCGGACCGCGGCGGGCCGGATCCTGCGTTTCCCAATCGGCCTGCAGCGCCTCCGAGGCCCACAGATAGAAGACCGAACCGAAAATCGGCCATTCCGTGCTGGGCACATCGTGCAGCGGCAGATGCCCGGCACGACCCGAAGCGATCCGTTCCCGCGCCCACGCCGTGAAGCGCGGCGCCAGCGTGCGATGCAGCCGCCAGGCCTGTCGCGGGATTCCCGGCTCACGCAGCGCCGGATCGCACAGGTTGACGCTGACCATCACCCCCGGCACGATAAAGAAATAGAGCGCCACCATCACCGGCACCACGATGCCAAAAAGCGACACCGCATATGCCCGCAGTCCGGCCCGCCACCGGCGGGTCCGCACCCACACCGGCAGCGACATCCCGGCGGCCATAAGCACGGGCACGCCAAACGCGATCAAGCCAAAGATCATGACGCGCCCTCCTGATTGCGTATACCAAGACCCGTAGCCCCGGCCCGCCCCGGGCCGGGGGCGGCAAGGCTCTGGCCCTGTAATCGCCGGGTTTGCGCGGGGCTCGGAGGCGTCCCGGCGCCACTGACTCCGCCCAAAGCCCCTGTGCGCGCCAGCATGCCGCGCCGCAAGGTCCACGCGCGCGGATTCAACAACTCCCCCCGCAATTTCTCCTGCAACCGATCCGCCGCGCGATCCGCCTCCGCACTGCGCCCGCCCGACAGCCGCGCATACGCGCGCAAAGCCGGGATCGCCTCTGGCCCGAGGTGTTGCAGATAGGCGATATCCAACGGCCGTCCAGGCCCCTGCGATTCCCGACAGAAATGCACATTGTGGCGCGCAATAAATCCGTCCATCGGCCACCAGGCACACCCCAACAGCACCGTGATCAGCGCCACCGCATTGACATCCAACAGCCACCGGTTGTCGCGGGCCCGCGCAATACGCCAGCCAATGGCCAGCAAGCCAAACCCCACCAGCCCCATCCAGACAAAAGCCGCCACGCGCAAGCGGGTGAGCGTGTAAACATCCACATACAGGTGCAACCGCCAGGCCGCAGAAGCCGTCAACAACACATTTTGCGCCAGCCAACCCAGCACCAGCGCGCGAGCCACCGGGTCGCGCTCGGCCCGGCGCCCGGGTGGGAAGAAGTACAACGTCAACCCGGCCGACAACAGCGCCGTGACCACCAGCGGATAGGCGCCGCGATGCGCATAGGAGGCATAGGACATCCCTTCCGGCAACGCACACCCGCCCCAGAGATAAATCAGATCCGTCACTGTTTCCAGCGCGAACAACACGTTGAAAACCCCCAGGCAGCGCCAGACCAGCGCAGGCTGTCCCTCTGGCGGACGTGCCAACAACGGCAACGGCGGCGGAAGCACATGTGGCAGCGAACGTTCTTGCCGAATTCGCCAGAACCCCCACAACCCAGCCGCCACGGCCAGCCAGAACAGAACGCGTATCAACGCCGGCAGTTCCAGCCATTTGAAGCAATCGACGACCGCACGCAGGACATTACCCACCCCGCGTTCAATCACGGGATTCGCCAGGCAGAACAGATACAGAAAGACAATCCCCAGTACCAGTGGCACGATCCAAGCGGGAATAATACGGGTCAACGATGCACCGGCACGTCGGGACACACTGCGCCGACGCCGTAGCAGCCGCAGGTCACGTGCCAGCCCGCCCACCAGCCGGAGCGGAACCCGCAGCACCGCATATGCCCATGCGCCGGCATGCCTCACCTCGGCGTCCACACGCGCACCTGCCATGGCCACCAACGCCAGCACAGCCAGACAAGGCGCCAGGACACCCCCGCGATAGATGATCGCGCCTGTGGCAATCGCCACAACCAACAACGCCACGGCGGAGACACGCGTTGACGGCGCCGGCCGCAATACCAGCAACACCCCGACCAGCAGCAGAAAGACGCCGCATAGCCAACCGTAGGGTTGCCGATAAAACGTCTGATCCGCCAGTGCCGTCATCAGCAGCACCGTCAGCCACAACCCTTTCACCGATGCCATGCATCGGGTAAAAAATCGCATCGCATCATGCATGTCTTGCTCTCCGTAGGGCGGGCGCTACAAACCCGCCGTATGAATCCTGCCGGCCTCGTAGCGGCCAACCGACTGGAAGCGCGGGTTCGCCGCCATAAGCCACCCGCTTGGCCAGACGCGCCAGATTGCGCATGCCCACCAGATGTCCCAGCATGGAGGCCGGACGGCCAAATTTGCGGTACAGGAGATTGAATTCCAAATACGCCCGTACCTGGGCCGTCGCGGCTGGCCAACGGCGCACGATCCCTTCCCAGGAGTAGAACCGGTGGTACATCCACCGATGCCCCTGCTCCAGCTCTGTCGCCGACATGCGCGCCGGCCGAAACACGGCGTGTGCCGTGTTGTAGTGTTCGTAATCGCGATCAATAATACGTCCTTCGGCCGACAATTGCGAGTGCAGCCTGGTTCCGGGATACGGCGTGAGGATATGCGCCGTCATGGAGGAGACGCGATTGCGCAGCAACCAGTCCAGCGTGTCGGGAAAGATATCCGGCGTGTCCTCATCGAAGCCGAACACCATGCTGGCGTTGACCAGCATGCCGCGCGCATGAATCCGGGCAATGGTGGCGTCATACTCCTCCGGTCGGTTTTGCCCCTTGCGGCACCCCTGCAAGGCTTCGCGGCGCACGGTTTCAAAACCGATGAACAGACTCTTGCAACCACTGGCCGCCATGTCGTCGAGCACGTCCTCGTGCCGGCCAATGTCCGCCGAGACGGCGGTATGCCAGGTCAGGTTCAGAGGCCGCAGGGCCGCCAACAACTCCCGTGCCTGACTGGGATTTCCGATGAAATTGTCATCAATGAACATCACATGCCGCGTGCCCAGGCTCTCGATCTCGCGCAGCACATGACTGACCGGTTTCATCCGGTACCGCGCGTCAACGTTGGGCGAACTGTTATAGCAGAAAGAGCAACGCCACGGACAACCGCGTCCAGCTGTCAACGTGTTGGTAAACAGGTAACGCCGCGCATCGAGAAGTTCCCATCGCGGCACCGGGGTGTCGGCCGGATCAACCGGTCGTGTGTTGCGGTAAAACCGCTGCAGACAACCGGTCTCGACGTGTTGCAGCAGCTCCGGCCACACATATTCGGCTTCGCCGATCACCACGGCATCGCTGTGCAACTGGCACTCCTCCGGACAGGCCGTCGGGTGAATCCCCCCCATGACCACCGGAATGCCCCGCCGACGGTAATCGGCCGCGATGCGCGCAGCCCGCAGAAAGGTGTCGGCCTTGACCGTAATGCCCACCAGATCCGGTTGATCGCTCCGGTCCAGCGGCTGCACGTTCTCGTCCACCACCGTCACCCGATGCCGGGGGGGGCGTCAGCGCGCCCAGCACCAGCAAGGCCAGCGGCGGCGCCATGTGCGTCTTCCAGTCCGAATCCATCGGACGCCGCGTCACGGCCGGCGAGATCAGTTTGATCCACATGGTTGCACGCTCCTTAAAGGCGGCCGCCAGAGGCCAAAGACCATGGCTACGGCCGCGCACTCCCAGCCAAACGGACCGTATCCGGCAAACCCCAGCAGCGGCATTTCGAAGACGTGGAAGCGTCCGACGTAGGGCACGTCATAGACCCAGCGCGCCAGGCTGTACATGTTCCACATCTCCCAGAATCCGCCGCAGATCACCGCCGCCAGAGAGAGGCGCACGAGCGTGCGCCAGTCGCCGCGCCCCAGATCATCGAACAGCGTAGCCTCGCCTGCCGCAGCCAGCAGCCCGCATAACAGCGCTAACGGAGCCAGCCAGAGCAAGGGGAAGAGCACATTCGGAAACACGGGAAGACAAAACAGTCCGACTGCGCCCGCCAGCGCAAATCCCGCGCCAGCCAGCCGCGGCCGCGCCAACCGAATGCGGCCCCAATCCTCCAGTCCGGCGGTCAGCCGCGGCATCGTGGCCAGCCAGTCATGTGTTCCCAGTACCGCCGGCAGCACAGTCGTGAAGGAGAGCGTGGCCATGAGCGCATACTCGAACGGCGAAAAGCCTTCCACGTTCTGATAGAACCAGTTTTGCACGCCGCGGTTGAGAAACTCGAAGCCCCACCAGAACACGGCGCTGCAGGCTGCCAATCCCGCCAGCGCCGCCGGACAGCGCGTGAGTCCACACGTACCCGCGCGGCGCTGCGTCAGCGCCAGGACCATCACAATATATCCGGCCCAAATCATCACGTAGGTATGGCGCTGGATCGGCGCCAGCGCCGGAAATCGTGTCCACGCCGCGACCCACGCTGCCAGCATCCAAGCCAAGCCAAACCAGCCCCAGACGGGCCATTTCGCCCTGTCGCCTGGCCTTTGTTCTTCCCCTACTATGCAGCCATTCGCTTTCTGCGTGTCTCGCGGCGGGTCATCATCCTGTGCCTGGCTGCGCGCCACGCGCCACACCACGGGAAGAACCACCGCCAGAATCGCCAGCGCCAGACCCGCCCACACCCTCCACGCAAACGGCGCATGCTGAACGACCACTCGCCGCGGCGGGAACTCGAGCCAGACCGAGGCCGGCAGCCCCGCCCAGCGACCCCCGGCCACCGGCAGCGCCAGGATCAGCGCCAGCGCCAGCACGGCCAGCGCCAGGCGGCGGACAGCGCCACCCGTGTTGACAAAGTACTTTGTATTGCAGAGTTTCATAGCCTGATTTTCTTTCCTTGTGCCTGATGATCACGCCCGCGCCGTCGCCAACAGCGGCGCACGCACGGGTTCTTCCGCCCGCCGGGCGGCCCGGCGGGCCTCCTGCAGCACGCCTTCCAGCTTCTCCAGATACCGGTGAAACCGCGCCAGGCCGCCCCGCGTCAGCGATACCGTGGTGCGCGGCTTGTCGTTCACAAAGGCCTTGTGCACACGGACGATCCCCGCCTCCTCCAGCGCCTTGAGATGCCGGTTGAGATTGCCGTCGGTCAGGCGGCAGGTGTCGCGCAAGTCCGTGAAGGCGAGCCCGCTGCGGGCCGTGCAAAGGGCCGATAGAATCGCGAGGCGATTCGGCTCGTGAAACAGGCGCTCGAGCGCGCCGGCCGGGTCATGCCTGGCATCCGTCATCCGCGTCCTCCTTTTCGTCGTTGCCCCCGCGCAACGCCAGTCCGCCGGCCACCTCGCCCACCCCAAAGACCAGGCCCATGGGGCGCGGGTCTGTAAAATGCAGCCCGGGCGTCAGCAGGCAGATGGTTCCCGCGGCCAGGTAAGCCAATCCCACAACATACACGCCAGCCGGGAGATTGCGGCGGTAGGCCAGGTGCACGAGTCCATAGCAGAGCATCCAGGTGCCGGGCAGCAGGTCCGTGGCGCCCACGCGCCAGAAGGCCAGGGAGAGGGCTCCGCCCACAACGAGAGGCGGCAGCGACTCCAGGACCGGCACCCATTCGGCGCGTCGTTGCCAGCGCGCATCCCGGCCCATCCAGAGCAGCAGCGCGCCGTAATTCAAGCCGCCCGCCAGCACCAGCACCGCGGCCCACCCCGCCAGATGGACCAGCGGCGCGTCCGGCGGAGCGACACGCCCCAATACGGCGGCGCCGATCAGGGCGACACAGCCGCCGAGCATGCGCGCGCGGGACGAAAAACCGCGGAACCGCAGACGGTCCCGCACGACCGTCTGCATCTGCCGCACCTGCGCCAGCGCCTCGCCTACGCCCCTGTCCGTCATGCCAATCCCCCTTTCGACGAGACCAGAATAGCACACGGCAAAGCGCTTTGCAATACAAAGTTTAACCGGTGTCGTGGAGTTTTCAAAGGCGGAATGTTTGGAGCGAGAAAAGCGTGCTGTTTGTAATCGGTTAGCCACAGGGGAGCCGTTGAGCGCGAGGGGGTGAGAAAGGATTTCGGTGTCGCGCGTCGGTTTCAAAAGGCGGGTCAGACAGGGTCAGACAAGGGACTGGCTTTCTGTCAACCCTGCTTCACACGAAGGCACGAAGTCACGAAGGCGACTCGCGTAGACTCGCGTAGGGACGGGCCTGAATGGCGCTTTCAGGGTTGGCGAGCGGGCCGGTGACGCGACGAGGACGTCGCGTCTACTGAAGACGCTGGCGCGGGGAAAAAGCGGCCAAAAAGGAGAGGCACTGGGAGCGGATGAATGTCCGCCCCCCGGCGGTAGCCGGTGGCACCGCGTGGCGGATCGGGTCGCTCCGCAGGAGCCCGGACCGGGGTGCGTCAGGACGGGTCGGCTGCCAGAAAGCGGGGGCGGGCGCCAGACTCTCCGTCTGCGCCGCCCCCGGTGAGGCCGCAGACGGCCCGTTATCACGCGTCCCGTGTCCGGCCCGATCCGCCACGCACAAGCTCGTCACACACCTGCCACGTCAGAATATTCATCGCCCTTTCGCCTCTCCTCGCACTGCCCCCCTGTGGCTAACCGATTACGGGGCGCATCCCCGTTTCACTGACTTGCGCATGAAAAGCAAGGTGGGGCGGGGCCGCCGGACCCGCCGCTGGCTTGCGGCGCTGCGACGAGCACGCTCGCCGCAGAAGACGGCGGGTCCGGCGGCCCCGCCCTACCTTCGCCGCTGTGATCCATTGGTCGCAAGGTCAGTGAAACGGGGATGCGCCCCCGATTACGTGCTGTTTGCAAACAAGCTGGAAGCCTAGAAGGTTTTACGCTATCCTTATCTCTGCCTTCGCGTTATGCCTGTACGGAATGCGCGCCCATTTGCCATGAACCAAACCGTCCTTGCCTGGCTCATTCCCAGCCTGGCCGCGCTGCTCGGCGTGGCCGTTCTGGCGGGCTGGCTTGGGTATGATCCGGCGGCCGATCTGGTCGTGCATGTTCCCGGCATGGATGGCGAACCCGCTCACGCCGGTCCGGCGGCGCCCGGGGCCGCGGTGCGCATCGGCGACCAGTTCCGGGCCGGCGACGGCGTCGCCGCCGATCTCCCCGGCTCGTGGCCCGGTTTCCGTGGCGCCCGCGCCGACAACCGGTGCGCCGATCCGGTGGCGCTGGCCGACCGCTGGGAGGCCGATCAGCCGCCAATCCTGTGGCAGGTGAAGCTGGGGGAGGGCCACGCCGGCGCGGCCATCCATCGCGGCCGCGTCTATGTGCTGGACTATGACGAGACCGCGCGCCGCGATCTCCTCCGCTGCCTCTCCCTGGCCGACGGACGCGAGCTCTGGCAGCGGGGCTATCCGGTGGATGTTCCGCGCAACCACGGCTTCTCCCGCACCGTCCCGGCCGTGACCGACCGCCATGTCGTGACCCTCGGCCCCCGCTGCCAGGTGATGTGCGTGGATGCCGTCACCGGCGATCTGCGCTGGGGAATCGATCTGGTCGCGACGTTCGGCGCCAAAGTCCCGATGTGGCACGCGGGCCAATGCCCGCTGATCGTCGGCGAGACGGCCATTCTCGCGCCGGCCGGCCCCGAGACGCTGATGATGGGCGTGGATTGCGCGACGGGGCAGATCCGGTGGAAAACCCCCAACCCGCAGCGTCTGGAGATGTCGCACGCCTCGATCATGCTGGCGGAAATCGGCGGCGTGCGCATGTATGTCTATGCCGCGCTCGGCGGGATGGTCGGGGTCAGCGCCGAAGCGGGCCGCGAGGGCACGCTGCTGTGGTTTACGCGGGACTGGGATCGGTCGGTGATCGCGCCGTCTCCCGTCATCTTCGAGGACGGCCGGATCTTCGTCACGGCCGGCTACGGCGGCGGAGGCATGATGCTGCAGGTGACGCGCGAGGGCGACACGTTCCGCGTCGCCACGCTGCAGACGTTCAAGGCTAACGAGGGGTTCGCCTCGGAGCAGCAGACCCCGGTGCGGATTGACGGGCACCTGTTCGGGGTTCTCCCCAACGACGCGGGACCGCTCCGCAACCAGTTGGTCTGCGTCAGCCCCGACGACGCGCGCACGTTCGTCTGGACGAGCGGACGTGATCGCCGGTTCGGCCTCGGTCCCTACCTGGCCGCCGACGGCAAGCTCTTCGTGCTCGCCGACGACGGGATGCTCACCATGCTGCGCGCGACCGCCGAGGGCTACCGCGAGCTGGGACGGACGCATATTCTGGACGGTCACGACGCCTGGGGCCCCCTGGCGCTGGCCGGCGGACGGCTGGTGTTGCGCGATTCCACCCGCATGGTGTGCGTGGATTTGCGCGGAGAAAAATGATGCACAAGGGAACGACGCTCTTTCTTCTGGCCGGCGCACTGGCGTGTGCGGGCATCGTGGCCAGGCGGGGCTGCGCGACAGTCCCGCGGGGCGGTGCCGCGCGGGGCGGTGACCGGACGGTCGAAGCCAGGATCTCCGCCTACGACGCCCAGATTGCCGCCCTGGGCGTGATCGATGCCGCCCAGATCCTCTACCGGGAGGCCCAGCCGCTGGCGCCGGCCGGCCTCACGGTTCTGCGCGCAATCGCGGTGGGCCCCGACGACCGGATCTATGCCGGCGGCGGCAGCCATCTGGTCGTCCTCTCGCCGCAGGGAGAAACTCTCCGGAGCCAGACGCTCGACGGCGACATTTCCTGCCTGGCCGTGGACGCGACGGGCCGCCTGTATGCGGGACTCGGCGCCGCCGTTCACGCCTTCGACGCGGAGGGCCGACCGACCGCAACCTTCGCCGATATCGGGACGAATGCGATCATCACGTCCCTGGCGGCTGCCGGCGACGACGTTTTCGCGGCGGACGCCCGGAGCCTGACCGTGCTGCGTTACGCGCCCGGCGGCGTCCTCAAGAACACGATCAACGGCCGGCAGGGGCAACCGGAGGAGCTCGGGTTCATTGTGCCGAGTCCGTACTTCGACCTCATGCTCGGCCAGGGGGACACCCTGTGGGTCGTCAACCCGGGCCGGCACCGGCTGGAGGAATATGCCTTCACCGGCGAGCGGATCGGCGCCTGGCCGGAGCGCCCCGGGACGGGCATTGAGAATTTCTGCGGCTGCTGCAACCCGGTCCATGTCGCCCGCCTCGCCGACGGCTCGATCGTGACCAGCGAGAAGGGGCTGTCCCGCGTGAAGGTGTACGCGACGCGCGGCGGGTTCACCGGCGTGGTCGCCGCCCCGGACCTGTTCGACAGCGCCGATGCGGGCCTCGATCTGGCCGTGGATTCCAAGGGCCGGATTCTGGTATCCGATGCCGCCCGCCTGCAGATCCGTGTGTTTGAGTTGAAAGAAGGGAAATCGCCATGACCCTCATCCACGAAACCGGGACTCGCCGTGAATTCATCCGGTTCTGCGGCCGTCTGGCGGTGCTGGGTGCCGCCGCGTACTGCGCCGCGCGGCTGTTCATCCGCGGCCAGGTGTCGCTGTCCGGACAATCCTGCGCGAATCAGGGGGTCTGCTCGACCTGCCGCGCCTATTCCCGCTGCGGCCTGCCTCAGGCGTTGTCGCGGCGCCGGACACGGGAGGGCCGCTCATGACCGCGCCCCCAAAGACAGACGCCGCGCCGGCGGCCGGCGTCACCCGCAGGCAGTTCCTGCAAACCGGATTGTGGGGGCTGGCCGTGGCCGCCGTTGGCGCGATCACCGGTCTGGCCGCGTCGCGCAGCAGCCGGTCGTCCCACGTCTGGCAGCTCGATCCCGCCAAGTGCGTGCAGTGCGGCCGGTGCGAGACGGCGTGCGTGCTGACGCCGTCCGCCGTCAAGGCGGTGCATGCCTACGCCTTGTGCGGCTATTGCAAGCTGTGCGGCGGCTACCATCAGCCGCAAGCGCAGCGGAGTGACACGGCCGCCGAGAACCAGCTCTGCCCGGCAGGCGCGCTCATCCGCACGTTTGTCGAAGATCCGTTTTACGAATACACGATCAACGAGGAGCGCTGCATCGGCTGCGCGGTCTGCGTGAAGGGGTGCAGCCAGTTCGGCAACGGCTCCCTCTTCCTCCAAGTGCGGCATGACCGTTGCGTGAACTGCAACGACTGCGCCATTGCGCGCGTCTGCCCCGCCGGCGCCTACCGGCGGGTGCCCGCCGACCACCCCTACTTATTGAAGGGAGCGTCGGATGCGAGCGTTTAAGGCCCTGTGGATCGGCGCGGGAGTGTGGGCGGTGGCGCTTCAGCTTGAGGCGGTGCAGCGTTTTCCGCGGCCGGATTTCAAGACGAACTATGTGTCGCCCGAGCTCCTCCAGTCCGGCGCCAGTGGGCCGATGCTCGACTATCTGGACGTGGCGGTGCTGGCTGCGGCGCTGGCGCTGGCCGGCTGGCTCGCCCTCCGGAGGCGGTCGCGCCGGGGGCTGCTGCTGCTGACGCTCTTCAGTCTGGGCTATTTCGGCTTCTGGCGCCGCGGCTGTGTCTGCGCCGTCGGCGCCGTGCAGAATCTGGCGCTGGGCTGGGCCGATGCCGGCTACACGATCCCGGTGACGGTCATCGCGTTCTTTGTCCTGCCGTTGCTGGCGACGCTGTTCTTCGGCCGCGTGTTCTGCGCGTCGGTCTGTCCGCTCGGAGCGGTTCAGGAACTGGCGTTGTGGCGGCCGGTTCGGACGCCCGTCTGGCTGAATCACACGCTGGGGCTGCTGCCCTGGGCGTATTTGAGCGTCGCCGTGTTGTTCGCCGCCACGGGCGCGGGGTTCCTCATCTGCGAAGGGGATCCCTTTGTCGGATTCTTCCGGCTCGGCGCTCCGTTCCACATGGCGATCACGGGCGCGCTATTTCTCGTGGCGAGCCTGTTCATCGGCCGCCCGTACTGCCGGTTTGTGTGTCCATACGGCGCGCTCCTCGGCCTCCTGTCCGGCGTCTCGCGGCGGCACGTGACCATCTCTCCGGACGCCTGCGTGCAGTGCCGGCTGTGCGAGGACGCCTGCCCCTACGGCGCCATCCGCAGTCCGCGGCCCGCGGCCGCGCCCGAGGCGCGCGCGACGGGCGTGCGACGCCTGGCGCTGATTCTGGCGGCTGTGCCCCTCATCGCCATCGCCGCCGCCGCCACGGGCTTTGTCTTCGGCAACCTCCTGTCGCGGGCGCATCCCCGCGTGGCGCTGGCGCTGGACATTCACCGGGAGGCGGCGAACACGGCGCAGCCCATGAGCCTGGAGCGGGAGGCCTTCTTCACATCGGGCCTGCCGATCGAGGCGCTCTACGATGACGCGCGCGCCATTCAGAGAGGCTTTGCCGCGGGCGGCGCCCTCCTCGGCGCGCTGCTGGCGCTGACCGTCGGCGCCCAACTGATCGGACTGTCGATCTGGCGGTCGCGAACCGACTACGAGCCTGACCGCGCCCGCTGCTTCAGTTGCGGCCGCTGCTTCGCGTATTGCCCGGTCGGCAGGAAGCCCAAGGAGACGCCGAAATGACGCCCCCCGCCCATCAACCGGAATCGCTGCGCGAAATCATCGGCCGGCGGCTGGCCGCGGTCTCCGCCGTGTTCATCATCATCGTCTCGCTGCTGATGGCGACCAACCGGTATTTGCTCAAAACCGTCGATCCGCTCGATACGCCCGCGCTAAAGGCGTTGTCCGCGAAGCTGGAGGGGGATGCGGAGAACGCCGAGCTCCGGCAGCAGGTGCGCGAGCTGGACTGGCTGGCCCGCCGGGCGTTCTTCGTGCGGCAATGGCAGTTTGAGACCGGCGCCATCCTGCTGGTCGTCGCCGGTGTCGTGTTCGTGCTGTCGTTGCAGCTCCTGGCATCGGGACGCCGCCCCGCGCCCGCCCCGCAGCCCGGCGGTCCCGGCGGAGAAAGTCCCTGGCGGGCGGCGGCGCGCGCCCGGCGGGTGATCGCGATCAGCGGGGCGCTGCTCCTGCTGGCGGTCTTGGGGCTGCACCTTCGGCTCGGAGGCCGTTCACAGGCGCCCGGCCCGAAGCAGGCGCCGCCGCCGGCCGCCGCCGTGACGAATCCCTTCGTCACGGACGAACCGACGGCCGATGCCGGCGAGTGGCCCTCCTTTCGCGGGCCGGGCGGCCTGGGCGTCGCCCGCGAGGCCGATCCCCCGATCGCCTGGGACGGCGCAACCGGCACCGGTGTGCTCTGGAAAGCGGAGGTGCCGCGCGGCGGCTTCAATTCCCCCGTGGTCTGGGGCGACCGCGTTTATCTGGCCGGCGCCGATGAACAGAAGTGCGAAGTCTACGGGTACGACGCCGACACCGGCGCCCTTCTGTGGACGGCCGACACCGAGGGCGTCCCCGGCGAGCCAACCACACTGCCGAGCGTCTCGGCCGACACGGGTTATGCCGCGCCGTCGCTGGCCGTCGACGGCCGGCGGGTGATCGCGATCTTCGGCACGGGCGTCATTCTCGGCCTCGACGTCGATGGCCGCCGCCTCTGGGCGCGCCACCTCGGCACGCCCGTCAATCCCTACGGCCACGCCTCATCCCTGCTGATCCTGCGCGACACGGTCTTTGTCCAATTCGACCACACCGGCGGCTCGACGGTGAAGGCGCTCGATGTGGAGACCGGCCGGGACCGCTGGAAGCAGGATCGGGGGGCCGCCCAGTCGTGGGCCTCGCCGATTCTCACGGACGCGGGTGGCCGCCTGCGGCTGATCCTATCGGCGACGCCGATGGTGGCTGCGTATGACGCGCTGACCGGCGCCGAACTGTGGTCTAAGGATGTGCTCAGCAACGAGATCGGCTCGTCTCCCGCCTATGCGAACGGCCGCGTGTTCGTCGCCAACCAGTACGCGAAGGCCGTCGCACTCGACGCCGCCACGGGCGAGGTGCTCTGGTCCACCGAGGAGTTGGACCTTCCCAACGCCGGCAGCCCCGTGGCCACCGACCGCCACCTCTTCATGCCCACGAGCGGCGGGACGTTTTCCTGCATCGCCGCGGCAGACGGCTCACGGGTCTGGAGCCACGACTTCGATGCGGGCGGCTATGGCTCGCCCATCCTCGCCGCCGGCCGCATCTACTGGGTCACCGCCGATGGCCGGACGCGCATCTTCAAGGCCGCCGAAACCTTTGAATTGATCGCCGAACCGGACCTCGGCGAAACCAGCGTCTGCACCCCGGCCGCCGTCGGTCGCCGCCTCTACATCCGCGGCGCCCAACACCTCTTCTGCATCGGCACGAAATGAAATCCCCCGAAGGCAACGATTTGTGAGCACCCCGAATGGCCAATCGGCGGATCCGTTCCGCGCCGAAGATATCGACCGCATCCTGGATGAAGCCGGACGCGGCCGCGAGGCCGTCATCGCCGTGCTGCAGGGGATTCAGGCGCGGTACCGGTACCTGCCCGAGGCGGCCCTGCGCTACGTCTGCGACCATTCCGAAATCACGCCGGCCGCCATCGTCGGCGTGTCGACCTTCTACACCCAGTTCCGCCTGCGGCCGGCGGGCCGGCATACCATCCGAATCTGTCACGGAACGACCTGTCACGTCAAGGGCGCCTCGGCCATCACCGACGCGCTCAGGCGGTTCCTCAAGATGTCGGCCGACGACGATACCGATCCCGAGCGCCGGTTCACCATCGAGAAGGTCGCCTGTCTCGGGTGCTGCACCCTGGCCCCGGTCATGCAGATCGACACCGTCACCTACGGCCACCTGACCACCGACAGCGTCAAGGACGCCGTGACGGATTTCCTGGATCGTCAGCGGCAGACCGGAAACACGGCGGTGCCGCCGCACGCCGACACCGCCGACGCCCTTCCGGAGATCCGCATCGGTCTGGGCTCCTGTTGCATGGCCCGCGGCAGCCGGGAGGTCCGGGATGCCGTCTGGCGGGCCCTGGGCACGCTCGATATTCAGGCCCGGGTCAAACCGGTCGGCTGCGTCGGCATGTGCCACCAGACCCCGCTGCTCGAGATCCTGCGTCCGGGCGAAGCCCCCGGCATCTATGCCCAGGTCCAGGCCGTCGATGTGCCCAAGATCCTGCGGCGGCATTTCCGCCCGCGCCGTCTCACTTCACGCTTACGCAGCGCCGCGAACGGCTGGCTCGAACAGCTTTTCACGGATGAAGCCTGGGAACCGGCGTCCCGCCACCGGATCGACTATCGCGACCCGCCGATTGCCGCATTCATCGGGCCGCAGAAGCATGTGGCTCTGGAAGACTGCGGCCAGATGGATCCCCTGGACATCGAGGAATACCGGCGTCACGGCGGGTTCACGATGCTCGAGCAGTGCCTCATGCAGCGGACACCGGAGGAGGTGATCGCGATCATCAGGGCGAGCGGCCTGCGCGGGCGCGGCGGCGCAGGCTTCCCCACCGGCGCCAAATGGTCCGCGGTGCGCGCCGCTTCCGGTGACGACAAGACCATCATTCTCAATGGCGACGAGGGCGACCCCGGTGCCTTCATGGATCGCATGCTTCTCGAGAGCTACCCGTACCGTATTCTGGAAGGCATGGCCATCGCGGCCTATGCCGTCGGTGCCCGCACAGGCGTTCTCTACATTCGTCATGAGTATCCGCTCGCCGTCGCCCGTATCCGAGAGGCCGTCGCGCGATGCGAACAGAGCGGGTTTCTCGGCGAGTCCGTTTGCGGCACCGGTTTCTCCCTGCGCCTGCAGATCATGGAGGGCGCCGGTGCTTTCGTCTGCGGCGAGGAGACGGCGCTCCTCCGATCGATCGAGGGTGAACGCGGCACGCCCCGGCTCCGACCGCCGTACCCGGCACAGTCCGGACTCTGGGGCAAACCGACGCTGGTCAACAACGTTGAAACCTATGCCACGCTCTCGTGGATACTGAAGCACGGCGCGCAGGCTTTCGCGGCCATGGGCACCGAACGCAGCCGCGGCACCAAAGTCTTCGCCCTCGCCGGCAAAGTGAACCGCCTGGGCCTGATCGAGGTGCCCATGGGTATCACCATCCGTCAGGTCGTCGATGACATCGGCGGCGGGATTGCCGATGGCCGCCGCTTCAAGGCGGTGCAGATCGGGGGGCCTTCCGGCGGTTGCATTCCCGCGCGGCTGGCCGACACGCCCATCGATTACGAGGCGCTGGTCGAGGCGGGCGCCATGATGGGGTCGGGGGGGCTGGTCGTGCTGGATGACGCCGATTGCATGGTGGAAATGGCCCGCTATTTTCTCGGGTTCACCCAGCACGAGTCGTGCGGAAAATGCACCTTCTGCCGCATCGGCACCACGCGCATGCTCGAGATCCTGGAGCGGCTGTGCGGCGGCTCCGGCAAGCCCGCCGACCTCGACGCCCTGGAACGCCTGTCGGTGGCGGTGAAACGCGGCAGTCTGTGCGGGTTGGGCAAGACGGCGCCCAATCCGGTGCTCACCACGCTGCGCTATTTCCGCGACGAATACGAGGCGCACGCCGCCGGCGTGTGCCCGGCCGGCCAGTGCAAGGCGCTGATCACGTACCAGATCACCGATGACTGCATCGGCTGCACCCGCTGCGCGCAGCAGTGTCCGGTCCACGCCATCCCGCCGACTCCGTATGAACGGCACGCGATCAACCCCGAAAAATGCGTCCGCTGCGACGGCTGCCGGACGGTGTGCCCGGCCGGGGCCGTCGTGGTGATGTCCGGCAACAGGATTGTGAAACATGGCCACGCTAAACATTGACGGGCGCCCGGTGGACGTGCCCGCCGGAACGACCCTGCTGGCCGCGGCCCGCAGGCTCGGCATCGCCGTGCCGACGCTCTGCTTCCGCGACGGCCTGGAGCATGTCACCTCCTGCATGCTCTGCCTGGTCGAGGACGTCCGGACGGGCCGCCTGCACCCCGCATGCGCCACCCCGGCGCAGGACGGCATGGACATCGCGACGACCAGCGGGCCGGTGCTGGAGGCGCGCCACACGGCCCTGGAGCTGCTGCTGGGGGATCATCTCGGCGATTGCGAAGGCCCCTGCGCGCGCGCCTGCGCGGCCGGCATGAACATCCCCGACATGCTCCGCGCGATCGGCGCCGGCGACCTGCGCGGGGCGATTCGCGTCGTCAAGCAGCACATCGCGCTCCCCGCCGCGCTGGGACGGATCTGCCCGGCGCCCTGCGAGAAGGCGTGCCGCCGCGGCGCGCAGGACGCGCCGGTCGGGATCTGCCGGCTCAAGCGTTTCGTGGCCGATGCCGACCTGGACTCGTCGTCCCCCTACCTCCCCGAGCGTCTGGAACCGAGCGGCTTCCGGGTGGCCGTGGTGGGCGCCGGCCCGGCCGGGCTGTCGGCCGCCTATTCGCTGGCGCGCGCCGGGCACGCCTGCACCGTGTTTGAAAAAGGCGACCGGCCCGGCGGCGGCCTGCGCGCGCCGGAGCTGCTCGACACGCTGCCGCCAGCCGTGCTCGATGCCGAGATCGCGCAGATCGCGCGCCTGGGGATGACCTTCGAGACCGGCGTGGAGATCGGCGTCACCTGCTCGCTCCAGGAGCTGAAACAGCGGTTTGATGCGGTGATCCTGGCTTGGGGCGCCGGTGCCGCTCATCTCCTGGACCCTCTCGGACTGGAGAGCGGTCCGCACGGAATCACCGCGAACTGGAGAACCCATCGCACCGGCGACCCCGCGGTCTTTGCGTGCGGCAACGCGGTGGTGCCCGGCCGGATGGCCGTGCGGGCGGTGGCGCAGGGGCAGGCCGCCGCGATCGCGGTCGACCAGATGCTGCGCGGCGAGGCGGTCGTCGGGGCGCATCATCTCTACAACCACCGGCTCGGGGGCGCTCTGGCGCCGGACGAGCTTGCGGCATTCATGGCCGGAGCCGCACCAGAGCCGCGCACGGAGCCTGCGGATCATGCGACAGGCGCCTACGCTGCGGACGAGGCGACCGGCGAGGCGGCGCGGTGCCTCCACTGCGATTGCCGCAAGCCCGGCGCCTGCCAACTGCGCCGCTATGCCGATGAATACGGGGTGAATCCGCGCGGCTGGAAACCGGCCCACCGGCGTCCGGTTGAAATCGTGCGCCACGGCAACACCGTCTACGAACCGGGAAAATGCATCGCCTGCGGCATCTGCGTGCGCATCGCCACCGCCGCCCGGGAACCGCTGGGGCTGACCTTCATCGGCCGCGGCTTCACGGTGCGGATCGGGGTTCCCTTCCACGAGTCATTGGAAAAGGGGTTGAGCCGGGTCGCCGCCGCCTGCGTGGAGGCCTGCCCCACCGGCGCGCTGGCCCATGCCCGGTGAGTCAGGCCGGTAATCGGCTTTCGATGAAAGCGGTGTTCCACAAGCGGCCAACTATGCTATACTTACGGCATGGACGCAAAGCCTTATCTGGATCAGATTGCCGCTTGGTTTTCTACGCTTAATCTCGACGCGATTATGATCGGGAACGCTGCCGCCGCAATCAACGGGGCGCCCGTCACCACAGTGGATGTGGACTTTATGATTCAGCCGACAGACGAGAATTATCGAAAGCTCGCCGCTCTGGCCCAACGGATGAATTGCCAATTCGTTGAGATCAAGCTCATGGACGACAATTACATGTACCGCCTCATTCATCGCTCCGAGCCGATCATTATCGACTTCTTGTTTGCGCCGTCTGGTCTGGATGATTTTGAGGCCGTCAGCCGCAGAAGCAGCGAAGTTTTTTTTGCCGGCAACCGACTTCGCATAGCGGCGCTCGAGGACATCCTCGCCAGCAAGAAGGCGGCCGCCCGCCCCAAAGACCTCGCAAGCATTCCCATTCTGGAGATGACCATCGATGAAAGACAGAAACAATAAGATCTCCACTAAGGGGGTTGTGCCGCGCATGCGCTCTGTTGCATTGCGACAGAGCACGGAAGATCCGGATCGCCACCTGATTCGCCTGCAACTCGCCAAACCGCCGCACCAGCGCACAGGCTTTCTGCGTGTGCCGCTCGCGACTGGCGGAAGCTGCATCTGATCCCCCAGCAGAAGCGCGCCCAGAGTCAGGTCTTCTCGTGTTCAGGGTTCATGCTACGGTTTGCCTGTCCCCGAGGCGCTTAATCATGGACATGAGCGCGCGCCGGGACCGCTCCACGCCCAGACCGCGATCGTTGAGCGCGTAGTCAATGCAGACGACGTCCGGGTTGTGCGACAGAACATCCTTCTCAAAGCGCGCCGCACCCCTCTCGGAGTCCTCCCCGCCAATGGCCGTGACGATCACATTGACCACCGCAAACGAAAAGCGCGCCTTCAATCCCGTGAATAGCAGGTGCGGGTAGGCGTTCAGCGAATCCACCACCGGCGTCAGGAAGTATCCCGCCGGGACACTATGTCCGTGACAGACAATATTGACCGTGCGATTGGTCGGCCACTGTTTCTTGAAAAGCACCGAAACGTCGGCCAGATACGTTCCCGCCTCCACGGTCTTCGGTGGCTTGGGTTCCTCTGCAAAGGCCTGGGGTGACTGTAGTCCACACAGGGCCACTGCACATGCACCAACCAGCGTCGTTTTCATGTTGCTCATAGCGCCTCTAGTAGTTCATCTCCACCTTCTCCGCCACGAAGCGCTCGACCTGTTTCATGCGGGGCTCGGGCTGCCGGTAATCGTTCCGTTGGTAGGCATGGCCGCCGGGTTTCATTTCCACGATCGTGCTCCCCCGCACCACGACCTCGTAATCTCCGGTGCCGATCCTGACCTTTTCCGTTCTTTCCGCAATCGGACAGGAGAAACTGACGGTCTCCCCCTTGCGGCCCTTCACAATGGCATACCGCCCTTCCCAGACGGGTACGACATCTTTCCCGCCGGACTGGAGCTTGCACTCCTGCGGCTGGGTCCATTCGGGAATGCGCAGGGCCACTTCGCAATCGCGCTTCACTTTCACCTCGACCAGACCCTTGTTCGGGATGTAGCTGTAGACATCGCCCCAAGGCGAGGCGCGGTTCAGCAGGAGATGCACGCTGAGCCGGTTCTTCCCGACGTCGAAGCTGAGCATATCGCGCCAGACACGGAAAAGTTGCATGGCGGAGTTGCCGGTGCAACAGGACATCAGCCAATTGAGTTGAGGCTCGTTGGGGTTCATCAGGCCGCACCAGATTCCCTGCACCCGTTCCGGCATGTTGCTCGTTGTGGTGTAGGGTTTCGGCTGGTCCGGTTTCGACTTCGACTTCATCCAGGCAACATCCGTAAGCTGCGCCTCCACGAATATATTGCGCACCCAGCGGTCCACATCGTCCCAGCAATCGGCGACTCCGGCGGTGCTTTGCCGCAGCGCCAGAAAGAGCATGTCCGCGATACAGCACGGTTCGCTATAGGGTACGGTATTCTTCATTCCGGCAAAGCGTTCCGGGAAAAAGCCGGATAGCGGATCCCCGATCTTCTTGCCATGGGCATAACCGCGTTGCGCCATCTCGATCAGTTCGCGGTCACCGGACTCGATCCCCGCGTTGAGCATCGCGATCCGGGCCAGGGAGTTCATGTGAAAATGCGCGGGACCCTCGTTGTAGGGCTTGAGCTCCTTATCTTCGTGGCTCCCGTAGAATTCCCCGTTCGGGCCCGTCAGGCCGCCGTTCTTTCCAGGTAGGTAGAACCGCGCGAGCTTGCGCGCCAGGTCGAGCGCCGGCTTGGACTGGGTCAGCCGGTAGTAGGTGGTCAGTCCGTGAGCCACCCATGCCGTTCCATGGCTGCGGGAGGGTGGCGGAACCGGTCCCTCCTGGGGCTTGACCGCTTCCTCGGGCGAATAGACCGTCTGCAGGAAATACGCATAGTCTCCGCGGTCCACGACCAGGCGACCAAGCGCGGCCACGGCTTTATCTCCCATTTGCTTCCAACGCTCGTCGCCCGTCAGCCGGTAGTAGACGCCCGCCGCCTCCAGGATGCGGCCGTGGATCCAACCGGCCGTGGTCTGTTCCTTGCCGCCTCCATCATAGAAGTCAAAGCCGGTGGCTTCCGTTTTGGCCCAGGGGCGGCCGATGATCGGAATCCAGAAGAGCCCATTCGTCCCCTGCATCTGCAACAGGTTGGCCATGCGGTGCCACTCGACATCCAGCCGCTCCTGAGACCCGCAGGCCTGGCGCAACAGAACGGAAGGCGCGTAGTACTTGTATTCGCACCAGTCGTTGAGGTCGTGGTACATGCCGTTGACGGAACCGCACCAGTACAGCTCCGCATTGTTTTCGGAATCGGTGAGCGCCGTAAGGCCGTTCACCGCCAGCGCGGTCCGCTCCGTCAGATCCAGCGTGTCCGGCACGGTGTCCTGATACCGCGTTCCTTTGAACTCCGGCAACTTGAATGCGGGCAAATCGGGGTTGATGTACTTGATGTTCGGATTTCGCTTCGGCGGAACGAACCCCGTCGTAGCGGTCTTCGAAGTATTCGTGTCATTGGTCTTCATCGGTTCTCCTGTAACGTTGCTGCTCAACAGAATCCCTGCCACCAACTGACCCATCATCGTTCACCTGCTGAATGACTTTTGCATATCCAACTCTCCTTGTTACGTTGCTGACTACCAGTAAAACGACTCGCGCGGCACAAACCGTTGGACCTTCTTCATCTTCGGCTCGCTTTGGCGATAGTCGTCCCGCTGGTACTTGGGATAACTGGGCGTCAGGCTCACGCCGTGTACGCTTTCCGGCTGCCCTCCGGGTTGCATGTTCACCACGGTGGAGCCCTTGAACACGATCTGGTCGTATTCCACACCGCCCAGGAGCGTCTCCCTGGGCTGACCTTGGGCGGCCTTCTTCAGCGTCGTCTCAGTGATCGGGAACTCGAGCGTAACCTTGTCGCCGGCTTTCAGCCCGCCGGTTGTGACATAGCGTCCTTCCCAGACAATCTTCTGTGCCTGGCCGTTGACGGTACACTTCAATTCCAGATCGCCCGACTTGATCCACGACGGCGCGCGGAACGACGCTTCCTTGAGCGCTTGCTTCACCTTCAACTCGACCCGGCCCTGATAGGGAACATAGCTGTAGATATCACCCCAGGCGGAGGCGCGGTTCATCAGCAGATTGACCCGCAGGCGCCCGTCGTTGCACTGGAGCATGCTTTCCCAGATGTAGTACAGCGTACGCGAGCCGTTACCCGTGCAGCAGTGCATGATTTGGCTGTTGCCGTTGCAGGCCGAAGGCCACCCCAGAAACGCGCCGACGTTGCGTTCGACCACCTTGTACGTGGTCGAGGCCTGCCCCTTCTGGTCGGGCGTGGTGGAAACCGTCTTGCCCTTCATCAGCGGCGTCGGATCCGTGATCTGGTTGGAAATGAAGTGGTTCCGGACCCAGCCGTCCACCTCATCCCAGTAGTCGCCGGCCCTGCCTTCGGTCAGCTTGATGGCCACGGCGATCATGTCGGCTACGCCACACGTCTCGCCGTGACGGTAGTTGTCATTGAGATATTCGAGGAAGAATCCCATCCTGTTGGCCGTGCGGCTTTGGCCGGCAACGGCGCCGTTCCGGTTCAGCGCCCACTCGAAACTCTTGCGCACATAGTTGCGCAGCTCGGCGTTATCTGTGGCGTTGGCAAAATCGATCAGGTAATTAAGGCCATGGCTGTGCGTGCCAAAGTGAGTGTCTTTCTCGCGCCCCGGGAATATCTTGGGATCCAACTGATCCACCAGCCACTCGCCGTCGGGGCCGAAATATTGCGACTGCTTGCGCACGAAGTTGACGATCTTTTCGCCCAGGATCCGGGCATTCGGATACTGGGTCAGCCGGTAGAAATGCCCGCAGTCATGGGCGACGCGGCATACATTATCAATGGACCAGACACCCGTTGGCGGCGGAGCGTCCTGCGGCAGCTTGCCGAAGGGCATCAGGAAGTCCAAGGTGAAATAGGCCGCGTCGTCGCTTTTGATCGCGGCTTCCAGCAGGCGATCAATCATCTTCTCGCAGGCCTTGCGCCACATCGGATCCTGATCCTGCATGTGGTAGATCGTCATGACGCTCAGCACGCGCATGGTGTTCCAAGGCGCGCAAAACTGCTCCAGGGCGGGATCGCTGAACGGGATGGAAGTTCCGTCGGCGCGCCAGACCCGGACTGGCCCCCGGTCGCTATTCCTGAGCCAAGGACGCCCCTTGAGCGAAATATAGAAGAGGCCGTCCGGGCCGAGGGACTTGAGGATCATTTCCCGCCAGACCTGGTCCACCTGGCTGTTCTGATCGCTGCCGGTGATGGTGCGCATCAGGGGAAGCGCTTCCATGAACTTGGGCTGGCACCAGTCACCAAAGCCATGGGTCATCACAGGCGGATTGGCCCCAACGTTGACCGAGAAATAGAGATCGTAGTCCATATTCGGGTCCAGCGAACCGGTCAGGACGTTGATGGCCAGCCGGGCGGATTCCGCAATGTCGATCGTATCGGGAACCGTGTCCTCGTAGCGTTCGCCCGGATAGGTTGGCATCTTCATTTCCATCGTCTTCATCGGTTCTTCTGCTCCGATCGTGTTGTTGCTTAACAGAATCCCTGCCGCCAACTGACCCATCATCGGCAACCTACCGAATAATGTTCCCATGTCCGAATCTCCTTCGCTCGTGCTTGCCTGATCCTGTGACGCCGTGACTTCGTGACGCCCGATGTCACGGCGTCAGTTGTCGCACATCAATGCCTTTTCCCGCCCGACACCTTCTTCTTGTACATGATCATCGCCGAGCCGGGCCTGTCCTGGAGTTCCACTGTCAACCCCTTCTCCATCAAGTCCTTGCCGGACACCTTGACCGCCTCCTCCACATCGACGTTTGTCACCTCGTACGTCGCTGCCGGGTCGAGGCCGCGGAGCCGGAAGTCGGCGCGGACAAAGGATGAGTCCGCCCTGCGGAACGCCTGCACCACGCCATCGCCCTCCTCAGGGCGATCAAACTGCCAGGCCATCCATTGGTCCTCTTGCAGACTGTGGGGAGTGAGCGGGTAGAAGTCGCCCAACATGCAGGGCGCCATCCGACGCCACTGGGCGGTCAGGCGGCGATACTCATCCCAGTCGATGTCCACCAGCAGCCCGGCGAAGTTCGGCTTGCGCACATCCACGCAGAGCCCAAACGAAGGACATAGGTGACTGCGCACGTAGTAGGCGAGGTTGCTCTGGCTCCAGTAGACGGCATGGCCGTAGTAGGGGAGCCAGGACGAAAGGCCGTAGGTGTGGGCCTGGTTCCCGGCCGCGTACGCCGGTTCCCCGCTAAAGGACTGGTAGTCGCTCCGCAGCAGGGGCACGGCCCGGCGCATCGTTTCCAGGTCATTGCGCCGGCCGCCGCCGGCGCAGGAGTCAATCAGCATGCCGGGATGCCGGCGGCGCAGTTCATCCCAATACGCGAGGTAACCCTGGACGTGCAGGTTTTCGGTCACCCCCTGGCGATCCGGCGCATCGTTGGCACGCCAGTGCGGCAGCGGATCCAGGTTGAAATCCTGGCGATACAGGTCTATGCCCTGCTGCGTGATCAACCGGTCCACGTGATCCGTCAACCACGCGCGGGCCGCCGGGTTGCCCAGATTCAGGAGGGTTCCGCCCACCACCCAGTCCGGATGGTTCGTCGCGATCCAGGAGCCCGCCGTAACCCGCTCCGGCTCAAACCAGACAATCAGTTTCATTCCCCGGGCATGGACATAGTCGCTGACCGCCCGGATCCCGGTGGGGAACCGCCTCGCATCCGGCTCCCAGGTTCCCACCTGGAACCAGTCATTGCACGGGTACCACTTCGAATTATTCCCCCAGGTGAGAGGGTCCCTGGCGGCGCAGGCGGCGCAGTCCGGGTGCGAGTACCACCCCGCGTCCATCCACCAGTAATCGATCGTGATCCGCTCGCGGGTGAGGACGTCTATGAACTGCTTCTCGCTGGTCTCGCTGACCTTCAGGCCCGGGAAGAAACCCCCGCTGCAGAAGATGTTGAGGGGGGCTGGCGGCTTGCCATCCGCCGTGCGCGGCAGGTTGTGCGCAACCATCCAGCGCCGCCACAGGTTTTGAGCCTGTACCCGGTCGTCCCCCTGCCAGAACAGCAAGGCGATCAGGGGGCTGCGGATGACTTCTCCCGGTTTCAGCGTCAGCCGGGTCAGTTCCTGCCCGGCCACGATCCGTACGCCGTTCGCCGCATCGCGCGTGAAGGAGGCCGCCCACTGTCCCGGCCAGCCGACCGCCAGCAGCATGCCGCCGCCCGGCGACTGGAGGTTGTAGTAGGGAAACCGCCCGTTGGACGAACGTCCGCCGTCCGGAGCAAACCGCTGCTGCGCGTGGGGCGGCAGCGGCAGGGCGTAGGGCTGATAGCTGTCGGCGCTATGGAAGTCGCCCTTGATGCCGTGCAGGGTAAACTCGCCGCCCTCGCCGCGCGTGAAGACCGTGTCAATCCCCTGGATATTCTCCAAGATCAGCGTGTCGGCCTTGCCGGTGTTCTTGAACCACACCGTCCACTCGATCGCCGGGTAGTCTGCGTAATCCACCGCGACGCACCGCACTTCCAGTCCCGTCCTGGGGTCGGCCCACGTGAGCGTGCGCCGGGTGCGGTTGGCATCGAGCCGTTCGTCCGCCACCTTCACCGGCCATTCCGCCAGCCACTTCGCCGAAGGTTGTCCGGCGTAGGTGAACGAGAAGGGCAGGGCCGACTGGTCCCCCGCCAGATGTTCCTTGAACCATGCGTCTTTCATGCCTGCCTCTTCCCTTCCTGCTGCTGCCGCGAGAAGGGTCGTCGACGCGACCATCCCCGCAATAAAAGCCCATGAAATCAGTTTCCGGTTGTTTCTGTTGTGCATTCCAATTCTTTGTTTTCTTTTGCTGGCCGCACCACCAGCAGGTGTTCGCCCCGTTGCATGTCCGCGGTCGGCGCCTGCGGCTTCCACGGAGATGCCCGCCCGCCTGCGGCCGGACCAGCGGGGATGACGGCATGGCGAAGTCCGCGCTCGACAAGCGCGGGCTACAGATGCAGGTGGCTACTAAACAGCCTGCAGCCCGCTTCCGGCAGAAGCGGGCTACAGGCTGCGCCGCAGGTCAACGGCGCATGATCAATGTCCCCGACGGCACGGCCGGCAGACCGACATAGGTGAAGCCGTTGGGAACGTCTTAACCGACCCGCTTAACCGATCCCGCCGCCCCCTCCACGCCCCGGCCGCACCTGCGTCCTCGTCGTCCTCGTCCTCGTCCTCGAAATCCGCCCATCGAGGACGAAGGACGAGATCGACACTTCCCGCCGCCCGCCTACCGGAGCAGGATCATTGTCCCCGTGGGCGGCCACTTGCCCCAGTTGATGTTGTTGCCCAGATCCGTTCCGCCGGAGGCCAGGAAGGTCAGGTGCTCTTCGGCCGTGCCCGCGTGGCTGTCCTGGACGCTCACCCGGCCGACCGGCTGGGTCCCGGGGCCGCCAGCCTTGCGCAGGTGCCACTGCGCGCCGGATTGCGTGGACAGCAGCGTCACCCGGTTGTCAAAGGTCGGCGTGCCGGCGACCGTGTTGGTCTTGCCCGCCTGGAAGGATACGACCTTGCTGGCGCTGGCGATGGTCAGGTTCTGCCACGTCGTATTCCCGTAGACCCGGGCGGCGACACCGCCGTTCACGAAGTCCACCGTGCTTCCGGCGTCGGACTGGAAGCCGCCCGCGGTGGCGCTGTTGCTCCACACCCCGCTCACCTGCAGGGTCTGCGACGCGGCCAGTTGCAGCAACCCGTTGTTGCGCAGGCGCACCTCGCCGACCGTCTTGTTGACGGTGTTGCTGCTCAACAGGGTTGTCTTGGTGGCGGCGGTGCCGCCGTTGTCGACGATCAGGATGCCGTCGTTCTCGGCCACCCCGTACCCGCGCAGGTAGACCGTCCCCGCCGCGCCGTTGCCCGTATTGCCGGCCTGGCCGCCGTACGCGGTGATGAGACCGGTGTGCGTGGCGAACGTCCCCGGCGAGGTCAACACGATGGCGACCCGCCCGCCGCTGCCCTTCCACCAGGCTCCCGAGGGGCTATCGGCGCGCACATTGCCCGACCCTTCCAAGGTGCCGGTTGTCAGGAAGATGCTGCCGCCGGCGCCGCTCTCGTTCCCGTTATTCCAGGCGCCAATGCCCATTGCAGTGATGTCGCCGCTGAGCAGCGTCCGGCCGGTCACGGTCAACTTCACCGCGCCACCGCCCGATGCCAGGCTGCCACTTCCTCCCGCTCCGCAGTTGGTGGGAGCGTGGAGCGACCCGTAGGTCGCCGTCCCGGACGCACCCAACCCGCCGTAGGACCCGTTGGCGTCGCCGTTGGGTCCGTAGCTTCCGGCGGCGTACCCCTTGACATCCGCGTC
>CAZDLY010000023.1:0-35620 GCA_964506575.1 uncultured Akkermansia sp. | reverse complement strand
CTGCCGGAGCAGTACGACGAGGAGTTGGACAAGCTGGGGATCCAGTAGAGTGAACGCTAGAAGAAGGCATTCAAACAGGCCATTACAGAAGAGGACGTCAAAGACCGGCACGTTGGACATGCGAATGCCATCCGACTTGAAGGACCTACGGGAGTCGCACCGCGCGAATGTGGTGGGGCGTCTGGAGCCGCACCGTCCGCTGTTACCATATCGGAAACAGGTCGGCTTGCCGCAGCCCGCCGGTATCACTGCGGGCTAGGGCGGGTGGGACGAAGGGAATCTGGCTGGACACAAAGGAGAGTGATACACAACGCCATGCTGAAAGATCTACCACAAAACACCCGGGCCACGCTGCTGTTCAACTTGCTTAGCTCGCCCGTGGCTTCCTTCTTGTTCTTCTACGCCACGCTCTATATGCAGGGGGTGGGACTGACGGCCCCCCAGATCGGGTTGATCGCGAGCTTGGCGTCTGTGACCGGATTCGTGATGCAGGCCATGGCGGCGCCGGTCGTCAACCGGATGGGACGAAAACGCAGCCTGCTTGTATTCTCGCTCCTCTGCTGGTCGTTCCCGCTGTTCCTCTGGATGCTGGCCACCGGGTTCACGCTGTTTCTGCTGGCGGCCTTGTTCTACTCGATTTCGCGGATCACCGCCATCGCCTGGTATTGTGTGCTAACGGAAGGCGTGCCCGAACGTCAGAAGCCGAAGGTCTTTGGCATTCAGTATATCTTCGGCTCCGTCGGCGGGTTGGCCACGCTTTTGGCCGGGCCGGTGATGGATCAATTCGGATTGGTTCCGGCCATGCGCGTCCTGTATGGTGTCGCCTGTGTCAGCATGACGGCGATGTTTCTCATCCGGCATCGGTTGTTGACCGAGAGCGAGGCGGGGATCGAGCAGCAGCGGCGTCATGGCAGCTTGTCCTTGCTCGCCAGTGTGAGACACCACGTCGAGACCGTCAAGCAGAACGTGGCGAATCGGGAGTTCCGATCCCTGACGGCGGTGTACGTGCTGTTCGCCTTTGCCGGTGCCATGGACTTCGTCACCATTCTCTTCTTGAACAATGTGCTTCATTTGACGGTGACGCAACTTTCCCTGTTGCCTCCGCTGACGGCCGTGATCAGCATCCTGCTGTACCGCATCGCGCTGAAACATGTGCATGCGGCGAATGAATGCGTCATTCTCGTGCTGTCGGTGGTCGGCATAGCCATCAGCAAGGTCTTGTTGCTGGTGATCCCCGCAGGCAACCCGTGGTGGATGCTGGTGGTATCGGGACTGGGGGCGACTGGGGGTTATCTGTTCTCGGTTGCGATCAGCGCCGCGCTGAACAACCGGATGGGAGCCGCGCATGTGGCCGACGCGTACTCGGCGGTCCAATTGCTGACGGCCCTGTTTTCCATTCCCGCCGGCTATCTGGCGGGCGCCCTGTATGGGTATCGTCCGGGACTGGCCATCCTGGCCACCGGTGCGGTGATGGTGGCCGCGGCGTTTCCGCTCCTGCGGAAGAGGGCGGTTCCCGCATGAATGAGGACCGGGAGGGGAAGGGTTCAAGAAGGCCGCGAAGCGCCACGGGCGGCGGTGTTCTCGCGGCGCCGCAGACGAATAAGGGAGCAGCCATCCGGTTGGAGCGGCACAACGCCACCGGGTCTGTATGCGGCTTTCGCGGGTTGACACGGCACCCCAGCCGGGTTATAGTGCCACACACCTATGCAGAAACACAAACACCCGACGACCGACTCCGCAGCTCCCGGAACCCCCGCAATTGTCCCGCACCCGACCGCCGCCGAAGGCGCGTTCAGCCTGCTTCTGCCGCCGCTTCAACGCGCCGTCGCCGAGGAAGGGTACACCATCCCCACGCCGATCCAGCAGCAGGCTATTCCGCTGCTGCTGGCCGGTCGCGACGTTCTGGGGTGCGCCCAGACCGGCACCGGCAAGACCGCCGCCTTCACCCTGCCGCTGCTCCATTACCTGACCGAGCACCGCCGCCCGACACCCGCCGGCAGGCCGCGCGCGCTGATTCTGGCGCCGACACGCGAGCTGGCCGCGCAAATCGGCGATAGCATCCACACCTACGGCCGCCATGTGCGCGTGTCCCACACCGTCATCTTCGGGGGCGTCAGCCAGAGCCACCAGGTCCGCGCGCTGCACGGCGGCGTCGACATCGTCGTCGCCACGCCCGGCCGGCTGCTCGACCTCATGCAGCAGGGATTTGTGCGGCTCGACGAGGTCGAATACTTCGTCCTCGATGAAGCCGACCGGATGCTCGACATGGGATTCCTCCCCGACATGCGGCGCGTCATCGCCAAGTTGCCCGCCAAACGTCAGTCGCTCTTTTTCTCGGCCACGCTCACTCAGGAGGCTCAGGATCTGGCGCGGACCCTCGTCCATGATGCGGCGCATGTCGCGGTCGCCCCCGAGCAGCCAACGGTTGATAAAATCAAGCAAAGCGTGATGTTTGTCTCCAAAAAGGACAAGAACGACCTCCTCGTCGTGCTTCTGCGTGCGACGGGCATGAGCAAGGTAATCGTCTTCACCCAGCGCAAGCATGTCGCCAACCGGGTGACGGAGCATCTCAATGATGAGGGGATCACGGCGGCGGCGATCCACGGCAACAAGAGCCAGGGGGCGCGGACGCAGGCGCTCGGCGGCTTTCGCGAAGGCCGCGTGCGGGTCCTGGTCGCCACCGACATCGCCGCGCGCGGCATCGATGTGGACGGCATCACGCACGTGATCAACTACGAATTGCCGAACGAGCCGGAGACCTACATCCACCGCATCGGCCGCACGGCCCGTGCCGGCGCCGATGGCGACGCGCTTTCGTTTTGCTGCGCCGAAGAGCGCGATTACTTGCGCGATATCGAGCGTCTCCTCCGCCGTCCGATCCCGGTCGATTCCAAGCACGGTTATCACTGCGAGGCCGCGAAACACGCAACCGGCGAAGCCGCGCGTCCGCCGCCCAAGCAACAGCACGGCGGCAGGGGCCGGCCGTCCCGGAACACGGGCGCGCGCCCGCCACAGCCACCGGGCCGACCCGGCCACGGCCATTCCCGAGGCCGGTCGTAGCGGCGGGGCGCATCCCCGTTTCGTTGACTTTACGCGTTCTTGATGGGAGCGCGGGCGTCCCGCCCGCTTTGGGAAGCACGCGTAACTGCCAACGGTGCGGGCGCCCGCGCTCCCAGGAAAGCACCGAAACGGGGATGCGCCCGCAGCGGCGGCGAACACGAACACGATCTGTCTCTTGAAAAGAAACAGAAACCATGGCATACTTAGATCACTTCCCTGGGAGCGGCAGGTCGTCCGGGAAGCGGAGAACACACGTTTATGAAGAATGCGCCCAAAAAGAGCCAGACGCAACCCCAACCGGCAGCCCCGGCCGCCGCCAAACCCCGCGTGCGGATCACCGACACGACGCTGCGTGACGCGCACCAGTCCCTGTGGGCGACACGGATGCGCACCGACGACATCCTGGGGATCGCCGAGACGATCGACCGCGCCGGCTATTATTCCCTCGAATGCTGGGGCGGCGCGACGTTTGACGTCTGCCTCCGCTTTCTCCGCGAGAACCCCTGGGAGCGTCTGCGCCAGATCAAGGCGGTCTGCAAAAAGACGCCGCTGCAAATGCTCCTCCGCGGCCAGAACATTCTCGGCTACCGGAATTACCCCGACGACATGCTCGAACGCTTTGTGGCCCTCGCCTGCGCCAACGGCATGGACATCTTCCGCATCTTTGACGCGCTCAACGACACGCGCAATCTGGAGCACGCCATCGCTGCGGTCAAGAAGAACGGCGGCCACGCCCAGGGCACGCTCTGCTACACCGTCAGCCCGGTTCACACCGTCGCCAACTTCGTCGCGATCGCCAAGACCCAGCAGGCCATGGGCATCGACTCGCTCTGCATCAAGGACATGGCCGGCATCCTCTCGCCCGCCGCCGCGGCCGAACTGATCGGCGCGCTGGTCCGCGAAACCGGCCTGCCGGTCCAGGTGCATGCGCACATGACCAGCGGCATGGCGGTGGCGACCTATTACGAGGCGGTCCGGGCCGGCGCAGGCGCGGTGGACTGCTGCGTCGCGACGATGTCGGGCTTCTCCTCGCAGCCGGCGGTGGAGACGCTGGCCGAGGTGTTTGAATCGGCCGGTTATGAGACCGGGCTGGACCTCGAGGCCGTGGATCGCGAGAACACCCATTTCCGCAAATTGAAGCCCTCGCGCGAACCGGGCCACGCGGCCATCGAGGTGGTGGATGTCGATGTGCTGCTGCACCATGTTCCGGGCGGCATGATCTCCAACCTGCGTTCGCAATTGCAGCAGCAGGACGCCCTGAATCGCCTGCCCGAGGTGCTGGAGGAGCTGCCGCGCACGCGCCAGGACATGGGCTACCCCCCGCTGGTCACCCCCACCAGCCAGATTGTCGGCGTCCAGGCCGTGCTCAACGTCCTGGGCGGCGAGCGCTACGGCATGGTGACCCAGGAGACCCGCGACTACGTCGGCGGGCTCTACGGCCGCCCGCCCGCGCCGATCGACCCCAAGCTGGCCACACTCATCCTCGCTGGCGCCAAGCCGGTCACGGTCCGTCCCGCCGACCTCCTGCCGCCGCTGCTGCCGCAGGCGGCCAAGGAGCTGGATCCGAAGTTGATCCAGGCCGAAGAGGACATTCTCAGCTACTGCCTCTTCCCCGAGGTCGCGCTCGGCTACTTCAAGTGGCGCGCCCTCCCCGAGGGGTCGCGCCCGCCGTCCCCGGCCGATGCCGAGGACAAGGCCAGAACCGCGCCCAAGGCCGCGGCGGCCGCCCCGGCCGCCGCGCCGCAGCTGGCGCAAGACAGCGAAACCGTCCGGCACGCCCAGATCGGACGGCTCATGACCAACCTCTTCGGCCATCTCGGCGTGGCGGTCGGATCCGGTGTCGCGATTGAGGAGAGCACGACCGTCGTCTCGGTCGCGCCGCCTCCGGCGGCCGCGCCCGCGGCCCCGGCGGCCGCCGTCGAGACCGGGCCGACGATCAACGCGCCGCTGACCGGCACCTTCTACCGCACGTCCGCGCCGGGCAAACCCAATCTGGCGGACGACGGCGCCGTCGTCGAGGCCGGTTCGCCCGTCTGCATCGTCGAGGCGATGAAGCTGATGAATCCGATCAAGGCGGCCAAAAAGTGCCGGATCGTGGCGTTCCTGGTCAAGCACGGGGAGGCCGTTTCCAAAGGGCAGCCGCTGGCCCGGATTGAATGGCTCTGACCGTCAGTACGAATACGAGCCGAGACGCCGTTTGATGATCGAGACGACGCTGCGGAAGCCGGAAGGCCAGAGGCGTGTGGGCCGGCCGGCTTCGAGCGTCGCCTCCTCCGCATCGGGCAGCGCCGATAGAAAATCAAACCCGCTGAGCTGTTCGACTTCGTCGATGGTGGCGAGCGTGATCCGCGGACGGGCGCGGCGGGAGATCCGCTGGGGCATGACCACGGCAAAGGCGCGCACGCGGTCGGCCTGGCGGGCGACGACGATCTGGTAAAAGGCGGTCGGAATGTCGATGCCGGCGGCGAGCGTCCGCCGCTCCGGCGGGGAGATGGTCCCGACGATCACCCAGACATCGCCGACGCGGTCGGGCCAATAGTCGGCGATGCGCAGTTCGACATCGGCCCACGGCCCCTGGTTCAACGCCGGGCGTTGCGGGGCGATATTGGAGGTGAGGAAAGTCTCCGCCTGCGCCTGCTTGCCGAACCGGGAGGCGATCGCATGGTTGGGAACGAGGTGGCCGCGGTCATAGCCGGTGCGGGCGTAATCGGCGTTTTTTGGGGCGTTACGGGCGGCCGCGTCCGGAACGAAGGACGAGAGGCGCATCAATTCGAGCGGCTTCCGGGTGGGCGGGACGCGGTAGGCGGCCCACACGGCATGACGGAGCGCGGGCGACCAGCCGAGCGTGAAGGTTTGCTTTTGGAGGACCACGACATCCGTGCGCGCCGCCCCGCCGGGGATCGGCACGGGATAGCCGCCGAAGGCGAAGTCGTTGGGCGGCGTGAAGACTGGCAGATCTACCGACACATCACTGCCGCTCAGCCCGAGGGCGTCGGTGTAATCGGCAAAGGCGTTGCCGAGGTTCTCCACCGTCTCCACGACCGGCGCGGGCCACGAGGCCGTCTGCTTCTCGCGCCACGCGCGGGGCTCATGGACAAACCAATTGGCGCCGATCATGCCCGCCGCCAGCGCCAGCATGAGGAACTTGACGATGCGCATCCAGATGGATGGCGATGTGGTCTTCTTGCCCATCAACAGCCTCCGCTGCGCCGCGAGCGAAGTGTGGTCGGGGCGGCGGCGCTCGCTTAACCTGAAACCGGAAGTGGAAACCACGAGTGAGAATGTATCATCCTTTGCCTCGCGGAGACAATCCGAAACGGGGCAGATCAGCGGCGCGCCGGGTCAGCATCTGCTACCGTGCCTTGAACCGATACCCGACGCCGCGGATCGTTTCGATCAGCACGGGGTTGTCCGGATCGCGCTCGATCCGACGGCGCAGCCGGGAAATATGCTGATCCAACGTGCGCGATTCGGGAAAAAAGTCGAGCCCCCAGCAGCGATTCAGCAAGGCGTCGCGGCTGACCACCTCTCCGGCGTGTTCGTGCAGCATCTCCAGAATCGAAATCTCCCGGGGCGACAGTTCCAGGTTCTGCCCCTTCCGCCGGGCGCGCAGTTCCAACGGGTATACGACCAGATCGCCCATCGGGAAAAACGTGGCCGGCCCCGCAGCCGCCTGGGCGGCGGTTCGCCGTAACAGCGCGCCGATCCGCGCCAGCAGCTCGTGCTTGCCGAACGGCTTCCGGATGAAATCGTCCGCCCCCAACTTGAGCCCGACCACCACATCGATCTCTTCGGATTTGGCCGACAGGAAGAGCACCGGAACGGTCTTGTTCTCCGCCCGGATCTGCCGGCAGACCTCATAGCCGTCGACCTTCGGCATCATGATGTCCAGGCAGCACAGGTCCGGCTTGTGCGCTTTCCACTGCTTCAGCGCCTCGGCGCCGTCGCGGGCCTGAATGGCCTGATACCCCTCGGACTTCAGGCACGCAGTCAGGGCGTCCAGCGTAACCGGATCGTCATCCGCAACCAGTACGTTGATCATGTCGTCGCCTCCGCAGGGTGACCGATGGGAATCCACAGCTCAAACACCGCGCCGATGTCCGACGGCCGCCAGCACAATTCGCCGCCCATGCGCAGGGCCAGGTCGCGGGCAATGGACAACCCCAACCCGGTCCCGGTGGCGCCTTCCTTGACTTCATTGCGCAACCGATAAAAGGGGCGGAAGATCCTTTCAGTCTCGCCCGCTGGAATGCCGCTCCCGCGGTCCGATACCGTGACGATCAACCGACCCTCCGCGAGTTGCGACCGGATGCCCAGATATCCGCCTTCTGCCGCATACTTCTCCACGTTGGAAATCAGGTTCGTGAGAATCTGCGCAAAGGCGTCGGGGTCGAAGATGCAGGACTCCGTCACGCCGCCTTCGATCTCCACGCGAATGTCGCGGCGCGCCAGCGCGGCCGAGAACGGCTCAACCACGTCGCGGATGATCTCCGCCGGGACACACGGGCCGGGATGCATGGCCAGCCGTCCCTGCTCCTGGCGCGAGAACGTCAGCACGTTCTCGATCAGCCGGCTCAACCGGCGCCCCTCCTCCTGCACCATGGCCAGCCGCCGGCCAGATTTTCCCTCCTCTTCCGTCAGATCGTCGGCCGCCAGGTCCACGTTCAGGAGAATATTCGTCAGCGGCGCGCGCAGCTCGTGCGAAACGCGGTTGATGAACGACACGCGCTGTTCGGCGAGCTTCGCCACGCGGCGCTGTTGCACGAAGATGCCGATCCCCAGCAGCACCACGCCCAGCGCCAGAGCCGCAGACCCAACCAGCGTCGGGACATGACGACTCTCGCGATTCTGGAACCCGTCCCAGGAGAGCAGTTGCCAGGAGCCGAAGCGATCATTCATCGGCAGCACATAATCCGGCAGCCGGCTCAGGTTCTGCGTGCCGATGCCGGAAGCGGCCAGGCGGGATTGGCGCGGCCCCATGATCCGGTCGCCGCCAGCCCGCGCCTCGACCGGCGCAAAGTGCTGCGACACCCAGGCGCCCATCCACCGATTCATGCAGTCCCCCACGGTCTCGCGGCCCACGGTCAGCACGATGCAAAGCTCCTCGGACCGGCGGTACCAGAAGAGCGGATGGCTGCCGGGCTGATCCAGCCAGCCGGATTCATGCACCTCGGATTGGCGGACCTCGTCCGGCAACACGACCACCGGCACCGGCAAGCCGGCCGTACGCGCCATCCCCAGAAACGCCGGTCGCGGGTTCACGCCGCCGCCAGAGTCATCAGCATTGATCGTCACGTGCAGAGCTGTCGACTCCGGCTCGGTCTGCGTCCGCAACACCGACACCTGCCGCAACCCCACCAGCCAACTGCAGGCCATCTGGATCTTGATGTTGCCGTTGGTCGGCGTGCTGCGCGCGATGCGGCACAAATGCGATTCGTAGAGCCGATCCAACCGGCTCAGCTCATCCTGCATGGACGCGACAAAGCGATCAAGCGGCTCGCGATCACGCGCCAGGCGCGCGACCTCCACGCGGCGGGAAAGACGGCTGCCGCCCGCAAATATGGCGGCAGCCGTCGCGAGGAGCAAGACCAAGATGACGTATGGTAAACTTGTTCGCATCGCATGAACTTTCGCGAATTAACGACCATCGGCCTCCGTCCCCACAATCCGGGCACTCACAAAAATATATACCACCTCTTTGCCGTCTGCCCACGGCCTGCCGCCTCCAATCAGAATCCGTTGGCCGTCGCGAAGGGAAACGCTGGTGGAGAGGCTGATCACTGGAAAGAACGGCTGCTCCATGCGGGCCTGCTGTTCTTTTCCGCTTGCATCCACATATTTCGATCCGTAATCATGCAAAACGGGTTCGACTACCATTTGGGGACTCATCGTCAAGACGATCATGCCATCGGGACTCACCTCCGGAAGAACTTGCAGGATTGTCCCGACTTCCCGCGTCTCAAAACCGCCGGGGACCACAACTGGACTGCGCACCATGCGCTTGGGCACCGTGACGGCAGCGCTTGTATGGGTATCCGTCATGGACGCATTGTTAGTGCCAGCATTATCCTCGTTGGAAACGGAAAACGTGGTCGGATAGATATACTCGATAACGTTTTTGACCACGGCTTCCTGTCCAGCCGGGGTCCTCACCCGTGGCGCGGCCAGCAGATGCCCGCCGCCGTTGATCCAGAGGTTCGTCAGCGTGTCCACATTCAGCCGGCCCGTGGCCACCAATTTCTCCACGTTCGTCGAATCGAACGCAACAAACTGCACCTCGATTTCGATCTGCGGAATGATGATGCGCTTCATCACCTCAATCGGACTCTCGGTCGCCGCCTCTCCCACAGCCCCTTTTGCGGTCACCACCGCCGGCTTAGCTCCCTTTATGAAGGGATCGGCGGGTTTCTTTTCCTGCGCCATTCCGGCGCACACACCTGTCACGACAACCGCCACACCGACAACCATCTGCATGTACCTGTTTGATCCAATCGATTTCATGATGTTTCCTGTTTGTGAATTGACGATAACACAATCATCCAACCCGCTCTATCATTTTCCCGTGGCCTCCTTTCGTTGGGGCTTCTCGGCGCTTCGGTGCATCACCGGGAAAGCGCCTGATGGCGCCACGGCAAACCACCCCTAGTGATGCATGACGGCGCAAAGATAGAACAAGACGGACTGGGGATGGTGACGGGGGTGTGACAGGAATGTAAATGTTTTGTGACAGGCTGTAGCGGGGTCCCGTGTTTTTTGCTGTTGGTAAATGACATATAATTGCAGACATGAATGACGTCAACCCAAACGGCAGGCCGAATCTCGGCAGGCTGATTCCTGGTTCGCAGTCTCTCATCCGTGTCATATTTTGTTCCGTTTTGTTCTAACCGATTACGCCTGATGCGCCGAAAACCTTGACAGACCGTGGATGCCAGCGCTACTCTGATACCGACTAGCGGAGGTGCTCATATGCGTTCATTCAAACTGAACAAAGCTTTTACCCTGATGGAATCAGGGCCTGTGGTCCTCGTGACCACCCATGATGGGAAGAAAGACAACATCATGGCCATCTCCTGGACCATGGTGATGGATTTCACTCCGGTGTTTGGCATCACCACGGGTGAATGGAATCACTCGTTCGCGGCGTTGCGGAAGCAACGCGAGTGCGTCATCGCTATTCCCGCCGTCGACCTGCTGGACACGGTGGTGGGCATCGGGACGTGCTCTGGGGCCGACACGGACAAGTTTGCCAGGTTTAAGCTCACGCGGGTGCAGGCCAAGTTCGTCAGGCCGCCCTTGATCAAGGAGTGCCTCGCCAACATCGAGTGCAAGGTCATCGACATCGTCAGGCGGCACAATCTGGTTGTGGTGGAGGCGGCTGCCGCCTATGTCGACACGGCGCGCCGGGAGAAGCGCACGGTTCACGCCGTGGGGGATGGAACGTTCATCGTCGACGGGCGCACGATCGACCGGAAGCGGATCATGGCCTCCAAACTTCCGCCGGGCGTTTAGCGTTGAGTGGCCCGCCACGAGGACGTCCGGCGGGATTTTGGGAATAGGTGTGACGAGGAACAAAATAGCCTGAAATGGAAGGTCTGGCCCTTGGCGGACCACTACAACCGCTTCTTGGAGAACGCGCGGCCGGAAGGTGATTTCAGATAGCGCTCGAACGCAGGCGCTTGTTCGCGGTCTGTGAAGGCGGCCGCCGTCTTGATGCGCCAGGGGCGAGCGAAGGCTGGTCGGGGCGGCGGGATTTGAACCCGCGACTTTCAGCGCCCAAGGCTGACGCGCTACCAGGCTGCGCTACACCCCGACGGGGCAGGCCGCGCGCACCGCGCAGCCTGCGGGAAAACGGGAGCATGATAACAGAGACCCCGGACGAAGGGAATGGAAAAGGAAACAGACGCTATTGCCCGTTGCCTTTCCGACGCCAAACGGCTATGCTGTGGGCCGTATGACGGTAGAGCAATTCCATGAGGCGCTGCGGCGCGACGGGCGGTACGAGACACCCGCGGCGGAACGTCCGGCGGCGCCGATGCGGGCCGGATTCCGCGCGACCTGGCGGTATTCGTGGTGCGCGATTGGAACGATCCTGACGGCGTCGCGATTGAACCGGCGCGGCCTTTTCAACACTGCGGGCTGGGCGCGCGTGGTGTTCGACACCTGGCGCGCGGCGGAGCGGATGGGGGCGGTGATCACGGTCGAGGGGTTCGACGTCCTGCGCGACGTCCGCGGACCGGTCGTGTATGCGGCCAACCACATGAGCATGCTGGAGACGCTCCTCCTGCCGGTGGTGCTGCTGGCCCATTCGCCCCTGTCGATCGTCCTGAAGCGGAGCCTCCTGTCCTATCCGATCTTTGGCGCCCCGTTGCGGCGCATCCGGCCGATCACCGTCACCCGCAGGAACGCCCGCGAGGACCTGCGCGCCGTGCTGCAGACCGGGCGGCGGCGGCTGGAGGCCGGGCGCTCGGTGCTGCTGTTTCCGCAGGCGACGCGCCGGGCGGTCTTCGATGCGGAGCAGTTCAATTCGATGGGGGACAAGCTCGCGCGCGCGGCGGGCGTGCCGCTCGTGCCGGTGGCGCTCAAGACCGATTTTCAGGGCATCGGGCGGGTGCTCAAGGATTTCGGGGCGGTCGATCCCGCGCGCCCGATCCGGTTTGCGCTGGGGCCGGCTTTGTCGGACACCCTCGCGAAAGGGGAGCGCCACCGCCGCTGCGTGGCGTTTATCGAGGAACGGCTGCGGGCGTGGGGCATGCCCATGGTCGCGGAAAAGGGGGGGGCATGATACCTGATCTTCAGGCCAGTCTGCTGTGCGACGATGTGCGCCAGGAACGGAACGGCAAATTCATCCTGATCGGCATTTTCGAAGGGCTGGTGGTGACGCAACTGCCGGCCGCCTTCCACCGCATCTGCCTGGTCAACCGCTGGTGCTGCGGCGAAGGGACCTTTGCCCAGCGCTCGCGGATCATCGCACCCGACGGACAGACGGTCGTGTGCGAAGGGCAGCAGGTGCCGATCACCCTCTCGGGGCAAGAACAGAACGCCACCAGCGTGGAGGTGTTCGTCAACCTGCGTCTGGCGGCCGAGGGGACCCATTGGGTTGAAGTCCTGCTCGACCACCAGCTCCGCATGCGCTACCCGCTCCATGTCCGCCTCGTCCAGCCCAATCCGCCGATTCAGGAGCGGGAATAGGGCCAGGAGGTTCGGCGATGTCCGGACAGGGCAAACGCATCTAAAATCCTGCCCTTGCTGCTAAAGAAGGAACACTTCTCGCAAAAACCGCAAGAGAGCCAGCGAATGTTTCGTCCGCCTCACCCGTGGGTACACGGACGGCGGAACGAACATTCGCTCAAAGCCGTTTTGATTGCTGTCATTCAGCGGTTTCACCGGCATGCCGTCCGTGTATTCACGGGTGAGGCAAACAGGTGAAACCGCAAATTCGCGGCTTTTGCGAAAGAATTAAGATGCGTTTGCACGGGGGGCCGAATCTCCATCTTGACAAAAAACAAAAAAATGTCATACTGACACTTTTTACGGGAGAATCAGCGACATGGCAGAGAAGAATAAAATTCAGATCGCCGCGACGGGCTCCTGGGTGCCGTCGCATCGCGTGACCAACGACATGCTGGCGAAGCGGCTGGACACCACCGACGAGTGGATCGTCTCGCACACCGGCATTCATGCCCGGCATGTGGCGCAGGCCGGGGAGACCACGTCGTCCGCCGCCGTGCAGGCGTCGCGGATCGCCTTGGAGCGGGCCGGGGTGGCGCCGGACGAGCTGGGTTGCATCGTGCTGGCCACGTCCACGCCCGACTACACCCTGCCGTCGACGGCCTGTCTGGTGCATCGCGAGCTGAAGGCGGGGCGCGCGGCCGCGTTTGACGTGTCGGCCGCCTGCACCGGGTTCGTGTACGCGATGGACATTGCGCGGGGGCTCATGGTTCGCGATCCGCGTCCAACCCTGGTCATCGGCGCGGATCTGATGTCGCGGATCGTCGACTGGACCGACCGCAACGTCTGCGTGCTGTTCGGCGATGGCGCGGGCGCGGTTGTGCTCAGGTATGGCTCGGGGGATGCGGGGCTGGGCGAGTCCATCCTGCGGGTGGACAGCGAGGGCGCCTTTGCCCTGAGGCGCGAAGGGGGCAACCGGCACCACATTTCGGAGCATATCGATGCGCCCTCGATCCGCCCGTTCCTGTTCATGGACGGCAAACCGGTCTTCAATTTCGCGGTCAAGGCGATCGACGAAATCGTTTCGGAACTGCTGGCGAAGGCGGGGCTGACGCTCGATCAGGTGAAGCTGATCGTCCCCCATCAGGCCAACTTCCGCATCATCGACGCGGCGGCGCGGCGGCTGAAGACGGGCACCGACAAGTTCTTCCTCAACATTGCCGAGGTGGCCAACACGTCGGCGGCCAGCATTCCGCTGGCGCTGGACGCCCTGGTCAACGCCAACCGGTTGCAGGCGGGCGACCATCTGATCTTTGTCGGTTTTGGCGCGGGGCTCACCTACGGCGGCATACTCGTCCGCTGGGGCTGCAACGCGCCGCTGGCGGTCGTTTAACCGGTAAAAATGTCTAAAGAAAGGTGCAAGACAGTGGAAAACAAACAGCGCGTGGTCGTGACGGGCATGGGCGTGATATCGCCGGTCGGCAATGATGTGCCCACCTTCTGGAACAACATTCAACACGGCGTCTCGGGGATCGGGCCGCTCACCCGGTGTGACACGACGGGCCTGGACTCGCGGGTGTCGGCCGAAGTCAAGGGGTTTGACCCCAAGAACTACTTTGAAGCCAAGGAAGCGAAGCGGATGGCGCTCTTCACGCAATACGCCGTGGCTGCGGCCAAGGAGGCGTGGCGCGACGCCGGGTTCGAGGGCCCCGCCGCCATGCCCGAGCGGACGGCGGTGATCCTGGGCAACGGCATCGGCGGCCGCGAGGTGGACCACGAGGCGCACAAGACGTTGTTTGAGAAGGGCGCCCAGCGCATCTCGCCGATGGCCATTCCCAAGCTGATCATCAACGAGGCGGCTGGCAACATTTCGATGGCGCTCAACGCGAAGGGGCCGGTGCTGACGATCGTGACTGCCTGCGCGTCGGGAACCGACGCGATCGGCGTCGCGCTCGACGCGATCCGCTCGGGGCGCGCCGACGTCGTCATCACCGGCGGCACCGAGGCGGCGATCACCCCGGTGGCGATCGGCGGATTCTGCGCGCTCGGCGCGCTGAGCACGAAGTACAACGACACGCCCGGGAAGGCCTGCCGCCCGTTCGACCTGAACCGCGACGGCTTCATCATGGGCGAAGGCGCGGGCGTCCTCGTCATCGAGACATTGGAGCACGCCCAGAAACGGGGCGCCCGGATTCACGCCGAGCTGGCGGGCTACGGCGCCACCGGCGATGCGTTTCACCTGACGGCGCCCGATCCGAGCGGCGACGGCGCCGCACGAGCCATCCGTGCTGCGCTTGAGGACGCGGATCTCAAGCCGACGGACATTGATTACTTCAACGCCCACGGCACCTCCACGCCGATCAACGACCCGATGGAGACGCAGGCGATCAAGCTCGCGTTCGGCGATGAGGCGCGCCGCCTCAAGGTCTCGTCCACCAAGAGCATGACCGGCCACATGATCGCGGCCGCCGGCGCGGTCGAGGCGATCATCTGCGTCCTCGCCTGCCGTGACGGGTTCTGCCCGCCGACGATCAATTACGAGACCCCGGATCCCGCCTGCGATCTGGACTATGTGCCGAATGTCGGCGTCACCATGCCGGTGCGCGCCGCCGTCTCGACCTCGCTCGGCTTCGGCGGCCACAACGGGGCGCTGGTGATCAAACGGTTTGACAACGCGTAAGGAAACCCGTGATGACAAAGACCCTGGATGAACTGCTGCCGCATCGGGACCCCTTTCGGTTTCTGGACCGGCTGACCGACGCCCGGCCGGATGGGTGCGTGGGGGAGTACACGTTTAAAGCCGACACCCCTTTTTTCAAGGGGCACTTTCCCCACTTTCCCGTCGTGCCGGGGGTGATCCTCGTCGAGGCCATGGCCCAGTGCGGCGGAGCCGGCGTGGTGGAGAGCGATCTGGCCAACTCGAAGCACATCCTGCTCGTCAGCGTGACGGATGCCAAGTTCCGCCGCCCGGTCCGCCCGGACGAGACGGTTCGCTTTGAGATCGAATACGTCAAGACTTCCCAGCGCCTGCTGCGTCAACGCGGCAAGGCCTATGTCGGCGATGAGATCGCCGCCGAGGCCGAGTGGGTGTGCATGATGGGGAAGGGCTGATCTGAACCCGGAACACTGAACCTGGAGAACGACCACCATGGGATACACCTGCGTCGTATGTGTGAAACAAGTGCCGGACACCAAGCGGATTACCGGCCAGGCGATGAAGGAGGACGGCACCGTCAACCGCGCGGCTCTGCCGGCCATCTTCAACCCCGAGGATCTGAACGCCCTCGAAGCGGCCCTGTGTGTGCGCGACCGGCACGGCGGCACCGTGACGGTGATTGCGATGGGCCTGCCCGCCGCGTGTGACGTGTTGCGGGATTCGCTCTTCCGCGGCGCCGACCGGGCGATTCTGATCACCGATCGGCGGGCGGCCGCCTCGGATACGCTGGCCACCAGCTACATCCTGTCGTGCGCGATCCGGAAACTGAAGCCCGACCTGGTCTTCTGCGGCCGCCAGGCCATTGACGGCGACACGGCGCAGGTCGGGCCGCAGCTCGCCGAGAAGCTCGGTTACACGCTGGTGACCTACCTCGAAGAGCTGGATCTCGACGGCCAGACGGCGCGCGTCAAGCGCAACATCGGCAACGGCTACGAGCGGGTCCGTTCGCGCCTGCCCGCCCTCTTCACCGTCATGGAGACGGCCAATCATCCGCGTCCGCCCGCGTTGCTCAGGGCGCTGAAGTGCAAGAAGGCCCGCGCGCCGGTCGAAATCGCCAAGGCGGTGGACGGTGTGCTGGGGGCGGCGGCCACGCCCGAAGCCAAGGCCGCCGAGACCGCGCGCCGGTGCGCGGACATGCAGGCGCAGAATCTGTTGATCACCCAGTGGAATCTCGACGACATCGAGGCCGACCTGGGCTGGTGCGGCGGAGCCGGCAGTCCGACCAAGGTGCACCGCATCCAGTCGATCGTGCTGGCGGGCGGCGATTACAAGGAGTTTCCGCCCGCCGAGGCCGGCATCGCGAGCCTGATCGGCGAGTTGATCCAAGACCACACCATCGGGTGAAGACAGCGAGGAATCCCACATGATTGAAGTGAACCGAAAAGGCGAAGTCTGGGTGTTTGCGGAGCAGGAGGCCGGCCATCTCTCGGAGGTGCCGCTGGAACTGCTGAGCAAGGGGCGCGAGCTGGCCGACCAGCTCGGCGTGCCGCTGGCGGCCGTGCTCGTCGGCAACAAGGTCCGTCCGTTGTGCGCCAAGCTCGCGCAGCATGGGGCCGACCTGATTTACCTGGCCGAGGATGGCGTGCTGACCCACTACCAGACCGCGAGCTACACGCGGGTCGTCTGCGACCTGATCACCGCCTACAAGCCGCAGATCTGTCTGTTCGGCGCGACGGCGATCGGCCGCGACCTGGCCCCCACCGTGGCCTCCGCCATGAAGTGCGGGCTGACGGCGGACTGCACGGATCTGCAGATCGGGGACCATACCGACCCGCAGACCAAGGAGCACATCTCCAAGCTGCTGCTCCAGATCCGCCCGGCGTTTGGCGGCAACATCATCGCGACGATCGTCAATCCGCACCGCTGGCCGCAGATGGCCACGGTTCGCGAAGGGGTGATGCGGATGACGGTGGCCGAGGCCGGCCGCACGGGCCGGACGATTAAATTTCCGGTGAATCTCGCCGGCGTCGACCTGCCGACGGAGGTCCTGGAGTCGCAGCGCCGCGCGAAGAAGGTCAACCTCAAGGGCGCGCGGATCATCGTCGCGGGCGGCGCGGGCGTCGGCGGCCGTGACCAGTTCCGCCTGATCTGGGATCTGGCGAATATTCTCGGCGGGGCCGTGGGCGGCAGCCGCGCGGCGGTGGATCTGGGGTACGTGGATCACGACCATCAGGTCGGCCAGACCGGCACGACGGTCCGTCCGGCGCTGTACATCTGCTGCGGCGTGTCGGGCGCGGTGCAGCATCGCGCCGGCATGCAGGAGTCGGCCAAGATCCTGGCCATCAACATCGACAAGGATGCGCCGATCTTCGGTGTCGCGCACTATGGCATTGTGGGCGACCTGAACGAGGTCATTCCGCGGATGATCAAGACCATCCGCTCGGGCGCGAGCCTTTCTGATGCGGTTACGGGCGCAAGCAAAGCATAAGACAGCGAGGATTATCCACCATGGCGAATTTCTTCACCGATAACGAAGACATCCAGTTCCTGTTCCAGCACATGAACCTGGCGCGCGTGGCCACGCTCCGGGAGCAGAATTTCCGCTTTGCGAAGGAGTTCGATTTTGCGCCGGCCGACGCGCCGGAGGCGATCGACAACTACCGCCGCATTCTGGATGTCATCGGCGAAATCGCCGGCGAGCGCGTGGCGCCGACCGCCGCCGACACCGACACGGCCGGCAACGTTCTGAACGCCGACGGCAGCGTCACCTACGCGCCGGGGATCGCCGAGGCGGTCAAGCTCCTCGGGCAGGCCGATGCGATGGGCTTTATCCTTCCCTACCGCTTCGGCGGGCTGAATGGCCCGAATCTGCTGTATACGATGTCGAATGACATCGTCAGCCGGGCCGACGCCGCGCTGATGAACATTTACGGGCTGCAGGGCATCGCCGAGACCATCAATGCCTTCGCGAGCGAGGAGATCAAGCAGCAATACCTGCCCCGCATGACGAGCGGCGAATGGACGGGCGCGATGGTGCTGACCGAGCCGGACGCGGGCAGCGACCTGCAGGCGGTGAAGACCAAGGCGTACCAGGATGCCTCCGGGCAGTGGTTTGTCCGCGGCGTGAAGCGCTTCATCACCAACGGCTGCGGCCAGGTGCTGCTGGTGCTGGCCCGCACCGAGCCGGAGATCGCCGACGGTCGCGGCCTCTCCTGCCTGCTGGTCGAGCGCGGCCCGCGGGTGCGCGTGCGCCGCCTCGAGCACAAGCTCGGCATCAACGGCAGCCCGACCTGCGAGATCTGCTTTGACGACGCCCCGGCCAAGCTGATCGGCGAACGCCGGCGCGGCCTGATCACGTATGTCATGAGCCTGATGAACGGCGCGCGCATCGGCATCGCGGCGCAGAGCCTGGGCATTGGCGAGGCGGCCTACCGCGTCGCCCGCGCCTATGCCCACAGCCGCAAGCAGTTCAACACAGCCATCGAGAATTTCCCGGCGGTGCGCGATCTGCTCCTCGACATGAGCCTCGATGTGCAGGCGGCGCGCGCGCTGAGCTATTACGCGGCCTATTCGGTGGATTTGGAGGAGGGGCTGGGGGCGTGTGTCGCCGCGGCCCAGAATGCCGCGCCTGACGAGCTCAAGCGTCTGCGCGCCGAGGAGCGCAAGTACAAGGCGTTCAGCAAGATGCTGACGCCGATGGCCAAGTACTTCTCATCCGAAATGTCCATGCGCGTCTCCAACAGCTCGATGGCCGTGCTCGGCGGCAGCGGATACATGAAGGACTACGCGGTCGAGCGCCACCTGCGCGACAGCCGCATCACCACGATCTACGAGGGCACCAGCCAGCTTCAGGTCGTCGCCTCCCTGGCGGGCGTCATCGGCGACACCGTGGGCGAGGTCATCCAGGAGATCCTGGGCGACCGCGTCTGGCCGCATGAACTGGAGACGCAGGTGGTCCATATCCGTGAGGGACAGGCGCTGCTGGCCGAGTCGGTGGCGTTCGTCAAGGCGCAGACGGCCAGCAACGCCTACCGCGACCTCCACGGCCGCAAGCTGGTCGACCTGGCGGTCGATCTGATCGTGGCCGCGCTCTTCTGCGACCAGGCCACGGCCAGCCCCAAGAAGCTGCTGGTCGCCAAGCGCTGGCTCGCGGAACGGATGCCGCGGTTGCGGATGCTCAAGGAACAGGTCTGCTCGGGCGAAACCTCTGCGCTGACCGACTTTGAGATACTCGCCGGCCCGCTGCCGGTCGCCGACTAAGAAGAAGAAAGGATGGTGCCCGTGAGTGAACGCCTCTGGTATTATGCAATCGATGGCCGTCAGGAAGGGCCTGTCCCGGAAGGCACGCTCGTGCAGCTGTTCCAGTCCCAGCGCCTGCGCCCGGAGACCTTGGTCTGGACCGAAACGATGAAGGACTGGACGTGCGCCTCATCGGTCGAGGGGCTTCTGCCGCCGGCTCAACACCTGCCGCCCTCGCCCCCGATCATGATGCCGGTTTCCGCAGCATTCGCGGGCTATGCCGGATTCTGGAAACGTGTTGCCGCATCCCTCATCGACGGTCTCATCCTGATGGTCGCCGGATTCATCGTGGGGTTCATCTTTGGGATGGTGTATGGCGCCGCGACCGGAGGCGTCAAGGGTGTGGAGCCCATCGGCAACCTGATCGGCATCGTCATGGGATGGCTCTATTCGGCCCTGCTCGAGAGTTCACCCCGACAGGCCACGCTCGGTAAAATGGCCCTGGGGATCAAGGTCACCGATTTGAACGGGAATCCCATCTCCTTTGCCAAAGCCACGGGCCGGCACTTTGGAAAGATCATTTCGGTTCTGACCCTGTTGGTCGGCTTCATCATGGTCGGAATCACCGAACGCAAGCAGGGGCTCCACGACATGATGGCGGGCTGCCTCGTCGTCAACAACTGATCCCAGGAGACGCTGGCCAAACCGCCTGCGTCGGTTCTGCACGCGCAGGATTCAGAAGCCGGTATTCAGCATTCAGGATTGGAACCCCCTCGCGGGCCACGTGTTCCATTATTCTGATTCTTGTCTTCTGTATTGTGCTTTACCTTCCATGGGGTCGGCAATCTCGTCAGTCTTCAAATGCCGTGAGTTAATGAATCATTGCGGCGATGGCTTGACAGTATTTCACCCTTGCGGGTACGCTTTCGATGTAGGCGACTTGCTGGGCCGGACTGAGGGTCTATGCCACAGAATGAACTGTGTGACACTGTTTTCCTGTCCTCGGTTTCTCGGTTTCTTTCAACAGTAAATGAACGATACTGAATGGATGAAGGGATGTTGAATGGGGTTCTCTTCTAAACACCACAGCGGCAGGCCGACGATGGATGCGGCAGAGACGCGTCCGCGCGGAAGCGACGGTGATTCGATGGCCGGGGAGCCCGCCGTCACTGCCGGGAAGAGCGAACACAACCCCATCGGGTGGTATAGAACCCCGATCCCCCGTGATACGCTCCAGGCGCTCAACTGCCGCAGCGACGCCAGGGGGTTGGTGCAGGCCGGGGGCTACCTGGCCGTTCTGTGCTGCACCGGAGCGGCCACGCTCTGGAGCGCCTTTTCCGGGCACTACCTCCTGACTCTGCCGCTGCTCTTCCTGCACGGGATGTGCGGTTCCTTTAGCATCAACGCGGTCCATGAGCTCTCTCACCAGACGGTCTTCAAGAGCCGGTGGCTCAACGAACTCTTCGTTCGCATCTTCGGATTCATCGGATGGAACGACTGGGTGTGGTTCAAGGCGAGCCACACCAATCACCACCGCTACACGCTGCACCCGCCGCGGGACGGGGAGGTCGTCCTGCCCATCACGTGGGTTTCGCGCAAGACGTTTCTGCAAACCGGCATCTGGGCGCCCCTGGCCCTCTACCGGCTCTACACGTCCGCACTCCAAAGGGCCCGCGGCAAACTGGCCGACGCGTGGAGCCTGAGCTTGTTTCCCGATAACCGCCCCGACACCCGGCGGCCGCTCATCCGGTGGAACCGCGGCGTGCTCATCGGCCACAGTCTCATTCTTCTGTCCAGCGTCACGGCGGCCCTCCTCACCCGCGGCTGGGCGTGGCTGCTCGTGCCGTATGTCGTCTCCTTCAGCACCACCTATGGCGGCTGGCTCTTCTACCTCTGCAACAACACCCAGCATGTGGGCTTGACCGACCAGGTCCCAGACTTCCGTCTCTGCTGCCGGTCCATGCGTCTGCCCTCGATCGTCTCTTTTCTCTACTGGCACATGGAGTATCATACCGAGCACCACATGTTCGCGGCGGTGCCGTGCTACAACCTGCACAGGCTCAACCGGGCGATCGCGCACGACCTCCCACCGCCCAAGGGCATGATTGGAACATGGCGTGAGATCGCAGCCATACTCAGGCGCCAGGCGACTGAACCGGGCTACCAGTACCGCCATCCCCTTCCGGAGAAATGCGCAATGCAGACGGCGGCGAACAAAGCCCTGCATGCGACTTCGGAACCCGCGCCGGGCGCAGCTTCCTCATCGCATGAGAGCTGACGTGCGGTGCCCGGAGAAGACTATGGAATTGACCGCTCTAGGATTTGACCACTGGTTTGAGCGATGTTCCGCCGCCATCCTCCAGCCGGGACAGGGCGTTGCGCGTGTCACGGCGGTCGATCGGGGCGCCTTTCTCATCCGGAATCAGGACGGCGAAGCCCCTGCGGAACTCGCGGGCAAGTTCCGTTTCGCAGTTGAGTCCGCCGCCGATCTGCCGTGCGTGGGGGACTGGGTGTGTGTGCAAGGCCACCCGTCGGGCGGCCCCGCCAGTATTCAGAGCGTGTTGCCGAGGAAGACGTTTTTGCGCCGCAAATGCCCCGGCAAAAGCGTGGACGTCCAGATGATCGCGGCGAACATTGATGCGGCCTTCATCGTGCAGGCGTGTGGCTACGATTTCAACCTGGCGAGGCTCGACCGCTACCTGGTGATCGCCAACGAGGGCGCGATTGAGCCGTGGATACTGCTGACCAAGACAGACCTGGTCTCGCCCGACGAACGCGATCATACCCTCGAGCAGGTCAGGCGCAGGTGCCCCTTCGCCAGCCTCGTGGCTCTCAGCAGCGCAACGGGCGCCGGCTTGGACGAGTTGCGCGCGCTTCTCGTCCCCGGACGGACACACTGCCTGCTGGGCTCTTCGGGAGCCGGAAAGACCACGCTGATCAACCGGTTGATGGGTGATGACGCACTGGCCACTCGCGCGGTCAGCGGGACGGGAGAAGGCGTCCACACCACGTCCCGACGCCAGTTGCTCATGTTGGCTGGCGGATCCATGTTGATCGACACGCCGGGGATGCGCGAGCTTGGCCTGCCTGCGGCGGGCGACGGGCTGGACGACACGTTCTCCGATATCCGCGAGCAATCCGCGAGCTGCCGCTTCGCGGATTGCACCCACACCGATGAACCCGGATGCGCGGTCCGCGGGGCCGTGGACACTGGAACGCTCAGCGAAGACCGGTACCAGAGCTATCTCAAGCTCAGGAAAGAAACCGAGTTTTATGATCTGTCGCTCGTCGAGAAGCGGAAGAAGGACAGGTCATTCGGTCGCTTTATCAAGACCGCCAAGAAGAGCATGAGGAAGCAATAGGCGGCCTCCTGAGGCCGGGGTTGCCGCGAGAGAACGCAAAGAACACGAAAAAAAATCTTTACGCGCTCTGCGATCTTTCGCGGCGATGCATGGATGGCCCAAACCCATTCTTCCTGGGTATCGGAGCTGGCGCGCCTCACCCAAGAGAACAACGTTGAGCCATCCCGGCGCGCATGGATTTGCGCAGAAGCGCTCCCGGCGATCAGCAGACCTGGCCGTCGGCCGCCACCCGCACGGTCCGGCGGCGGCAGGCCCAGCACATGTAGGCAACCGTGACAAAATAGGAAGCGGGGAGGCGGGTCTGCGCTGCCAGCTTGACCGCCAGCACCGTGGTCTTTCCGCCCATGCCCATCGGCCCGATGCCCAGGGTGTTGGCCTCGTCCAGCAGCCGCCGCTCCAGATCCGCCAGCCGGGGATCGGGGGCGCAATCCCCCAGGGGGCGGAGCAATTGCCGCTTGGCCTCCAGAAATCCGCCAGCGCGATCGGCGCCCACGCACACGCCCAGGATGCCCGGCGCGCAGCCTTGTCCCTGCGCGCGCCAGACGGCGTGAAGGACGCAGTTGCGCACGCCCTCGAGAGTACGTCCCGCCCCCAGCGTTTCATCGGGGAGGCTGTATTGGGCGCTCATGTTTTCGCAGCCGCCGCCCTTCTGGATCAGCGAGACCTCGGACCACGGGTGCGCCCCGAACTCAAAATGGCAGACCGGGCAGCCCTCGGCCACATTATCGTCGATCGAACCGCCGCCGATCGTCTCGATGGTGTTGCGCCGCAACCAGCCCTGGCGCGTCGCCTCGCGCACCGCCTCGCGGGCGGCCGCCTCCAGCGCCTGGGGGCGCGCGGAACCGTCGTCGGGCAGATGGAAAAAGAACGTCAGCGTGCCGGTGTCCTGGCAGATCGGCGTCTCCTGGGCGCGGGCGAGCGCGGTGTTTTCCAGGATCGAGCCGAGGATGGAGGCGGCGCGGCTGTCGGACGCCTCACAGGCGCAGCAGGCGCGGATACGCCGTTCGACATCCTCGGGCAGGTCGCACGAGGTGCGCCGGATCAAGTCGGTCAGGATTTTTGCCCAGGGAGTCATCGCCACCTCCGCTCACGCCAGGGAATAGGCGCGCCGTATCGCGTCGTCTTCCGTGCCGGCGAAGAACGCGGCGATGGCGGCGTCGTAGTCGGCGGTGTGGCGGAACGCCTTGCGCATCAGCCGGGCGCGCGTGGCGAGTCCGAGCGTGCCGGCGTGGGCGGCCAGCTCGGCGGCGAGGGCGGGATAGTCGGCCGGATCGGTCACCGAAGCGACGCGCAGGTAGTTCTTGGCCGAGGCCCGCACCATGCAGGGCCCGCCGATGTCAATATGGGTCCGGGCGGATTCGGGGGTCACGTCCGGCCGCGCAACCGCCTGGCGGAAGGGGTAGAGGTTGACGACGACCAGGTCGAAGGCCACGGCGCCGGTCCGGCTCAGGTCGGCCTGATGGGCGGCGTTGTAGGTTTCGCTCAGGAGCCCCAGATAGATCTTGAAGTCGAGCGTCTTCACCAGCCCGCCCTGCATTTCCGGCTGGCCGGTGTAATCGGAGACCTGGGTGAGCGTGCCGCCGGCCTGCGCGCCCAGCAGCGCGCGCAGCGCGGTGTAGGTGCCGCCGGTCGAATAGAGCCGGATGCCGGGCGCGGCCCGCAGCAGGGCCGGGATGAAGGTGTCAAGGCCGGTCTTGTCCGACACGCTGATGAGCGCGTGCCGCAGCGCCACCCGGTCATCGATCCGTTCCACGAGGTTCAGGCTCATGACGGCTCACTCCGCAGGCGGTGTTGGGGCGGCGGCGGGAGCCGGGGCGGGCGTCTCGGCCGGAACCGCGACGGGCGCGGGCGCGGGGGGCGGCGCGCCGGAGAAATCGCCGGGCAGGGCGGCGGCGGGCGTCGCCGGCCGCGCGGCGCCCTCCATCAGCGAACGGCCCTCCTTGCGGGCCGAGAGGATCGCCAGCACGAGCGTGTTGGTGAGGAAGATGAACCCCAGGATCACGGTGACGCGGGTGAGCACGTTGCCCATTTGCGCCCCGAAGATGGCTTCGCCCATGCCGCCGCCCATGCTCAGGCCCGGCGAGCCGCCGTCCTTGCCGCGCTGCAACAGGATGACCCCGATCAGCAGCAGGCAGACCAGGACCTCGACCACGCACAACACATAATAGAGAATGTTCATCGTTTCTTCCTCCCGTTTATGATTTACCGCCCGCCTTGATGATCGCCGCGAACGAATCGGCCTTGAGCGCGGCGCCGCCGATCAGGCCGCCGTCAATGTCCGGCATGGCCAGCAGTTCGGCCGCGTTCTCGGGCTTCATGCTGCCGCCGTACTGGATGCGGACGGCCGTCGCGGCCGTGCCGCAGGTCAGCTCGGCCAGGACCCGGCGGATCAGCGCATGCGCCTCCTGCGCCTGTTCCTTACTCGCGGTCCGGCCGGTGCCGATGGCCCACACCGGCTCATAGGCGATGACCAGCTTGCCCGCTTTCATCTCGTCGCCCGTGACGCCCGCCAGGCTGCCCCGCACCTGCGTCGAGACCACCTCGACCATCCGGCCCGCCTCGCGCTCGTCGAGGGTCTCGCCGACGCAGACGATCGGGATGAGCCCGGCGCGGATCGCGGCGCGCGCCTTCTTCTGCACGACCGCATCGGTTTCGCCAGAAAGCGTCCGACGCTCGCTGTGGCCGAGGATGACGTAGGTGACGCCCAGATCGACGAGCATCGCGGCCGAGACCTCGCCGGTGAAGGCGCCCGACGCCTCGGCGTGCAGGTTCTGCGCGCCGAGGGCGATGGCCGACCCGGCCAGCGCGGCGGCGGCGGAGGCCAGGGCCGTGAACGGTGGGCAGACCACCACCTCGACGGCACCCGCTCCGTCGGCCGTCTCGCGGCGGATGTCGGCAATCAGCGCCTTCGCCTCCGAGGCGGTCTTGTTCATCTTCCAGTTGCCGGCTACAATCGTCTTGCGCATCTCAGAGGTCTCCTAGGGTCTTTCAAAAGGGGTCACCAGTATCGCCCATTCCGGCGTTCTGTGCAAGTACGGGTTTACGGTCTTCGCAGAATTCGCTTTATAAAAATCCGGCCAGGGTCCAAAATGGTCTGTCTATGAACGTGATAATCAATGGACAGGAACGGGAGGTCGGCGCGCCGCCGCACCTGGCGGCCTTGCTCGAAGGCGTGGGCGTCGAGCCTCGCAACGTCGCCGTCGAGTGCGACGGCGTGATCGTGCGCCGCGAACAGTTGGCGACGACGCCGGTCCGGCCGGGCGCGCAGATCGAGATCATTCATTTTGTCGGGGGGGGGTGAACCATGCTGCCGTTGATCATCGCGGGCCGGACGTTCGGGTCGCGCCTTTTTATCGGAACCGGCAAGTTCGGCTCGCACGACGTCATGGTCCGGGCCATGGAGGCCTCGGGCTCGGAATTGGTGACCGTGGCCTTGCGCCGGGTGAACCTCGACGCCGCGCCTGCGGACGACCCCATTCTGACGCGCCTGGACCGCACCCGGGTGGTGATCGTCCCCAACACCAGCGGCGCGCGCACCGCCGAGGAGGCGGTCCGCATCGCCCGCCTCGCCCGCGCGGCGGGCGGGTTTGACTGGGTCAAGCTGGAGCTGACCCCCGACCTGCACCATCTGCTGCCCGATCCGATCGAAACCCTCCGGGCCACCGAGATTCTGGCGCGGGAGGGTTTCGTCGTGCTGCCCTACATGAACGCCGATCCGGTTCTGGCCAAGCGGCTGGAGGAAGCCGGCGCGGCGGCGGTGATGCCGCTCGGCTCGCCGATCGGCACCAACCGCGGCATCCGCACCCGCGACATGATCGAGATCATCGTCTCGCAGGCGCGCGTGCCGGTGATCGTCGACGCCGGCCTCGGCCTGCCCTCTCACGCCGCCGAGGCGATCGAGCTGGGTGCCTCGGCCGTCCTCATCAACACGGCGATCGCCACCGCCGCCGATCCGGTCGCGATGGCCTGCGCCTTCGCCGGCGCGGTCAGGGCCGCCGAGATGGGCGTTGACGCGGGCCCGCGGTCCGCGTCCGCGGAGGCTTCGGCCAGCAGTCCCCTCACCGGGTTTCTCTCCGCCTAAGCATGGACAAGCCTTTCCAGAACGTGCTGGCCGAATGGCCGCCGGAGCGCGTCACGGCCCTGATCGCCTCGGCCACCGGGGACGATGCGTGCCGCGCAAGGGCCGATGCGGGTCGCTTCGATCCGCAGCGCCTGGCCGCGCTGCTCTCCCCGGCCGCGCGGCCCGGACTGGAGGCGCAGGCGCAGGCTGCCTCGGCCGTCACCCGCCGCCGCTTTGGATGGACCATGCAGTTTTTCGCGCCGCTGTACGTCTCCAACTACTGCTGCAACGCGTGCGTCTATTGCGGATTCAACCGCGCGGCCGCCGTCGCCCGCCGAGCCCTTTCGCTCGACGAGGCCGAGGCCGAGGCCGACTGGCTGGCGCGGCAGGGATTCGCCCACCTCCTGTTCGTCGCGGGCGATGACCGGCGACACACGCCCCCCGCCTATTTTGAGGCGCTCGTCCGGCGCATCGCCGGCCGCTTCGCCTCGATCCAGGCCGAAATCTACGGCCTCTCGCGCGAAGAATACGCCGGCCTCGTCGCGGCCGGCTGCGACGGCATCACGATGTTTCAGGAGACCTACGACCCCGCGCGTTACCGCGCGCTGCATCCGGCCGGCCCGAAGGCTGATTATGCGGACCGCCTCGGCACTCCCGAACGCGCCGCCGCGGCGGGCATGACCTTTCTCGGCATCGGCGCTCTGCTGGGCCTGCACGACTGGCGAACCGAAGCCTTCTACACCGGCCTCCACGCCGACCACCTGCAGCGCACGTGGTGGCGGAGCAGCGTGGCGATCTCCTTCCCCCGGATGCGCCCGGCGCACGGCTGCCTGCCGCCGCCCCGTCCCGTCGGCGACGCCGACCTGGTGCAGCTCATGACGGCGCTGCGCATCCAGCTTCCCGACGTGGGGATGACCCTCTCCACCCGCGAGCCCGCCGGCCTGCGCGAGCAGCTCGCCCGCATCTGCGCCACCCGGCTCTCGGCCGGCGCCTGCACCTCGCCGGGCGGGTATTCAGAAAAGACCGACGCCGAACCGCAGTTCGACGTCGCCGACCACCGCCCGCTCGCCGAGGTCCGCGCGGCGCTCGCCCGACTCGGATTCGATCCGGTTCTCAAAGACTGGGACCGCGCGTATCATGCGGCCCGGTGATCACGGTTGCCGTGTGAACAGGAACGCATTCCGGTCGAAGCCCAGCGCGGCGGCCCGGGCGAGCGTCTCCTCCAGCGCCGCCGCATCGAGCGAGGGGGTGCGGGCCAGGATCCACGCATAGCGCCGCGACGGTTCGCCGACCAGCGCCCACTGGTAGCCGGGGTCCAGCGCAAGGATCCAGTAATCGCCGAAGAACGGCCAGAAGAAGCTGACGCGCAGTTTCGCGTTGCCGCTTCCCGGCACGACCCGGGCGATGCCGCGGGCTTCGGTGGTCGTCCCGTCGCAGGTCAGGCAGCGGTTGCGCACCCGCACCCGGCCGTCCTCCAGCGCATACTGCGCCTGCACGCCGCCGGCGCATTTCGCCTCAAACCAGTTGGGCGTTCGCGCGATTTCATACCACGTCCCCGCATACCGGGCGAGATCCACCGCCGGCACGGTCGGCAGCGGCGCCGGTCTCGTGCTGGCGCATCCCGAGAGGAGGCCCGCCAGCCCCAGCACCCCGGCCAGGATCGAGCGGCGGTGGCGCGCGGTTTCCGGCTTCAGCCGCGCCGGAACCGCATTGGGCACATGATTGATGGGTAATGAGGACATTGACAACCTCCTTTTATAAGCGTGAAGAGAGGATACTACAGGGCTGCCAAACAAACAAGCGCAATGAACCCTGAACCCTTCCTCCGCCCGTTCCTCCGCTCCGGCGGGCTTTACTTTGGCCGGTGGGGGCGGTATCATCACCGGCACTTTGTGTTGTGTCACCGAACGAGGGTGTGCCATGTCCGTGCGTGTCCGCTTCGCCCCGAGTCCGACGGGAAACGTCCATATCGGCAATATTCGTGCCGCCATTTTCAACTGGCTCTTCGCCCGCCATGCGGGCGGTCGCTTCCTGTTGCGCGTGGAGGACACCGACCGCGAGCGCTCGACCGACGCGGCGATCCGCACGCTGCTGGATTGTCTGGCGTGGCTGGGGCTGGACTACGACGAGGAGCCGGTCTACCAGAGCCGCCAGACCGCCCGCCATCTGGCGGTGGCCGACGCGCTGCTCAGCAGCGGCGCGGCCTACCGCGAGGCCAAGGGCGGCGGCGAGCCGTGCACCATCTTCCGCATGCCCAAGGAGGGCCGGCTGGAGGTCACCGATCTGGTCAAGGGGGTGATCCGCAAGAAGGCCGAGGACACGCAGGATTTCGTGATCGTCCGCTCCGACGGCACGCCGGTCTTCCACCTCGCCAACGTGGTGGACGACATCGACATGCGGATCACCCACGTCATCCGCGGCGATGACCATCTGGAAAACACCTTTAAGCACATCGAGCTGTTCAAGGCGATCGGCGCCGCCGTGCCCCAATACGCGCACCTGCCGATGATCGTCAACAACCAGGGGAAGCCCTACAGCAAGCGCGACGGCGCGGCGTTCGTCGGCGAATTCCGGGACCAGGGCTACCTGCCCCAGGTGCTGTTCAACTTCCTCGCGCTCCTCGGCTGGGCGCCGGGCGAGGACCGCGAGGTGATGACGCGCGACGAGCTGGTGGCCGCCTTCACGCTCGACCGCTGCAAGTCGAGCGCGGCGCGGTTCGACCTCAAGAAGCTCACGTGGATGAACGGCGAATACATCCGCATGGCCCCGCGCGCGGAGTATGCCGGTATCTTCACGGCGCGGCTGCGCGAAGCCGGGCTGTTGCGTGATGATTTCCCGCAGGCGACGCTCGACGGGATCATCGAGCAGATGCAGGTGCGGACCAAATTTTATTCGGACATCCCCGCAACCTGCGCCTATTTCTTTACCGAGGACTATCCGTTCGACGCCAAGGCGGTTGAAAAACGGCTCCAGGTGCCGGGCGCGGCGGAGACCCTGGAGGCTGTCGCGGCGGCGTTTGAGAAGCTACCGGTGTTTGACGTGCAAAGCCCCCACGACGCGCTCACGGCCATGGGCGAAGCCAGCGGGACGGGCCTGGGCGCATTCGTGCACCCGGTGCGGGTCGCGGTCTCGGGACTCTCCGAAGGCCCGGGGCTTTTTGAGATGCTGGCGCTGCTCGGCCGCGACACCGTGTGCGCCCGGCTGCGGCGGGTGGCGGCGCGCGTGCGCTCGGGAACCTGGTAGCCCGACGCCAACGGGGACGTTGCCAAAGCGCACCCAGTGTGCTATGTTCACCCCATGAAGCCATCGGACTGTAGCGAAGAGATCCAACCTGTCGTCAAGCGCCGCGTGGTGGCGATCATCGGGCGGCCCAATGTGGGCAAGTCGGCCGTTTTCAACCGGATTGCCGGGCGCCGCGTGGCGATCGTGCATGATGAGCGTGGCGTGACCCGCGACCGCCTGATGCGCGAGGTGACGTGGAATGGCGAGCGATTTACCCTGGTTGACACGGGCGGCGTGAGTATTCCGGATGTGCGCCAGGCGACGGACGCCATTGCCGCTGGGACGCGGCTGCAGGTCGATTCCGCGCTGCAGGACGCCGCCGTGGCGATTCTCGTGACCGACGTGCAGTCGGGGCTGCATCCGATGGACGAAGCGGTCGCCCGGATCGTCCGCAAGAGCGGCGTCCCATGCTTTGTCGCCGTCAACAAGGCCGACGAGCCGCAGCACGAAGCCGGCGCCGCCGACTTCGCCCGTCTCGGCTTTCCGCTGTTCGCCGTCTCGGCGGCGCACGACCGGGGCTTTGTCGATCTGGTGGACCGGGCGGCCGCGCTGCTGCCGCAGGAAGAGAACGAGACCGCCGTCACGCCGCTGCGGATCGCCGTGGTCGGCCGTCCCAACGCCGGCAAGTCGTCGTACATCAACCGCCTGCTGAAGAGCGACCGGGTGATCGTCTCCGAGGTGCCCGGAACCACGCGCGACAGCATCGAGATTCCCTTCGCCATCGGCACCGGACCTCAGGCGAGGCATTACACGCTCATCGACACCGCCGGGATGCGCAATGTGCATGCCATCGACAACTCGGTCGAACGATTCAGCCACTTCCGCTCCGAACAGAGCTTGCAGGAAGCCGACATCGTGGTGCTCATGATGGATGCCGAGGCGGGTCCGACGATGCAGGACAAGCACATTGCGGCCAAGGTGATCGAGGCGCGCAAGGGGTGCGTGCTGATCGTCAATAAGTGGGACCTCTCGCAGGCCAAGGGAATCACGCAGACACAGGCCGAGCCGGCGCTGTTCGAGTCCATGGGATTCATGGCCTATTGCCCGGTGGTCTTCATCTCGGCCAAGGACGGCTATAACGTTCGGAAAAGCATCGATGTGATCGACGCCGTGGCGGCGCAGACGCGGTCCACGCTCCCGACCGGCATGCTGAACCGGGCGGTCGAAGAGGCGTGCGAGCGCATCCAGATGCCGACCTGCGGCCGCAAGCACCTGAACGTGTTTTATGCCACGCAGACCGGCGTGGCGCCGATCCGCCTCCGGGTGTTCGTGAACGACGTCAAGCTGGTGAAGAAGGCCTTCATCGACTACCTGGAGCGGAAGCTGCGCGAGCGGTTCGGGCTCGAGGGGGCACCGGTGGTGCTCGCTTTCCGCGAGCGCCCGCGTCCCGACCGCGAAGGGGGCAAGGCCGCCGCCGCGCCCGCCCGCGCCTCGTCCAATTACCATGTCGCCCGGAAGGCGCGCAACCGCCGTGTCGGCGGTTAGGCTTTCCCTCTCAACCGGACCTCTCCCATGCCTGAACGCGCCGACAAACCCGCCGCACACGGGACGGGAGGCGGTCCTGTGCGCCCCGTTCACGGGGCGTCTCCGGGAGACGGGTGGCACGCGCGCGGCCGGATGAGGCGGGCCAGGCGCAGCGCCTGTGCCGGGTCGAACTGCGCGGGGACGCGCGTCAGCGCGTTGGCCATGCCGCAGCCGAGGCCGGCGCGGACCGCGTCGGCGACCGCGCCGCCGTTGGCGAGCCAGGCGTGGATGAACCCCGCGGCCGCGCAGTCGCCGCTGCCGATCGGATTGTTCACGGTGATCGCCGGCAGGTCGAAACGCATCGCGCCGCAGGCGCCGAGCAGATAGGCGGGCCGGCCGCCCTGGGTCACCCAGACCCAGCGCGCCCCGGCCGCGCGCAGCCGTTCCGCGGCGCCGAGGATCGCGGCCTCATCGTCGCAGGCCGTTTCCCACGTCCTGGCCAGCTCGCGCACGTTCAGCTTGACCAGCAACGGACCCTGCGGGAGGGTGCGCAGCAGCCCGCCGCCGTGGGAATCGATCACCACCGGCACGCCGGCGGCCGCGGCCGCCCGCGCGAAGGGCGCGTAAAAATCGTCCGCCACCCCCGGCGGCAGCGTGCCGCTGATCGCCAGCAGCCGCGCCTTCACCGCCAGCCGCCGGTTGCGTTTGACAAACGCCTCCCACGCCGCGGCGTCCGGCGCCGGCGCCTCCTCGATCAGCTCGGTGCTCACGCCCGTTCCGGCGTCGATCACCGTCGTACAGGTCCGGGTCGCCCCGGCCGCCAGCCGGGTGAAGCCGGGGCGGACGCCGCGCGCGCGGACATACGCCGCAACGAAACGTCCCGGCGCGCCGCCGTTGAAGCCCGTCACACAGGCCGGGGTGCCGAGCGTGGCGAGCGCCACCGCCAGGTTCACGGCCTTGCCTCCGCCGGTCTGGTGGCACTCCACCGCGCGGTTGACCTCCCCGAGTTCGACCTGGCGAAACACCAGCGTGCGCTGCAGTGCGGGCATCAGGCCCAGGCAGACCACGTTCTGACGCACCCGCGGATTGAGGCTATTCTTCACCGTCTCACCCTCCCGTCATTGGCCGGCGGCGGCGGCCGGCGGCGGCAGGCGGGTTTCGCCCGCGTCGAGCGCGTCGAGCGCGGCCTGCGCCGCAGCCGCCTCGGCGGCGCGCTTGCTCGTCCCCGAAGCCTCGGCCGCGAACCCGGTGCTCAGCGAGACCCGCACGCGGTATTGCGGCTGGTGATCGGGTCCGACGGTCGCCACCAGCGTGTAAAGGGGAACCGAGCCGTCACAGGCCTGCGTCCGTTCCTGAAGCCGTCCCTTGGGATTGTCCGTCTGTAGAACGGCCCCCATCGGATCGGCGTTGACGGGAGCGGCCAGAAACCGCCGGAAGAAAGCCCGCGCGGCCTCGCAGCCGCCGTCCAGCCAGATGGCGCCCAGCAGCGCCTCCAGCGTGTCGGCCAGGGCCCCCTCGCGGTCGCGCCCCCCGGATCGTTCCTCCGACTTGCCCACGCGCATCAGCCCGCTCAGGCCCATCCGGCGCGCGACGTCGGCCAGGGCCCGGCCATTGGCGATCTGGATGCGCAGCACGCTTAGTCCGCCCTCGTCCGTATCGGTGTGGCTGGCATACAGGTGTTCGGCGGCCAGAAGGCCCAGGACCGCGTCGCCGAGGAACTCCAGCCGCTGGTTGTTGGCGCCGGTCTTGGCGTCGGTGCGCCACGAGGGGAGCGTCAGTGCGGTCGTCAACAGCGAAAGGTCGCCAAACCGGTAGCCCGCGAGGGCCTCGACCGCATCGGCCAGCCACCGGTCATCGGTTGCGGCCGGAGGGTTTTCAGGCAGGGGGTCGGCAGCGAAGGCGCCACGCTCTTTTTCCACGCTTATTTCTCTTCTTCGGCGAGCAGCGCCTGAACGCGCTGCACCACGGTGGTGATCTCGTTCTGGTTCCGCAGCACCGTGTGCAACAGGTTGCCCATCTCGACGCAGCGGTGCAGCGACGACAAACGGGCCCGTTCCAGGGTCGTTCGCCGTTCCATCAGGCTGGACACCACCCGTTCGAGTTCGACGATCCGGTCTTCGGCGTGGGAGAGGGCGCGGCGCAGATGGACAATCTGGGCGAACATGTGTTCGGGGGTCTCGTCCAGATCGGCAATCTCCATCCCCTCGGGAATGGGAACCTGAACCGGCTCCCCGCATTCGGTGCAGACCACGGTCAGCCCGGCGCCGCGAACATTGATGACCATGGGATGGCCGCAGCGCGAACAGGAGAAATCGATGTCGGCCCCCTCGTCGATGGGGTTGCCCTGGTCATCGATGCGTCCCTCGTCGGACGCAGGCGCGAATCCGCCGGCAGGCGCTTCGCCGCCCATGCCGCTCTCGGCGTGTTCAGTCTGGCTCATATCACCCTCCGTTACGGCGCGGCGATTCAAGCGACAGGCCCGTTCCTCATCCGAAAACGCGAACAGCCCCGATCAGGCCTTGACAATAGCTGCGCTTTTCAGGCAGGACGCGCAAATCTTGATCTGACGCGAGTTGGGGCCATCCTTGATCCGGATGTTGCGCAGATTCGGCAGAAAACGGCGCTGGGTAATGCCGGTCGTGTGCAAACCGATGCCGCCCTTATACTTGGCAAGGCCGTGACGCACAATCCGATTGCCCGTCATAGGCCCCTTGCCACACATATCACAAACTCTGGACATAAACAGTTCTCCTTGGAAAAGGTGGTCAAGGATAGCATTGCGCGGCGAATTGAGCAAGGGCAAATTACCGGCCGTTCACACCAGGATAAAATGCAGCCACACCGGTATGGTCAGCAGGCTGATCAGGTGGGTGGCGAACACCACGGCGGCGGCAAAGTCCGGATCGCGGTCATGCACCTCCGCCAGCGATACGCTCACCATGGCACTCGGCTGCACCGCCACCACCAGCAGCGCGTTCAAGGACAATCCGTCCAGAGGCAGCGCGTAGAGGAGGCCGACCGCCAGCGCGGGAACCGTCACCAGACGGAGCAGCACGGTGCCGACCATCAACCGGTTCCAGACGTGGTGAGGACGGATATCAGCCATCCGGCAACCGCACACTACAGCCGACACCGGCACGGTCGCTCCGCCCAGCCGGTGGCAGGTGTCGAGCCCCACGCGGAAGGTCTCATCCAGCATCCCGCCCGCTGCCGGCACCAGCCCGTGCGGCGTCAGCGACGCGTGCAGCCCGGTCACCGCGAACGCGGCGGCGAGTGCCAGAAGCGGCGGGCTGAGCAGGTGCTTCAGGGAGTCCGCCGACAGTTTCGCGCCCGTCAGGGTCCGGATCCCCAGCGTCCACACGAAGAACTCCGCCCCCATCGCCGCAAACGCGACCAACGCCACCGCCCGCTCTCCCCAGAGGCTCGCGACGATCATGATCGGCAGAAAGGAGTAGTTGTTCACGGCAACCACGAAACGGAAGCACGCCCGCGTCGACTCCGGCCGCCCGCGCAGCAGGGGCAGGCACCCCCGTCCCATCAGCCAGCCGACGGCCTGGATCAGAAAGACGGCGACCGGAAGCATCCAGTTGGCGCACAGCTCGTGCCAGGACAGGTTGCGGATGATCGCGCTGAACACCAGCGCGGGATAAAACAGGTTAACCAGCACGCGCGAGAGCTGCCGGTTGAAAACCTCGTCGATGACCTGTCTGCGGCGGAGCCACACGCCGCAGGTCATCATGAGGAAAATCGCCGCGATTCTCAGGAAGATGGAAAACATGATGCCAGCACCTTGCAATACGTGACGCGCGCGTCGCCGACATCGTAGAAATCGGCGAGCACCTCGGCCTGATCAAATCCGGTCCGCTCGTAAAACGCGCGCGTGGCGGCGTACTGCGGGCGGCCCGACGTCTCGGCATACAACCGCGTGCCGCCGCGCCGCCGCACCTCCGCCTCGGTCTCCCGCAACAGGATGCGTCCCACGCCGCCGCCCTGCGCCGCCGGGTCGACGGCGATCCAGTAGAGGTCGTAGCTCGAGCGCGTGCAGGGAACCGGGCCGAAGCAACTGTAGCCGACGACCGCGCCGTCGCGTTCGGCAAAGACAAAGAAATACCCCGACGGCTCCCCCCTGGCCAGGCGTTCCTCCACCAGCTCCCGCGCCACGCCCACCTCGTCGGCGTGGAAGAACCCGGTGGACGCGACGATCCGCCGCACCGACTCGGCGTCCTCGGGCCGCACGTCGCAGCGGAAGCGGATCGCCGGGGACGGCGCCCCGGCGGGGCGGCTGCGGACCCCCGGGCCGGCCGCCGGCGCGCCGCCGCGCGCGCCGCG
>CAZDLY010000022.1:0-36156 GCA_964506575.1 uncultured Akkermansia sp. | reverse complement strand
GGCCGACCATCCGCGCCTCGGAAAGCTTCGGCTGATCGCTGTAGTTGAAGTCGACGATCAGCAGCCTCCCGGTCTTCTGGACAAACTGGGCCGCCTTGGCCCCAATCGTGACAAACAGCGTGGTGTCGCGGTCGTATGTGGCGGCCTCGCGGAAAATGTTGGTGTTCAGCGAGCCGCACAATCCGCGATCCGTGCCGACCAGGATGATCAGCTTGCGGTCGCCGCTCCGGGTTTCCATCAGCCCGTGCCGGTATGCGCCGACATGGTGCGTGGCCTGCGTCAGAATCTCGTTGAGCATGTCGGCATAGGGAATGCCGAATAGCGCCGCCTGCTGGGCGCGCTTCATCTTGGAGATCGACACCATCTGCATGGCCTTGGTGATCTTGGCCATGGATTGAATCGCCTTGATGCGGCTGCGTATGTCGCGTAAATTGGCCATGGCTGTCGGTCAGCTCAGACGTTGATATTCGGCAATCGCGTCCTCGAGTGCCTTCCGGATCTCCGGCGTCAGCCGTTTCTCCCGCGCAATGTCCAGCAGCAGCTCCTTGCGGCGCGTCCGGATGAAATCGAGGAACCGGGCCCGGATCTCGCGCGTCTTGTCCACGGGGGTGTTTTCGAAGAAACCCTGCTGGGCGGCCCACAACTGAACCGCTTCCTCCTCCATCGGGAAGGGGCTGTACTGGACCTGCTTGAACAATTCGGTGATGCGCTTGCCGTGCTCGATCAGCGCGACGGTCTTGGAATCCAGATCCGATCCGAACTGCGCGAATTCCTTCAGCTCGTAATACTGCGCCAGCTCCAGCTTCACCTTGCCGGCCACCTCCTTCATCGCCCGGGTCTGGGCCGCGGAGCCCACGCGCGACACGGAAATGCCGACCGACAGCGCGGGCCGGATCCCCTGGTGGAACAGGTCGCTTTCGAGATAGATCTGCCCGTCGGTGATGGAGATCACGTTGGTCGGAATATAGGCGGCCACGTCGCCCGTCTGCGTTTCAATGATCGGCAGCGAGGTGAGCGTGCCGCCGCCGCAGGCTTTGGACAGGCAGGCCGAACGCTCCAGCAGGCGGCTGTGCAGGTAGAAGATGTCGCCCGGATACGCCTCGCGCCCCGACGGCCGGCGCAGCACCAGCGACATCTGCCGGTAGGCCACCGCATGCTTGGAGAGGTCGTCATAGACCACCAGCGCGTCCATGCCGTGATCCATGAACCATTCGCCGATGGCCGTGCCGCTGAACGGCGCCAGGTATTGCATCGCCGCCGAATCGGACGCCGTCGCCGCCACGATCACCGTGTATTTCAACGCGCCGCGCTCCTCCAGCGCCCGGATCACCTGGGCCACGCTCGACTGCCGCTGCCCGATCGCGACATAGACCGAAAACACCGGATAGGCCTGGGTGTCAACGGCGAGCTCGGCCTCGCGATTCAGCCGCGCCTGGTTGATGATCGTGTCCACCGCGATGGTCGTCTTGCCGGTGGAGCGGTCGCCGATGATCAGCTCGCGCTGTCCGCGCCCGATCGGAATGACCGCGTCAATCGCCAGAATGCCGGTCTGCAGCGGCGCGGCGACCGACTGGCGCCCGATGATCCCGGGAGCCGCGCGTTCGACCGGGTTCACCTCTTTCGTCTCAATGGGGCCTTTGCCGTCCAGCGGCCGGCCGAGAGGATCCACCACGCGGCCCAGCATCGCGCGTCCGCAGGGGATTTCAAGCAGCCGGCCGGTCGACCGGACGGTCTGCCCCTCGCGCACGGTCTCGGCCCCGCTCAGCACGACCGCGCCGACGCTGTTTTCCTCGAGATTCAGCGCGAGACCGATCACGCCGTCGCCGAAATCGATCATTTCGTTCAGCCGGATGCCGCGCAAGCCCTCGATCCGGGCCACGCCGTCGCCCACCTCCATGACCTTGCCCGTCTCTTCGCTTTGTGCGTCCGGATGAAACTGCGCGAGGGTCCGCTCGATATCCGCCACGATGGATTGCATAGTGCGCCGACCAGCCTTTCTGCACCGAGAGTCACTCGTTCAACAACTCGTCCTTCAGGAGTTGCAGTTGCCGCGAAATCGTCAGATCCGTCACCTGATACCCCCGCTCAAGCCGCAGCCCGCCGATGACGGCCGGATCCACGGTGAAACGGATCCCGGCCTTCGCCGACGCCGTCCCCCGGAACAGCCCGGCAATCTGCTCCTGCTGCGGGGCCGAAAGCAGATCCGCGCTGACCACGCCGATCTCATGCTCGCGAATATAAACCGCCAGCCGTTTCAGGAAGCACCGCAGCACCGCCTCGGCGCCGCGCCCTTCCTGCTGCTGAACGTCCCGGACCGCCTCCCGGATCCGGTCCGCGTCGGGCGCGCCGTTCACGGTGACGGCCTGCCAGAGCCGGCGGGCGCTGCAATGGTGTTGGCGGGTCAGTCTCATATCCGTTTATTTCTGGGCGGGCGCGGCGGCGATGTCGCGCAGGGCCGATTGCAAAAGCCGTTCGCGGTCGGCCGCCGTCAGATTCAGTTGCGCCAGCCGGGCGGTGAGGTTCACGACCATCGTCGCAATCTCGGTCTTCAGCTCGGCCTTGATGCGCGCCTGATCCAGCAGCACATCCTCGCGCGCCTTGGCCAGCATCTCGGCGCCCAGCCGCTCGCACCGGATCTTTTCCTGGCTCAGCAGCTCGGCCGCGCCGGCTTTCGCCGCCGATATCACCCGGTCCGCCTGCTCCCGGGTCGCTTGCATCATCTCCTGGCGCGCCTCATCCACCGCCAGAAGTTCGAGGCGGATCCGCTCCTGATTGGCCGCCGCCTCCGCCGCCTCCCGCCGCCGGTCGGCCACCGTCTTCATCACGGTCTTGAACACAAACGTGTTCAGGATCCAGGCGATGATCAGGAAGGCGATGGTCTGGGAGAGGAAGTCATACCAGTTGACGCCGAATTGCATAAGCGGGTTTTCGAAGGCCGCCAGAATAAACCGTGTGCTCATGGTGTGCCGTCTGTCCCGGGTCTATTTCAGGAAAATCACGTAAAACACGATGGCTTCGGCAAAGGCGATGGCTAAGATGGACTGCACCAGAATTTTGGCGCTCGCGCCGGGATTGCGTCCCACCGCCATCACCGCGCCGTAGCCGATAATGCCCACACTGATGGCGGCCGCAGCGGCCGCAACGCCGATATGCATGGATGGATTCATGTTCTGCTCTCCTTTTTGGGTTAATGATGGCGCCCATCCGCCGCGCTTCCGTGCGCCGGAAGCTCCTCCGAACCTTCCTCGTGAAGGCACATCAACATGACGAAGACGGCGGACAGCAGCGTGAAGACGAACGCCTGGATCAATCCGACCAGCACCTCCATCAGATAAAACGGAACCGGCAGCAGCCAGCCGAGCATCGGACTCTTGTGCAGCATGGTGTCCATCATCACCTCTCCCGCAAAAATATTGCCGTACAGCCGCAACGCCAGCGAAAAGGGGCGGATGAGCATGGAGAAGATCTCCAGAAAGCCGATGGCCAGAAACACCACCGCCATCGCCACGTACAGGACGCCCTTCAGGTCGCCCTTGGGCGCAAAAATATGCTTCAGGATGCCGACCGGCCCGTTCTCCTTCCAGGCCCAGATGAACCAGAACAGGAAAAACAGCGCGCCCAGCGCCAGCGTGGTGTTGAGGTCGGCATTCACCCCGCGGAACAGCGGAAGCGTGACTTTGAACATGTGCTCGGCGGAATGACCCCAGCCGATGCTGCCAATGCCCGGAAACAGCCCCAGCCAGTTCGAGCACAGGATGTAGACGAAGAAGGAACCCAGCAGCCAGAACGTCTTTTGCGCCAGCTTCTCGCCCATGATGTCAGCCAGAAAATCGTGCACAAAAATAACCAGCGCTTCGACGCTGCCGGTGAACAGCGTGTGACGGCCGGCGCGCACCTGCCGGTGGAAAAGGGCCGAGAGGCCGACGAGAAGAAGCGCCGACAGCCAGCCGGTGATCATGGAACTGGTGACCGGCACGCGGCCGATCGAGAAAACAACGGGCGCCCGCGCAGACAGCTGTTCGCCGCCCTCCGCCCCGGCCGGAACCGCCGCCACGACCGGCTCCGCAGGCCTCTCCGCGCCGTCGTCGAGATCGCCCGCGCGCGCCCGCCCGGCGCCGCCCAGCAGACAGGCGCACACCACCACCCAGAACCAGCGGCCCACCGGTTTCGAACCGCCTCCGAGAGGCCGGCTGGATGTGGTGTGTGACATGGTCTAACAGCCCGTGTCCGTCATGAGCGTGAAGACGGTCTTCGCATCCTGGGCCGCCAGAATCTTTTGGCGGTTGGTTTCCGACTGCAGCAGCCGCCCGATCTCGGCCAGGCAGCGCACATGCGTGCCGGACTGCGAGGCCGCCGACAGGATCAGGATGATGATCTTGGCCGGCTGCCCATCCGCGCTCTTGAAATCAATGCCCTTCCGCTTCAATCCGACCGCCACCAGAAGCCGGTCGATCGTGTCGGACTTGCCGTGGGGCACCGCGATGCTGTTCTCCAGGCTGGTGCTCATCTTCTGCTCGCGCGCCATCACCACGTTCACGACGTCTTCCATGTTGCGCAAACGATGTTTCGCGTGAATCAGGCCGACCAGTTCGCGAATGGCCTCATCCCGGCCCGTCGCTTTCAATTCGAGTTTGATGCAGGCAAGATCCAGCCCGCTCTTCAAGGCTTCATTGGCCATGGGCATCCTCCCGGAAAGGCGCCGCCTGCGCGCCACATCCTCCAGCCGGATAACGGCTGTCGATCTGCGGAAGAAAAAGAAAGCGGTGAGTGTATACCTCCGGTCCGCGCGCGTCAACAGCAATTCTGAAAGAAAAAAAAGCAGAAAGTTGACCCAGATCCCATTCAGGTGAGGCCACGCTCCCAGGTATACACGCGGTCGCTTTTCTCTGTGGAGGTATCATAGGCGTTCCCCCCGTCAGCCAGTAGCCACTCCAACACTAGCTACTGGTTGGCGGGGATGCGGTTGCCCGGCTTGGCCAGGACCGATCGGTAGACGGCTTCGGTGCGCTCCACCATGGCGGTGTCCGTCAACTCCCGGCGCGCAAACGCCCAGAGGGCTTCAAAAAACGTTCCGTAGGCGGGCAGATCGGCGAGCGCCGTGTTGAGTGTGGCGGCCAGGGCGGCGGGATTCTCGGTCGGCGCCATCGCCTCCGGTGGAAGAAACCCCAGCATCCCGCCCACGGCCGTCGAAACGACCGGGCGCCGCGCCTGAAGCGCTTCCACCAGCACCAGCGGCAGGCCTTCCCGCCGCGAGGAAATGACCATCAGATCGGCCGTCCGGAGCAGCGACTGGACGTCCGCGCGGAATCCGGCGAAGGTCACGCGCGACGACACGCCAAGCCGGCGGGCCAGGGCTTCGAGGGCTGTGCGCTCGGGACCGTCGCCGACAATCAACAGCCGTGCGGACGGGACATCGGCCCACGCGCGCAGCAGCACATCAAACCCCTTGACCGGAACCAGACGCCCGATGGCAATGACGAGTGGGGGATCGTTGCCGGGGCCTGGACCGGGCGGACACGCCGACAGCGGCACGCCGTTCATGACCACGTCAACCGGAAGTCCGTCCAGGGCGTTGGCGACCGTCCGGCTCACGGCAATGACGCGGTCAAACGCGCGCAGAAAGGAGGTCCGCCGTTTCAGCCCATGCACCGTCGTCATGCGGATGAAGGCGTTGAACAAACCGGGCACGGCGATCAACATGGCCGCCTTGCTGCCATGCGCATGAAGGATGTCGGGGGCGATCTTTCCGATCAGCCGCCGCAGCCGAATCAGGATTATCGGATTATACCGGCTGGACAACAGCCCGTTGAACGGGACGACGCGGACGTCGGGATGAAACTTGCCCACGAACCAGTCGGGCGCCACCACGGTGACGGTCTGGCGCCGGCACAGCCCGTTGCAGAGGGCGATCAGGTGGTTTTCCATGCCGCCCGGCGCCGCGCTCGCGATGATGTGGCAAATATGCATGTGCGACCTGTGAGCCTCGCTACACATCCACGATGGCCACGATGCTGTTTCGAAGCAACGGATGCCTCGCGTAATAATAATTCTTCAGGACCGACCAGGGTTTCATCGTGCCACTGCGGCAGGTTCGCATCTCCTTCACGCGCAAGCCGGCCGCCGTGATGACCTTGGCCAGCGTGTAGGGGGTGAACCAATAGCGATGATCGGAGTTGATCACCTCGCAATTCTGCCGGACGGCCCGCTGGTTCTCCCGGGCAAAACCATTGGGCACGGTGATGATGATCTCATCGGCGACACCCTTGAACCGGCGGGCGAATCCCGCCAGAAAATCAACCGGATTGTTCTGGTGCTCCAGAACATCGGGAATGAGCAGGCAGTCCCACTTCCTGGAGAAGATCTCCGTGCAGTCCTGCTTCAAGATATCGAGGCAGGCCACGTCCTGATAGCCCAGAACGTTCTTCACGTAGTCGACCCCCGGCTGATCGATATCCAACCCGTAACACCGGGAGGTGACGCGGCAGAGCGCCTCATGCAGCCACTTGTTCTTCTTCAACTTCTTGTCGACCGATTGCGGCGTGTGATCCACAAAGCCGAGATGAATGACGTGCTTTCCCCGGCACCGGTCCTCCAGAATCTGAAAGCGTGTCTGATAGGTGAAGTCGCGTGTGTCAAAAACAAAACGCGCCCGCAGGCTGTTGGTATACTGACTGCCTTCCAGATAAACCCGGTCGTCGGGATGAATGATCATTTCGCGGCCTCATCTTTCTGACTTAGAACAATTGTCGTGACACGGGGCGCATCGATTGTGCGAATGGCGTCGTAGAGACGGTCGACCTCAAGAAAGGCGGCCTGGATGGCGCAATCTTCGCTGTTCCACGGCAGGACGCGAAGCGGGTAGCCGAGCAGTTCCACAACGCCCTCCATTTTATGCGTGTTGCCGCGAAACGGCACAAACGGGACGCGGTGCATGGCCGCGAAGATGTTCGGATGCTGCCGGCCGCCGATGATCAGATGCGCCCGGGCGACAATCGCCATGGCCTGTTCATACCGGACCGGCGGCTGGATGATGCGAAACCCGTGCTTCTGGCTCAGCGCCTTCGCCAGGGCGATGTCGGTTTTTGCGTTGGCCAGGAAGACGATGGGCATCGGGTAGTGCGCGCGAATGAGGGTCAGCAGGCGATCCATCGTTCGCGTGGAGGACTTGCTCAACGCCGATGACCCGGTCACGCCGATGAACCGGGCGGGCAGATTCAGCCCGGCCGTAAGCTGCTCAATCTGCGTGTCCGAGAGCCGGGGCAACGCATAGGCCGCATCAGGAACGAGCTGGGCGCGGACGCCGAGCGCGACCAGCTCCCGGAAGGAGACGGGCTCGCGGGCGCTCACGTAATCGAGCGTGCGATAGACGTGCGAGACCACCTGCCGGGCCAGGGACTGCCCGCCCAGATCCACCGTCTGGTTCAGCGCGCTGACAAAGCATCCCTTGTGTTTGAAATAGCACAGCATCCCCATGAGGCGGATCAGGTGGCCGGACCGGGCATGAATGGCCCCCTCGCCATTGAAACAGACGGTGTCAAAACCGGTGAAGAGCGCGGGTGGAATGTTCAGGTGCCGCAGATTGCCCGCGACGCCCGCCACATCATCCGCCAGGATCGCGCGGGCCAGTTTGTGCTCGAACAGGGACCGGAGCGGCGCACAATGCCTGAACGGGAGTTTCGGAATGTCCAGCGGGATGAACTCCGCGTGCGGATAGTTCAGCGCCACCAGCCGCTTCAGACCGGCGGAGGTCGCCTGTCCGCCCCAGTTGATCGCGTTGAAGGAGTTGACAAAATAGGCTATGCGCATGAGGCCTCCGACCGGATCCATGGGCTGAGCTGGGCGGCGAGCTCCGACGTCGTGTCTTTTTCGAGCACCTGAAAATAGGTGGCAACGTCCTGGTTCGGATCGAGCGTGCCAAGGGCGCTGATGGCGACCGGCCTGATCCGGTGGGCGTCGGCATGGGATTGAAGAAACGCCTGATAGAACGGTTGCGGCCGAACCTGTTCGGGTATGAGGGAATAAACGGGTTTGCCCGCCGTCATGGCTTCGGTGATCATGGAGCCGCTGTCCGCGGTGCAGAACACCAGGTCCGCCGCGCCGAGAAACGCCGCGACCACCTTTTCGGGGCGGTGATTATAGTATGTGGCATGAGCCACGGCCGGACAATCGCCGAGCAGCGCTTGCAGCACCCGTTCGAGCTTCAATCCGGTGCGGCGCGACGTGGTGACGAGCAGTTTAGCCCGATGGACCCCCGCCAGTGCGAGCATTCCCCGGGCCAGTTGCTCCAGGGATGCGCCGTCATAGTGATACCCCGCGCCGTCACCCCCGATCAGCACGCACCAGACGGTTTCATGCTCCAATCCGCGGGTCGTCTTGAATTGACGGCCCTGTTCGAGGATCCGGGCCCGGTCCGTCAGCAGGGGAATGAAGGGGACGTGGATGTGGTTGCCGTGAACCGAGGCCGCGCCCAGTGAGAAATACACCGTAAAGAGAGCGGGGTTCAGCCCCCTCAACGAGCTGCAGAACATGTTTTTCATGCCATGACGCTGAGCCAGCCAGGCGTTCAGAAAGGAGGTGTCGCCGCCGCTCGAGAGAACCCAGTTAAACGTCGGGGCCGCGTCGAGATGCTGCGGCTCGTCTATTTTGTACACGAGCCCCAGCAGCCGGCGTTGCGCGCCTGCGGGGATGCGGTGCAGCAGCGCCGGGCGGTTCAGCAGCCAGCGCAGCGGATAGCGCATCATTTTCAGACGGAGGCAAACATGCAGCACGACCGGCTCCGCCGCCACGAGTGTTTGGATGGCCTTGAAAACCCCCATGCTGTTGGTCACGTGGCCGGGCTTGTTGTCCGAAAGAATCAGGCATCGAACGACTGGCTTCATGGCGCACCGCCCGCTTTTGAGCACAGGTCAAAAAGGCCGTTGGCGATCCATTCGTGTCCCTGCGCGTTGATGTGCGTGTCGTCCAGGTACAGGGTGTCGCGATGGGCGGCGAACCAGTCGTAGGTGGTGAGGATCTGGCAGCGGGGGTGTGACACCGCGACGTCCCGCAGGGCCTCGTTATAGCGCCGGATCGCCGGATTGCGGGATTCATTCCGGTTCGGCGCCGTTTCGATGAGCAGGATCCGCGTGTCGGGCCGGCAGGCGGCGATGATCTGGGTCAGCCTGCGCACATACTCATCCACCGGCACGAGCGGAGCGGTGCCCAGCCAGGTGGTCAAGCCCATTTGACGACACAGCTTCTTGTAGCGTTTGACGACCTTTCGGCAGAGCTTGCGCAGCGGGTTGTCGGGATAATAGAGGACATAGGGTGCGTAGGCAAAGGTCTCCCAGGAATCCACGAGCCCGTACTGGATGGTCACGATGGTCGTGTCCCGCGCGTAGTAATCGCGGAAGAAATAACAGGCCTCCCGCAGGGTGGACATGGTGTACCCGCAGTTGCGCACGACTCCGCCGAGACGCTGCGCGAGCCGCTCCGGATAGGCATTTCCTTCGCACGGGGGGATGCCGCAGGTATTGCAGTCGCCCAGACTGAGAATGGCCTCCATGTCACACCCCCCCCATTGCGGCCTCAACCCCGGAAAGGACCAGCGCCTTCTTGCAGAAGGACGAACGCAGCAGCTTCGGATGGCGCCGGGCATAGGACACCAGCTTCGGCAGATCGACAAGATCCGCCAGGCACGTGTTGGCGCGGAGCAATTCCAGAATGCGCGGCTGATTGTTGTACAGGAAACGTTTGCCGTCCCAGCGGAAGCCCTGCTTTTGCTGCCGCCATTGCGACGGCAGCGGCGTCAATGCGTCGAAGGCCCGGCGCAATTCAAATTTGTTCCAGGCCGCATGGAATTTCCGGCGATACCCGCTGTAGGCATAGCGGTTGAGGCGGTAATCCAGCAGGGGGCTGCGGCCTTCCACGCTGGACATCATGGAGTTGCGGTCGTTGTGCCACAGCCATTCACCCAGCCGACCGCCGGGCGCGAGATCGGCGCACAGGGCCTCGGCAAACGAGAGCGAGAGCGTGTCCAGCGGGTCGGCGGTGGAAGCTCCGAGGATCTGGCGCAGGTCAACCTTCAGGTAAGGATAGGCCAGGGCTTTCAGCTTGTTGCCCGCCGACTGCTGCGCTTCAAGCCAGGCCGCCGGCAGAAAGGAGCGCAGCAGATGGGTGTGGACGATGTTCTCCCCGTCCTTGCAGAACGCCTGCTTCCGGATCCACGTCCAGTCGCCCTGCCTCACGGCCTCGCGCACCGCAAAAGGAAACTGCCGCTGCCAGTAGCCGCCGAACAGCTCGTCTCCGCCCGTGCCATCCAGCACGACCGGCACGCCCTGCGCGGCGATCACCTCGTACATCTGCGGCATCGCCAGGGTGCTGCCATTCATCGAGAACGGCTTCTCCTGGTGCCGGCAGACCGTGAGAAAGCGATCGAAGGTGTTGTGGTCGTAGTCGAGCAGGACGGTTTCGGCCCGGACGCCGAGTTGATCGGCGCATCGCCTGGCATACGTATAGTCCTCCGATTTCCCGGTGTCGCCCATGTAAACCCGGCATTGATCGTGCAACCCGAGCGTGTAGAGCGTGGACAGGATCAGCGTGCTGTCGATGCCCCCCGAAAGCAGCAATCCGACCGGTCGATCCGAAATGAGCCTTTTCCGGACGCTGTCCTGAAGGGTCTCGACAAGCTGTCCCGGATCGTCGTTGATCGTCTCCGCGAGTTCGGAATCGTAGAAATTGAAATACCGTTCCTGCCGGATTTTCCAGGAGGCCAGATCAAAGACGCCCCAGTGTCCGGGCAGAATCTGAGAAATTCCCTGATAGTGTGTCTCGGCGCTTCCGGAGGGGTAAAGCGTTCCATGAATGAGGTAGCGCACCAGGGTGTCCCGGTTAAACGCGGGCGGACGCTGGAGATAGGATTGGATGGCGTAAATGGTGGATGACGCGCAAAACGTGTCCGCATCCCGATAAAAAAACAGGGGCTTCTTGCCGTAGCGGTCGCGCGACAGAAAAAGCCGCGATCGTTCCGCCTGATACTGGGAAAAGGCCCACATGCCGTTGAATCGGTTGAGGGCCTGCTCCCCCTGGTCGCGGACGCTCTTGAACAGCGTTTCCGTGTCCCCGTGGGTCTCGATCACGTGCCCGCGCTGCTGAAGGCCCCGATTCAACTCCTTGAAGTTATAGAGCTCGCCGTTGTACAGCAGAATGTCCGGGCCGAGGACAAACGGTTGTCTGGATTTCTCGGACACATCCAGGATGGACAGCCGCTGATGGCCGAAGGCAAGATAAACCGTCTGATTCACCCCCTCGGGCGTAAACGTATCCCTCTCAACAAAGCGCTCGCCGCTTTGATCCGGGCCGCGGTGGCGCATGGACGCCAGCGCCTGACGAAAGCGATCCCGGTCCACCGGCTTGTTCTTGTGAATCACCTGAAAAAACCCGCACATGTATCTTTCCTTGAAAGCGCCCCGGAGACGGTGAAAAAGTATGGCATGATTGGGGACGGATGTCCATACCGGGCTAGAATCGGAAATAGATAAAGGGGTTGTGCGTGCCGGCCGCCAGCGACATGGCGCTGAACAGGAGCAGAAACGCCACGGCCGCGGCGTTGATCAGCGTATAGACGGCCGAGCCGGCCGGGTGGCGAATGAGCAGCCGCTGACACCACTGCCGGGCGCGCGGCAGGATCGGCGCGGAAAACACGACACCGAACACGACCGCCGCCAGAACATCGCCGGACCACCAGTCCTGCAGCATGAGCGCGCTCGTCGCGGTCGGCGCAAACCCGGCCATGGCGGTGATCAGCACGACGGACTGTGAGAACGATTCGGTGGAAAAGAGCACCCAGCCGACCAGGATCACCAGCAGGGCATACCCGTGTTGCAGGGGCCGCGGCATACGATTGATCAGGTGGGCCAGGCCGAGACGCTCCACTACGAGGAAGAACCCGTGGTAGAGCCCCCAGGCCACATATGACCAGTTGGCGCCGTGCCAGAGGCCGCACAGGAAGAAGACGGCCATCAGGTTGAGATAGGTGCGGCCTTCGCCTTTCCGGTTCCCTCCCAGAGGAATGTACAGGTAATCCCGGAACCAGGTCGACAGCGAGATGTGCCACCGCCGCCAGAACTCCTGGATGGAGCGGGACAGGTAGGGATAATCGAAGTTTTCCAGGAAATGGAATCCGAACATCCGCCCCAGCCCGATCGCCATGTCGCTGTAACCGGAGAAATCATAATAGATCTGAATGCTGTAACAGAGGGTGGCGGCCCACGCCTGCGGCGTGGTGATCTGATCGGCCGACAACGCCAGGATGGCGTCCGCCGCGCGGGCGACGGTGTTGGCAATCAACACCTTCTTGGCCAGCCCCAGAACAAACCGGTTGACACCGGAGGCGAACAGCCGCGTGGACACCGTCCGCTGCACCAGTTGCTGAGCGATATCGGCGTAGCGGACAATCGGCCCGGCGACGAGCTGGGGAAACAACGCCACGTAGCAGGCGAAGTCAATGAGGTTGCGGGTGGCCCTCACGTGGCCGCGATACACGTCAATCGTATAACTCATCGATTGAAACGTGTAGAAGCTGATGCCGAGCGGCAGCGTCACCCGCAGGACGTCCGTCAGACGCCAGGCGTCCGGAACCAGCCGGTTCACGGTATCCACGCCGAAGTTGAAATACTTGAAGAAACCCAGAAACAGGAGATTGGCCGTCAGCGAGGCGATCAGCGTCAGGCGTTGCGCGCGGGAGCGCGGCCCCCCGGCCGTCAACAGCTCCACGCGGCCGGTGCGCAACGCGCCGGCGAGCAGCAGTCCGCACACGTAGTCAATCAGGGTCGACGTGAGCAGGATCCACACGAGCCAGCCTTCGCCCCAGAAATAGAACAGGATGCTGACGCCCAGGAGAAACAGGTTGCTCAGACGGAGAAACAGCGGCGCGCGCGGGCTGCGGCGGGACACCGGCAGAAAAAGCAGGTGATAAAGAACCAGGACGACGGGTAGGTAGAAAAAGAGAAAGGTGATTGAACTGAATACCATGGGGCCTATCTTTCCAGCGCCTGCGCCCATTCCTCACACACCGGTTGCGGCTTGTGCAGCACGTTCCGATGAATCTGTTCGTCCACGATCACGTCGGGATGAAAGGCTTCGATGATCCAGCGATAGGTGCCGATGGGAGGGCGCAACGTTGCCAGAAAGACGGTCTCTTTAAAATGGAGGGGGAAGAACTGAAACCACCCCTGCCGGGCGAACGAATCATGAATGATCACAATCCGTCCGGTGCCGTCCGGGTTGCGACTGATGCGGACGCCGGAGATGCCATCCGGCAGTTTCAGCGCCGCGATCTCATCGGGGGCCGCCTCCTGAAGCCGGTGGGTGTGCGCGCCGTCGGGGACGATCTCGACACACGGCCGGATGGCGGGGCGGCCGTCGCCCAGCATCGCCACCAGGTCCCCCTTCCACTGGCTGTCGCGCTCGACGCAGGACTCGCGCCCGAGGGGCTGCAAACCGGGAAAGCGCCGCTTCAGCCGCTCAATGACCGCGCAATAAGCAAAGTAACTCCCCAGATAGGTCCAGTGGGTGTCGTTGGGGAAGTACAGCAGCCCCTCCGGCTTGCGCGCCAGGAGCTCGTCGCGCAGGTCCAAAACATTTAACGCCGCAGCGTCGCGCTCCAGCCAGTTCCGGAATTGCAGGATTCCGTCGGTGCCGCGGGCTTTCAAAATCGCCTCCGGAAGATGTTCGGGGTAGATCACCGGCTTGTTGGGCGGGATCACGAACAGGTGGTGGATGCCCTGCCGTTCCAACCACCGCTGCCGGCCTTCGAAACTGACGCGCAGGCTTCGCATCTTCTCTTCCGTCAGGGGCCGTAGCCCCAGAAAATCGGAGATGTTGCCGTTGTCCTTAAGGTACAGCCAGCCGTCCCGCCCCTCGAGTACGCGGTCCGATTCCCGGTGAAACACATCCTGCATCAGTTTCCGGTGGCGCCGGATGAAGGTGTTGCGGAAGCCGATGTGGTCGTTGCAGTACGCGTCCAAGCTCCCCGGCCAGGCCGCCAGCGGCAGCGACAACAGCCGCGGAGGCTCGGCCAGAAGCCGGTTTTCATCCCCGGGCGGATGAAAATCCCATCCGAAAAATGTTCCTATAAAGGGTACACTGATCAACACCACGAACAGCACCGTGATCAGCCGTCCGCCAGATGTGTGTGCTGCAGCCATGGACTTCCGTATCAAGCAAACTCAGCGCCCGTCATGAGGGCCCCACAGGCCTGGACAGCTCCGCGCCCGGCGCCGTGATTTCCGAGGGATGGTCGAACCGCTGCCGTTCGCAGGGCATGCGGTTGGAGAGCAGACCCTGGAGGAAGCGGACGCCGTAGACGAGATGCGTGGCGATGACGCCGAGCCAGACGAGAAGCCAATCGAGGGGCCGCTTGCGGCCGGCGGCCAGGCCGGTAATCGCCAGGTAGGCGGCCGCGCCGCAGAGGTAGGCGCGCGCCAGCCACGGGTGGACCCACGCCAGGGGCGCGCCCAGAACGAGGCCGAGCACGAAGAGCGACGGCAGCATGTAGGCCGGGCGGCGCGACGTGGCGGGAAAGCGCTTGGCGAAGAAGCCGCGGTGCAGGGCGTAGCGTCCGACCTGCCGCAGGTGGGGGCCGAAGAGCGCGCGCCGATGGTGGGCGACCGAGGCCCATGGGTCGTACACGATGCGCCGTCCGAGCCGGTGAACGATCTCGGAACAGAGGATCGTGTCCTCGCCCGGCCAGTATGCGGTGTTGAAGCCGCCCAGATCGCGCAACACGTCGGTGCGAACGATGAGATTGCAGCTCGGAAGGTCGTCCACCGAGCGGACCCGTCCCGGTCGGTACCGGTAAACGCAGGCTCCGGAAACAAGCCGGTTGGCATAAACGGCGCCTCCCAGTTGCGCCAGCCAGGGATCGCGGGGCGGGGTGACGCCCGGACCGCCGACCGCGGCGATGCCGCTGTCGGAAAAATAGGGGACGGCATGCGCCAGCCAGGCGGGGTCGGGGATCGTGTCGTCGTCCAGAAACGCGACGAGGGCGCCGCGCGCCTCGCGGATCCCCTGGTTGCGCTTCTCCGCGGGGCGGATGTGGCCGGTCGGGATGATGCGCAAACCGGCGGCAGGCGCGGCTTCAAGAGGGGCGGCGAAGTCGGGGAGCACCAGGGTTTCGATCCGCGCATACGTTTGCCGGGCGATACCCGCGAGGCACTCGTCGAGATAGGGCGAGGGGGCGGGGCAGGCGATGATGATCGACACCAGCGGCAGGGGATCGGGCAGGGGATGAACCTCGACGCTCGGATAGTAGCGGAGGATGCGGAGACGGTAAAAAATGGCCAGCGTGTCCACCATGACGTGCTTGACGGTCGAGAAGCTCAGGCACCCGACCTTGTTGCCGAATTCCATGCGGATCGGTGCTTCGGCGACGCGGTACCCCTTGGCATGGCAGATCGCCAGCATCTCCAGATCAAAGGCGAAACTCTTGCAGAGCATGCGCTCGAAGGCCCAGGCGATGGCCTCGCGGCGGAACAGCTTCATGCCCGTCTGAGTGTCGGTCACGGGCAGGCCGACGAGGATGCGGACGAGGGTGTAATAGACCCCGCTCGCGAGCCGGCGATGCCACGGGTAGTCAATCTGGGATTGCGGATGGCGTTTGGAGCCGATCACGATGTCGGCGCGCTCGGCCTGCATCACGGCGAAGAAGGTGGGTATCCGTTCGGGGGAGAGGTCGAGGTCGCCGTCGAGCAACAGCACGTGGGTGCCGGAACAGGCCGCCAGGCCGGCGCGCAGCGCCGCGCCCTTGCCGGCGTTGGCCGCCAGCAGCACGGGCCGCACGATGTCCGGGTGGCGTTCGGCCGCGGCCCGCAGCTCATTCGCCGTGTTGTCGCGGCTGCCGTCGTCCACCACGACGATCTCAAACGGAATGCGGCCGTCGAGCAGCATGCGGACGCGGTCGCTGTTGGCCGCGATCGAGGGACCGAGGTTGTAGGCCGGCATGACCACGCTCAATCGGCCGTCCGGGCCGAGACAGGCCCGCGCGGCCGACCAGTCGTCCGAAATCCCCGTCTTTTGGTGTATATGCGTTCTCCCCATCTTTCAAGACATCTCCGTGGCCGCGATAAAGATAGACGTTCCAGCCAGTACCGGCAACTCAAATTCCGCTTGTGTCGTGCTTCGCAGCCGTATGCGAGAACGCGCAGCCGCAGTAATCCTGCCGATGGAGGCCGAGCGCGGCGCTGAGCGAACGGGCGCGGCCGAAGCCGTCGTCCTTCTTGAAATCCAGGGCCAGAAAGCGATCCGCCGCGAGTTCCCGACCGATGGCGAAAATGACCGGTGACGCCTTGTGGGGGCTCGTGGTGAGGCTGGTCGTGAAGGCGTCGAACCCGGCCTGCCGCATGTGGCCGCAGGCTCGGGAGAGGCTGTAGCGGAAGCACAGGGCGCAGCGGCTGCCGCGCTCCGGGGCGTTCTCGTGGCCGGCCACGGCCGCGCGCCAGGCGTCGCGGTCCGGGGCGTCGACGAAAAGCGGTGCGTTGAAGTGCGCGGCCAGCCGTTCGACGTGCAACAGCCGCAGCGCGTGCTCGGCGGGGGTATCGATGTTGTGGTTGCTGAAGAACAGGGTCACCGCGTGGCCGAGGCCGAGGAGACGCTCGACGGCGGTCGAGGCGCACGGGGCGCAGCAGGCATGGAGGAGTACGCGCATGAGGATCAAAGCTGCAACAGGATGAGCATCGCGAGGGCGGTCTGAGCTTCGGCCGTTGTTTCGTGTGACGTGCCCGTGGCCGGCCAGAAACCGGCGCCGGGCGATTGGGGATCGTGGTGCTGACGGGCGACCAGTTTGCCGGCCAGTTGCTCCCGCCAGTCGGCCGGGGTGACGACGAGGCCGGCGGGGATGGCGCGGTTGATCTCGGTGATCAGGAGGAGCCGGTCGCCCGAAAGCAGGGAAGCCTGGGCGGTGTCCAGCGCAAGCGGCCGGGTGGCATCCACGGCTCCGGATGACGGCCACGGGGTGATCTCGGCGCCCGTGGCGAGCGCCGTCCAGAAGGTGTTGGTGCCCGAGTCGGTGGTGCGGCGCAGCCACTCCCGTCCGCGATCGACGGCGGCCTGGACGTTCGTGTCGGCGGGCATCTGGCGCAGCGCCAGGACGGCATAGGCGGTGGCGAGACGGTTGCTGTCTCCCCAATAGCCGCCGGGCTGCTGCGCCGTCCGCAGCCACAGCCCCGCGCGGCTTACCGCCGCGTCGGTCTCCTGCTGCAGCGAGAGGTGAAGACGCCCCCCCGGCAGCCGAGGCGCGGGCGACTCCCGGACGGCCCCGGCAGTATCCGCCCAGCAGCGAACAGCCAGCACAGCCCAGATCAAAAAAACACGTTTCATGATCGACTCATCGCCTTTCTGAAAACTGATCGACACGGTTCCAGCATACCACACGTGACGGGTTTTGCAAATATTCGGTAAGACAAGGCGGCCAGAGTCCTTCCTTTCGCGATCTTTTGGAGCCCCTGACAATGATCTGGACAGAACATGTGAGAAAGTCGTACCCTATGTGCATCTTGTTGCGTGATTTTGCGGATGTATCATGTGGAGAAGCATACGATGCGAACAACGTTGGACCTGCCTGACCGGCTTGTGCAGGAAGCCATGAAAGCGGTCTCATCAGAAGACAAAAACCGACGTCATCGTCGCGGCGCTGAACGACTTGGTTCGAAAGGCCCGTCTTCAGGAACTGCGAAGTTTCAAAGGGCAGGTGGAACTGGACGTAGATCTTGACGCACTTCGGAACCGCGCATGAATGTCCTTGTAGACTCTTCCGTGTGGATCGCCTGCAACGGCACCAACAGGGTCGGTCTCCCGGATTTAATCGTTGCTCAGCATGCGATGCAGCACAACCTCTCGCTCTTCTTTCTCGACAAGCACTTTCGCCTGCTGAGCAAACACGTGGCCCTGAAACTTCACTGATTCTCGCAAGGGCAAGACCGTTTTTCACGTGGTTTTGCCTGGGTGGCGGAATGGCAGACGCACCGGACTTAAAATCCGTTGCCGGGTAATCCGGCGTGAGGGTTCGACTCCCTCCCCAGGCACCAATAAAACGCCGAACCTCACGTCTCGGCGCGTTGGCGACGATCACGTGCAGGTCAGGGTCATGCATGGGGCGTGTTCCGCCCCCCAGATAGCCTAGAGGTGGGTCAGAGGCGCCTTCCCCACGGAAAAAACGTTAAATCCAAGTTCGTGCAACATGCTGTGATCAAGTATATTACGCCCGTCAAAGACAAATGCCGGCCTGGTCATGGACTGAAAGATCCGCCGATAGTCCAGGGACGTGTACTCAGCCCATTCCGTGAGCAGTATGATGGCATGTGCGCCTTCGGCTGCCGCGTACGGATCGGGTTCAATGGTGACGACCCCTTCCATGGAACCGAAATCCTTGCGCGCGCTATCGAGGGCATGCGGGTCCGTGATGACCACTGCGGCCTGTTCGGCCAGCAACTGACGGCAAACGGAGATCGCCGGGCTGTCTCGGGTATCCCCCGTATTGGCTTTGAACGCGACCCCGAAGACGGCCACTCGTTTGCCGGCGATCGTGTTGAACATCCTCGACACGATATTGTCCACGAACCGCTTCGCCTGCCACTCGTTTATCAGGACCACCTGATGCCAGTAATGGGCAACTTCGGTGAGGCCAAAGGTCTCGCATAAGTAGACCAGATTGAGAATGTCCTTCCTGAAACAGGACCCCCCGAAACCGACGCCCGAGCGGAGGAATTTCGGGCCGATGCGCGAGTCCATGCCAATCGCTCGCGAAACTTCATCGATGTCCGCCTCCGTTGCCTCGCACAGGGCCGAGATGCTGTTGATTGAGCTCACCCGCTGCGCAAGAAAGGCGTTCGCAACCAGTTTCGAGAGCTCGCCGGACCACACGTTCGTGGTGAGAATCTTTTCCGGCGGGACCCAGTGCTCGTACATAGCGACGAGTTCCTGGATGGCGCCGCTTCCGCGCTGGGAACGGCTCCCGCCAATCAGCACACGGTCCGGGTTTTCGAGATCCTCGATTGCGGAACCCTCAGCCAGAAACTCGGGATTGGAGAGGACCTCGAAGTGGATATCGGTCTGTTTGGAATGCAGGATTCTGGCCATGGCTTCTGCCGTTCGCACCGGAAGCGTGCTTTTTTCGACAACGATTTTGTCCGTTGTCGAGTACTGCAGAATCTGTCGCGCCGTCTTTTCCCAGTACTGAAGGTCCGCCGCACAGTTGGCACCCCTTCCAAAGGTCTTGGTTGGCGTATTGACGCTCACAAAGATGATGTCGGCGTCCCGGATGCCTTTGCCGATATCCGATGAGAAAAACAGATTTCGGTTCCGTGTCTGTCGTACGACGGCATCCAGCCCCGGTTCGTATATGGGCAAGACATCGCTCTGCCAGGCTCGAATCTTGGCTTCGTTCACATCCACGACGATGAAACGGTACTCCGGGCAGTGTTTGGCCATTACAGCCATCGTCGGGCCTCCAACGTATCCCGCTCCGATGCAAAGAATGTTTTTCACGTAACCCTCTCTTTCCGCTTGCGATCAACACAACGTCATCATCCCGGAGGCCAACGTCGGCAATGAGGCGGCGGCTTCCCGTCGCCGGCAGATGCGTCCAATTGTCGGCGGCCGTTTTATAAAGACCGCAAACGCTCTCCAAGGCAGATAGCATAACAGGATAACGGGCGCAGTTCAAAGAGCAAAGTCAGACACGGGCCGGGCGTGTTAAAGATAGGCTGGTTTTCTTTTCCCGTTTCTGGCAAGCTAACGCCATGCATGCGCTGCTCCAGTCCGATTCCGGCATGATTCCGGCCCGTGCGGGCCGAGGGCGACGGGGGCCAGCCGAGAAGCGATTGCTTGTCCATTGCCGTGGGAGTCCTGTCCCGCACGATGCGTGACGGATCATACGGCGTTGGCGGGCTCAAACACGGGAGACCTCATGGTCGACTTCATGCAGCAATACCATCCCATCGTGCAGGCGCTGATGGCCACGCTTTTTACATGGGGCGTGACGGCGGCGGGATCGGCGCTCGTCTTTTTCACGAAGACGGTCAGACCCAAACTCATGGATTCGATGCTGGGGTTCGCGGCTGGCGTCATGATTGCCGCGAGCTTCTGGTCGTTGCTCGCGCCAGGCATCGAAATGGCGGAACAGATGGGACAAATCCCCTGGCTGACGGCCGTGATCGGATTCCTGGCCGGCGGGCTCTTCATGAGACTGGCCGACCGCGTTCTCCCGCATCTTCATCCAGGTCTGGCGATGGGCCACAGCGAGGGGATCAAGACATCCTGGCAGCGAAGCACGCTGCTGGTCCTGGCCATCACATTGCACAACATCCCCGAAGGCCTTGCGGTTGGCGTTGCCTTCGGGGCCGTGGCGGCGAATCTTTCTTCTGCCACACTTGGCGGCGCCCTTGCGCTGGCCATAGGAATTGGCCTGCAGAATTTTCCCGAAGGGGCGGCGGTGTCATTGCCGTTGAGGCGGGAAGGAATGGGGCGGACGAAGAGCTTTCTCATGGGGCAGGCGTCCGGCATTGTCGAACCCCTGGCAGGCGTGATCGGAGCGGCCTTTGTTCTGCACATGCAGACCATCCTGCCCTATGCACTCTGCTTTGCCGCCGGGGCGATGATCTTCGTGGTGGTGGAAGAACTCATCCCTGAATCTCAACGGAACCAGGCCAACATCGATCTCGTGACCCTGATCACCATGGCGGGCTTCGCAGTGATGATGCTTCTCGATGTGGCGCTGGGATGAGATGCAATTGGAATGGCTGGACGCGTTCTGACTTGACGCCTCCACCCCGGCGCTGTTATCGTTCGGTCGATGGAGGCGTGTCTTCAGGCCGGTCCCGGCGGGCGGGCGCCCGCGCCGCCTGAACGGCGTTTTCTCGTCAATGGAAGGGGGACCTCAATGAGCACGGATCAGAAAACCAAGGGCCACACGGCGTGCAAGAGTGACGCGCACACCAAACACTTGTGCTATTTTGTGTCCTACGGTTATCACGTCGATAACGCCGAGGACTATAAGGATCTGGTCGAGGACCCCGCGTTCGTCTGCCAGATCTGCGGACGCACCGCCCACGCCAGGGAGAGCCTGTGCCAGCCGGTGAAGTTGTAGACCGGCGACCCGCAACCGGTCCGTTTTGACGCACCCCGGGCCGGTTTCCTGCAGAGCGGCCCGAGCCGCCACGCGGTGTCACCGGCTGCCGCTGGAGGGAGAACATGCAGCCGCGCTACGGGCATCTGCTTGCTGTACGCTTTCTGCATCACGAACGATTCCCGGAAGGGGGATGACTGCGAAAGGGGGAGACCATGAGCAAATGGCTGGCTATCGGACTGGCGATCGGATGGATCGGAACGTCTGTTTACGCAGGAAGGGAGAACGCGATGAGCCCTCTCTATGATTTCACAATGCGGGATATCGACGGGAAGGATGTGACCTTGTCGGCCTTCAAGGGCAAGGTGCTGCTAATTGTCAACGTGGCCAGCAAGTGTGGATTCACCGCACAGTACGAGGGGCTGCAGAAGCTCTATACCACCTACACGAATCGCGGCCTGGTTGTGCTCGGCTTTCCGGCGAACGATTTTCTGCGGCAGGAGCCTGGAACGGAGGCCGAGATCAAGAACTTCTGCACGCTGACCTATGGCGTGACTTTTCCAATGTTCGCGAAGATCTCGGTCACCGGCAAGCACATCCACCCGCTCTATGCGTGGCTGACCTCGAAAGAGAGCACCCCCACGTACGGTGGCGCGGTCTCGTGGAACTTCAACAAGTTTCTGATCGGGCGGGACGGCACGGTCGTGGGGCGGTTCGGAAGCCGCACGAAGCCCGACGACAAGGAACTCATCGCGGCTGTGGAGCAAGCGATCCAGGCTGCGGACTGAGGTGCGATATGGACAAGATCCGGATTGGTGTCAGCAAGTGCCTGCTCGGCGAGCCGGTCCGCTACGACGGACAGCATAAGCACGATCACTTCATCACCGACACGCTCGGCCGGTACTTGGAATACGTCGGCGTCTGCCCGGAGGTGGAGTGCGGGCTGGGCGTTCCGCGCGAGTCCATGCGTCTGGTCGGTGATCCCGCCAGTCCCCGGCTCGTGACGACTCGCAGCGGCCTTGACCTCACCGCGCGCATGCAGGACTGGGTCGCGCACCGGGTCGTTGAACTGGAGAAGGAAGACCTGTTTGGCTTCATCTTCAAGTCCCGGTCCCCCAGCAGCGGCATGGAGAACGTCAAGGTCTACAACGACAAGGGCGGGTTTTCCGGCAAGGCTCCCGGGCTGTTTGCGAAGGCCTTCATGGCGCATTTTCCAACACTGCCCTGCGAGGACGAGGGGCGGCTGAATGATCCGGACCTGCGCGAAAACTTCATCGAGCGGGTCTTCACGCTCTGGCGCTTCCGCCAGGCCGTGCGCGCCAGCCCGACGCTCGCCACGCTGATGACGTTTCACGCCCGGAACAAGCTGCTCATCCAATCGCACCACGAGAGGCTGATGCGGGAGATGGGGCGCGCACTGGCCGGGCTGAAGGCAAAGACGGCGCGCGCGTACATCCCGCTGTACGAGGCCCAGTTGATGCGCGCGCTCAAGACGCCCACCACGGTCCGCAAGCACACGAATATTCTCCAGCACATGCTCGGCTACCTGCGTGCGTGCACAGACGACACGGATCGCAAGGAAATGGCGGGAATCATCGAAGACTACCACCGGGAACTCGTGCCGCTGATCGTGCCGGTGACGATGTTGAAGCACTACGCCGTCAAACACGGCATCGCGTATCTCCAGGACCAGTATTACCTGAACCCGCACCCGATCGAGCTGAAACTCCGGAACCATGCCTGAGACCCCGTTAGTTCCCGTCCGCCCGGAACGCATCCGCCCCCTGAACAGGTGCGGGGACCCGGCGCCGGGCCCCGTGCTGTACTGGATGAGCCGCGACCAGCGCGCCGCCGACAACTGGGCGCTCCTGCACGCGCAACGGGAGGCGCTGGCCCGCGGTGTGCCGCTGGTAACGGCCTTCTGCCTGGCGCCGGTCTTTCTCGGGGCCACGCTGCGCCAGTACGGCTTCATGCTGCGCGGGCTCGCGGAAACGGAACGGGCGCTTCGGGACCTGGCGATCGGCTTCGTGCTGCTGCGGGGCGATCCCGGTCGCGAGGTGCCCGCCTTCGCCCGGCGCATCGGGGCCGGTTTGGTGGTTACGGATTTTGACCCCCTGCGCATCAAGACCGGCTGGCGCAAAGAAGTGGCCGCCGCCCTCCGCGTGCCGGCGGTCGAGGTGGACGCCCACAACATCGTCCCCGCGTGGCACGCTTCTCCCAAGCAGGAGTATGGCGCCTACACGCTGCGTCCGAAGCTCCGCAGGTTGCTGCCGGACTTCCTCACGCCCATCCCGGCCCTGCGGCGTCACCCGTATGCTTGGCCGCACGATCCCGGCCCCGCGGACTGGATCGCCGTCCAACGAAGCCTCCGGGTCGACCGGTCGGTCGGCGAAACGCCGGGTCTCACGCCGGGTTCCACCGCCGCTCGGCGCGTCCTGCGACATTTTCTCGTCCACACGCTCGCTGGCTATCCGGATGCCAGCCGCAATCCGGCCGTCGACGGCCTGTCGAACCTGTCGCCCTATCTCCACTTCGGCCAGATATCCGCCCAGCGGGTGGCTCTGGAGGCGGAGGCGGCCGGAGCCCCCCGGGCCGCCCGGGATGCGTTCCTGGAGCAGTTGATCGTCCGGCGCGAACTCTCGGACAACTTCTGTCTCTACAACCCGCACTACGACACCCCCCAGGGCTTCCCTGAGTGGGCCAGGCGGACGCTGTCCGAGCATGCGCGCGATTCGCGGCCCCATGTGTACCCGCGCGACCGCCTCGAAGCGGGCGAGACGCACGACGATCTCTGGAACGCGGCTCAGCGGGAGATGGTGAGCAGCGGCAGGATGCACAGTTACCTGCGCATGTACTGGGCCAAGAAGATCCTGGAATGGACCGGGTCACCCGAGGAAGCGCTGCAGACGGTGATCGACCTGAACGATCGGTATGAAATCGATGGCCGAGATCCGAATGGCTACGCGGGAGCGGCCTGGTCCGTTGGCGGCGTCCACGACCGCGCGTGGGGCGAGCGTCCGATCTTCGGCAAGATCCGCTACATGAGCTACGCGGGCTGCACGTCCAAGTTCGACGTCCCGGCCTACATCAACATGCCGAGCAGGGTGTCGGCATAGGTCATGACCTGCTGGAACTGGTCCAGGCCGAACGATTCGTCGGGGGCGTGGATGCGGTCTTCCTCACGGCCGAAGCCGACGAGGAGCGGGGCGGCGCCGGACACCTCCTGCAGGGTGGCGATGATGGGAATCGAGGCGCCCTCCCAGAGGAAGAGGGGACCGCGCGGGTCGATGCGCGTCAGCACGTCCGTGGCCAGGCGGATGAGGGGCGAGTCGAGGGGCAGCCGGAAGCCGCGGGACCCGCTGCGGACGTCGGAGAGTTCGAGCGTCAGCCCGGGCGGACAGTGGGCGCGCAGGTGCGCGGCGAGCGCGTCCATCGTCCGGGACGGGTTCTGCCCGGGACAGAGACGGGCGCTGAGCTTGGCCACCGCCTCGGCGGGGATGATCGTTTTGGAGCCTGGCCCGCCGTAGCCGGCGTGAACGCCGTTCACTTCCAGGGTGGGGTGGAACGCGGTCCGGTGGATGGGCGGTATCGCCCGTTCGCCGCCCTCGGGCGGCGCGCCCGTCTCCTTGGCATAGGCCGCCGCGTCAAACGGGACGGCTTCGGCCAGACGGCACTCGTTTGCGGAGGGGGCGGCCCAGCCGTCCAGAAATCCGGCGACGGCGATGCGGCCCTGAGGGTCGTGGAGCGAGGCGAGGAGTTGGGCCATGCCCTGGGCGGGGTTGGGGGCGAGGCCGCCGTGGGAGCCCGAATGAAGGTCGCGCGACGGGCCGCGGAGGGTGACGGTCAACGCCTGCATGCCGCGCAGGCCGGCGACGATCGCGGGCTGGCCGCAGGGGTGCATGCCGGTGTCGCAGACCAGAAGAATGTCGGCCGCGAGGCGTTTGCGCCACGCCGGGTCTTGGGCGCAGGCCAGCAGCGACGGGCTGCCGCACTCCTCCTCGCCCTCGATGAGCACCCGCAGCGTGGGCAGCGGCAGGCCGGCGCTGATCCGCGCGGCCACGCCCTGCAGGAAGGCGAAAAGCTGCCCCTTGTTGTCCTCCGCGCCGCGAGCGTAAAGGCGGCCGTCCACGCAGACCGGATCGAAGGGGGGATGCGTCCAGGCGGAGACGGGGTCCGCGGGTTGTACGTCGTAATGGCCGTAAAAGAGGACCACGGGCGCGGACGGGACGCCGGGGCGTTCGGCCCAGACGATGGGCCGTCCGTCCGGAGGCAGGACGACCTCGGTCTGGAACCCCGCATACTTGAGCCAGCGTCTCAGCCAGGCCGCGGCCCGCGCGCAATGCGCCAGCGCCGAGGCATCGGCGCTGACCGATTCGATGCGCAGCAGGTCGCACCACGCCGTGAGGATGCGGTCGCGGTTGGCGGAGAAATAGTCATGGGTGGGTGGATTCATGGCGGCGCGCCCTCGGTGTTTGGCATGGCCATAATGTGGGACGCGGCGCTCCGGGGTTTCCGGAAGAGGTCGTCGGCCCAGGCGGAGAGAACGTAAACGGCGAGCTGGATTTCGACGAGCGACCGGACGGGGCGCATCGCCGGAGGGGCGTCGGCGCGGGCAAAGGCGCCGGTGAGCAGGGCGATGAACCAGGCGCCTGCCGCGAAACGCGGATCGCGCTGCTCGAGCTCGGGCAGAAAGCGGAAAATGGTCAGGTCTTCGGCAAGCTGATACCGGTGCTGGGCGAAGAGGCGGGCGATGCGCAGGGCGGTGTCGGCGCAGGACGCCAGGTTGCGCGCTTCGTAGTGATCCTCGATTCCGGCCAGGGCGTATCCCATCTCGGAGAGGAACCGGCCGTGCTTGTCCGCCTCCAGCCGGGCGCTGTTCGCGGTGAGGCGCCGGAACAGGTCGGAGAGCGCGGAATTGTGGGTCTGCTCCTCGCGGGTCAGCATCTTGTAGAAGCCGTCCGGCTCGCCGAGGAGGTCGCCGGCCGCCACGGCAAAGGCCTTCTCGGCGGCGGCGTTGGCGGTGGCGCGCATGCGGGGGATGATGGCATAGACGGCGGTGACGTCGCCCTGCCGCCCGAGCGCGGCGGCGGTGGCGAGCGCGATGGATTCGATGCGGGTCGTGTGCAGGATGTCGAGCAGGGCGTCGCGGGCGGCGGGGTCGGGCATCCAGCCCAGGACGCGGGCCGCCTCGCGGACGACCTCGATGTTCGGGTGGGAGAGGAGCGGGCGGACGGCGTCCGCAACGATCGGGATCCAATCGGGCGTGTCGTCGGGCTGCTGCAGCAGGGCGCCCACCGGATTGAATGTCGGCTTTTCGCGCAGGGTCTCGCGCAAGGCCCGCAGCGCAGCGACGGTCAGATCGCTCTCGGGATCGCGGATCACGGCGAGCAGGCGGGTGATCGCCTCGCGCGAGCCGATGCGCCCGAGCGACACGACGGCGGCCTCCCGGACATCGAGCGAGGGATCGTCGAGCTTGGCGCAGAGGTCCGTGACGGCGATCTCAGCGCCGGTGTCGCCGACCGCCTCGACCGCCCGGAGCCGCCGTTCGGGTGTCGCGGGGAGATTGATGATGCGGCCGTAATAGATGCCGGAGGCGAAGCGGAGCGGATTGACGGGGACCAGCAGGCTGATGGCGCGGCGCAGGCTGAGCGTCTCGCGACGCACCCGGATCGAACGGAACAGGGGGAGGACGATGAACCAGGCGACGGCCGCGTGGCACAGACAGAGGATGTGGATGTAGTTCAGCCGGGTCGAACCGCGCAGAAACAGGTTAAACCCGTCGCCGCAGGCGTCCATGATGAAGCCGCCGATCAAGGGACCAATCGCACCAATCACCCCGATCAGTGTCCACTGCACGGCCATCGCCACGGTGCGTCCGCGTTTGGGGGCGATCGCCGCCACGAGGCTGAGGTGGCAGAGGCCGATCGCAGAGTAGAGGCCGGCGCACAGGAACGTGGAAATCCCCAGCAGCACGATGGCCTGCCGGGTGACCACGGTCAGATGCAGCAGGGGGATCGTGAACGAGACGGGATCATCCGTGATCAGGAACCAGGCGAGGCCGAAGCAGGGGCAGATGATGATCATCACCGAGGCCAGGGTCTTGGGGCCCACGCGATCAATGACGTAACTGGCGACGATGCCCGCGAGGATGCAGCTCAGGGCGCCGGCAATCGGGCTGACCGACAACTCGGTGTAGGTGGCGTGCATGACGCGCTTCAGATAGAGCGCGCTGAAGGCCCCGACGATGGTGCAGGAGAGGGTCCAGAACCCCATGGCCAGGGCGAGGTTACGGAAGCTGGGATGGCGGAGCGGGATCAGGAGGCGCCGCGCCAGCGGGACCAGGCTCGCGGCCGGCCTGGCCGGGCGCTCGGGGACCGACCAGTGGATCAGAATGTCGGAGACGCCCGAAACGGCCGCCAGAAAAAAGACCCAGGCAAAACCCAGGGGGGAGGCGTCGGGATTGCCCGCATCAAACGCGTCGAGCAGCCAGCCCGAGAGGCCCATGCTGACGAGGAAGGTGAGCATCGTCCAGCTCTGACGCGTGCTCCAGAACGAGCTGCGGGCGTTTTCCGGGATCAGATCGGCCATCCAGCTCTGCCAGACGGCGCTTCCCATGTTGCCGATCAGCCCGGAGATGCAGGAGATGCCGATGATGAGGGCGGCGGTCGAGGGTTGCGGACGGAGCCAGATGAGGACGGGGGGCACGAACCACAGGCAGCGGCTGACCAGCAGGCACCAGCGCCACACGGCGCGGCGGCTGCTGATGCGTTCGGAGAAGATGGCGCTGACCAGCATCGAGGCCAGGGCCAGTTGTCCGGCCATCGCCGCAAGGCCCTGGACCTTGCCGCTGGCCTGCAGCCGGTCCAGCAGCATCGCATAGGGGATGCCGCCGGAAACCGCCGCGAAGAACATGCAGACGGACGAGGCGATGATGCTGCGGCGCAAGCCGCGGTTGATGTCGCGGTCGCTGATGCTGTCGGTACAGGAGATCATCGGCGCTTCCTCTTGGCCTCGGCCCCCTCGCGGGTCTCGTCAGACCACTCTCGTGAGAACCGCACCGCCCGCTGTGTGATTTCGTTCCAGCCCAACCGCATGGGAACCCCTCGTCTTTGTAACGCGTCTCAGCATACCAACTCGCGGGGGGTGTGGCAAGGAGACACGCTCGCTTCCAGCAACTCTAATGTTGGAGATGGGACCATCGGCGTCGGGGTCGGGATCGGTATCGGTATCGATAAAACCAACGGATACTCGCCCCCGATTCCGATACCGACCCCGACCCCGATGACCCAATCGCCGCATAATGAGAATTGCATGCGCGCTTCATTGCAGGCTGGTCAGACAGGCGGGTTTTGTCTACACTGTCTCCCTGCGTGCGTCTACGTGGAAGCGCGGGGAGGTGTTCCGCGCCTGAAAACTGAGTGGTTCTAAAGCCGGAACGGAAGAAAGTGCGGGGCCGTATGCCGAATACGATTTTGGTGGGGGCGCAGTGGGGTGACGAAGGCAAGGGCAAGGTGATCGACGTGCTGACGGACCAGGCCGATCTGGTGGTGCGCTACCAGGGCGGCAGCAATGCCGGCCATACGGTCATCGCCGATGGAAAGAAGCACGTGCTGCATCTGATTCCGTCGGGCATCCTCCATCCGGGGAAGGTCTGCGTGATCGGCAACGGCGTGGTCGTCGACCCGATCGAGCTGCTTCACGAAATCCGGATGATCGAAGGCCAGGGGATGGTCACGGCGGGCCGGCTGTGGGTGAGCGACCGCGCGCACCTGGCGATGAGCTATCACAAGGCGCTGGATCAGGCGGACGAGGCGCGCCGGGGCGCCGACCGCAAGATCGGCACGACCGGCCGGGGCATCGGGCCGTGCTATGGCGACAAGGTTGCGCGCAACGGGTTGCGCATCGGCGACATGCTCGCGCCGCATTTCGCCGCCCTCGTGGCGCAGCGCCTGGGCGCGGCCAACGCGACGCTCCGCGCCCTGGGGGCGCCGACGCTCGACCCCGCAGCCGAATGCGAGACCTATCTGACGGTGGCCCGCGCCCTCATGCCCTATATCGCCGACACCCTGACGCTGGTGAACCAGGCCGACGCCGACGGGAAGAGCATTCTGCTCGAGGGCGCGCAGGGCACCATGCTCGACGTCGATTTCGGCACCTATCCCTTCGTCACCTCCTCCAACGCAACCGCGGGCGGGGCCTGCACCGGGTCGGGGCTCTCGCCGCGCCGGATCGACCGCGTCGTCGGCGTCATCAAGTGCTACACGACCCGCGTGGGCGAGGGGCCTTTCCCCACCGAGATGAAGGACGCCGCGGGCGAGGATCTGCGCCAGCGTGGCGGGGAGTTCGGCGCCACGACGGGCCGGCCGCGGCGGTGCGGCTGGTTTGACGCCGTGGTCGGCCGCCACGCGGCACGGGTCAACGGCGTCGATTTCTGGGCCCTGACCAAGCTGGATGTGCTCGACACCCTGCCCGTCATCAAGATTTGCGTCGCCTATGCGTGCGATGGCAAACGCCATGACACGATCCCCGCCTGCCTGGAGACGTTCTCGCGGTGCGAGCCGATCTACGAGGAGATGCCCGGATGGCTCGAACCGACCAGCCACATCACCCGCTACACGGATCTGCCGCTGAAGGCGCGCACCTACGTGGAGCGCCTGATCGGGCTGTTGGGCGGCCGGCTGGGCATCCTGTCGGTCGGACCGGCGCGCGAGACCACGCTGCGCATGGCGCTATAAGGGCTGAGCATGGCCGAGCAAACACCTAAAATCCCGCTCCATGTGGCGTTCATCATGGACGGCAACGGACGATGGGCGCGGGCCCGCGGCTTGCCGCGGCTGAAAGGCCACGAGGCGGGCGCGGAGACGGTCCGCCGCGTGATGGGCTGCTGCCGCGACTGGGGCATCCGCTACCTCACGCTGTACGCCTTCAGCACCGAAAACTGGAGCCGGCCGGCGGTCGAGGTGGCCGGGTTGATGAAGCTGCTGGTCCTGTTCATCCGACGGAACGAGCGCGAGCTGCACGAGCACCGGGTGCGGCTGCGGGTGATCGGGCGCCGGGCCGACCTGCCGGCGGCGGTCGTGCGGCAGATTACGCGGGTCGAGGCGGCGACGGCGGGCTATGATGCAGGCACGCTGATCCTGGCGCTGAGCTACAGCGGCCGGTCGGAGCTGGCGCAGGCGGCCCGGCGGATCGCCGAGGAGGTGGCGGCCGGCACGCTCAAGCCCGAGGCCGTCTGCGAGGCGACGGTCGCGGCGCATCTCTATGCGCCCGACATACCCGATCCCGACCTGATCGTCCGCACGAGCGGCGAGTTCCGGCTGAGCAATTTTCTCCTGTGGCAGGCGGCCTACAGCGAGCTGGTGGTCACGCCGGTGCTGTGGCCCGATTTCGGCGCGGACGACTTTCGCGCCGCCCTGGAGGCCTACGCGGAGCGGGATCGGCGCTTCGGCGGAATTGGAGGAGGCGGCGCGCATCCGGGAGGGAACGAGGGATGATCAAGCGGATTATTACCGGTGTCGCCGTGGCCTGTTTCTGGGTCGGCGTGTTGCGCTACCTGCCGGGCTGGGCGCTCTTCGTCGTGCTGCAGCTTTTTGCCGGGTTGACGCTCTATGAGTTTTACCGGCTGTGCGAGCGGGGCGGCCTGGCGGTTTCAAAGACGCTGGGGATTCTCGGAGGGATGGTCTGGATCGGCGTGCTGTTCGCCCTCCCGCTGCACGTCGGGAATGGCCTGCCCCGCGGCTTTCCCTATGAATGCCTCCTTCTGGCGCTGATGTTTTTCGGACTTCTGACGCGGCTTCTTCTGGATCCCAAGGCCAAAGATCCGTTGCGCAATGCGGCGGTGACGGCGCTGGGGTTTTGCTACCTCCCGTTCATGCTCTCGTTCTTCCTGAGGCTGGCGCAGTGGGGCGCCACGCGGCCGTTTGAGATCACGCGGGAGGGCGTGTTTCTGGCGTTCTACACGGCGCTGGTGTTGAAAATGTGCGATGCCGGTGCCTATGCCTGCGGCCTCGCGTTCGGCCGTCACGGGCGGAACCGGATGTTTCCGCGTGTCTCTCCGAAAAAGTCATGGGAGGGTTTCTGGGGCGGCATGGTTGTGGCCGTGGCCAGCAGCGTGGGTGCGGTTGCGGCGGCCAAACACTTCTCGTCCCTGCCGACCGGCCCTTTCGCGCAGGTCTCCCTGTGGCATGCCGTGGTGCTGGGGCTGGTGCTGGGCGTGGTGGGGGTGTTGGGCGATCTGATCGAGTCGCTGTTCAAGCGGGCCGTTGACGCCAAGGACTCCGGGGGCTATCTGCCGGGGATCGGCGGCGTGCTGGATGTGTTTGACAGCCTCGTGTTCGCCCCCGTCGTCGTGTTCTTCTATTTCTCCTGGTTCCACGCATGAAGTCGATAGTCCTATTGGGAAGCACGGGATCGATTGGCGAGAGCGCGCTGCGGGTGGCGGCGGCGCTCCCCGGCTGTGTGCGCGTGACGGGGCTGGCCGCGCGTTCCAATGCGGCGCGGTTGGTGGCGCAGGCGCGGGAGTTCGGCGTGCGGCGGGTGGCCCTGGCCGATCCGGCTGCGGCGGTCCAGGCACGGCTCCTGGCACCGGAACTGGACGTGCTCGACGGCGAGGCGGGCGTCGAGGAGCTGGCGCGCACTGCCGAGGCCGACATCGCGCTGTGCGCGCTGGTGGGGCTGGCCGGACTCCGTCCGACGCTCGCGGCCATGGAATCGGGCAAGGATGTGGCTTTGGCGACCAAGGAGGTGCTGGTCGCGGCGGGGGCGCTCGTGATGCGTCGCCGGGAGGCGTGCGGCGTGCGGCTGCTGCCGATCGACAGCGAACACAGCGCCGTGTTTCAGTGTCTGCAGTCGGGGAGCTGCGAGGTGGCGTGCGTCCGAGCAGCAGGCGCCGATCCGTCGCGGTTCGCCGAGACGCGGGTGCGGCGGCTGGTCCTGACCGCGTCGGGCGGCCCGTTCGCCGCCTCGCCGGAAATTGATTTTGACCGGGTCACGGTGGCCGACGCGCTCAACCATCCCCGCTGGCGCATGGGGCGGAAGGTGACGATCGATTCGGCGACGATGATGAACAAGGGGCTGGAAGTGATCGAGGCGCACTGGCTTTTCAACATCCCCGTGGATCGGGTGGAGGTGCTCGTGCATCCGCAGAGCATCGTCCATTCGCTGGTGGAGTTCGCCGACCGCTCGGTGCTGGCGCAGCTTTCGCCGCCCGACATGCGCTTTGCCATCCAGTACGCGCTCGCCTGGCCGGACCGGGTCGCGGCCGATCTGCCCGGACTGGATTTGACGGCCCTGGGGGGCCTGACCTTCCACGATCCGGATGAGCGGCGGTTTCGTTGTCTGGCGCTGGCGCGCCAGGCGGCGTTGCGCGGAGGCACCTGCCCCGCGGTTCTGAACGGCGCCAACGAAGTGGCGGTGGCGGCCTTTCTGGAGGGGCGGATTCCCTTCAGCGGGATCGCCGGGACGGTTGAAGAGGTTTTGGGACGGCATGACGCCGCCCCCGACGACACGCTGGAGGCGGTGCTCGCCGCCGACGCCTGGGCGCGCCGGGAGTCCGCAGGGGTGATTGCGGCGATTGCCGAACAGTGAAACGGATACACACATGGACACTTTTCTGATTGTGCTGCAGGGCGTCTGGGCGGGGGTGATTGTGGCGCTCCTCTTCGGGCTGGCCATCTTCATCCACGAATTCGGCCATTTCCTGTCGGCCAAATTGCTGGGCTTCCGGGTGGACGCCTTTGCGATCGGGTTTGGCCCGGCCTTGTGGAAACGGCGGGTCGGGCAGACCGACTACCGCATCAACGTCTTTCCGGTCGGCGGGTACGTGGCGCTGCCGCAGCTCGATCCGTCGGGCATGGAGGCAATACAGGGGGGCGACGGGGCGGCGGCGGAATCGCTGCCCGACGCGCTGCCGTGGAAGCGGATCGTCGTGTCGGTCGCCGGGCCGGCGGGCAACGTGCTGCTGGCGGTGGTGCTCGCATGGATCATCTGGTTCGCGCCGGGATCGGTGACGGGCGTGGTCAGCACGCGGATCGGCACGGTCGATCCGGGAACGCCCGCCTGGGTGGCGGGGCTGCGGCCGGGCGACGTGATCGAGCGGGTCGGCGGCCAGCGCGTGACGACGTGGAGCGACTTCGTGGTCGAGTGCCACCTCGTGGGCGGCCTGGAGCGCGGCGTCGAGCTGACGGTTCGCGCCGCCGCCGACGGCGCGGTGCGGAACGTCAGCGTCGCGATGACCAATCTGACGCCCGATATTCGCGGAATTGCCGGGGTGTACTGGGATGGCAAATGTCAGATCCAGGAGGTGCTGGCCGACAGCCCGGCGCAGGCTGCGGGGCTGCTCGCCAAGGATGTGGTGGTGACCCTGGACGGTACACAGGTGCACAACAGCTCTGATTTCGTCATGCGGATGGGCGCCGCCGGTGCGCGGCCGGTGCAATTGGGCGTGCTGCGCGGCGGAAGGGACCTGACGCTCACGGTCACACCCGCGCTGAACGCGGCGGGCGTGAGTCTGATCGGCGTCAGCGTCGAGAACGCCGCCGAGGCGGCGATGTGGATGCAATACCGCGCGCCGTGGCGGCAGATCCGCAGCGACGCGATGCAGGTGGTTCGCGTGCTGAAGGCGCTGATCGCGCCCAAGGTCAGCGGCGAGCGGAAACGGGTGGCTGGCGCGATCGGCGGGCCGGTGATCATCATGGCCATGATGTGGCAGATCGTGCAGGAGAGTGTGCTCAGCAGCATGGGCTTCCTGCGGATGATCTGCATCAACCTCGCGATCATCAACCTGCTGCCGCTGCCGGTTCTCGACGGCGGCCATATCGTCTTTTCGCTCTGGGAGATGATCACCCGGCGCAAGCCACACCCACGGGTGATCAACGTGCTGGTCACCGGTTTTGCCGTGCTGCTGATCGGGCTGATGGTGCTGCTGGTGTTCAAGGACGTGCTGAAAATCCGCCGCAATGCGCAGCAGGAGCGCGCGGCGCGTCAGCCCTGACCCCCATAGGTGTTAAGTTAAGGGATTTGAACGCTCAACACCCAACGCCCAACTTCCACTGCCTCGTCCTCGTCCTCGTCCTCGAATCGTGAAATCGAGGACGACGACGACGACGAGGACGAGGACGATCATGTTGGGTCCGCTTACACGTTCATGCACAGTCCCTTGCGATCCAGCAATTCTCACTATGAACTTGATCGAAGGCGGTATTTGGGCGTATGGTACGGTCGTTGCGACACAAAAAGGAGCTAACGTGTGACCGGAGTGCCTGTCAAATACGATGCGGAGACGCTGCAGGAGCGAATTTTGACGTTCCGGGACCAGAAGGTCATCCTCGATGCCGATTTGGCTCGCATTTATGGCGTCGCCACCAAGGTGTTGAATCAGGCGGTGAAGCGCAATGCCGACAGGTTTCCGCCGGATTTCCTGTTTACGCTTAGTACACTGGGTCGTAAGTTCGGTGACGTATTCATGCTGCGACCGCTTTCTGTGGACCATAGGGCGCCAGCTTGGCGAGGAGCTGTCTCAAGTCGGCGCGGGTGAAAGTCCACTTGAAGGGCTGCGCCGTTTGTTCGTAGCAAGTCTGGAAACGGAGAAGGCGATCCTCGACCTCGGCGAGGGATGAGAAGTCGTTGGGGGTCAGAACGGCTCGTTGAACGACGGAGAAGAAGATTTCGACCTGATTGAGCCAACTGGCGTGGACGGGAGTATGAACTTGAACGGCATTGGGATACCACTTGGCGAGACGGCACATCGACCGTTGACCGCGGTGCGACGATCCGTTGTCGGTAACCCAGAACACCCGCCGCGCCGATCGGTAAGGCTCTTGCTGCATGACGTGGTCGACGAGGCGATGGAACGGATCAATGCCGGTCGTCTGTTCGCAACGTCCAAAGACCTTGGCCCGATGCACATCCCACGCGGCCATGTACGCCAGCGCACCGCACCGTTCGTATTCAAATTCCACTCGACCCAGACGTCCCGGTCCAGGGGGCAACGTGGGAGCCAGTCGGTGACGTGCTTGAATGCTCGTCTTTTCGTCCGAACAGATCACATATTCGTCCGGAAGCAGTTCAATACCTTTCCAGAGACGGTGGTACAGGTCCAGCACGACGCCAGCCTTTTCTTCAAACCGGGGATCGCGTGGCCATATCCAACTGCGATAACACCATGGCCTGATCGCATCCGTGCTGAGCCATCGCCACACGGTCGCGCCACTGATCGAAGCCACGACACCACGCTCTACTGCGTGCCGCGCGATCTCGGTCCGCGTCAGGCGAGAAAACGGCAACCCCAAGTCTTTGGGCAGTTGGCAAGCGAGCGCTTTGACCTGCATGACAATCTCAGGGGGAAAAAAGACACGGACGCCCGTGCCTTGGCCTTCCCTGGAGTCCGGCCAGTCGTTCCTCGAAGTATCGCTTGCGCCACTTCGATACGATCTGCCGGGGGACATCGAGGCGGTTTCCGATATCCTTGTTGGAGAGGCCATCGGCAGCAAGGAGGACCACCTTGGCTCGCATGACATCACAATACGGTGACGTATACTTGCGCGTAATGGCATCCAGTTCCTTCGCCTCTTCTTCCGCCAATGTGATCGCGTATGGGCTTGATTGTGGCATGATCCACCTCCATTCATCAATGGTGGATCTTAACATATTCAGTGCAGTATGGCAACTATAATACGTCATCGTATTTATGACAGCGTGTACTTAGTCCGCAGGAGGTTGCGGATATGCGGTCACAGATTGTGACCGCTTCAAGGTCACAATCTGTGACCTTGAAGCGCGGCCACAACATCAAATACCTTCCCTACGCCTTCACCGAACACGGTGCGATCATGGCCGCCACAGTCCTGAACAGTCCGAAGGCCGTCGCACATTCATTCACAGTCCCTTGCGGCCAGGGCGACAGTCAAGGGATTATAAACTAACGTAAGTATCTGAATAGAAATAGGTTGTGACAGGTATCATTTTTTAGGTTGATCGCGTGCCATCCGATTTCATGATTATTTTCCACTAGCATCCCATAGGCTCAGCCCACGGACTCATAAAAATGCTGACCGGGC
>CAZDLY010000021.1:0-36474 GCA_964506575.1 uncultured Akkermansia sp. | reverse complement strand
ATCCCGGCGCGGTCAATACGACGGCGACCCGCCCGCCGCCGCCATGCCAGTAGGCCCCCGAGAGGTTATCGGCACGGATATTGCCCGTGCCTTCCAGGGAGCCGGTCGTCAGGAAGATGCTGCCGCCGGCGCCGCTCTGGTTCCCGCTGTCAAGGCTATTGCCGCCGTATGCGGTGATGTCGCCGTTGAGCAGCGTGCGGCCCGTCACGGTCAGCTTCACCGCGCCGCCGCCGGCGTTGGCATATCCCGCTCCGCAGTTGGTGGGAGCGTGGAGCGACCCGTAGGTCGCCCCGCCGGATGCGGATACGCCCAACCCGCCGTGACAACTGATCGCGCCGGCAGGCCCCTGCCCGGCGCCGTAGCCCTTGGCCGTGACGTCAATCTTGCCCCCTGCGGCGATCGTCAGGTCGCCGGCGACCTCCACGAACAGACGGTGGGTTTCCGAAGCCCCGTTGGCCAAGTGCGTCAGCGTGCCGCTGGCGCCGATGGTGACGTTGCTGCTGACGATGAGCTTCCTGTCCGTCACGTTCCCGTTCTGGAAGGTCAGCGTCGAGGCGCTGCTGGAGCCGAGGGTCAGGGACTTGATCGTCACCGCGCTGCTGGAGAGGTCCAGGGTCGGGTGGCGGCCGTTGGGCGCGCCGTCGATCAGGACATCGTCCGTCGTGCCCGGCACACCGCCGGACCAGTTGCCCGCCGTGCCCCAGTCCGTGCTCGAGGCGCCGGTCCAGACCTTGCCGTCATACCCGATGCCGCTGACCCCCACCGTCTGCAGGGCCGCCCCGGTGCTGCTGTTGGTGATGCTGCCGGAGTAGGCTTGCGCCGCCGGCGGCGTGAACCGCACGTAGACCGGCGTGGCGGACAGGTTGCCGCCCGAGGGCGTCGAGGCCCCCGCCACCGTCACCGTGCATGCAGGCCCGAACCCCGTGGCGCTGTTCGTGGAGACCTCGAATGCCGCCGACGGCGCGGTCACCGTCACGTCGGATTCGAGATAGGAACCCGAGACCGTGTAGTTCGTAGTCGCCGAGGGCGTGTTTGTGCGCACAGTCCCGAAGGAGGCGAGCGTATTGGTGGAAACGACGAGGGTTTGCACCACCCCGTCGCCGCTCACCGCCTGCCACTGGATGACCGCCCCCGTGGTGCCGTTGCTGATACTGGCGGAGTAGCTTCCCGGAGCCAGCGGCACGAAACGGACGTAGATCTGGACGTTCACGTTGCTGGAGGCATCGGGAATCAGGGTCAACGGCGTCGTCCCGTAGGCCCCGCCATTGGTGGCGACCTGGAAACCGGTCGGCGGAGCCACCGACACGTTGGCAATGAGATTGCTGCCGGTCAGTACGTAGCTGCTTGTCGCCGAGATCTTGTTCGTGATCACGTTCCCGAAGGCGAACGTTCCTGAACTGCTGAGGCTGAGCCCCGGCAAATCCGGAGTGGCGAGGGAATTGAAGTTCGTGCTGGGCGTGGCCCAGAGGTTCGCCGCCGCGTTGCTCGCGAGGAAGGTACAGTAGTAGGCGGTATTTGGCGTCAACGCCGTGTTCGTGTAGGCGATGTTGGTCGAGGTGGTCGCGCCCAAAAGCGTGACCGCGCCCACGAAGTTCGTGTTCGCCCACGCCGCCGGGTTGTTCGTGCCGTTCTCCGTCCCCCAGTACGCGTACACGTCCCAGGCGGTGTTGCTCCCCGTCAGCGTCGCGTTGAACACCGCCGAGTTCTCCGTGATGGCTGTGGCGTTGCTGTTGACGAGGCCGAGGCTCGTCGGTTTCACATACCGCACGATCACGACGCCGGAGCCGCCTTTGCCCTTGGCTTGATCACTTTGATCTCCCGCTCCCCCGCCGCCCTTATTGGCTGCTGCTGGTGTGCTTGCGGTGCCGCCGCCATCTGAGGCGGAGGGCGTCCGTCCGATGCCGGCCCCGCCGCCGGCACGGCCGACGGAGACTCCGGTAATACTACTGGATTTGCCGGCTCCCCCGACCGAGCTGCTTCCCGCTGTGCCGGCACCACCGCCGCCACCGCCATAGCTACCTTTTAGCCCGTCGTCGCCGTTATTCCCCTGCGACGGGGTGGTCGGGGGCGTGTTACCCGCCCCGCCTAACTGGGTGGTGCCGTCCTTGAACCCGCCGCCGCCGGAGCCGCCCGGCAGCCCGCCGGCGAGCGTCCCACCGCCGCCGCCGCCGCCGGCCGCCGTGATGCTGCCGAATCTGGAATCGCTGCCCGATGTGCCCTGATTACCTGTACCACGCGTTCCACCATCGCCGACAACCACCGGGTAAGACCCCACTTCCAGGCCGATCGTACCCTCCCGGTACCCGCCGGCCCCGCCGCCGGCGCCAAACGAAAGGCCGCCGCTGCCGCCGCCCGCCACCACCAGAAACTCGCAATTACCGCCGGCTGAGGCCGTGAGACTGGTCGTCCCCACGGTCGTGAAGATATGCGCGGTCCATTCCGCGTAGTTCGTCACCGTTCCGCCCGTGGCAATGACACCCGCCGACGTCACGAAGTTCGTCGGCGTGGACCAGGCCGCGCCGTATGAGTTGGTCGCGTAGGCGTAGTACCAGTAGCGGATGCCGTAGGTCAGGCCGGAGAGGGGGGTGGAGAACGATTGGCCGTTCGTCGCCGCGCCGCAGTCCACGACGGTCCACGGGTTGGTCGAACTCGTGCCGTAGTTGGTTGTGCCCCAGCAGAAGAAGAAGGTCGTCCCCGGGTAGCCGTTGGTTGAGACCACTCTACCGTTGATCGTGGCCACGCCCACGCCGATGCCCGAGGCGGCGGAGACCGCCACGCTCGGCGGGCCGGGCGTCGTGAAGATCTGCGATCCGCTCGCGGCCGCCCAGACTCCGCCGGAGGCGTTTTGGGCGAAGAAGTTGTAGTAGTAGGTCGCGCCCGGCGTGAGCGTCTTGCCCATGTCGGCCGTATTGGTCGTGTAGGCCGTGGCGCCGATCGTGTTGGTGCCGAAGAAGTTCGTGTTGGCCCACTGCGTCGCGTTGGTCGTCCCGTCCGTCGGCCCCCAGTAGACCCAGACCGCCGTGGCTGACGTGCCGGTGCTGGTCAGGTAGCCGTTGAGGGTGGCCGAGTTCGTGGTGATGCTCGTGGCCGGATCGTTGCGGATGGCGGGCACGTTGGGATCGGAGGCAATATACCACACGACGACGCGCCCGTTGCCGCCGTTGCTGCCGGCTGCCCCGCCGCTATTGCCTGTTCCGCCAACTCCCACTCCCGAAATGTAATAGGAACTGCTGGTGTTTCCCGGTGTCGTGCCGCTACCGGCCGTCATGCTGGCCCCGCTCACGCCGGCCCCACCGATGTAAGCAGAACCGCCGCCGCCGCCGGAGTTCCCAGCGGGATTGTCGCCGTTAAAGCCGGCGCCGCCGCCATAGTATCCGCCGCCGCCACCGCCACCACCACCGTCGTCGCCTCCTTCCCAAGAACCGCCGCCTTGCAAAGCACCGGACGCAATCGGAGATCCAGGGTAAGTGTTCGAGGGGAATCCGTTTACGCCCGCAGCAGACTGAGTAGCACCGGTCCCGGCGTTGCTGCCGGAACCATTAACACCGCTTGTCCCACCACCGGCGCCACCCGGGCTTGTCCCCGCGCCGCCACCGCCGCCACCACCAGCGACCACCAGCGCATTGGCAAACGTGTAGGAGTTGGTGAAAATCCCCGACAGCCCGCCGCCCTGGCCGGAAAAACCGACCTTGCCGGCTTGTCCCCCGCCACCTAGCGGCGCGGTGCCTGGAGCCGTGTCGGCAGCAATACCTCTTCCGCCCGCGCCAACCATGACGGCATAATCGACACCGCTATTGAGCGTGATCGTTCCCGCCGAATATCCGCCACCGCCGCCGGTCGCACCCGTGCTGTATGTGCCGCCGCCGCCGCCGGCCCCCCACATCTCGACCGTTGCCGCCCCGCCAAACGAGACCGTCAGCGTGGCAGATCCCGGGCTTGAGAACGTGTGAACGATGTAGTTGGTGCCGCCGATGTTGTTCGTCGTCACCGTTCCGCCCGTGGCCGAGACCGCCTCCGCCCGCGGCGCGAGCGCGGCGAGAAGACCGGCGAGAAGAATTGAAATTTGAAAAATTGAAATTCGCATCATCCACCTCCCGATTCCGACTGTTGTTCCTACTCTTGTTGACACGTTCATTGGTTTACCCCTTCTTTTTGACTGCACACTGAACACTGAACACTGAACACTGAACACTGAACACTGAACACTGAACACTGAACACTAGACCCCGACTTCCCCCGTGCTCCCCCCCTTCACAAATTTCATATCGAGCGTCAGCGTGCGGCGGGGGGCCTTGGGGAAGTCGATGCGCCAGTAGAGCAGCCGCGCGGCTTCGAGGCCGAGCGCCTCGATGGGCATTTCGACGGTGGTCAGGGGCGGTCCGTCGTAGCCGTCGATGGGGACGTTGTCGAAGCCGGTCACGCTGATGTCCTGCGGCACGCGCAGGCCGCGGCGGGTGAGTTCGGCCACCACGCCGGTGGCCATCAGATCGTTGTAGACGGCGACGGCGGTGAACCGGGCGCGGACGGCGGCGGGGTCGGTGCTGTCGGTCGGAAGGAGGGCGCGCAGCAGGCTCGCGCCGTTTTCGGCGTCGGATGCGTGGAGCTGCCGCGCGACCCGCTCGTCCGGAATGGCGCCGCCGTGCTCATGCAACCCCATGCGCAGTCCGTACAGGCGTTCCTGCGCCAGGGGCGTGATGGGGCCGATGAAGGCCACGCGGCGGTGGCCCAGCGCGCCCAGGTGGTCGCCGATGGCGCGAGCGCCGCCGATGTTGTCGACCGTGGCCACGTCGCTGGTGTCGTCCACGGGGCAGAAGATCGAGACGTGCGGAACCGGGCAGGCATAGTGAGGCCTCAGGGACTCATCGCCGCCGAACAGATGCACCACGCCGTCCACCTGGCGGCGGGCGACCACGCGGGGCCACTCCGCCAGCCCCACGGCGCCGTCCTGCCAGTTCCACGGCACCTCGTTGTGGTTCGTCAACTCCGCGCCAGCCTCGCTCACGCCCTGTCCGATGCCGCTGAGCAGGCGCATATTGAATACGTCGAACGAACCCCGGTGCGGCTCGACCTGGACGATCGAGCAGACCACGTGCTGCAGCGCGACGCGGTTCTTGCGGAACCGCGCGGCCACGGGGTAGCCGTGCCGTTGCGCCGCGGAAATCACGCGCTGACGAAGCGCGGGTTTGACGCACCGGTCGCCGCGCAACGCGCGGCAGACCGTGACTTGTGAAATTTCGAGCTGATCCGCCAGGTTTTGTTGCGATATGGCCATGGGTCTGCCTCTTCCAATGGGCGCCATAATAAATGAATGATAATACATGCGTCAAGCGACATTTTTTTGTTCGAGGCGCTTGCAAAATAACATATTGCACTGCAACAGTATACAACTCTTCCAAGAATAAAGATGGGGGGGGATAGACAAACGCCTCGGAATGTGCGACCATTTCCCGTTCGTTGTGGGCGCGGTATGCTGCCGCGCAGAAAACGAGGGGACGTCGGTTGGAGAGTCAGGCTAGTCCACGCTGGGCGGCGCGGCTCTTCAATTTACAAAACGCCCCGCGACGCAAGCCGTCAGGCGCAGCGTCCGGGGGGTTTTGCAGAGCCTCTATTGCCTTGACTCATGTATGACCATTCATATATGATAACACGTTTTGGGCGAGGGATATCCATGAGGGCTCTTGCATAACCCCTATCGCTTGGGCGTCCCGCTCATGAATCACGGGCAAGAGGCTCAGTGACCAACAGGAGACTGAACGTATGAAGCAACTATCATCTATCGTAATGGCTGCGTATGCAACAACGGCGGCCATGGTCTTCGCGGGCCCGGCGGGAAAGAACCAGGCGGACGCGAAGGAGGCGTGGGTCAGGGAAAATATCCTGAACGTGGAATTGAAGGTGGTGCCGCCCAAGCCGGTTGTGAAGAAGCCCGTGGAGCCGGGGTTGACGGTTCTGGCGAACAACGACCCCGTGCAGTTGAATGCCAAGGGCGGCAAGCCCATGAAAATCGGCACGAAGGAATACACCCGCGGGCTGTACTGCCATGCCGTGAGCCGCGTGGTGGTGCGCCTGCCCGGTCCGGGGAAGACCTTCTCCGCCATGGTGGGCGTGGATGCCAACAATGCGCCGGAAATCAACGGAAGCGTGGTCTTCTCCGTGAGCGTCGGGGACAAGGTCGCGTTCCGGTCGGATACTCTGCGCGGCAAGACGGAAGGCGTGCCGGTGAACGTGGACCTGGGCGGCGCGACCGAGTTCATCCTGGACGCCGGTGATGCGGGCGATGGAATCGGGTGGGACCATGCCAACTGGGCCGATGCCAAGGTCACCCTGGCGGATGGCAAGGACGTGTGGCTGGGCGAGATGCCGATCCGCGACGAACGCATCGACGTCGTCGCCCCGGAGCCGGCGGAACGTTCAAGCCGGCTGCCGTTCTCTTTCATCTATCGCGGACTCTCGTCCGATGCCCTGCTCGCGGAGTGGCCGGGGAAGACCTCGACGGAGAAGGTCGGCTCGCACGCCACGCGACAGGTGCGGTCGTGGACCGAGCCGGCCACCGGACTTGAAGTGCGGTGGGTGATCGTGGACTACGCCGACTTCCCGGCGGTCGAGTGGACGGTGTATTTCAAGAACACGGGCACGAACGACACGGCGATCCTGGAGAGCATCCAGGGGCTCGACACACGGCTTGAGCGGGGCAAGGGCGGCGAGTTTGTGCTGCACGGCAACAAGGGAGACTGGTGCACGGCCGACAGCTTCGCGCCGTTCAGCGAGCCGCTCGGACCCCAGGCGGTGAAGAAGTTTGCGAGCTTCGGCGGACGGCCGACGAACCATGCCTGGCCGTACTACAACCTCCAATTCCCCGGCGGCGGCGTCTTCGTCGCCATCGGCTGGCCGGGGCAGTGGGCGTCGTCGTTTGTCCGCGACGAAGCCGCCGGCCTGCGCGTGGTCGCCGGGCAGGAGCTGACACACCTGGTTTTGAAGCCGGGCGAGGAGATCCGCTCGCCGCTGGCGGCGCTGGTGTTCTGGCAGGGGACGGATTTGGTGAGCGCGCAGAACCTGTGGCGGCGCTGGATGCTGGCGCACAACCTGCCGCGCACGGCGGACGGCAAACTGCCGCCGCCGCAGATCGTGGCGTGCAGCTCCCACCAGTTTGCGGAGATGACCCAGGCCAACGAAGAGAACCAGAAGTTGTTCGTGGACCGCTACCTCGAAGAGGGGATGAAGCTGGACTACTGGTGGATGGATGCCGGCTGGTATCCCTGTGGCGGGGACTGGACCAGGACCGGCACGTGGGAGCCGGACAAGGCGCGCTTTCCGAAGGGCCTGCGCGCCGTGAGCGATCACGCCCATGCCAAAGGGGTGAAGATCATCACCTGGTTCGAGCCGGAACGGGTCGGTGATCGCACTTCGTGGCTGGGCAAGAATCACCCGGAGTGGCTGCTCGGCATATCCCAATGGGCGCTGCTGAACCTCGGTCATCCGGAGGCCTTGAGCTGGCTGATCAACCATGTGGACCGGACGCTCACGGAACAGGGGATCGATTTCTACCGGCAGGATTTCAACATGGACCCACTCGACTGCTGGCGCGGGAACGACACCACTAAACGTCAAGGCATGACGGAGAACCTGTATGTGCAGGGATATCTGAAGTACTGGGATGCCCTGCGTGAACGCCATCCCCAGTTGCGGATCGACTCCTGCGCCTCCGGCGGCCGGCGCGACGATTTGGAAACGATGCGCCGCGCGGTGCCCCTGATCCGCAGCGACTACCTGTTCGAGCCCACCAGCCAGCAGTGCCACCACCGCCAGTTCGCGCAATGGATTCCGTACCATGGCGCGGGCTATGTGACGGGCCAGTCGGCGATCGGGGGGCGTGGCACCGCTGATGTGGAAGCGTACGGCTTCCGCGCGAACATGTCGGCCAGTCTGACCCTTTGCTACGACGTACGTTCGAAGACGCTGAACTATGCCCTGGCCAAGCGGCTGTTCGATCAACTGCGGCAAATCGGACCGAACTTCCTGGGCGACTTCTACCCGCTGACCGACTACAGCCTGGCCAATACCGCCTGGATGGCGTGGCAGTACGACCGGCCGGAAGCTGGCGAGGGCATGGTGGAGGCCTTCCGGCGGCCCGACTGTGGCGAAGCAGAGCAGACCTACCGCTTGCGCGGCCTCGATCCGGCGGCGACGTACGAAGTTCTTAACCTGGATGTTGAAGGCTCGACGAAAGTATCGGGCAAGGAGCTGATGGAAAAAGGTCTGGCCGTGGAGATCAAGGACAAGCCCGGCGCGGCGGTGATTGTGTACAAAAAGAAGTAGCCGCGCAGGGATACCTTGAAAGCAACGTGGCATTCGCGGCCGCCTGTTTGTTTCCCGCAAAAGAAAAGAAAGGTCTAAAATGCTTGGCAAAACCGGACTAATCGTAGCGATAGGAGCCATCATGATGATCCATCAAGCTGGAGCGGACGCGGCGGAGCGCCGCATCACCGTCAAAGAGAACCTGAACTGCCCGCCCTTGTTCGCGACCGCGGCCAAGACCCTCGATCCTCTGGACCTGGCGCGCGAGTCCTGGAAGGGGTGGATCAGCAAGCGCGGTATTCCGTGGGGCGACACCAAGAGCGTGCCGCCGCCCCTCCGGCTGCCGTTCGACAACCGTGCCCTCCCCTGGCCGAGCATCAAGACCCACGAGGTGGACGGACCCGACAACAACAACCGGACGTCCGGAGGTTTGGCGCTCCTGCACGCCATGCTCGGCGATGAGATGAAGAACGACCCCGCGGAAGCTGGGATCCTCGCGTACCTGCGCGTCTGCACAGACCCGGTCTCGGGAATCCCCGTCTACCCGGACAATATGCCCAAGGGATGCGCAATGGGCCACGGCGAGTTCGTGAAGAACCTGTTCCTGATGTATCGCTACACCGGCGACAAGAGCTATCTCGAAGGGGCGAAGAAGGGGCTCGACTCGCTCCGGAAGTACGCCGCCGTGAATGAGCGTCCGGGCCTGGGCAAAGTGGCGACCTATTACCAGGACAGCTTCGCGCCCGGATCGGCGCCCCTGACCTCCGCCGCGGATCCCAGCCTGCAAGGGTGGCTGCATCTGGTTGTCGGCTGGAACCTGTGGGCGTTTGCCGAGAGTCATGAGATCACCGGCGACACGCGCGATCTCGAACTCGCCGTCGCGCTGGGAAATCGGCTGCTGAATACCGAGGACAACGGCAACGACGGCGCCTTCCGTCCGGACGGTTCCTTCGGCGGCACCGACAGGCAGAGGAGCCCGGCCAGTTGGCACATGCACGGTCACACCCACTGCCTGCCTGGCCTGATGCTGCTGGGCAAGGAACTGATCCGGACCGGGCAACGGGAGAAGGGCCTGGAGTTCATTGGTCGGGTGGACAAGGTCTGCGACTGGCTCTACGACCCGGTCCGGAACCCGGATGCCGGCAGCATGACCGGCTGGCTCGGGGAATGGCTCGCCATCGCCTGGCAAAAAAAGGATGGGACGGACTGCGAGGGGTGCACTATGGGTGACATGGTGCAGACGGCGGTCGCCCTTGGCGAAGCCGCGCGGCTCGACCCCAACCTCACCCGCCTGGATACCTATTGGGACCGTGCCGAACAGATATTCAGCAGCCAACTGAGCGAGCAGGTGTTTCGCTTGACCCCGCAGTACCTCAAGGTCATGCGGGAATGCATCGAGAAGCGGGTGGCGAAAGAGATGTCCGGCGCGGACCCCGCGGCCAAGGCCGGCGAAGTGGAGAAGCGCTACCAGGCCGGGGTGGCCACGGCGCAGCGCATGGTCGGCCAGCCGCTCGGCACCTGCGGATTCCCGGACTGGGTGAACCTGCTCAAGTCCGATCTCGATCCGGAACTGCCCGGCATCCACATGCAGGGCTGCTGCGCTGACGCCACCATCCGCGCGGCGCACGCGATCTGGGCGGGCACCGTGACCGGGACCGAGGCCGAGACGCGGGTCAACCTCCCGTTCAACCGGAAATCGCCCCTCGTCGATGTGGTCTCCTGTCTCCCGCACCGGGGAGAGCTGGACATCACCGTCGGCACGGCGAAGAAGGTACTCGTCCGTGTGCCAGCCTGGGCGCCCAAACCGGACGTCAAAGCCTACGTCTCGAAGAAGCCCGTCGCCGTGAAATGGGACGGCCAATACGTCGTCTTCGGCAAGGTGAAGAAAGGCCAGTTGCTCACCGTCACCTATCCGCTGCGGATCGCGGAAGTCAAGGAGACGATCTACGGCACGGAGTACACGGAGAAATGGCGTGGAAACACCATCGTGGACATCGCGCCCAAGGGGAAATGGATTCCCATGTTCAATCGCCCCCAGCTCGATACGGAACTATTGCCGTAGGGGGATGGCAGGCATGGTCGCATCTTTGTCGGAAGCTTTGTCGACGTATCCATTTGTGCGATAGTATCTTTCGACAAAGCTCGCGAAGAAGCTCATCAGACCAGCAGGAGAGGGAACCTATGAAGAAACTCGTGTGTAAAGTGTCGGGCAAGGACCTGATGGAAAAAGGACTGCCGGTGGAGATCCAAGACAAGCCCGGCGCAGCGGTGATTGTGTACAAAAAGAAGTAGCCGCGCAGGGATACCTTGAAAGCAACGTGGCATTCGCGGCCGCAAAAGCAATTTCCTATCAGTACAGGAGGGAATCCATGAAAAAGTTCGTGTGTATCGGTTTGGCTGCATTTATGACAATGGCAGGCGTGGTTCTCGCAGGATCGGAGGGAACGAAACAGGCGGGCGCGAAGGAGGACTTGCCCGGGGCGACGCCAGCAAAGGAGGCTCAAGCAATGAAACCCGATGTCTATGTGGCGGTTGACGGCAATGATCGCAATCCCGGGACGAAGAAAAAACCATTTGCCACGCTGGCCAAGGCGCGCGAGGCGGTGCGCGGGAAGATCAAGGCGGGCTTGACCAAGGACCTCCTCGTGGAAATTCGCGGCGGCACCTATCCGCTGACCGAGACGCTGACCTTCGGGCCGGAGGATTCGGGCACGGAGAAGTTCTCGATTACCTACGCCGCGGCGCCGGGTGAGAAGGTGCTGCTCAGCGGCGGGCGGACGATCACGGGCTGGAAGAAGGGGACGAATGAACTCTGGACCGCGGAGATCCCCGAGGTCAAAGCGGGGCAGTGGTATCCCCGCCAGCTTTTCATCAACGGTCAGCGCGCCATCCGAGCCCGCACGCCCAACGTTGATGATAAGACGCCATGGTGGATTATCAAGACTGCAACCTTTACAGAACCTACTGATGGAGCAATCCCATATTACACGCTAAGTGTCAATCATCCCATCCAGGCGTGGAAGAATCCCACTGATATCGAAATCAACATGCAGTGGAACGACAATGAGACGCAGAAATTCCTTGGCAGCGTCAACGCTACGAACCAAACCTTCACCTTTCCGGTTCCCGGCAACTATAAGGAGTGGACCACTGGGTGCGCGGTGGGTTCGACGCAAAACTATAGTTGTTTTCTTGAGAATGCGTTGGAAATGCTCGATCAACCCGGCGAGTGGTATTTGGATCGTGGCACGGGGGTGCTTTCGTACTGGCCGCGGCCAGGCGAGGTCCTGAAGCGTGCCGCGGTGATCGCACCAGTGGTCCGGAATACGCTGCTGTCGGTCACGGGCACAACGCAAGCGCCTTTGGTTAATCTCCATTTCAAAGGAATCCATGTTGAACACGTCGATCGGCACCTGCCCCCGCAGGGGTTCTCGGCGATGTTCTGTGCCACCCAGTTCACCCAAACACCAGCAGGGCCGGAGCACGGCCCGATTGAAGCGGCTGTGGAAATCAAATATGCGCAGTATTGCAGCTTCACCGGCGGGGGAGTCTCACATGTCGGCGGTTGTGGCATATGCTTGCGGCGGGGTACGGCGCATATTGTGATTGAGGGCAACGAGTTGGGAGACATCGGGGGCAATGGGATCGCGATCAGCAATGTTCGGCAACCTCCGTGGACTTCCTGGAGTTGGAATCCGCCCCCGGGACCGGCCGAATTTACCGGCTTCCGCGTTGCCAACAACCATGTGCATGATTGCGGCACTGACTATATCGGCGGAGTGGGCATCTACTTGGGAGTCGTGCAGAAATCTGTGGTGTCCCATAACCTGATTCATGACATCTGTTACTCCGGCATTCAGTGGGCAGGCGATTACAAGAGTGCGTTTTCCAAGGACAACACCGTAGAATACAATCACATCTACAACACCATGAAGGTGGCAGTGGATGGAGCTGGATTGTATGTTTGTTATTCACATGCCGGCCAGACCGTCGCTCGCGGCAATCTGATCCATGACACGCTATGGAACACGTTCGGCCGGGGAGAAGTCGCCAACGGCATCCACGATATGATTCCCAACCACGGCCTTTACCTGGATAGCGATAGCAATGGCTGTCGTTATCAGGATAATGTGGTGTACCGGAATTCCGGAGGCCCGTTGCTGTTCAATGCCAAAAAGGCGAACAACACCTGGTATGACAATTTGTTCCAGAAGGACGGTACACCGCCGGAAGAGTTCATTGAAGTGATGAAGGCATACACGGGGCTTGAGCCGGCCTATCGCAAGGCCATTCTGAACACGGAACCGCAGCTCTGTCGCCGATATGCCCTTGGCGAAACTGCAGACACGGCCCCATGGTCGGCGTATCAGTATGATCTTCCGAAGGAGGGACGCGGCGTCGTGCAGATCGTTCTGCGGTCCGGTTCCAAAGAGGAGACGGTGCGCATGAAGTTGCATGATTTGGAGGCGGGGGCATCGTATAGCTTCAAGAAGTACAGCGGCAGCATGAAGAAGGCCGAGCAGGACTTCTATGAGGGGATCTTCTTTGGCAACAGTGATCGGAATCTCGCCAGGCAGTATGCTTCTGCCCTGAGCGATTTGCCCATCCTGTCAAACGTCCTTCCTGTTCCGGCGGAAGGCACGACACCGATGAGCGGCAAGGAACTGATGGAGCAGGGACTGCCCGTGAAGCTGGGCGGAAGTCCCCAGGTCTTGTGGATTAGTTATGCCAAGTGACGGCAAGAACAACAGATGAATGACTCACAAACGAGACGAAATAAAAACCCACACAAAGGAAAGGTTTACACCATGACACAGATGCAGCACGGTACACATGGAGCGTCACGAATTGCGGGCGTGGTTCTTGCGGGACTGCTGGCGGTCGCGGCTTGCGATGCCGCAGCGGCGCCGGGCGGCTTGGCCGCGGAGCCGACAACGGCGACAAACACCGCGGCACAGCCACCCGCACCGCCTGCCGTGGCAGTGAAGGTCACGGAACTTCGCGCGAATCCGCACTTCAAGTACGCCGACGCTCCGCTCACGGCGGTGAAGCGCGACGATTCCTACGATTGGTATCATTTCATTGGGGACGTTGCGGGAGTTGGCTGCACAACAGAGATGGTAAAGATGCAGGGCAGTCTTGACCAGCCTGCCCAGACGGTGTTGCTTCAAAAGAAGAAACACGGTTTTATTGATATGCAAGGGTTCACCGGCGCCGTCTGGATCCAGAGCATGTCCAAGTTTCCCAATGGCGAACTCCTGGGGGTTTGCCATCTCGAGTGGGTGTTTGTGAAGGACGGCAAAGCGCAGGGACGAGTGGGGTTGGCCTATTCCAAGAACAATGGCGATTCATGGACCTACCTGGGCCACGTCGTTTCCACATACAATGACTGGTTTGGCTACAATGAGTGCATCAGTGGCGGTCCCCACATCGTCAAGGATGGTTGGCTTTACTTGTACTTCAACGAATCTGCTGACATGGGACCCACTTGGAAGCAACTGCCCTTGAGCGTGGCGAGGGCGCGCCTCGACGACGTGCTGACCAATGCCAGGAATGGCAAAGTGACGCCTTTCAAGAAGCTAAACAATGGCAACTGGACGGAAGACGGCATTGGAGGGCGCAGCACACCGGTCTTTCGGCCCGGCAAAGAAAGCAACGATGTTGGCATTGGATGGCATATGACGTACAACAAATACTTGAAACAGTATGTCTTCGCATACTGTTCCGGAACTGACACAAAACTAACGTTTTCCAGAGACGGCCTCGCATGGTCCGAACCAAGTACCATCTTCAAAGGGCGAAAGAAGTTCGCGTACTACGTCAGCATCGTGAGCAATGGCGAATTTCCACAAGAAACAGACCGGAGTTTCAATGTGTATACGATGGACATGGAAAACACCAGCAACTATAGCATAGAGCGCGTTGAAGTCACATTGACCGCTGAACCGGAGAAGACCAGTGCCCGCTGACAGCCACGGCTAATGACCAGAACGCGGTCGAGGCCAGCAAGATTCATGAGACATTCATTCCATGTCCTGTTCTTCACCAGTTTCATTGTTTTCGCTTATTCCGGGCATTTGTCCGCGGCGACGCCGGCCAAGGAGGCTCAAGAAATGAAACCCGACGTCTTTGTGGCGGTTAACGGCAAGGATCGCAATCCCGGGACGAAGAATAAACCGTTTGCCACGCTGGCGAAGGCGCGCGAGGCGGTGCGCGGGAAGATCAAGGCCGGGTTGACCCAGGACATCGTTGTGGAAATTCGCGGCGGCACCTATCCGCTGACCGAGACGCTGACCTTCGGGCCGGAGGATTCGGGCACGGAGAAGTTCTCGATTACCTACGCCGCGGCGCCGGGTGAGAAGGTGCTGCTCAGCGGCGGGCGGACGATCACGGGCTGGAAGAAGGGGACGAATGAACTCTGGACCGCGGAGATCCCCGAGGTCAAAGCGGGGCAGTGGTATCCCCGCCAGCTTTTCATCAACGGTCAGCGCGCCATCCGAGCCCGCACGCCCAACGTTGATGATAAGACGCCATGGTGGATTATCAAGACTGCAACCTTTACAGAACCTACTGATGGAGCAATCCCATATTACACGCTAAGTGTCAATCATCCCATCCAGGCGTGGAAGAATCCCACTGATATCGAAATCAACATGCAGTGGAACGACAATGAGACGCAGAAATTCCTTGGCAGCGTCAACGCTACGAACCAAACCTTCACCTTTCCGGTTCCCGGCAACTATAAGGAGTGGACCACTGGGTGCGCGGTGGGTTCGACGCAAAACTATAGTTGTTTTCTTGAGAATGCGTTGGAAATGCTCGATCAACCCGGCGAGTGGTATTTGGATCGTGGCACGGGGGTGCTTTCGTACTGGCCGCGGCCAGGCGAGGTCCTGAAGCGTGCCGCGGTGATCGCACCAGTGGTCCGGAATACGCTGCTGTCGGTCACGGGCACAACGCAAGCGCCTTTGGTTAATCTCCATTTCAAAGGAATCCATGTTGAACACGTCGATCGGCACCTGCCCCCGCAGGGGTTCTCGGCGATGTTCTGTGCCACCCAGTTCACCCAAACACCAGCAGGGCCGGAGCACGGCCCGATTGAAGCGGCTGTGGAAATCAAATATGCGCAGTATTGCAGCTTCACCGGCGGGGGAGTCTCACATGTCGGCGGTTGTGGCATATGCTTGCGGCGGGGTACGGCGCATATTGTGATTGAGGGCAACGAGTTGGGAGACATCGGGGGCAATGGGATCGCGATCAGCAATGTTCGGCAACCTCCGTGGACTTCCTGGAGTTGGAATCCGCCCCCGGGACCGGCCGAATTTACCGGCTTCCGCGTTGCCAACAACCATGTGCATGATTGCGGCACTGACTATATCGGCGGAGTGGGCATCTACTTGGGAGTCGTGCAGAAATCTGTGGTGTCCCATAACCTGATTCATGACATCTGTTACTCCGGCATTCAGTGGGCAGGCGATTACAAGAGTGCGTTTTCCAAGGACAACACCGTAGAATACAATCACATCTACAACACCATGAAGGTGGCAGTGGATGGAGCTGGATTGTATGTTTGTTATTCACATGCCGGCCAGACCGTCGCTCGCGGCAATCTGATCCATGACACGCTATGGAACACGTTCGGCCGGGGAGAAGTCGCCAACGGCATCCACGATATGATTCCCAACCACGGCCTTTACCTGGATAGCGATAGCAATGGCTGTCGTTATCAGGATAATGTGGTGTACCGGAATTCCGGAGGCCCGTTGCTGTTCAATGCCAAAAAGGCGAACAACACCTGGTATGACAATTTGTTCCAGAAGGACGGTACACCGCCGGAAGAGTTCATTGAAGTGATGAAGGCATACACGGGGCTTGAGCCGGCCTATCGCAAGGCCATTCTGAACACGGAACCGCAGCTCTGTCGCCGATATGCCCTTGGCGAAACTGCAGACACGGCCCCATGGTCGGCGTATCAGTATGATCTTCCGAAGGAGGGACGCGGCGTCGTGCAGATCGTTCTGCGGTCCGGTTCCAAAGAGGAGACGGTGCGCATGAAGTTGCATGATTTGGAGGCGGGGGCATCGTATAGCTTCAAGAAGTACAGCGGCAGCATGAAGAAGGCCGAGCAGGACTTCTATGAGGGGATCTTCTTTGGCAACAGTGATCGGAATCTCGCCAGGCAGTATGCTTCTGCCCTGAGCGATTTGCCCATCCTGTCAAACGTCCTTCCTGTTCCGGCGGAAGGCACGACACCGATGAGCGGCAAGGAACTGATGGAGCAGGGACTGCCCGTGAAGCTGGGCGGAAGTCCCCAGGTCTTGTGGATTAGTTATGCCAAGTGACGGCAAGAACAACAGATGAATGACTCACAAACGAGACGAAATAAAAACCCACACAAAGGAAAGGTTTACACCATGACACAGATGCAGCACGGTACGCATGGAGCGTCACGAATTGCGGGCGTGGTTCTCGCGGGACTGCTGGCAGTCGCGGCTTGCGACGCCGCAGCAGCCGAGAACCAGGCGCCGGCGGACTTCTACGTGGCGGTCAGCGGCAAGGATAGCAACCCCGGGACGAAGAAAGAACCGTTTGCCACGCTGGCGAAGGCGCGCGAGGCGGTGCGCGGGAAGATCAAGGCCGGGTTGACCCAGGACATCGTTGTGGAAATTCGCGGCGGCACCTATCCGCTGACCGAGACGCTGACCTTCGGGCCGGAGGATTCGGGCACGGAGAAGTTCTCGGTCACCTACGCCGCGGCGCCGGGCGAGAAGGTGCTGCTCAGCGGCGGACGGAAGATCACGGGCTGGAAGAAGGGGACGAACGAAATCTGGACCGCGGAGATTCCCGAGGTCAAAGCGGGGCAGTGGTACTTCCGGCAACTCTTCATCAACGGTCAGCGCGCCATCCGTGCCCGCACCCCCAATCAGGGCTGGTGCACGGCCAAGCCGTACAAGCCGGTGGAATACGACCGGCCGGAAGATCCGGTGGTCATCGGGCTAAACTACCCCATCTCGGCCTGGGACGATCCCCTCACTCATGTGCGAGTTTCGTGGCATATGGACCCCGTCCCGCTGGGCATCCCCGTCGCGGCCTGGGGCAATCCCCAGGACATCGAACTGGCCTCGATCCGCAACAATGACGGCGGCCGCAAGGCCCTGGCCGCGATTGATCCTGCCGCCAAGACCGTCACCCTGCGCCCGCCGCATCGCTGGGCGCCCAAGGTCTTCGGTTTCGACTGGTATAACGGTATCGCCGACGGCCGTTGTTATCTGGAAAATGCCCGCGAGTTCCTGGATATGCCCGGCGAATGGTATCTGGACCGCACGACCGGGGTGCTGACCTACTGGCCGCGCCCCGGCGAGGATTTGACCCAAGGCGAGGTGGTGGCGCCGGTCGTGCAGAACACGCTCCTGGCGCTTGCCGGCACGCGACAGAACCCGGTGCGCAATCTGCATTTCAAGGGCGTGCATGTCGAACACGTTGACTGGCCCCTGCCTGAACAAGGCTTCATGGGGTTGTTCTCCTGCAACGTCCCGTACCTGCAGGACAATGGCGAACCGGGGCATCGTTTCATCGAGGCGGCGGTCGAGGTCAAGCACGCCCGCTCGTGCAGTTTCCGTGACGGCGGGATCAGTCGGGTGGGGGCCATGGGCCTGGTGCTGCGCGAGGGCACGGCCGACATCGCGATCGAGGGCAACATCATCCAGCAGACGGGAGCGGGCGGGATCGGTCTGGGCCAGTGCAATGTCGGGGGCGCGTACCTGAAGGCGGCGCCGCCACCCGAACCCGGCGAGTATGAGCGCTTCCGCGTCTGCAACAACTACATCCACCACTGCGGTGCGGATTACCACGGCGCCACCGGCATTGCCGCCTATCGCATGCGGGACTCGGTCATCTCCCATAACCTGGTGCACGACACGGCCTACTTCGGCATGTGTGTGGCGGGCGACCAGGACCCGGCGTGGAAGTTCGTCGAGGGCAACACCGTGGAGAGGAACCACATTCACCATGCCATGCAGATCACGCAGGATGGCGCCGGGCTGTACGTCTGCTTCGCGCACAAGGGCAGCAACAACGTGGTCCGGGACAATCTGGTGCACGACACCAGTTCCCACCATGCCAGCGCCGGGCTCTACCTCGACAGCGCCTGTGCCGGCGTGACGTTCGAGCGCAATGTCATCTACCGCAATCCGTCCATGGTCCTGATCCTCAACAACAATCAGGATCTGGCCAGGAACAAGTGGACGGGCAACCTGGTCGTGGCGACAAAGGAGGAAGCGCCGCCCCCGGAGTTCGTGGAAGCGATGGCCGCCTACGCGGGACTTGAGCCGGCCTATCGGAAGAACCTTCAAGGAACCGAGGCTCACGCCGCCGAGCTCTCGGTGCTCGATGGCGATGAAGGCCGGGTTTGGCAGATTGACTTCCCGGCACGGGGCGGCGGCGTGCTGTGTCGGCTTGACGACCGACCGGCAACCGGGAAACCGGTGGTGCTGATCCCGCGGCGGCTGGATGCCGGCGCGACGTATGTCGTGAAGGCGTATGCCGGCGCGGTCCAGCCCACCCTCGCTTCAGGAGAAGGCCGGTTGCAGTTCCCCATGGTGTCGAAGATCGTTCCGGTGTCCGGACAGGGCCTGCCGGCGTCGGCAACCGGACGCGAGTTGATGGAGAAAGGGTTGACGCTCAAAGACGGTCCCGGAGTGACGTGGATCGTGTACCAGAAAGCTGGAGTATCTTTTGAGCGATGAAATAACGGCTTCCGTTGCCGGTTCACAGAAGGAGAGCAAAGAATCAATGAAGGCCGAAGCGCAGACCAACAAGTTGGTCGTGATCAACAACGGGCGGTGCGGGCAGAACAGTGTGATTGTCCGTGAGAAGTTCACCGACGACGTGCTTCAAGTCAGACCCAAGCCCGACTACCTGAACAAGGGCGCCGGCAGTGCCGAGGGGGAGACCTATCCGGCTATGCTGAACCAGGCCGGCAAAACCGCGGGATACGCAGGAAAGGAAACGTAGACATGAAGGATGCATGGTTCAAGGAACATCTGGCGGGGGCCAAAGCGGCTCTGCCGTTCTCGTTCACGTACGACGGACAACCCTCGGCAAAGTGGCTTGCGGAGTGGCCGGTGAAGGTGGCGGACGAACGGCTCGATGCGAACCGCACCCGGCACACGTTCACCTGGACCGATCCGCAGACCGGCTTGGAAGTCCGATGTGTGACGGTGGATTACGCAGACTATGCGGCGGTCGAGTGGACGGTGTGGTTCAAGAATACCGGCAAAGCCGACACGCCGATCTTGGAGAACATCCAGGGGATTGACACGGTCTTCACGCGCAGCGAAGGCGGCGAGTTCGTGCTGCACGGCAACAAGGGCGACTGGTGCACGGCCGACAGCTTTGCGCCATTCACCGAGACGCTCGGGCCCAAGGCGGTGAAGCGGTTTGTGAGCTTCGGCGGACGCCCCACCAATGCCGCGTTTCCCTACTACAACCTTCAATTCCCCGGCGGCGGCGTCTTCGCCGCCATCGGTTGGCCGGGACAGTGGGCGTCGTCGTTTGTCCGCGACGAAGCCGCTGGCCTGCGCATCGTCGCCGGCCAGGAGCTGACGCATCTGGTCCTGAAACCAGGCGAGGCCATTCGCGCGCCGCTGGTGGCGCTGGTGTTCTGGGAGGGGACGGACCTGGTGAGCGCGCAGAACCTGTGGCGGCGCTGGATGCTGGCGCACAACCTGCCGCGCACGGCGGACGGCAAACTGCCGCCGCCGCAGATTGTGGCGTGCAGTTCCCACCAGTTTGCGGAGATGACCCAGGCCAACGAGGAGAACCAGAAGCTGTTCGTGGACCGCTACCTCGAAGAGGGGATGAGACTGGATTACTGGTGGATGGATGCCGGCTGGTATCCCTGTGGCGGAATGTGGTGGGATACGGGCACCTGGGAACAGGACACGACGCGGTTTCCCCGCGGCTTGCGCGCCGTCAGCGATCACGCCCATGCCAAGGGGGTGAAGATCATCACGTGGTTCGAGCCGGAACGGGTCGGTGACGCGAAGTCCTGGCTCGCCAGGAATCATCCCGAATGGCTGCTGGTGAAGAAGGCGAAAGTCCCGGACGCGCCCACCGGAGGGGGGTTTGGAAGCTGTCCCGGCAACCTGCTGAACCTGGGTCATCCGGAGGCCCTGAGCTGGCTGATCAACCACGTGGACCGGACGATCACGGAACAGGGGATTGATTTCTACCGGCAGGATTTCAACATGGACCCGCTTCCCTTCTGGCGAGGGAACGACGCCCCAGACCGTCAAGGCATGACGGAGAACCTGTATGTCCAGGGGTATCTGGCGTACTGGGATGGCTTGCGGCAGCGCCATCCGCAACTGATCATAGATTCCTGCGCCTCCGGTGGCCGGCGCGACGACCTGGAAACGCTGCGCCGCGCGGTGCCCCTGATCCGCAGCGACTTCCTGTTCGAGCCCACCAGCCAGCAGTGCCATCACCGGCAGTTTGCGCAATGGATTCCCTACCATGGCGGGGGCTATGTGACGGGCCAATCCGCGATCGGGCAGCACGGCGTCGCCGATGTGGAAGCGTACGGTTTCCGCTCGAACATGCAGCCCAGCCTGACCCTCTGCTACGACATGCGATTGAAGACGCTGAACTATGCCCTGGCCAAGCGGCTCTTCGATCAACTGCGACACATCGGGCCGAACTTCCTGGGCGATTTCTACCCCCTGACCAACTACAGCCTGGCCAATACCGATTGGATGGCCTGGCAATACGACCGACCGGAAGACGGGGTGGGGATGGTCCAGGCCTTTCGCCGTCCCGACTCGCCATTCGTCCGCGCCGACTTCCGTCTCCGCGGCCTCGACCCGGCGGCAATGTATGAGGTTACGAACCTCGATGTGGCGGGTTCGACGAAGGTGTCGGGCAAGGAACTGGTGGAAAAAGGGCTGACCGTGGAGATCACGGACAAGCCCGGCGCGGCGGTGATCGTGTACCGGCGCGTCAAACCATAGATAGGGGATGACAGGATGAACAGCAGGAAAGTCATTCAAATGTCGTTGGGTGCGGTGTTGGCCGCTTCAACCACGCTTCTGGCGGGAACATCAGGAAAGGAAGAAGCCAAGATGAAGGCCCCATGGTTCAAAGAGCACCTGGCGGGGGCCAAATCGGCCCTGCCCTTCTCGTTCACGTACGATGGACAACCCTCGGCGAAGTGGCTCGCGGAGTGGCCGGTGAAGGTGGCGGACGAACGGCTCGACGCCAACCGCATCCGACACACGCTCACGTGGGCTGACCCCAAGACCGGGCTGGAAGTCCGCTGCGTGGCGGTGGATTACGCCGACTTCCCGGCGGTCGAATGGACGGTGTGGCTCAAGAACACCGGCACGAACAACACGCCGATCCTGGAAAACATCCAGGGGCTGGACGCGCGGTTTGCGCGCGGCGCGGGCGGCGAATTCATCTTGAACGGGATTAAAGGAGACTGGACCGATGAGGCAAGTTTTCAGCCGTATGAGTTGAACCTCGGCCCGAATTTCGTCAAGCGGTTCGCGCCCAGCCAGCACCCGGGCAAATCGACCTCAGGTCCGGACGGCTGGCCGTATTTCAACCTGCTCCTGCCGGACGGGCGGCTCCTGATCGCCGTGGGCTGGCCGGGGCAATGGGCGGCGTCGTTCACGCGGGACGGCGCGGACGCGCTGCGGATCGTGGCCGGCCAGGAATTGACGCATTTGCGCCTGAAGCCAGGCGAGGAGATCCGCACGCCCTTGACCGCGTTTCTGTTTTCGGACGACAAAGAGCTCGCCGGCTCGCAGAACCTCTGGCGGCGGTGGTACCTCGCGCACGTCATACCGCGAAACAACGGCCAACCCCAGCAACCCGTCAGCCAGATTCAAGTGGATGGCAGCGAGGCCGACATCCCGCGCGTGCAGGAGTTCCTCGATGCGGGGATTCGCCCGGACATCTGCTGGCGCGACGCTGGCTCGTACAGCGGGACGTGGTATCCGAGCAAGATGGAGCCTTGGAAAGGCGACCTGGAATGGCTCAACACCGGGACCTGGGAGGTTGATCCGACGAAGTTCCCGAACGGCTTCCGGCCGTTCAGCGATTGGGTCCACGAGCGCGGCATGAAGTTTCTCCTGTGGTTCGAACCCGAGCGCGTGGGCAGCATGGAGACGTGGCTCGGCCGCAATCACCCCGCGTGGATCATGCCCTGCAACGCCCAGGGCAGGCTCCTCAACCTCGGCGACCCCGCCGCCCTGGAGTGGCTGATCAACCACATCGATGGCCTGATCAAATCGCAGCGGATCGACTGGTATCGCGAGGACATGAACGGCGAAGGACCCATGCCCGGCTGGCGAGGGAACGACGCGCCCGACCGCCAGGGCATCACCGAAAACTTGTACGTCCAGGGCCATTTGAAGTTCTGGGATGAACTCAAGCGGCGCAACCCCGGCCTGGGGATTGATTCCTGCGCTTCCGGTGGCCGCCGCAATGATCTGGAATCCATGCGCCGGGCCGTGCTTTTTGCCCGGAGCGATTTTCAGATGCTCGGCATGAAAAACGTGGTTGACGGAAACCAATGCCACACCTATGGCCTGTCCTATTGGTTCCCATTCCAGGGCTCCGCCTGCCGCTGGTACGATCCGTACTCGTTCCGTACGTTTTACATGGGCATGTTCGGCATGTGCGAATGGCTCAACCCCGGCAACAAAGCCGCCCAGGTGCAGGCCTACTCCGAGTGGAGCAAGGTCGCGCCCTTCATGGTCAACGGCGACTACTACCCGCTCACCGGCTACAGCCTCGCGGATACCGTGTGGATTGGCTGGCAGTTCGATTGGCCCGCGAAAGGGCAAGGCTGCGTGCAGGCGTTCCGGCGGAAGAATAACGGCGAGGCGGCGCAGACCTACCGCCTGCGCGGGCTCGACCCGGCGGCGGTGTACGAGGTGACGAACTTCGATGTGGCGGGCTCAACGAAAGTGTCGGGCAAGGAGCTGATGGAAAAAGGGTTGACCGTGGAAATCAAGGACAAGCCCGGCGCGGCTGTGATCGTGTACCGGCGCGTCCAGCCGGAAAAGTAGAGAATAATTTTCATGTTCAAGATACGTCAGTGAAGCAACAAAAGAGGCAAATCCATGCGTCGTGAACAACCAACGCCATCGGGCGCAGGGGGTGCGTGGCCGGCCGAGGCGTGGCCGGAGAACCTGACTCGGCACCGGGCTTTCTATGAGCGGGCCGTGCAACCGCGCCCGCTGTTCGGCATCAACGTCGGGTGGACCCTGGGACAGCGATTCCCGCGGCTTTCCAGCTCCCTTTCCGCCGGCCCGGTGCAGCCGGACGATATTGATATCCCGCTCTTCCTCGCCGACTGTGACGGCCTTCATGAAGCGCACCTGGGCCTCGGCGACATCCCGTATGTGAGCGCGCCGTTTGTCGGGATCCCGTGGTTGGAGGCGATCCTGGGCTGTACCGTGATGTACAGCCCGACCGGCGGCTTCTGGGCGGAGCCCTGCGCCGGGGAACTGGACCGCCTCGCCGTCACGCCGCCCTCGGACAGCCCGTGGACGCGCAAGCTCCTGGAGATCATGCAGGCGCTGGTCGCGCACTGTCGCGGGCGCTATCCCGTGGCGCCCACGCTCATGCGCGGCCCGTCGGACCTGATGGCGGCGATGCGCGGCACCGGACAGTTGCCGCTGGATCTCCTGGACGCGCCCGAGGCAGCCCGGCGGCTGGCCGGCCGGTGCGCGGAGACCTGGCTTGAGATCGGCCAGGCGCAACTGGCGCTCATTCCCGAATCGGCGCACGGCTATCTGGCCGGCGACGCGGCCCTGCGGGCCTGGGCGCCGGACAAGATCCTGTGGCTGCAGGAAGACGCCATGGCCGTGCTCTCGCCGGATCTCTACCGTGAATTCTTCCTGCCGCTGGATCGCCGGATCGCCGCCGCAGTGCCCTGCGTGGCCTTTCATCTGCACGGCTCGGCCCTGTGGGCGGTGGACGACCTCGTGGAAGTCGAGGACCTGGACGTGATCGAGCTGAACTTCGAGGATGCCGCGTGCGATGTGGATGGCACGTTCGCCGGCTGGCAGAAGATCCAGGCGCGCAAGCCGCTGGTCATCTGGCGCAAGTACGCGGACGATTTCCCCGCCTGGCTTGACCGGGTGCTGGCCGAAATTCCCGCCCCCGGCGTCAGTGTCCAGGTGTCCACGGCGAACGACGCCGAGGCGCGGCAGGCAGTGGCTGTGTTTCAGAAGAAAACAACAACAAAGGAAAGGAATCCAGCATGAAAATCACCAAAATCGAAACCTACACCGTCAGCGCCGGCTGGAAGAACTGGCTGTTCGTGAAAGTCTGCACAGACACGGAGTGGTACGGCATCGGCGAAGCGACCCTCAACGGCTTCACGAAAACCACGGAAGCCGCGGTGCACGAACTGGCCCATTTTGCCATCGGCAAGGATCCCACCCGGGTGAACGCCGTGGCCAAGGCCGTGCTCGAACCCATCCAGGACGCGGGGCATATCCACCGTCTGGTGGTGGCCGCCATCGAGGTGGCGTGCTGGGACATCCTCGGGAAGTCGCTGGGCGTGCCGATCCACCAATTGCTCGGCGGCCGGCTGCGCGACAGCGTGGCCGCGTACGCCAACGGCTGGTACCGCGCGGAGCGGACGCCCGAGGCGTACCTGGAGGCCGCCGAAGCCGCCGCGGGACTGGGGTTCAAGGCGCTCAAGCTCGACCCGTTCGGCACGGCGCGCGGGTTCATCAACGACGAGGAATTGCAGCTTTCCTATGACATCCTGGCGATGCTGCGCCGGAAGCTGGGTCCTGGGCTGAAGATCATGATTGACGTGCACTGCCGGTTTGCGCCGGCGGAAACGCTCCGCGTGGCCCGGCGCCTGGCGCCGCTGGATTTGTACTGGTGGGAGGAGCCGACCTCTCCCGAACGCGAAGAGACCACGTGCTCCATCGCCACGGAGTGCCCCATCACCGTGGCGACCGGCGAGCAGTTCGAGCGCATCGGCCAGTTCGAAACCCTGGCCCGAGGCGGCGGCGTCAATATCTGGCAACCGGAGCCCATGTCGCTGGGCGGGATCACGAACACCATCGCGGTGGCGAACATCGCCAACGCCAACGGCGCCTGGATCGCGCCGCACCAGAGCGGCGGCCCGGTGGCGACAGCCGTCTGCCTGCAACTGGCGGCGTGCGTCCCCAACTTCCTGATCCAGGAGCATTTCGATGCCTTCAACGAGCCGTGGACGAAAGACCTGGTCACCTGGACGCCGACGCTCAATCCGAAGGACGGCCATCTGTCCCTGCCCGCCGGGCCAGGACTGGGGCTCGATCTCAACCTCGATGTCGTGAAGCAGCATCCCTATTCCCCGGACGCCTATCTGGCGTGTAACGAGGACGGTTGGTGGAAACGCCTGGGCGTGGGCAAGAGCACCAAGAAGAAGGGACGGTGACGCATGCGGACGTTCCAGATCAAATATTCCGGCGACTTCCTGAACGAGCAGGGGCAACCCGCCGACGGCACCATCGCGGCGGAACTCTACGAACCGTTCCCGTTCATCCGCCACGATTGGCTGAGGGACCAGGCGCCGCAGCCCGGCGACAAGACGTATTCCGACCGCCTCTACTCGATGCAGTTGGAGCCGCATCACATCGCCGACGCGGACGGGGTGGTGAACATCCGGCCATACGTGCGGGCCTCGGCTTTCGCCAAGGGCGCCGACCGCTTGGTGGCGATCGGACGGTGCGGCGTGGGGGTGGACAAGATTGACCTGCCGGCCTGCACCGCGAACGACGTCGTGGTGTTCAACGCGCCGCACTCGCTCACCCATTCCACGGCGACCGCGACCGTGCTGCTGCTGCTGGCGGCCGCGCGGAACCTGCTGCCACAGGAGCGCATGGCGCGCAGCGGGTACTGGGGCGGGCAGTCGCGTCTCACGGGAGAAGATCTGCCGGGCAAGACGCTCGGAATCGTGGGCCTCGGACGGATCGCCCAGGAGGTGATCCGGCTGCTGGCGCCTTTCGGCATGCGGGTGCTGGTGTACTCCCGGCACGCCACGGCCGCGGAGGCGCAGACGCTCGGCGTGACGCTCGCGCCGGATTTGGGAACCCTTCTCCGCGAGTCGGACTACGTCTGCCTCCTCTGCCAGTTGGATGATCGGACCCGCGGGATGTTCGGCGAGGCGGAACTGCGGATGATGAAGAAGACAGCGGTCCTCGTCAATACCGGCCGGGGCGAACTGATCCGGCAGGGCGCGCTGGTGCGGGCGCTGCAGGAAGGATGGATTGCGAAGGCCGCACTGGACGTCTTCGAGCATGAGCCGCTGCCGGCGGACGACCCGCTGATCGCGATGGACAACGTGGTGCTGACGCCGCACTGGCTGCCGGTCACCCGTCAATCCGTGTGGTTCGCCGTGTCGGCCATGGCCGAAGGCATGATCCGGGTCGCGCAGGGGCGCGTGCCGGACCACGTGGTCAACCGGGATGTCCTGGATCGCCCGGGATTCCAGGCGAAGTTGGCGCGCTTCGCGGCGAACCGCGCCCGCGGCTGACGCGACGCAAAAGCCAATTTATTGAGGCTCTTGCAAAACCCCCGCAACGCAGCGCCTGACGGCTCGCGTCCGGGGGTGCAGGATTTATTGCCGGCGTGGCGCGTCCGACGGGAAACAGACGGAGTCGACCGGAAATCCGCCTCTTTATATAATATAAAGTGTTGCGCCGCAATAGTATACAACTATTGATAAAAGTAAAATGGAGATAGACAAACGCCTCAGAATGTGCGACTATTTTCCCTTCTGCTAGGGGCGCGGTAGGCTGCCGTGCAGAAAACGATGGGGCGACGGTTGGAGCGTCAGGCGAGTCCACGGTGGGCGGCGGGGCTCTTCAACTTACAGAACGCCCCGTGGCGAAGGCCGTGAGGCGCGGCGTTGCGGTGAAACCATTGTGAAAACAGGCAAGCCCGCCGCGCGGCTTCGCCGCGAACACACTCAAGGGGAACAGCGACAAGATGTCCACGTTATGGACGAGAAAGGGAGAAAGAGACCATGAATAGGAATAAGACAACCGGTTTGTGGAGTTTGGATACTCGTATGAAGAGGAACCCGAGGGCCCTGATCCTTGGAACCGCCGTATCCCTCCTCGGCAGTCTCGCGCTTCACGCCGCCGACACCGAGACCAAGCCGTTCCCCGGCGTGCGCTATGTTCATCGGCATGTCTCCGAGCCGCGCGAGATCGACATGCATATCGTGTTCATCGATCTGAACCAGAAGGGAATAACTTTCAAGACCAACGAACCCAATGGCGACAAGCCGGGCGAAACCACTCTCGAAACCACCAGCGCCTTCGTGGCACGCAGCAAGGCCCAGATCGGCATCAACAGTGGCTTCTTCGGCCGCACCGCCGACGGGGGGGCGGATCTCACCTCCCTGGCCGTGGCCGACGGCGTGAAAGTCTCCGACTGGGGAACGGCGTCCTGGGCCATACATGCCATCAATATCGGTGCGGACAACAAGGTCACGTTCATCACCCGCGCCAAGGATGACACCACCGGGTACATGTCCACGCCCAAGGTGGAGCTGTACAATGCCTTGAGTGGCAATGCCCGCCTGCTCCAGGACGGAAAAGTCATACCGGGCAAGGGCGGCAACAGCACCTATCCGCAGACCGCCATCGGGCATACCGCCGACAATCGCCTGGTCCTGTTCGTCTCCGACGGCCGTCAGCCGAAGTTCAGCGTCGGCATGACCTATGAGGAAGTGGCCACGGTGCTCAAGGAGTTCGGCGCCGTGGACGCCATCGCCTTTGACGGCGGCGGCTCGGCAACAATGGTCATGGCCGACGGCAAGGGCGGTGAGCCCAAAGTCTTGAATCGCCCCTCCGACGGCAGGGAGCGCGCCGTAGGCAACAGTCTGGCGGTCGTTGTCACGCTTCGGGACGAACGATAACACAGGGACAAGTCGTGCGGCATTTGCTCACCGCCAACTTCCTGACCACGGGCAAGCACGATCTGCTCTGGGATGGGCTGACGAACTTGAGCCACATGAAACCGGGCGAAGTGGCGCCGGTGGGCGACTACACCTGGATGCCATCTACCACACCGGCATCGGCCTGCGGCTGGTCGGCTGGGCCGATAATTCGGGCAGGACGCCGTTCGATTCCCCCGGCGGCACTTTCGACGCCGCCGGCCAGGACACCGTGTTGCGCAGCCACTGGAGCAACCCGGCCGCCAACATGGTGGCCGACGAGGTGCAGGAGTTGATGCTCGAACCCGGGAACTGGGGCAAGAGCTTCTTCGAGTAATGGCCGAGAGAACGGCCTGACCAGAGCAAGCACAAGGAGACCATCATGGTGAAGGTGCAGCTGATTTTGGGGTTCGCGGCGCTGATGGGGTATGGTGCAATCAGGGGGCTCTGCATGCGCATCCTCCTGGCCGCCTCCCTGTCTCTTCTCGGCAACCTCATCCTTCCGGCCAGACGTTCCCTGGGCTGGTGCCGCGGAGCACTATTAACGGCTGTAGTTTTGTTTCTGCTGAGTGCCCCGTCGGGTGCGGCAGCCGAACCGCAGCCGCCGGTTCCGGTCGAGTTTTCCCTGCTCAAAAAGGGCTATGTGGCCCTGGTGATCGAAGACGCCGAGGGGAACCGGGTCCGCAACCTGGTCGCCGAAACGTTCTTTGAGGCCGGCAAGCACGTCATTCGCTGGGATGGCCTGGATGAGAGCCTGAAGCTGAACAAGGGCATGCATGGCAATTACGATGTCGGAGGAAAATTGATGCCCCCGGGCACCTATCGCGTGCGCGGATTGGTCCGCGACGAAGTGGCGATGTTTTATGAATTCACACCGTTTAGCGCGGGAAATCCCCCGTGGAAGACACGTGATAATTCGGGGGGCTGGTTGGCGGACCATGACTCACCGGGAGATGTCCTGTATTTGCCCAAGAAGGATGAAATGCTCATCAGTGCCCAATGCAACGAGTCGGGCGATGGGCTTATCTGGGTGAGTCGCGATGGCAAGAAGCGCACAGGACTCCGCTGGGTGGGAGGCGCCTGGACAGGGGCGGCGCGACTGGCCTTAGATAACGGACCGGATGCCGATCCGGATGTGCAGGCTTACGCGGCAAGCCTGTGGAAAAAGGGCGAACTCCGCCTCAGTGCGATTCTTGTCGATGAGACTGCCCTCCCGCCGACCCTCCCGCGGACCCTCCCGGTTCTGATCACTGCGGGGAACGAATGGGGTGACGATGTCAATGTTGCCCAAAATAGCGTGGGCGGTCTGGCCGCTTTCAACGGGCTTCTCGTGGTCAGCCTGCCCAAGCAGAACCGGCTGGAGTTTGTGGATGCGAAAGCCCCTGTTGCTATTGCAGAAGAAGTGAAGGGAAAAGCGAAGTCCGACCAACTGCGGGACCAGCGGCAGGGCATGGCCCCTGGTAAAGTGACCCTTCACGAGCCGCGCGGGATGGCCTTTGACAAGACGGGTCGCCTGCATGTCCTCTCCGGGACTGAACTGCATTCCTATCGGGTGAACCGGGGGAAGAGCATCGATCTCGCGGACAAAAACGTGCTCATCAGCGCAGGTCTGGAGGCACCGATGGACCTGGCGATTCATGACGGTCAGATTTTTATCAGCGACCGAGGCTCCAGCAACCAGGTGAAGGTGTTTGATATGAAAGGGGCCTTCGTGAAGGCCATCGGGACCCCGGGGAAAACCACGACGGGCCCCTACGATCCCACGCGAATGGCCAATCCCTCCGGCATGGCCATCACGCCCGACGGCATGCTCTGGGTGGCGGAGTCGGATTGGCAAATCAAGCGCACGAGCGTTTACCGGATTGCCGACGGTTCCTTTGTCCGGGCCTTTCATGGCCCGACGCGCTACGGCGGTGGCGGCGCCATCGACCCGAAGGATCGCACGCGGTTCTATTACAACGGCATGGAGTTCGCGATCGATTGGGCCAAAGGGACGGATCGCATGGCGCGGATTTTTAGACGGCCGGGAATCGATGAAGATCGGCCGGATCTGCTTCCGCCCCCCAAGGGGTTGCCCGAGCGCGCCATTTACCGCGAAGGGCGGCAATATATGACGGACGCGTTCAACAAAAACCCGGAACAAGGTGCCGATCCGCTTTCGATTTATGTGATGAAGGACGGCGTGGCACAGCGAGTGGCTGCGGCGGGCTCGTTTAATGGTACGCCATCGTTAGGGGCGGACACCGGGATGCTCGCCAGGGCCGAGTTGCCCGCCAAAGTCAAACTCGATCTCGTGAAGGATTCTAGAAAACTCATGTTCGTGTGGTCCGACCTGAATGATGACGGGCGGGCGCAGCGGGATGAGATTCACGTGCGGTTCATGCCTGACAAACAGATGGGGCCGTCGTTTACCCTGGATACCCAGTTGGAGCTGATGTCGGCGAATGGCTTTCGGCTTCCCGTCCGGCGTTTCACGGCGGGCGGAGCGCCGGTCTATGACCTGGCGGCGGCGACATCGTCACTGCCCAAAGACTCGCGGCCGGGAACGCAAGCGATTGCCGTGGGCGACTATGTGGTGCTGACGGGAGGACCGATGCAGGGATTCAAAGATGGCAAACAGGTCTGGACGTATCCCAGCAAGTGGCCGAGCCTGCACGCGGGCCACAGCATACCCAGACGGGCGATGGAGCCGGGGGAAATGGCCGGAACCACCCGTCTGCTGGGCCTGCCGATCCGTCCGCTCACGGGCGAGGGCGGCGAGATCTGGGGCATCAACGCCGACCCCGGCATGATGTATCTCCTGACCGGCGACGGGCTCTTCGTCGCCACACTGGGAACCGATCTGGTTCAGGGAACCCCTTTGAATGGTCCCCAGGCCACACGGGGCATGAAGCTGGAGAAGACGAATTTCATCGGCGAGAATTTCTGGCCGACCATCAATCAACTGGCGGACGGCAGTATTTACCTGGTGTGCGGCAAGGGGGAGTCGAATTTCATCCGCGTCGAAGGACTCGACAGCATCCGGAGGTTCACCGGATCGCCGATCCATTTCACCCCGGAGTGGCGCGCCCAATGCGAAGCCTATTCCGCTTCACGGGCGGCGAAGCCGGCCAAGGCTGACCCGGTTCTGAAAGTCGGATTGACGGCGGCCCCACCGGAGGTCGATGGCAAATTGGAAGATTGGAGCGGAGCCGACTGGCATTCCGTGTATCAGTTCACGCGAGGAAAGGGGGCGGCGGCGGTAGTGGACAATTACGAAGCGGCCGTGCGCGTTTCCGGCGATACGCTATATCTGGCTTACCGCACACCGGACCCCAATCTGACGAAAAATGCCGCCGCCGAACCCAAGGAATTGTTCAAGAGCGGAGGCGCGTTTGACCTGATGCTGGGAACCGATCCGAACGCCGACCCCAAACGCAGCCAGCCGGTGGCGGGGGATCTCCGGTTTTTGGCGGCAGAGGTGAACCGCAAGATCATGGCCGGGGTCTTTCGCCCGGTGGATCCGCCGGCAAAGGGTAAGCCCGTGGGTTTCAGCTCACCGTGGCGGACGATCGAATTCGACAGCGTGACAGACGTCAGCAGCCAGGTGAAACTCAAGAGCAACGGGGGAAATTACGAAGTGGCCATTCCGCTCGCCGCCCTGGGCTTGAAACCGGAGAACGGGAAAAGCATTCGCGGCGATATTGGACTCCTCCGTGGAGACGGCGGGGAGACGGTTCAGCGGCTCTACTGGCAAAACAAGGAGACCGGGCTGATCTCGGATGTCCCCGGCGAGGCCGAACTCGCCCCGTCGAAGTGGGGCGAGTTCCGGTTTGAGAACCGTTAGACCTGCAAGACGCTTTGGAACCTCCACCAACAGGATGCGCTTTTACCCTACTGACCACCGAGGCCCCCCCCCGTGAAAATGGAAGTCCGGGGGCGAACGGAAGGAAAATGCCAAGATGAAGAACGCATGGATTGAGGAACATTTGGCGGGGGCCAGGCCGGCCCTGCCGTTCTCGTTTACATTCGACGGACAACCCTCGGCAAAGTGGCTCGCGGAATGGCCGGCGAAGAGGGAGAGCAAGCGGCTCGATGAGGCGCGGACGGAACACGTCTTGCGATGGACTGATCCGAGGACCGGGTTGGAAGTCCGCTGCGTCGCGGTGGACTACGCCGACTATCCGGCGGCCGAATGGACGGTCTATTTCAAGAACACGGGCAAGGCCGACACGCCGATTCTGGAGAATATCCAGGGGCTTGACACGGTCTGCACGCGCGGCGAGGGCGGCGAATTCGTCCTGCACGGCAACAAGGGCGACTGGTGCACGGCCGACAGCTTTGCGCCGTACAGCGAGACGCTGGGGCCCAAGACCGGGAAGAAGTTCGTTTGCTTTGGCGGCCGGCCCACGAACCATGCCTGGCCGTACTACAACCTTCAGTTCCCCGGCGGCGGCGTCTTCGTCGCCATCGGCTGGCCGGGACAGTGGGCGTCGTCGTTTGTGCGCGACGAGGCCGCCGGCCTGCGCCTGGTCGCCGGCCAGGAGCTGACACATCTGGTCCTGAAACCGGGCGAGGAGATCCGCTCGCCGCTGTCGGCGCTGTTGTTCTGGGAGGGAACGGACCTGGGGAACGCGCAGAACCTGTGGCGCCGCTGGATGCTGGCGCACAACCTGCCGCGCACGGCGGACGGCCAGCTGCCGCCGCCGCAGATCGTGGCGTGTAGTTCCCACCAGTTTGCGGAGATGACCCAGGCCAACGAAGAGAACCAGAAGTTGTTTGTGGACCGTTACCTCGAAGAGGGGCTGACGCTGGACTACTGGTGGATGGATGCCGGCTGGTATCCGTGCGGCGGAAACTGGGTCATGACCGGCACATGGGAGCAGGACACGACGCGCTTTCCCCGCGGTTTGCGCGCCGTTAGCGACCACGCCCATGCCAGGGGGGTGAAGATCATCACCTGGTTCGAGCCGGAACGGGTCGGGGATCTCGAATCGTGGCTGGGCAAGAATCATCCCGAGTGGCTCCTCGCGGCCAGGGATCTTCCCGCAGAAATCGGGTACCAGTCGGCGTGGCGCTTGCTCAACCTCGGCCATCCCGAGGCCCTGAGCTGGCTGATCAACCACGTGGACCGGACGATCACGGAACAGGGGATTGATTTCTACCGGCAGGATTTCAACATGGACCCGCTTCCCTTCTGGCGAGGGAACGACGCCCCAGACCGTCAAGGCATGACGGAGAACCTGTATGTCCAGGGGTATCTGGCGTACTGGGATGGCTTGCGGCAGCGCCATCCGCAACTGATCATAGATTCCTGCGCCTCCGGTGGCCGGCGCGACGACCTGGAAACGCTGCGCCGCGCGGTGCCCCTGATCCGCAGCGACTTCCTGTTCGAGCCCACCAGCCAGCAGTGCCATCACCGCCAGTTTGCGCAGTGGATTCCCTACCACGGCGCGGGGTACGTCACGGGCCAGTCGGCCATCGGCCAGCACGGCGGCGCCAATGTGGAAACCTACGGTTTCCGCGCGAACATGTCGCCCAGTCTGACCCTCTGTTACGACATGCGTTCGAAGATGCTGAACTATGCCCTGGCCAAGCGGCTCTTCGATCAACTGCGGCAAATCGGGCCGAACTTCCTGGGCGACTTCTACCCGCTGACCGAGTACAGCCTGGCCAACACGGCTTGGATGGCCTGGCAATACGACCGGCCGGAAGCAGGCGAGGGGATGGTCCAGGCCTTTCGGCGCCCCGATTCCCCCTTTGTCCGGGCCGACTTCCGCCTGCGCGGCCTCGACCCGGTGGCGACGTACGAGGTCACGAACCTGGATGCGGAAGGCTCCCCGCAGATGCGCGGCGCAGACCTGATGGAGAAGGGGCTGGCCGTGGAGCTCAAGGACAAGCCCGGTTCGGCGGTGATCGTGTACAAGAAGAAGTAACCGGGTATTGCGAAGGAGCCAACATGAATCGGGTGAAGAAGACGGTAATCGATGCAGGTAAACCGGTGCTCGAGACTTGCGCCGACGGCCGTTTCTTCCTTGGCGGTGAGCTCGGCCGGCGGCTCGAGGCGGTGACGCCTTCGCGCAACAATCCGCTGCGGAGTCAACGCGCCGGGCGAATGGCAGCCGCACGGAACCTGACAGGACCGACCCCAGCACCTTGAGCCAGGTTGATTCTATGATGAAGAGGAGAATGGACGCATGATGATGAACGTGAAACTAACCCGCTTCGCCGGGAGCAACGAACAAGACTGTATCGTCCGCGCTTTGGCGGACGATGGCGCCACGTCGCTGACCGCTTCCTTTGCCGGCGCGGAGTGGCATATCGCCGCAACGCCGGGGCCGGTCACCGGTCAGCCGGACGCTGTCGAAGGCGCGGTTTCCTTCCGCGTCGCGCAGGGGACGGCGCGCGAGGTGGCCGTCGCGGTCGAGTGGACGGTGGCGACCTGGTCGCGCGAGGTCTTCGTCATGCTGCCGGCTGCCGCCTACAACGGCAATCGCTACCCGAGCCGCCCATACAAGTATCATCCCGTCGTGCATGAGCCGGCCGATATCGGCCCGGATGCACCGGTCCTGGTCAGCGACGTTCCGCGGTTGAGTCACGCAGCGGATGTGCCGTCACGCATCCAACTGCTGACCGGCGACCTCACCACGCCCGCCATCTGCTTCCACAACCCGCGGACCGGCGAGGCCGTCATCCTGCTGACCGAGCAGGGCAGCGTCCGCGGCAACCACGGCCTGACTGTCGAGGAAAGCGCCGATCGCTCTTCCGCTGTGCTGCGTATCGAAGCGCCCGGGGTGCGGCGTGACACGCTCTACACCATGGTCAACACCGCGACCCCTCCTGGGACCGCGGCGCGGACTGGGCCGCCGGGGAAGTTGTCACCCTGCGCTTCCGCCTCTACCGCTTCCCGGCGACTGACGTGCAGGCGCTGTACGACCGGTTCGCCGCCGTGCGCAAGGACCTCAGTGGGCCGGTGACGCTCAAACACCAACTGCCCTTTTCGGCGGCCTTTGCCATCACCGAAGACAAGTATCAGCGCGAGAACTGGTGTGAGGAAGGCTACTACCGGATCGGCACGCATGACGCGGCCGCCGTCTGCAAGTTTGCGGACTGGCAGGTCGGCTGGGTGGGGGGCGGCATGGTTCCGGCCGCCTTCCTGGTTGCCGGTCAGGCCGAGTCGCGACAGCGCGCGATCCGCAACCTCGACTGGATGTTCTCCCGCGCCCAGCATCCCAGCGGCCTGATCTATGTCATGTATACAAAAGGGGTGCATAGCGGCGACTGCTTCGATTTCCCGGGCACAGACCGCTGGTACATGACGCGCAAGCAGTCGGACGTCCTCTACTTCCTGATCAAGACCTTCCATGTGCTCCACGGCCAGGATGCGACCTGGCGCCTGCCGGCGCACTGGGAAGCCGGTACGCGAAGGCTGGCGGACCGGTTCGTGGACACCTTCCGCCGTTTCGGCCAGCTCGGGCAGTATCTGGACTGCGAAACCGGCGATGTCCTGGTCGGCGGGTCGACCGCCGCCGCCATGGCGCCGGGAGCGCTGGCGTTGGCAGGGCAGTATTTCCGCCATCCGGCCTGCACGGAAGTCGCGGAGGCCATCGCCCGCCACCTTGACGAGCGCGATGTTCGCGCCGGCATCACCACCGGCGGCCCCGGCGAAATCCTGAAATGCCCTGACAGCGAATCGGCCTTCGCCATGCTCGAGTCGTTCGTCGTGCTTTATGAAGTCACCGGCAACCCGCACTGGCTGGCGCGAGCGGAGGCCATGGCGGCGCAATGCCTGACCTGGTGCGCCTCCTACGACTATGCATTTCCGCCAGCGTCGCCCTTCGGCCGACTCGACATGCGGGCGGCCGGCTCGGTGTGGGCCAATGTACAGAACAAGCACAGTGCGCCGGGCATCTGCACCCTGTCGGGCGACGCGCTCCTCAAGCTGTTCCGTTACACGGGCAACCGCCTCTGGCTCGACCAGATTCAGGAAACCGCGCACAACCTGACGCAATACCTCTCGCGGACCGACCGGCCCGTGGGCAACCCGCCGGCGATGCGGCCCGGCTACATGTGCGAGCGGGTCAACTTCAGCGACTGGGAAGGGCGAGAGAACATTGGCGGCAGCCTCTTTGGCTCCAACTGGCCCGAGGCCTCGCTGCTGCTGACCGCCACCGAGCTGCCCGGCATCTACGCGCAGCCTGACACCCGCCTGCTGTGCGTCTTCGATCATGTCGAAG
>CAZDLY010000020.1:0-37167 GCA_964506575.1 uncultured Akkermansia sp. | reverse complement strand
GGTCGCCCTTGAACTTGAAGGCGCCATGCGAGGTGCCGATGGCGCAGGCGAGGGAATCGACACCGGTCTGCTTGACGAAATACTCGGCCTCCTCCGGCTTGGTGTAGACATGGTCGGCGGCGACGACATCCTCCTCGATGCCCTTCAGCAGCCCGAGTTCGGCCTCGACGACCAGCCCCTTGGCATGGGCGGCGACGACCACGCGCCGGGTGATCTCGATGTTCTTCTCCAGGGGGTGGTGGGAGGCGTCGATCATCACCGACGAATAGACGCCGGAGCGGATGCAATCCATGCAGGTCTCCTCGTCGCCATGATCCAGATGGATGGCGAAGACCGATTCGGGGAAGATCTCATCGGCGGTCTTCATCATCGACTCGAGCATCTTCTTGTGCGTGTACGAACGCGCGCCCTTGGAGAGCTGGACGATAAAGGGCGCCTGGCTCTGCAGATTGCCCTTGAACAGCCCCATGGTTTGTTCGAGGTTGTTGATGTTGTAGGCGCCGATGGCGTATTGGCCGTAGGCGTGCTCGAAGAGCTTTTTTGTGGTAACGATCATGTGTGCGTCTCCTGTGTGTCCGCGAACCGCCCACCCCCGTCCATGGGGGACAATCCGGGATGCGTAAACACGGGGAAAGATGATACAGGGAAGCGGGGCTTCGGGCAAGACCGTTTTTTTAGTTGAGAGATGCCGCGATATCCGACATAATCGGTACGTAATTGGCGGCGGATCAAACGCGGCTGGGGCGGCGGAAGCGGGAGGTGAACATGAGGTGTACCGGGATCATGCGGATCAGTGGAATCGCGGCGCTCGTGCTGGGGGTCCGGCTGGCGCCCGCCGCCGATCCGGCGCCACCGGACGGCGGGTCGAATGTGTTCGCGGAGGCGCTGGAGCTGGGGCAGGACATCCGGTCCCGGCGGGAGGCGATCGAGCGGAAGGTGTCGGATCCGGCGATCACGTCGCCCGAGATCGCGGCCGCCCGCGGGACGGTGGACGCGCTGACCCGGAACTGGAGCGGCGGGGGGACCGACGCGGAGAAGGCCGACATCGTAAAGCGCCTGCGCGAAGCCCAGCAGGCCTTACGGGATCTGGTTCTGGCGCATCCCGACGTGGCCCCGGCGGTCAAGGCCCTCGAGGCGGACGTGGCGAAGCTGCGGATTTTGCAGGAAAAAATCGCGGCGATTCGCGAGGCGGACAAGCGGAAGCGCGAGCAGGCGGTTCCGGAAGCGGGGCCGGCCACGCCGGCGCCGTGAGGCTGTGTGTAAACGCGGGGAGGCTTGGAATGGTGGCGGTCCGAAGCAAAACGGCGGCGGGCGGCAAAGTGCGGAAGCCGCGCATCCTGGTGGTGACCCCCGAGATCACCTATCTGCCGGCGGGCATGGGCAACATGGCCAACCAGATGAACGCCAAGGCGGGCGGTCTGGCCGACGTCTCGGCCTCGCTGGTCGCCGAACTGTTCGCTTCCGGGACCGATGTGCATGTGGCGCTGCCGCACTACCGGCGGATGTTCCATGTCGATTCGGCGCGCCTCATCAGCGATGAGCTGCGGGTGTACAAGAGCCGTCTTCCCAACAGCCGCATCCACCTGGCCGAAGATCGCTGTTTCTACTATCGGGACGCGGTTTACAGCAATTATCAGAACGAGAACCCGCGGCTCGCGCTCGCCTTCCAGCGCGAGGTGATCAACAACATCATCCCCACGGTCGCCCCCGACCTGATCCACTGCAATGACTGGATGACGGGGCTGATCCCCGCCGCCGCGCGCCGTCTGGGCATCCCCTGCCTGTTCACGATCCACAACATCCACACCCATCATGTGCGGTTGTCGCAGGCCGAGGACATGGGGATCGACACCGCCGAGTTCTGGCCCTACCTCTACTACACCCGCGTGCCCCGCAATTACGAGGAGACGCGCGACAGCAACCCGGTGGACATGCTCGTGAGCGGCGCGTTCGCCGCCCACTTCATCAACACCGTCAGCCCGACGTTTCTCGAAGAACTCTGCCGCGGCTGGTTCGACTTCGTGCCGCCTCCGCTCCGGCAGGAGCTGATCAACAAGCGGAACTCGGGCTGCGCGGTCGGCATCCTCAATGCGCCCGATGCGTCGTACAACCCCGCGACCGATCCGGCGCTGGCCCGCACCTACACCCCGGAGACCCATGCGGAAGGAAAACGGGCCAACAAGGCGCTCTTTCAGAAGAAGGCGGGGCTGGCGGCCAATCCCGACGCGCCGATCTTTCTGTGGCCGTCGCGACTCGACCCGATCCAGAAGGGGCCGCAACTGCTGACGGCGATCCTGCACCGCATGGTGGCCAAGCACGCCAAGCGGGGGATGCAGGTCGCGGTTGTGGCCAACGGCGTCTACCAGTGCCACTTCCGGGACATCGTGCGGATGCACAACCTGTATGACCGGGTGGCGGTCTGCGACTTCAACGAGGATCTGTCGCGGCTGGCCATGGCGGCCTCGGATTTCGTGCTGATGCCCTCGCTCTTCGAGCCGTGCGGCCTGCCGCAGATGACCGGCGTGCTCTACGGCGCCCTCCCGGTCGTGCACGACACCGGCGGCCTGCACGACACGATTTCCCACCTCGATGTGGCGGCCGGCCACGGCAACGGCTTTGCGTTCAAGATCTACGACAGCGCCGGACTCGAATGGGCGATGGACGAGGCCATGGCGTTCCATGCGCTGCCGGACCCGGTGCGCCAGGCGCAGACGGCCCGGATCATGCGGGAGGGGTTGTCGCGATTCAACCACGCGGTCTGCGCCAGGCACTACATCGACATTTACGAGCAAATGCTGCACCGCCCGCTGGTGCAGTTCTGACACGTCCCGAAACGGGTGATCGGAGCAGGCCTGATGCAACAACCGACACGCGCCCATCTGCTGGATGATCCCTGGCTGACGCCCTATCGCGACGTGATCCGGCGGCGGGCCGAAGCGGCGGCCGAGCGGGCCCGGCGGCTGGCCGAAAAGCCGGGGTCGCTCGCCGAATTCGCCTGCGCGCATGAGTATTACGGACTGCACCGCGCGCCCGAGGGCGGCTGGATCTTCCGCGAGTGGGCGCCGCGGGCCGTCGCGCTGTGGCTGGTGGGCGATTTCTCGGGGTGGGAAACCCGCGATCCGTTCCGGCTGACGCGGCTGCCGGGGCGGGATGTCTGGGAGGCGCGGCTGCCGGCCGACGCCCTGTGTCACGGCCAGTTCTACCGCCTGGAGGTGGCGTGGGAAGGCGGCCGCGGCGAGCGGATTCCCGCCTACGCGCGCCGGGTGGTGCAGGATCCGGCGAGCGAAATCTTCACGGCCCAGGTCTGGGATCCCCCGCAACCCTACCGGTGGCGGCATGCGTTCCGCGTCCCCCGGCGGGCGCCCCTGATCTACGAGGCGCACATCGGCATGGCGCAGGAAACATGCGGGGTCGGGACGACTGACGCCTTCCGCCGGAACGTGTTGCCGAAGATCATCGATGCGGGATACAACACGATCCAACTCATGGCGGTGATGGAACACCCCTATTACGCCTCGTTCGGCTACCAGGTGTCGAGTTTCTTCGCCGCCAGTTCGCGCTTCGGGACGCCGGAAGCGCTCAAGGCGCTGATTGACGAAGCCCACGGCGCGGGGGTGGCGGTGGTCATGGACCTGGTCCATTCGCATGCGGTCAAGAACGAGCGGGAGGGGCTGTCGCGCTTCGACGGAACGACGAGCCAGTATTTTCATGCCGGCCTGCGCGGCTGGCACGACGCGTGGGATTCGCGGTGCTTTGATTACGGCAAGATCGACGTGCTGCACTTCCTCCTCTCCAACTGCCGCTACTGGCTGGACGAGTTCCACTTCGACGGATTCCGCTTCGACGGCATCACGAGCCTGCTCTACATGCACCACGGACTCGGCGTGGATTTTACAGACTACGGGCAGTATTTTGACGCCGGCGTCGACGAGGACGCCTGGCTGTACTGCAACCTGGCCAACCGGCTGATTCACGAGGTGAGGCCCGATGCGCTCACGATCGCCGAGGATGTGAGCGGGATGCCGGGATTGGCGGCGCCGATCGCGGAGGGCGGCGCCGGGTTCGACTACCGCATGGCCATGGGCGTGCCGGAGTGCTGGTTCAAGCTGGCGCGGGACGTGCGGGACGAGGATTGGAGCGTCGGCTACCTGTGGCACGAACTGACCAACCGCCGTCCCGACGAGCGGACGGTGAACTACGTCGAAAGTCACGATCAGGCGCTGGTCGGCGGCAAGACGCTGCTGTTCCAACTGATGGATGCGGCGATGTACGACAGCATGGCCCGCGATGCTTCAAGCGTGACTGCGGACCGGGGCGTGGCGCTGCACAAGCTCGCCCGGCTGGCGACGCTGGCGACGGCCGGCGCGGCCTACCTCAATTTCATGGGCAACGAATTCGGCCATCCCGAATGGATTGACTTCCCCCGCGAGGGTAACGGCAATTCGTATCTCTACGCCCGGCGTCAATGGCACCTGCGCGACGATCCGGCGCTGCTCTTCTCCTGCCTGGGCGATTTCGACCGCGAGATGCTCCGCCTGGTCACAGCCGCCGGTGTGCTGGATGACACCGTGCCCCGCCTGCTGCAACTGTCCGAGGCCGACAAGGTGCTGGTCCTGGAGCGCGGCCCGCTGATGTTTCTGTTTAATTTTCACAGCTCACGCTCCGTGAGCGACTATCCGGTCCGGGTGCCTCCCGGAAGATACCGCGGCATCCTGAACAGCGATGAACTGCGCTTCGGCGGCCAGGGGCGGATCACAGCCGATCAGGCGTATCCGCTGTTCACCGAGACGCGCGAGTGCGAATGCGTGTTTCTGGTGAGGGTCTACCTCCCCTGCCGCACCGCCTTGGTCTTCGCCAAACCGTGAGGAGAACCGGGATTGCCAATGAAAATGCCCTCCATGCGTGCCGTCCTCACAGCCACCGGAGTCGGCGTCCTGCTGCTGCTGCTGCCGATCCTGTCCGCCTTTCTGGTCGACGCCATCCAGGCGGGGCGTCTGCGCCCATCCGCATCGGATGGAACGCCTGAAGATGCCGTCCCGGCGGCCCCGCCGCTTCCCGCGGGCAGGCCGGCGACGCCACGGCCCGCGCCTCCGGTCACGCCAAAGCCGGACACGCCAACGGATGTCGCGGCACGGGTTCCGGTGCGTGCGTCATTCCCCGCCGCAACGGCCCCGGAGACGCCGGTGGCGCCCCCTGCGGAGCCGCCCCGCGGCGGGAACGCGCCGGCCGAAAGACCCTGGCCCGAAACCTTGCGGACGTTGATGGAGAAAAAGGATTTCCAGCAGGCGCTGACGTATCTCCTGTCGCTGCCACCCGACCAGCAGGCACAGGCGGGCGGCATGCTGTTCGATGCCTGGGCCCGTCAGGATCCGGAAGCGGCTGTTCAGGCGGCGCAACGGGTGCCCGAGACGGAGCGGCAGGCCATTCTCAATATCATTCTCGGCCAGTGGGTGCACCTGCAACCGGAGGCGGCCCTCGCCTATCTGGCGTCTTCAAACCGGTTTTCGCCCGACTTCGGCTGGCAGATTGCGCTTCTGGCCATCAGCGCGCGCACCCGCGGAGATGGCCGGGAACCGCTGGACGAAGCCGCGCATCAACGGATGCTGGCATCGGCTTTTGCCTGGTTGAATCGCTCCGGACTGGATGATGTCGCCTATGATCGAGCCATCGTCCAGACGATCACCATGCTGTCCCATAATAATCAGATCGAGGATGCCGCCACCGTGCTGATCCGCTACGCCGCCAGCGGCCGCATGAGCGCCATCACCGACCCGGCGGTGTTCGAGCAGATGGTCTGGGCTGCCAAGGGCCTGGGTGGTTCCTTTGGCATGAGGGACTATGCCGCCGCCGTGGCATGGGGCCGGGCGATGCCGGCCAATTCGGCCGCTCAGGCCTACTTCCTCAGCAACGTCGTCTTTAGTCAAGCGATTCAGGGGCGTTTTCCCGACATCTCCTGGCTGGCGGACATGGAGCCGGGCGTCGCGCAGGTGCGGGTCATCGCCGCAACCGCCATGGGGCTGCTGAACGCATCCGGAGAAACCACGCTGGGAGCGCAGCTCAAGCGGCAGCTCGACAGCGACCGCTTCGACCCGAACGGAATCGCCGGAATCCTGCAGCAGTCCTCTCTACCCGAGGCGGAGAAACGGGCGTTGCTGGCCGAAATCACCCGGAACTAGTGAGGCGGGGCGGTCACCTCAGTCGTTCGCGACGGGGCGTCCGATGGCGTCTTCGAGCGACGAGTAGGTGTAGGTGAAAGTCTGCGTGTCGTTCTCTTGCACCAGCTCGGGGAGGGTGTTTGTGCCGGGCCGGTAGCGGACGGCTCGGGCGGTTTTGGGGCGGCCGAGCGCATCGCGGGTCTCGACCCGGAGTCCGTGCGCGGTGAAGGCCTCCCGGATCATGCCGCGGCTCCGGTCCCAGCCCGTCAACTGGTTCTTTCCGTCATAGCGGTAGACGTCTTTCCAGTTGCGGCGGCAGGACAGGGCGGGGTCGACGTAGCGGGCGCTGGCGGCGGCGTAATCCACCGAGAGGATACGGTGGTCGGCGCTGTAGACGCGGGTTTCGTTGTTCAGAAAATAGAACGAGAGGAATGCGGGCGCGGATGGGTGCGTGCCGTTGTGGGCGAACGCGGCGATGTCGACGCGGCTGGCGGCGAGCGACGGGTCGGCCGCGCCGGGGAAGCCGGGTTCGTGGTAGGCGACGGTGATCTCGGCGACCTGCCCCGCCGGGTCGAGCTTCCGGATGGCGACTTTGGCCGGGTCTCCCTGCAGGAGGGCCCAGCGCCAGGTCAGATTGGTCGCGCCCGGCAGGGCCGCGGCGCCGGCGGCGACGGTGAGGGTATGCGACCAGCCGACCCCGCGGAAGACGCGGGCGATGCAGGCGGGGGAATCGTAGAGGCCGGCGGAGGGAAAGCCGTCAAAGAAATCGCGGGCGTAAACCGGCTGCCGCTCCTGCAGCACCCGGAGCGTGACCAGCGGCGGGATCGTGTTGCTCGTCAAGGCATTGGCGAGCCGGATCATCGCCTCCACGTTCAGATTCGTGCCGGCGAACACGGCGGGATGCGCCACGCCGGTGTAATAGGCTTCGGCGTTCGTGACCGGACGCTGCGTGGCGCGCAGGATCATTTGAACCGTGGGCGCGAGTAGCCGGTTCTGCACGAGGATTCGCTTGGTGTCGGGGGTGAACGCGGCTAGCGTGGCGGCGATGGCGCGCAGGAACGGCTGGTCCGATCCCGACGAACCCTGGGAGACGATGAAATACGGCGTGTTAAAGGGAAACACATCGCCGTGCGCGGCCTGAAAATCCTGATGGGCGGGGTAGACGTAGACCTGGTTGGCGACATAGAGGTTGAACAGCGCTCCGACGCGAAGCGGATTGCAGACGAGCATCCGCGCCTGAGAGCGCCAGAACGGCCCCTGCGTGAGCGCCGTGGAGGAGTTGCCGAAGGTCGGCAGGTTGTAGATGAACAGGGCGGCGCCGTAATACGGACGCGTCTCGGCGTCGCGGGCCTCGGTTCCATAGGCGATGCGCGTGAGGCCGGGGAAATCGGCGACGGTGAGCGCCGAATGGCCGTCGTCGCGATTGTCATACAGGTCGCCGACGTTGCCGGCGGCGCGGCCCCCCCGGAGCCAGTCGGCGAGCAGCGGCTGGGCGGGGCCCCGGTAGGCGTCGGCATCCGCGGGGGCGAGACGCCGGCTGTCGGCCGGCAGCGCGAAGGCCGATCGGAACACGGCCGCATCGAAATCCCAGAGGGTGTTGGTGGACGAGACCCACGCGACGCCGCCCGGCATGAGCGGGGTGGGCGTCGCGTCATACATGCCGCGGGGGGTGTCGGCGGCCGGCGGCGTCCCGGCCAGCTGGAGCGCGGCGGCGAAGGCGGGGCGGGTGCGGAGCGCGGCGAGATCGTCATCGCTCCGGATCTGGTCGGCGTTGCGGAAGCCGAGCGTGACTGCCTCGCGCAGCGTGTCGAGCGCGGCGTCGGCCTTGCCCTGCCGGGCCAGCGCGCAGGCGAGGTTGTAGGCAAACGTCGGATCGGCCGGGAGGAGCGTCCGTCCCGCGCGGCAGGCAGCTTCCATCGCGACGTAATCCCCGGCCTGAGAGGCCATCACCAGGTCGCGCCTGATGGAGGCAAAGCGATCCTGAAGGGCGGGCAGGCCGAAAACGCCGGCCCCGGACGCCGCCGGCGCCACGGACCGCGCGAGCGCACACAGGACCAGCGACCACACGAGGATGAACCGTTTCATGGATACACAATAGCGGATGCCGGGGCGATTGTCCATGACCGGTTGTCCGTGACCGGGGTCAGGCGAACGCCGAGTCCTTGCGGACGATGGAGATGATCCGCATCACCTCGACGGCCTGATCGAACGTGACGGGATAGGGCTTGTTGAGGCGGATGGCGTTGGCGAGGTGCTCCCAGATGAGCGTCGGGCTCGCCGGTGACCGGGGCGCCACGGGGATCTGCTCCTCGATCCACTGGAGGTCATCCGGCGAGCCAAAGCCTCCCAGGGGCGGCGTGCGGACACTGGCGCGGCGGCGCGGCGCGGCGTGTTTGGGGTCGAGGTATTTCAGCGTGATGAGCGTGTCGGTGGCGGTCAGTTCGCCTTTCTCACCCGAAACGGCGTAGGCGGGAACGGGCAGGACCCGGCCGCCGGAGATTTCGAGATCGACCGTCAGACCGGCCAGATTACGCATGATGATGGAAACGGTGTCTTCGGCGTCGCCCATCGCGGCGACGCGCTTGAGATCCGACCACATGCGCGCCGGAGACGAACCGAGCAGTTGAAGGGCCTGATCGATGAGATGCGGCCCCTCGCCGAGCAGCTGCCCGCCGCCGCACCGCTGGACGGTCTGCCAGTCGTCGCGCCGGCTGTACGCGCCCCGGCGCAGGCGGATCGTGTGAATATCGCCGAGCAGGCCCGACGCGATGATTTCGCCGACGTGGACGAAGACCGGCTCGAAGCGGCGGTTGAGCCGCGCAAACAGCCTGTTGCCTGCCCGGATCGATGCGGCCCGGAGCACCAGGGCCTGATCCGCATCGAGGGCGATCGGACTTTCGAGGTTGACCCATCGTCCGGTCTTCAGGGCTTTGACGGCGTGCGCCACGTGGTCTTCGCTGCGGGTCGCGATGTCGACCAGCTCGACATCGCCATCGAGCAGCAGATCCTCGTAGCGGCGGTAGGCGCGGCAGTTCGGATGACTGGCCGTCACCAGATCGCGGCGATCCTTGAGCGGATCACACACCGCGACGATGCGGAACAACCCGGGATAGCTGCCCAGTTCCGGACAATGCATGCCCCAGCCGGCCCGGCCGAGGCCGACGATGCCGACACGGATCGGTTCGCGAAAGGACGGAGTCATGACAGGCGCCTTTGAAAACAACTCACGTCCGGCGCGCGTAAGAAACGCCCGCCGCGTGATAAGAAACCACTCGTATTCTTCGCACCATACTCGCTTTCGCGGCGGTTGGCAAGAAAATAGTTGATTTTTTTTGTTTCTGGCGCACGGTGCTCCGAAAATGGTAAGCTTCCATCGCCTGTGAATCACCCTAGTGGGATTGGACTGCTATGAGACTGCTTTGGAATCCGTCGCTTCGGGGGCGCTCGTTGCTAAAAATTTCCGATTTGTCGGACGGGGAAATGGCCTCGCTGATTGATTTGTCTCTGGCGCTCAAGGCCCGCCGCGATGGCGGGACGCGCGGCGACCTGCTCCACCGCAGGCAGGTGGCGCTGATTTTCGAAAAAAGTTCGACCCGCACGCGCAACGCGGCTTCCTGCGCGATCCGCGACGAGGGGGGCGCCACCGAATACCTGTCCCGCAACGACATTCATCTGGGTGGCAAGGAGAGCGTGGCCGACACGGCGCGGGTGCTGGGCCGGATGTTTGACGGCATTCTGTTCCGGGGGTTCTCGCAGAAAACCGTCGAGACGCTGGCGCGCTATTCCGGCGTCCCCGTGTGGAACGGCCTGACCGACGAGGCGCATCCGACGCAGATCCTGGCCGACCTGATGACCGTGAAGCAGAAATTCGGCTCGCTCAAGGGGCTGAAGCTGGCCTATGTGGGCGACGGGCGCAACAATGTGGCCAATTCCCTGATGAATGGCTGCGCCAAGGCGGGGATCCATTATGTGAACTGCACGCCGCCCGAGCTGGCGCCTGACGCTACACGGGTCGCCGCGGCGCGCGCCATGGCCGCCGTCCACGGCTCGACCGTGGAGGTCGTCGCCGATCCGGTCGCGGGGGTCAGGGGCTGCAACGTCATTTACACCGATGTCTGGGTCTCCATGGGCGAGGAGGCCCAGAAGCCAAAACGCCTCAGCCTGCTCCGCCCGTATCAGGTGAACGCCGGCCTCGTCCAGGCCACCGGGGTGCCCGAAAGCGAATTCATCTTCCTGCACTGCCTGCCGGCTTTCCACGACACGCAGACCGACATGACCCGCGACTGCGGCGCGCTGGAGGTGACGGACGAGGTGTTCGAAGCGCCCTACTCCCGGGTTTTTGATGAGGCGGAAAACCGGATGCACACCATGAAGGCCCTGTTTGTTTCGGCCCTGACCACCGGAGGTTGACATGCACAAGAGAATGTTTGATGTGAGCTGGGAGGCCTTCAGCGCGCTGCCTGTCGCGGAGAAGACGCCGTTTCTGATGCAGCCGGACGGCGCGCCGTATCACACCCTCTTTGCGCAGCAGTTCGATGTGGCCCTGCTCGGCCGGCTGGCCGCGCTGGCCAATGCCATCCGGCAGATCGCCAAGACGCGCAGCGGCACGCTGTTTCTGCAGGATCTGATCTGCCACAAGCGGGCGATGATTTATTTTTCCCAGCCGAGTTCGCGCACCTTCCTCTCGTTCCTCTCGGCCTGCCAGATCCTCGGCGTGCAGACGGGCGAGGTGCGCGACATGGCCACCTCGTCCGAGTTCAAGGGCGAGTCCAAAGAGGACTCCGTCCGAACGTTCAGCTCCTATTTTGACATGATCATCATGCGCTCGCCCGAGAAGGGGCTGGCCGAGCGGATGGCCTGGGCGCTGTCCAACTCCGACCGCCCGCTGCCGCTCATCAACGCCGGTTCAGGCAAGGATCAGCATCCGACCCAGGCGCTGCTCGACGTCTACACGCTGCTGCGCAGCTTTGAGCGCGCCGGCGGCCTGCGCGACCGCACGGTAGTGTTTGTCGGCGATCTCGCCCGCGGCCGCACGGTCCGTTCGCTCTCGCTCCTGCTCACGCAGTATCCCAACATCCGGCAGATCTTTGTCGCGCCGCAGCCGCTGCAAATCGGCGAGGACATCATCCAGGCGCTCGAGGCGAAGCAGGTCGCCTTCCATCTGACCGACGATTTCCACGCGTCGATTCCCGCGGCCGATGCCATCTACATGACGCGCATCCAGGACGAATGGGATCACGACGCGGGGGAGAGCGCCGCCATTGACATCTCGCGGTTCACCTTTGGCGCCGACGAGTTGAAGCTGCTGAAGCCGACGGGCATCATCATGCACCCGCTGCCGCGCCGGAGCGAGATCGCCGTCTGCGTGGACTCCGATCCGCGCGCCATGTACTGGCGCCAGATGCGCAACGGCATGTGGATCCGCGCCGCCCTGATCGCCGAGACCTTCGGCTGCGGCAAACGCATACACGATTACTACAGCCAGAATTTGTAGGGGGCGGCTTCCGTTTCCAGGATCACAGGCGGACGCGATCGGCCAGTTGCGCCGCGAGGCCGGTGTAGGCGGCCGGGGTGAGCGCCAGCAGCCGTTGCTTGTCGGCATCGGGAATTTCCAGCGCGCGGATGAAGGCCCGCACGCCCGCCGCATCGATCGCGCGGCCGCGGGTCAGCTCCTTCAGCCGTTCGTAGGGGTTGGGCAGGCCGTGCTTGCGCATGACGGTCTGGATCGGCTCGGCCATCACCTCCCAGGCGGCGTCGAGATCCTCCGCCATCCGGGCGGGGTTGAGGCGCACCTTGCCGAGGCCCTTCAGCGTGGCCTGATAGGCCGTGAGGCAGTAACCGAAGGCGACGCCCATGTTGCGGATGACGGTCGAGTCGGTGAGATCGCGCTGCAGCCGGGAGAGGGGCAGCTTGCGGGCCAGGTGCTCCAGCAGGGCGTTGGCGATGCCGAGATTGCCCTCGCTGTTTTCAAAGTCAATGGGGTTGACCTTGTGGGGCATGGTCGACGAGCCGACTTCGCCCGCGACGGTCTTCTGTCCGAGATAGCCCAGCGAAATGTAGGACCAGGCGTCGCGGTCCAGATCGAGGAGCACGGTGTTCCACCGGGCCAGGGCGTCACAGGCCTCGGCCAGGCCGTCATGCGGCTCGATCTGGGTGGTCAGCGGATTCGGCTGCAGGCCGAACGTCCCTTCGAGGACGCGCGCGGCGAGGGCCGGCCAGTCGACGCCGGGATAGGCGGCGCAATGGGCGTTGTAATTGCCGACGGCGCCGTTCATCTTGGCCGGAAAGGTCAGCGCGGCGAGCTGGGCGGACTGCCGGCGCAGGCGCAGGACGAAGACCGCCAGCTCCTTGCCGAGCGTGGTGGGCGAGGCGGGCTGGCCGTGGGTGCGCGCCAGCATGGCGGCGTCGCGCGTGGCGGCGGCGAGGTCGGCCAGCGCCGCAATGACGGCATCCTGGGCGGCGCGCAGCACGACGAGGCCGTCGCGCAGCATCAGGGCGTGGGCGACGTTGTTGATGTCCTCCGAGGTGCAGGCAAAATGGACAAACTCGGAGAGGCCGGCCAGCGAAGAGGCGGCCAGCTTCTCCCGGATGAAATACTCGACCGCCTTGACATCGTGGTTCGTCGTGGCCTCGATGGCCTTGACGCGCGCGGCATCGTCCAGCGAAAACGCGTCGGCGATGGCGTTCAGGCCGGCGGTCTCGGCCGGCGTCAGCGCGCGGGCTTCGGGGATGCCCGGCTCGGCGCACAACGCCTGAAGCCAGGCGATCTCGACGCGCACGCGGCGGGCGATCAGGCCGAACTCCGAGAAAATCGGCCGCAGCGCGCCGGTCTTGGCGGCGTAGCGGCCGTCCAGCGGGCTGAGGGCGGTCAGCGGGTCAAGCAGGACGGACATGGGGCATCTCCAATCTGGGCCGGGGTTGCCGACGGGCATGGGTGGACGCAGAGGTGCGAGCAAACCCTCCCCATAACGAACACCCGCAGTAAAGCAGATTTCGGCGCACTTGTCCACCCCGAGCCACGCTCAGCCAGCAATTCTCATGTTGAGGCGATTGGGTCATCGGCGTCGGGGTCGGTATCGGAATCGGGGTCGAATTTCCGTTGGTTTTATCGATACCGATACCGATCCCGACCCCGACGCCGATGGTCCCATCTCCAAAATTTGAATTGCTGGTGCCAAGAATGCCAAGAATTCCAGTTGCCTCTGCAATCAGGTGTATGGCATAATACCCGGATGGATGCATTGTGCATAGATCCCGTCCCGGCGCGGAAGGGAGGCGATGGGCATGAGGCGTAACACCTGGCGCGGATTCACCCTGGTCGAACTGCTGGTGGTGATCGCCATCATGGCGATTCTGGCTGCGATCATTCTGAACTCGGTCAAGCAGACGCGAGAGGCCGGCTATGCGACGCAATGCAAGGCCAATCTCCGTAATCTGGCCCAGGGCATTCAGACCTTGGCCGCGGAGGGAGGCGGCATTCGCCAGGCCTACGGATACGAAGGTTTCAATTCGCAGTCCGAGCTGCCCTACTATGAAATCAGGGGTTGGGTGAACTGGGTGCCCAAGGCCAGCGCCACGGCGCCGCGGCCGGCCTGGCCGAATGCAGCGACTCAGGCCGGCAGCATGGAACAACCGTCCTGGTATGGCGCCAAGGGGCTGCGCGGTATCAAGGAGGGCACGCTGTGGACGGATGGCGGGGTGAATGAATTGTCGGCCTACATCTGCCCCCGCTTCAGGCGGAGGGCGGTGTGTGGCCGGGACGACGCCGTTCGCAGCTATGCGATGAACAAGCGGGTCGGTGGCGGCGGGCTGCAGAGCTTCAACATGAGCCGGACGATGCTGTTCGCCGAGATAAAGGTGCCCGCCCCTGGCGACTGGAATACACCGTGGGTTTCCAACGGCGGGGACGCCTGTCTGGACGCGCAGGCGCCGGCAAACGAGACAATCGGATGGCTTCATCGGTATGCCGGCATAGCCTGCGGACATGTGGTGTTTATTGGCGGGAACGTGGAGGTCGCGCGCCTGTCGGGGACGACGAACCCGACTCTGGGACTGGCGATGGGTGAGCTTTGACGCGCGGGCTTGCGCCGGGGAGTATTCGTGAAACGGGCGGGGATGCGGGTGACGCATTCCGGGAAAAAGGATCAAGCATGGCAACGGCCAAAAAGAAACACACGACGGCAGGTGGCAAGGCGGCTCCCCAAAAGGCCGCCAAACAGGTTCCGGCGGGTCAGCGCGCGGCCGCCGGCCAGGTTGCCGGCAGGAAAGAAAACAGTTCGAGGCCTGCGCCGGCGGCTGTTGCCGGAAAGAATCACCCGAAGGGCGCCCCCGCAAAGGCGGTGAAGCCCGCGCCGGCCGCCGTTGCCGCCAGAAATCACCCGAAGGCGGCCCCCACAAAAGCCGTGAAGCCCGCGCCGGCGGCCGTTGCCGCCCGGAAGCACCCGAAGGCGGCTCCCGCGAAAGCCGTGAAGCCCATGCCGGGAGGCAAGCCGCCGGGCCCGGATCGCGCGGCTGCCGGGTTGCCGGGCGCCGAGGCCGTTGCGGCGGACGTGTTGGAGGAGGGGATCGCCGATGTCGCCGATGAGCACGATCTCGTGGCGATCCCCGGCATCGTCGATGACTTTGAAGCGGACGCGGCGGGGGATGGGGCCGGGCTGGATCACGACCACGAGCACGGGAACGTCCACGGGAACGGGCACGAACATGATGACGGTTTCGTGACCGAGGGCGAAGAGTTTGCAGACCACAATCACATCGAATTTGATGTGATCGAGAACGAGATCGTGATGGATCCGGACCGGGCCGCGCTGCGCGCCAAGCGTGAAGACCGCAACGAGCGGATCAAGACGCTGATCAAGCGCGCCGAGGCGCAGGGCTATCTCACGTTCGAGGACGTGAACGAGTTGTTGCCGGAATCGGTGATCAAAGACACCGACATCGAGTCGTACCTGGCCATTCTGCGGGGGATGGAGATCGACATCATCGATGCAGCCGAGGTTGAAAAATTCCGGAGCGAACATGATCTAGAGGCGCAGCGCACCCGGGGAAGCCGTCTGGATTTCTTCGACGATCCGATCCGGATGTACCTGCATCAGATGGGGCAGGTGCCGCTGCTGACGCGCGAGCAGGAGGTCGACATCTGCAAGCGGATCGAGTTCTCGGAAGTGGCGATCCGGGAGATGTTCAACGAATTCGCCTTTACGGCGAGGCTGTATCTGGAGTTGATCGACCGGCTGGAGAACGGCACGGAGCGGTTCGACCGCGTCGTGACCGACAAGTTCGTTGACAGCCGGGATGTCTACATGGAGGGCATCCCCAAGCTGAAGAAGGCGCTCCATGTGGTCAAAGGCAAGATCATCCAGGCGCACAAAGGGGTCGAGGCCGCGGGGGATTCCGGCGCCAGGCGCAAACGCGCCACCAAGACCCTGGAAAAGGCCCGGCAGGCGTTGCAGAAGGTTTTTCTGGATCTCAGCTTCAAGCAGAAGATCGTCGAGAGCCTGTGCATCGAGGCCGACGAAAAGATTTACAAGCCTTACCGGGCGCTGCTGAACGAGCAGCAGAAGCTCGGCAAGCAGCGGGTGACCAAGAAACGCGACCTCGCCCTGGCCGAGGGAGCGGCGCGGATGCGGGCGATGGAACAGGAGTTCGGCATGGCCCCCGACGTGTTCATGCCGCGCTTCGAGCACCTGCGCGATGCGATGCGCCTCGGGCAGAAGGCGCGCACCGAAATGGTGGAGGCCAACCTGCGCCTCGTCATCAGCATCGTGAAGAAATACATGAACCGCGGACTCTCCTTCCTGGATCTGATCCAGGAGGGAAATACGGGGTTGATGAAGGCCGTGGAGAAGTTCGAGTACCGCCGCGGCTACAAGTTCAGCACCTACGCCACGTGGTGGATCCGGCAGGCGGCCACGCGGGCGATCGCGGACCAGGCGCGAACGATTCGCATCCCGGTCCACATGATCGAGACGATCAACAAGCTGCTGCGCGTGCAGAAGAAGCTCGTGCAGGAGCTGGGGCGCGAGCCCACACCGGAAGAAGCCGCCGAAGAAATGGCGATTCCCGTTGATCGCGTGCGCGCGGTCTACCGCATGGCCCAGCAGCCCATCTCGCTGCAAAGCCCTGTGGGTGACGGCGACGACGCCCACTTCGGCGATTTCATCGAAGACAAGTCGGCGGAAAATCCATCGGAGATGACCGCCTACAGCATGCTGAAGGAACGCCTTCAGGAGGTGCTTACCACGCTGTCCGACCGCGAGAAGCAGGTTCTGGATTTTCGTTTCGGATTGACCGACGGCTATTCGCGGACATTGGAAGAGGTGGGCAAGCAGTTCAACGTGACGCGCGAGCGCATCCGGCAGATCGAGGCCAAAGCGTTGCGCAAGCTGCGTCATCCCACACGGTTGCGCAAACTGGAGGGTTTTTTGGAGACGCGCTGATGCGGAGATGGCGGACCGGCCCGTTGCCGGCCCGCCCGGCAGGCCGTGCTCCTGTTTATGAGCGGCTTGCGTGGCAGTGCGCCCCCCGGGTTTGAGCAGCCGGAGTTTACTAACAGAAGCAGGGCCGGAAAGGCCCGTTGAGGAGGTTGGTTGTGCAGAACGATGTGCAAGTTTGTGTGGTCCCCGTTTGCGATGTTTGGGCCGTTCTGGAAAGGCCCGTGGTTCAAAAAAGCGGAATCGCCCTGGCGATCATCCTGCTGGCCGTTCTGATCGGCAGCGTCATTGCGCGCGGCAGGCGGCGCGGCGGCGGGCAGGGGCGCGGCGGCCGCGCCGGCGGCGGGAACGGATCCTGCGTGGAGATCTATGTCGGCAACCTCAGCTATGACATGACCGAGGCCCAGTTGCGCCAGGCCTTCGAGAAGTACGGCACCGTCAAATCGGCGCGGATCATCGAAAATCGCTACAACAAGAAGTCCAAGGGGTTCGGTTTTGTCGAGATGCCGGTGAGATCCGAGGCCGAAGCCGCGGTCAAGGCGCTGCATGACAAGGATGTCATGGGACGCAAGATGCGGGTCAACGAGGCCAAGAACAAGACGCGCGATTGATTCGGCGGGAGCAGGAGCGGGCCCGCGACCATGGGAGTGTGGCAGGACATGCCGGCTGTCGAGGCCGAGATCACGGCGCTCGATTTCGAAACCACCGGTTCCGTTCCGGGCTGGCCGGTCGAACCCTGGCAGCTCGGTCTGGTCAGGCTGCGCGGCGGCCGGGTGATCGCCGAAAGCGGCGTGAGCCTGCTGCTGCGAATCGATCCGAGCCGGCCGTTCAACCCCCACGCGCCCGGGCGCCATGCGCGCCTGCGCCAGGCGCTGGCGTGCGCGCCCCCGCTGGCTGAACACTGGCGCGGGTTGACCGGGGCGTGGCTGGCGGGGCGGCCTCTGGCGGCCCACAATGTCGGCACCGAGCGGACCGTCTTGCGCCGCGCCGCGCCCCTGCATCCGCTGGGCCCCTGGATCGATACGCTGGCGCTGACCCGGCTGGCCTATCCGGGTCTGTCCGACTACGGGCTCGAGGCCGTGATCGCCGGCCTCGGGCTGGAGGGCCGGCTGCGCGCGGTGTCCCCGCAGGGCGAGGCGCACGATGCCGGTCACGACGCCTGCGCCTGCGCCGTGCTGCTCGAGCACCTGCTGGCCCTTCCACGCTGGGAACGGGTGACGCTCGGCGCCCTGGCCGCGCCCGCCGGGCGCCGGTCGGCGCGATAACCCGCGTTCCCGCATCTTTGCGATTGCCAATTGCCAAAAGGGTGGTATCATACGTCGCGTTCACAACTGATCGGGATTTAAAAAGAGAAAGCAGAGCGATGAGCCAGCATACCAGTCTCAGGGGTTCCGGGAAGATCACCGTCAAGCGCAACGTGCTCAAGCGTTTCGAGCGCGTCAACGTGCTCAAGGAACGCGGCCAGTGGAAGGCGGGCGACCGCGGTCTCGGCTTGCGCAAGACCAAGCCCTCCGTCTAGTGGGCCGGGAGATCAGACGGTCCGGCCGTTGTTTGTCGGGCGACGCCAGCGCCGGGCGCTCAGAGGGTTTGCAGATGGACAACCTCGTGCCGGCCCAATCTGGCCCGATTGCAGCCTCCCGGGATCGCAGCCCGCCCGCGGGCGTCGCTTTTGCGCGTTGCAACGGATACGACCCCGGCGTGCTCTCGGCCGCGTTGGACCGGGTGCTTGCGCCGTTGGGCGGGATGAACGCCTTCGTGCGATCCGGTTGCCAGGTGCTCGTCAAACCCAACCTGCTGACGGATCGGCCGCCCGGGGATGCCGTCACCACCCATCCCGAAGTGGTGCGGCAGGTGATCCGGCGGCTCAAGGCCGCGGGCGCCGTGGTCGTGGTGGCCGACAGTCCGGCCTTTGTCACCCGGGTGGAACAGGTCTGGCGCGTCACGGGCATCCAGGCCGTCTGCGCCGAAGAGGGCGTCCCCCTCCTGTGCATGGAGGCGGCGCCGCAGACCTCGCTCTCCCGCGACGGCTACACGTTTGCCGTCAGCAACCTCGCCCTCCATGCCGACCTGATCGTCAATCTGCCCAAGGTCAAGAGCCACAGCCTGACGATTCTCACCGCGGGCGTCAAGAATTTCTACGGTGTCATTCCCGGCCACCTGAAGACCGCGCTGCACAAAAGCCATGCCAGGCCGGGGCGATTCGGCGGTCTGGTCCGCGCGGTTTGCCGCGCGATGCCGGCCTCGCTCACCATCGCCGACGGCGTGTGGGCCATGGACGGTGACGGGCCCTCGTCGGGCACGCCGGTGCCGTTGAACTTTCTCGCCGCCTCGGCCGACCCCTTTGCGCTCGATCTCGCGCTGTGCGAGGTGCTGCGGATCGATCCCGAGCGGGTTCCGTATCTGACCGGGTTGTCCCATGCGCCCGATTACACCGCCCGCGTGCGGTATGGCGAGTGTCCGGATGTGGCGCGCTTCCGCCTGCCCCGCAACACGTCGCGGCTGGTTTTGAACCTGCTTCCCGGCTGGCTGGTGCGGCTGATCGGCACGCTCATCTGGTTTCGCCCGGCGTTCGGTCCAGCGTGCGTGCGTTGCGGCAAGTGCGTCACGGCCTGCCCCGCCCGCGCCATTACCCTGCGGGCGGGCGCGCTGCCTCAACTGAACGCGCCCGCCTGCATCGGGTGCTGTTGCTGCCACGAGGTCTGCCCGGCCCACGCCATCACCATCCGGCCCAGTCCGATCGTGCGGCTGGAGCACCGCGTAGCGCGAGCCTTTGCGAAGTCCGCGGACGGTGCGTGACGGGCCGTCTGTAATTCTAATTTTGAACACATCCGTACAGTCGCAATCGCAATCGCTAACCGATTACGTGCGGCCGTTGCCGGCGCTTCCATGGTCGGCATGATTTCTGCTATACTGTCTCCCGTCACAACTTACGGAAGAGGACATTTCATGCGTCCACCTTTGGCAGGCACTCGGCACGCTTTCGCAATGGCCGCCGTTCTCTGGGGTGCGGCGGCGCATGCCGTCGCGTTTGAGACCCAGTTCACGCTGGCCGGCCGCAAGGAGCTGGGTGCGGTGTTGTGCCGCTGGTCGGATGCAGGTCTGGCGGTGCAGATTGCGCATGACGGGGTGACCAATGTGGTGCGGATCACCCCCGGCGCGACCCGCGCGGACGGGTTGGCGAAGGACGTGTTTCTTCAGCCGCCGCCGCCGATCGCCACAAACCGCGTCTGGGTGGCATTCAAGCGCCAGCCGCGCGCGTGGACGCTCTATGTGGCGGATGCGCCCGTCGCCCGCTTGGGCGAACTCGGGACGAACAGCGTGTCGCTCGCCGTCGAGGCATCGGCCCTGCCCGGCGAGGAGGAGCGTGACAGCTACACCCAGCGGCTGGGCGCATTCCGCCTGGACGATGCCTTCCTGGTTCCCGAGGGGGAGAAGCTTTCGGGGATGTGGGAGCCGATCCAGGGAGCGTGGTCGCTCCACTCCGTGACCAATGAACTCGTCGCGCAGGCCCGCAATTTTCGCGGCGGGCGCATGCCCACGCCCGCCCGCAGTCCGAATTTCTACAGCCTCCTCGGCACCGGCACGTGCGCCGTGGTCCTCGCGGGCGAGCCGTTCCACGATTCGTATTCGGTGCGCGCCTCGGTGCAGCACAACGCCGGGGTCAACGGCATCGTCTTTCTCGCGACCGAGGCGGGCGATTGCCACGGGCTCACCGCGCGCACCGATCCCGTGAGCGAGCATCTGGTGATCGAACTGTGGCGCGGATCGATCGCGCGGGTGTCGGCGCGGCGGGTGCTCCATGCGTTCCAGACCGACCTCACCCCGGGTCAGTGGCTCCAGCTCGAGGCCGTGGTCTTTGACGACCGTCTGCAGATCTTCGCCGACGGGATCGAGCTGGCGCGCCTCCCGTGCCCCGATCTGCCGCCGGGGGGGCGCTACGGCCTCATCGCGTGTACCGAGGAGGGGACGCGGTTCGACGATTTTTCCGCCGCCTCCCACGAGGAGTATCCCTTTGACTGCGCCGAGGCCTTCGCCGCCGCCACCCGCCAGACCGTCGGCGAGGTCGCGTTGCGCGGGATCGGCGCCACAGGCCGCCTGCCGCGCCCCGCCAGCCTCGCCTTTGCGGGCCGCGGCGAACGGATATGGCGTTTTGGAGCCGACACCGATGCCCCGCACCGCCTTTCCGCCCGCTTCCTGTGCGAGGCGCGCGACGCTCCCGCAATCCTGGGGCTGATGGTCGGCAACGGGACGCCCGCCGCGCCGGCCTGGCGCTTCACCTGCCTGATGACCGCCACCAACCGGGTGTTCACCCTGCTGCGTCAGGAGGGGACCCAAACCATCGTTGTCGACCGCCTGGCGCAGCCTCTGAATCGCGGGCGCGACATCCGGCTCACGCTCGACGCCCTGCAACCGGGGGAGTTGCGGGCCTTTGCCGACGACCGCCAGGTCCTCTTCCACCGCACCGGCCTGCCGCTCGGCGGCCTCGGCGCGATTACCGTGTCGGGCGGTCGCGTGGTTTCAACCACCCTCCCGGAATACACGACCCGCTCGACCGCCTTTGCGGACCGGTTTGAAAAGAACATGCAGTATGTCAAGGATCCCTTCATGCGGCATTGGGCGTCCCCCGAGGGGCAGTGGCACACCTCGCGTGAACAGGTCACGTGGCTGCGCGGCGACATGATCCGCCGCATCCGCCTCCGCATGCCCGTCACCGCCGCGCCATCCGCCATCCATCTGGCGACCGACGAGGCGGGGTCCAATGCCGTGTGCCGGCTCGAAATCCGCGACGGTCAGATCCTCGGCTTCATCCCCGCCCTGGGCGACGAACCGCAGTTCAGCGTCGCGGCCACGAACGTCCCCATTCAAGGGGGCGACGGCAACGTCTCGAACCGGCTCTACACCGTGGGGCTGGAGGACAACGTGTTCTGGCTCGGCGACGACTCCCGCCTGCTGGCGGCCGCCCATCTTCCGCAGCCCGCCGGCGGGCGCCGCGTCCGCGTCGAGGGCTTTGACGAGGCCGCGCTCCATCAATCCCTGGTCCGCCGCGAGAATGTCTTTGACACCCTCTTCAACGAATCGCTCCAGAACTGGACGATCAATGGCGGCGCCTGGGAGGTGGTCAACCGCTTCCAGTGCGAACCGACCTGGTCCCACATGAACGGCGAGAATGGCGATTCGCTCGCGGCACTGTGGTCGAAATACGATTTTTCGGGTGACTTCTGCGCCGAAATCTATGCGGGTATGCGGCACACCTGGTATGACCGGTGCGGCGACATCAACCTGACCGTCCTCTCCAAGCGGGGCGCCACCAGCGATGGCTATACGGCGACGGTCACGGGGTGGAATCCCGACAGCTCGCAAAATGACACGCGCCTCTTCCGCAACGGCGTGATGGTCACCAACAGCGCCAGCTATCTGGTGCCTCGCATCCGCGAGGGCAACCTCCGGCTGGGCGGTTACGAACCGTTGTTGAAGAATGTCGGAAGTGGACGCGATGTCCATGGCGCGTGGTACGGTGTGCGCCTCCGCCGCGTGGCTGACCGGGTGCAGTTGATTTTTGACAATCTTCCAGCCCTCGAGTTTACCGATCCCGACCCCCTGGGCAGCGGTTCGTTCGGCATCTGGACCTTCCGCAATTCGATGATGGTCGCCCGCGTCCGCATCGCGGCCGAGACGATCCGGCCGCGGCCGTTCGCCTGCCGCGAGATCGACCCGCGCGCGGTTGCGGGCGACGTCGTCGTCTCCAATGGTACGGATGAGGCGTCGTCACCGCCCCGGACCGCCGTCAGCGGCCTGCCCGCCGATGCGCTCACCGAAGCCTTCTGGATCGCGGACGATCCGGTTTCGCGCCCCGTTGTCCGTTTCCGCCGGGGCGCGGAGGGCTCCGAGATGCGCGTCACCGCGCACCACGGCGGCGGAACCTTCCTGGTCTCCAACGCCCTGCCGCCGGTCGCGGCGAGCCGTCTGCTCGGATGGCGCCTCGACGTGGCCCGTTCGGCCAACGCCGCGTTCAACCTCGAATTCAGCTCCGGGAAAGGCGCGAACAATGGTTTTGCGGTCACCCAGCCCTGGTCTTTCGTGATCACCGGATCGGACGAGACCCGGGGTCCGCGGCGGATCGCGGGGCGGGCCGGAGCGGTTCCGCCGTCGGCCTCGCCCGACGCGCCCGTTTGGACGCCCGTCTATGCGTGGCTGCCCAGCGAGGTGCTGAGTTCCGGCCTCGACGTCCGCCTCGACGGTCTCGGCAATCTCCAGACCAGCGATGTGCAACAGGGGTTGCTGGGCAACGCCCCGGGCGCCTGGTATGCCGTGCGCAATTTCCGCCCCGTCTTCCGCGGCCGGCCCGAGGTGAGCAATGCCGTCGCGCGCGAGGCCATCGATCACGTGACCGCCGCCATCGCCGATCTCCCCCCGGGACGGCTCAACGTCCTGGCTCTGCCCCCGGAGGCCGCCCCCGAGGGGGCGCGCATCGAATGGGCGGTCCCGTCCGACGCCTCGTTTGATCTCGCCGCGCGGCGCGACCCCGACGAGCCCGATACCGCCACGCTCGCCCCGACCACGCTCTGGAACAGCCCCCTCCTGCCGCCCCGCGCGGTCTGGATCGACGACCAGCCGGCGACCTTTACGTTTGGCAATGCCGTCACCCGCATCTTCCTGCCGCGCAACCTGAAGGGCCGGCAGCCGGTCGTGCGCGTCGAGCTCGCCGACGGCCGCACCTTCCGCCAGACGCTCGCGGCGCCCCCGGAGCCCGGCACCCCGCCCGTGCTCCTCGCCCTGGAATTGCCCGAGGGCCGGCTGACCACCTTTGACGACCGGCCCTGCGATGTCGCGCCTTTCGCGGGGAGCGCCGCCGTGAGCCTGATGCGTGGCGGCGCCGGCCACGGCACGGTTCTCAAGATCGCCAACCGCGGCCAAATGATGCGGCTCGATGCCCGTCTCGCGCCGGCCTACGACCCGCTCGTCACGCCCCTGATTCAACTGACTTACCGCGCCGAAGCGCTGGCCCGCGTCTCGCTCGTGGCGGGACGGAGCCAGATGCGCTTCACCGAGAACTGGGGGGTTCCCGTCACCCTCGGCGGCCTGGCCGCAACGAATGACACCTGGCAGACGTGGCTCGGTGCGCCGCTGACCGCGTCCAACGAGGCGCCCCTGACGGCGGGGCTCGACTTCCGCGCCGGCGACCTGCGTGTCGGGTCGCGCCAGAGCCGGGATCAGACCGGGCTGTACACGTCGCTGCTGATCGACGACCTCGCCTTCGGGCCGGCCGTCGGCCCCGCGCGTGTGCTGGCCTTCCGCCCGGTGTATGACGACCTGGACGGCGATCTCGCCGCCGTCCAGTACGCCCTCGCGCCGGGCCCGCAACCGTGGGCGCTGCGCGATGCCGCCGAACAGGCGTCCGTCCGCTGGCTGGACGCCACAAACGCCGAGGTCACCGCCCCCGCCACCGGCGAGCTGCCCGAGGGGATTCACCACCTGGTGGTCCGGGGCCGCGATGCGGCGGGACACGTCTCGCCCGTTGCCGACCTGCCGTTCCTGATGGATCGCACGCCGCCCGTGATCACCCATGCCGTCGCCGCAACCGACCGTTATAACAAGAGCTGCCTGAACGTCACCATCGAGGGCGGCTGCGCCGCGCCCCTCCTGCGCAACATGAAGCTCGCGAGCAACGGTGCGGATCTTGCGCTCGCCAAGGACAACGGCCGGGTTGTGTTCTCCGCCTCGCGCGTCCAGCTCGAGATTGACTGGCCCTGGCTGCTGCGCCGCCAGATTCAGGCCGGCAAGCCGGGCGACACCCTCACGCTGTCCATCAACGGCGTGAGTGATGTCGCGGGCAACACGCTGCCCCGTTATGAGATCCCGATCCCGATCGACACGGCCAACGACAAGACGCCGCCCACCGTCCTCAGTCCCGCCCCGCCGGAAAACATCGAGGCCTGGCAGCCGATCTTGGGCAACCTCGCCCAGTTCTTCAATCAGGCCGGCTCAGGCCCGAACAAGACGATCGAAGACGGATCGGTCGTGTGTGAATTCAAGACGCTGGATAACGGGTCTACCCTCTTGCGTCGCGCCTACGGATCCAGCCCCGGCCTGGAGACGGCCAAACGGGGATGGTTCGGGTTCAGCATCCGCACGCTGACCGGCGACACCAACCCGCCGCCCGTGGTCGAAATCCGCCTGGTGCCGCGGGCCGTGCCCGAAAAGGCGGTCAAGCCGAACGCCCAGGGCGCCTACATCCTGCCACTGCCGGCGCCCGGTTCGGCCCATCCCTTCGTCTGCGGCGCGCTCACGTGGCGGGCCGGCGAGTGGCAGAATGTCCTGGTCAATATCCATGACGTTCTCCGGGCCGAGGCCGGCATCGACGCGGTTCCGGACCTTCGCGAGATCGTGCTCGCGTTTCCGGAGAAGAGCGCCCGCGCGTTCCAGATACGGAGCGCGGCGGTCCTCGCGCCGTATGGCGAGACGAACATCGTCCGCTTCCGCGCCTATGACGTGTCGGGCATCGAGGGCCTGAGCTGGGAGGGCGGCCGGTCGGCGCGGCTCGCCATCCGCCCCTCCCGCGTCAACCGGCCGCCCAACGCCGCGTGGCTCGATGTCCGCGTCGGCGACCGCGCCGGCAACCGCTCGCCGGTCTACATGATTCCCGTGCCGCCCGTGCCGCTGTCCGACAAGCTGCCGGCGGAACTGGAAGACGACAAGGAAGACAGTCCATGACCACGCGCATCCGCGTTCCGCAGCTCGACGCCAACACCATCGACGTGACCGTCACCGCCTGGCGCAAGCAGCCCGGCGAATGCGTCGCCGCGGGCGAGACGATTGCCGAACTCACCACCGACAAGGCCGCCTTCGACCTGGAGGCGCCCGCCTCCGGGACCCTGCTCGCCATTCTGGCGGCCCCTCGCAGCGTGGTCCCTTCGGGCTATGTCATCGGAGTCATCGGCGACCCGGGAGCCTCCGACCCGGCGGCCGAGGCCGATAACGCCGCCCTCCTCGCCGCGTACCGGGCCGCCACCGGCGCGGCGCCCGCCGCCCCCGCCGCCGCCCCCGCCCCCGCCCAGCCCGCCACGGCGCGCGTGCGGGCAACCCCCAAGGCCCGCCGCCTGGCGCAGCAGCACGGCATCGACCTCGCCCGCGTCCAGATCGAGACCGGCGCCGAAGTCGTGGACGAGGCGGCACTGGCGCCTTATCTCAAAACCTGACACCCGCATCGCCGAACCCCGGACACGTTATGCCACTCTGCCTCATTACCGGTTCATCCCGCGGCATCGGCCGCGCCACAGCCTTGGCCCTGGCCGCCGATGGATGGACCGTGGCCGTCCATTACCGGTCGCGCGCCGAAGAGGCCGAGGCGGTTGCGGCCGGGATTCGCGCCATGGGCGGTAGCGCCCAGACTTTCTGTGCCGATGTCTCCGACGCCGCACAGGCCGCCGCGCTGGTCAAGACCGTCGAAACCGCGCTCGGCCCGATCACCGGGCTGGTCTGCAACGCCGGCGTGATCCGCACGCAGTTCACCGCCATGACGGCGGTGGAGGATTGGCGCGCCGTCCTCGCGACCAATCTCGACGGCGCCTTCTATTGCACCAAGGCCGTGATCCGCGGCATGATGCGCCAGCGGAGCGGACGCATCGTCTATGTCTCGTCCGACGCCGCCCTCCTCGGCGACCTCATGCGCCCCGCCTACAGCGCCTCGAAGGCCGGCCTGCTCGGCCTGGCCAGGTCCGTCGCCCGCGAGCTGGCCCCCTCCGGCATCACCGTCAACGCCGTGGCGCCCGGGGTCATCGCCACCGACATGACCGCCGACATGCCCGAAACCCGCCGCGTCAAACAGCTCGCCGCCATCCCCCTGAACCGCTTCGGCGAACCCGGCGAGGTCGCCTCGGTCATCCGCTTCTTTCTGTCGCCGCGCGCCGCCTACATCACGGGCCAGGTGTTCTCCGTGGATGGCGGTCTCTGTATGCACTAACCGGGGCGCGCGCACACGTCGCGGTACAGCGCGGCCGTGGCGGCCACGCTGGCGGGCCACGCGTAACGGGCGAGCCGGGCGAAGCCGGCTTCGGCGCGGACCCGGCGGGGCAGGGGATGGTCGAGCTGCCCGGCCAGCGCGCGGGTGATCGAGGCGGTGTCGAGCGGATCGCAGCACGCCGCCGCCGGACCGCAAATCTCGGACGCTCCGCCCGGCGTGCAAACCACGGGACAGCCGCAGGCCAGCGCTTCGAGCGCGGGGAGCCCGAATCCCTCGTCGAGCGAGGGAAACGCCAGCACCGCCGCCAGGCTGTACAGCGCCGCGAGATCGGCGCGCGGCACGTAGCCGAGCGCGCGGACGCGACCGGCCACTCCGAGCCGCGCGCACAGGGCGTCCACCGGCACGCGGTTCCGCCCCCCCTCACCGGCGAGCACCAGATGCAGATCGCGCCGGTCCGGCCGTTCGGCGATCAGGCGCGCGAAGGCTTCCAGCAGACGGGGGAGGTTCTTGCGCGGCGCGAGATCGCCCACAAACAGGATGAACCGGCCGGGCAGACGCCAGGCGGCGCGCACGGCGTCCAGCCGTGCCGGGTCGCTGACCGGCGCCAGATCGGGATCGACGCCGGGCGGGATCACCGTCAGCCGATCCGCACAGTCCGGGTAGCGCGCCGCGACGATCCGGCGGACGTGTTCCGAGTAGACGATGATCGCCGCGGCGCGGCGGATCGAGCGGGGGAGAAAGAGACGGTAGTAAAGCCGGTTCTCAAAGGTGCAGCACGCCGGATGGGTGAAGACGTGCAAATCATGCACCGTCAACACCACCGGACACGGCGCGGCCAGCGGCGCGATATAGGCGGGCGCGTGCAGCAGCGCGGCCTGGTCCTGCCGCAGACGGTGCGGCAGCCGCGTATGTTCCCAGACGATCCGCGCCAGCCGCGAGGAGGTCGGAAGGCGAACCGCACACACGTCAACCTGCGACGACTCCGGCACGGGCAGCGGCGTGCGGACGGGCGCATAGACACGCAACGGCTCCGGCCCGTGCGCCGCCCACGCGCGGATAAACCCGTGAATCGTGTTTTCCACGCCCGAATAGGCTTTGCGCAGAATCAGCGCGTCATAGGCAAATCGGGGGTGCGGCATGGCCTTACAGTCGTTTGATATCGGTCCATTCCCGGCCGGAGCGGTAGGGCGGCGGCGAGATGCGCACCTCGTCGCTGGGCGGTCCGTTGAAGCCATCGAACGGCCCATCCTGGATCGACTCGGCGAGAACCGTTTGATACTCCCGCTCCGCCGCGCGGTAGATGGTATAGGCGATGAGCAGACGGATCAGCATGAAACCATGCGCGCGCCCGCTCAGAAAGGAATAGCCCACCGAGAGCGCCATCAGCAACGCTACGAGCTGGCCGACGCGCGCGGCGATCCACGTGGCCTTGACGCGCGACATGAAAAACTGCTGCAGGATCGCGCGCAGGATCCGTCCGCCGTCCATCGGGAACGCGGGCAGCAGATTGAAAACGCCGAGCACGATGTTGAGCCAGCCGATCTGGTTGTAGATGAAGCCGGCCACAGGGCCGGAAAGGGGTACGTGGTGGACCATCCACAATCCGGAGAATCCCAGCGACAGGCTGACCGCCGGCCCGGCTGCCGCGACCAGGAACTCCTGCCAGGCTTTGCGCGGCATATTCAGGAGCGTGGCGCAGCCCCCCATCATCATCAGCGTGATGTCGCGCACCCGGCACCCGAAGGCCATGGCCACGAGGCTGTGGCCCAGTTCATGCAGCGTGATCGAAAGCAGCAGCGCGACACCTGCGGCCAGTCCGTAAAACGGAGAACCCGAGTCGCTGACGAAAAAGAACAGCAGAATGATGAGCGACATATCCAGCCGGATCGGAATGCCGAACGGCCGCGCGATTTCATAGGATGATTGGATCATACGGGTAACGTGGTCAGCAACAGGGTTGCGGTGTCGTGGGGTGTGATCGTGCAGCCGGAAGCGGCCGCCGGAATCAGGCAGCTCGAGCCACACGGGAGGGAAGCAGTCACGCCTTCGACGGTGGCGGAGGCCGTGCCGGAGCTGACAAAAAGAGCCTGAAAGCTCCCGCTGTCGCGGATCACGGTCTCGGCTTTGTCGAGGCGGATGCGGCGCATCCGGAAGAACGGGCTGGAAAGGACGTCGTGCCAGACGTTGACCGCCGCCCCGGCGGCATCCGCGCGGAGCAGTTTCGGCACGGGGAGCGTCCAGTCAATCACCGCCAGAGCCTCCGCGATGTGGAGCGGACGGGGTCGGCCGTCGCTGCCGGGGCGGTCCCAGTCATAGAGGCGGTAGGTGGTGTTGGAGTTCTGCTGGACCTCGTAGATCAGGCAGCCGGCACCGATCGCGTGGACCAGCCCGCCGGGAATCAGGAGGGCATCGCCGGCGCGGACGGCCAGCGTGTTCAGGCAGCCGCCCGCCTGTTTCGTTTCGAGCGCGCGGCGCAGATCGTCGGGGCCGACGCCGGGCTTCAGGCCGGCGCAGATGGACGCGCCGGGTTCGCTGTCCAGCACCATCCACATCTCCGTCTTGGGGTCGCCGCCCTGGCGCGCCGCGCCCGCGGCATTGGGGTGGACCTGCACGCTGAGCCGTTCGCGGGCGTCGATCAGCTTGAAGAGCAGGGGGAAGCGGGTGGGGTCGGGGGCGCGGGCGCCGATCAGCGCGGCGCCGTGGCACAGGGTCAGATCCGCGAGGGAGAGGCCGGCGAGCGGGCCGGTGGCGACGCGGCTCAGGCCGTCGGCATGCGCCGACAGCTCCCACGATTCGGCGCACACCGGCGGCACGTCCCGGCGGCCGAACGCCGCCCCGATGCGGGCGCCGCCCCACACATAGTCCTTGTAGACCGGTTTGAAGACCAGCGGATAAACGGGGAAGTCCATGGCGCCGATGATTGTAAGGGCAGAAGGCGGGCGGGTCAACGAGTTAAAGATTCTTTTTGACGTAACCGCCGGTTTCGGCTATTGTACATATCTTCTTGACCTCACACGGTCATCGGGGAGTAGCGCAGCCTGGTAGCGCGTTTGGTTCGGGACCAAAAAGTCAGGGGTTCAAATCCCCTCTCCCCGACCAGTTTCATGCCGCGTAACATGTTTATAATGAATATGTTACGCGGCTTTTTTAGTGTTGACAGTATGGCTTAAGTATGGCATAATACCCGCGTTTTCAATTCATAGTCTGTTTAATGGAGGAGTGCTATGTCAGTCTACAAACAACGCAAGAGCCGGTTTTGGTGGGTGCAGGTTTGGACGCCGGACGGGAGCAGAATCCGCCGGTCCTCGAACACGGAGGATAAGGCGAAGGCGGAATTGTTGGATAAGTCTTTGCGCATGGCTTATGCGAGGACGTCGCCGGTGCGGGCGATCCATGATCTCATCGATAGCATCTACGGAATGGCGCACGTCGGGATACAACTTGATTCCGTCTGGCAGGAATACGAGCGGTGGCAAAAAACAACCGGGAGAACCACGGCGGCCATAACCGAGCAAAAAAGGCGCTCTGCGGTGAACCGCTTCGCTACCTGGGCCTCGGAGCATTGGCCGTCCGCGCAGACGGCCGAGGACGTAGACCGCCAGACGGCTGCCGCTTTTGCCGCCTGGCTCGCGGAAGGCGGCACGAAGGGGAAGACGCGCCACAATATCCTCAGTGACCTGGGGACGATCTGGGAGGGCTTGCGCCATATCCGCGAACGCCTCGAGAACCCGTGGCCGTTCGTGCTCCCGGACACGCGGGACAGCGAGCGGGGCAAGTCTTTCTCGCATGCCGAGGAGGCGGCGATCCTGAAGACGGTGAACAATAGTCCCTGGTGGCTCGCCTGCATGATTGCCCGCTGGACCGGCTTGCGCTATGGCGATATCGCCCGCCTCGATTGGGGCGACGTGGATACCGAGACCGGGGTGATCCGGATCCGGCCGAACAAGACGACCCGACACGGCATCACGGTCACGCTGCCGATGGCCGCAGAACTTGCGGCGGCGATGCGGTCTGCGCGGGCCGCAGGAACCGGTTCGGGCTTCGTATTGCCGCTCCACGCCGCAGCCTACCCGCATAACAAGCTGAAGAACGGCCCCCAGCCGTTCTCACGAATCCTGGAGGCGGCAGGACTCTCGCCTCAGCAGTTTACTTTCCATTCGTGGCGGCATACCTTCCGCACCCGGCTCAGCGAGGCTGGCGTCTCGGATGACTTGGCGAAGCGCCTCGGGGGCTGGACCTCTGACACCACGGCGGCCCGCTATGACCACGCCGCGCGCGTCGAGGAGATGCGGGCCGCGATCCAGTCAACCGCCGTCCCCAAACTGCCGGCCACCCCCAAAATACCGGCTGTGGAGAAGAAACCGACCGCCGCCAGGAAAAAACCGGCCGCCCGGTAGGTTCGGGCGGCCGGAAAGGGCCGGAAAGGGACGGCCCTTTTTTCGCGCGACCTATTGGGCGGGCACGGAGTACTTGACCGCGCAATAGGCGTTCTGCAGGAGGGTGTCGATCATCGTGGCCGCGGCCTTCTTGCCGCTGATCTCCAACTGTTCGGCCAGGGCCTGCCGGGCGAGATCCCAGGCGTCGCTCCCGCGCAACCCGGCGTCGATAGCCGCCTTGACCGCGTCGAGGGCGAGTTGCTGGTTGCGCGCGTCGTTCAGGAATTCCGCGATGCCGGCCGCAATGCCGGGCATCACGATCTCGAATAGTTTGCGCGACGCCCGTTTGATCCAGTTCAGAAACCGGCTATACCAGGTCCCGCCGCCCGCGGCAGGTGCCGCTCCCGTGTTTTCAGCGCTCATCTCGTTCCTTCCATTCTGGCCGTTTCGGCCTTTTCTCGCTCCAGGTCCCGCGCCCGTTGCGCGGCCTGGAGCAGATCGTTCAGGGTGGCATTCGGCACGAACCAACCGGCCCGGCCGTCATGCTCGATCGGCACGACCTCGCGGTCAGCCGGCACGTAGACCGTCCGGGTGGCGCATCCGGACGCGAAGAGGGCGCCGGCGACGACCAGCGGCAGCAGGTCGGCGAGCCGGCCGTTGACGTGCTCCTTGTCGCCCTCGCGCACGGCCTGTTCGTCGGCCTGCTCGCGCGCCCGCCTCTCGGCGGCCTCTTTTTCAATCGCTTTTGCGGCGGCCGCGCGCCGCCGCGCCGGCTGGTTCATGTACTCAAAAACGCCCGCGCCCAACCGAATGAGTCCCATCACTACCGCCAAGATCTTTGCCCACGCCATACGCCCTCCCGTCGTTAAAAAGCGCCCCGTCCGGAAAAGTGCCAAACCGTCCGGGGCGTCGGACTCCCGCACCCGCGGGGCCGAAATCGCTGCTTCACGTGGTCACGTTCCCGCATTCGCGGCCGCCACGCTGGCGGACAACTGTTGCTGCTTGATGGCGGACCACACCATGCCGCTCACCGCCACCAGCACGGCGATCAGCAGCGCGGTCGATACGTAGACCATCCAGCCGACGATGCGCTCGACGCGGTCCACGCGGATCAAGACCGGGTCGCGGCGCTCACGCCCCACGTAGAGCTCCTTTTCCACGCGGTCGACCTGATCTTTCAATCCGCCCAGTTCCTTTTCCTTCTGGCATACGTGATTCATGACAATGCCTTTCGCCTTACCGTCGCCTGGGCGCCATCGTCTTTCTCAGCTCTCCCTGCTCCACCATCTGAAGATACTGGTTCACTAGCTTCACATACGCCGCTTCATCTCCGCGGGCCTTGGCCGCTCTGGCCAGGTTGGCATACATCCCGGCGACCGAGTAGGCCCACGGCTCGGCAGACTCACAACCGAAGAACGAATCCACTTCCGGCACTCCCGTGCTGTGCGCAACGGGCATTTGTGTAGCGTTTGCCCCGGCAGTAACCGGGGTCTGCGACTGGGCGACCCCGTAAGTCGGCGGGGCGCCCAAAGTCATGGCGTGCAGGCTTAGCGCCGCGTAATCCGCGCGGGCCGCCTGCCCTGGGGCGGTGGCCGGCAGCGCCGCGTATTCCGCGCGGGCGGCCTGAGCGGATGCCGGGGCGCTTCCCAGCGCCGCGTATGCGCCGTTCGGCCCGGCCACTGGCCCCGCCACACTCAGACCGGCATGCGCGGGCGGGTTGAACGCGATCTGCATGCCGGCCAGCATCGCGCCATGCGCGGTCAAACGGGCTTGCGCGGGGTGCTGCGCGGGGTTCGCGGGAATGCTCGGCGGCGCCGGCGCAAAGGCCGCCGTTCCCAGCGGGGAGCACACCGGGACCTCAATCCCCTGCAGATGCTCCAGTGGATTGACGACCGGGCCGCTCACGGGTGTTGCAACCGGGATGGCGGCCGCGGCCGCCATCCCCGCCATCCCCGCCGCCCCGCGGATCAGCAGGCTGAGGCGCTTCCTCATTTGGGCGCCCCGTTGTTGTAAACGTCAACAAACTGATTGTACTCTTTGACCCCCAGCCTGACCTTCAGGGCGGCAAGGTATGGAGCCTGCAGAGCAGGTTCAACCTCGCCATCCAAGATGGCGTCTTGCCATTTGACTGCCAGCACAGACATCGCCATCCTGTTGGCATCCTGATTGGTTACCGTGAGACCACAAGCCGCCAACGCGCTCTCGATTCCAACCATCAGCGGAGCGTTCAGCGCATCCACGACGGGGGCGAGTTTAATCGCCAGAGGATTGACCACATTGGTCACTCCGCCAATGACTTCCGTGTAAATCACGAAACTCTTGCCCTCTTTCCTCAACTGTTTCTTGGCCGCAGCCGTCGCCTTGTCGAGGATGAGTGCGGCCTCGTCGGTAGCCCGCAGTTCGGGCGCCAGGCGCAGCGCAACCAGCTCTTCGACGGTGGCTTTGCTTAGAACAGCGGCGTAGCCCGCAGTAACCCAATGCGAAAGTGGATTACCTGTGAATGTCATCGCCTTATCACACATCAACGCGCTTCTGACCGGCCGTTCCGGGTAATGCGATTTGACCACCTCCTTGTACAAAGCCTCAAATGGCTGACGGTAAGCGACCGGCACCGCGCCAAAGGTCTGGGACGCCAGTACGACGCCATCAGGGGCGCCAGTCAATGACGCAGCCAACTTTTTCGCAAATTCTTCGGACATGCCACCATCTGCAGCGGCAGTCCAACCAATCAGGTGTAGGCTGCGCGTGGCAATCACGGCATCATCGGTCCAGCCAGCCGCCGCCAGCTCCTTGAGCATGTTCGTCCACGATCCGAGCGCCCCGCCGAACGTGATCGCCAGAAGGTTGCTCCCATTGCCGGTGGCCTTGTTGAAGGCCGCCAGGCGAGCCGCCGGGTCGGCCCTCAGCGACCCGGTAACGAGACTTGCCGCAAACGCGGCCAGGATAACCAACTTCTTCATGCTGCATCTCCTCATGGAATCGTTGTGCGGGATTTTTCCCAGGATTGAGGACGAATCGGATTCCAGTGCGTTTTCGTCCCGGTTGCATTCAGTTCATACGCGCCGGCACCATACCGGGAATACGACCAAACGAGATTGGTGTTGCTTCGCCACATCCACGCCGCCGCCGCTGTCTGGCACGTCCGCGACGGCATGAAATAGATCTTTTCCACTTCGGTCAGGGGATTCGCGATCAACGTGGCAATGGGCACATGCGGCGGCGCCAAAACCCACACCCGTGGATCCTCCACACAGTCGTCCACGAAATACGTGACCGGATCCGGGTCGTCCAGCCCCAGGGAGTTCGTTGCCGACGAGTGATAGTAGTAGACCAGATTTTGAAAATTGTTGGTGCTGGCCTTGATCTCAAAATCCGTCCACGGCCCGCCGAGCGTGATCTCAAACACCGGGTACGCGTACACGGTGTTGATCTCATGCTCGACCAGGGCCCGAACGTCCCCGCGCCGCACCAGGTCCCATTTCAGTATGTCCGACATGCTGAAATCACCCCACGCCCAACCCCGGGAGGCGCAGAAGATCAAAACTGCGGTCAGAAGTTTTTTCATACACCCTCAGGAGTAAGTCAACGCGGAAAGGTTCTCCCCCAGGGCGCCGGGCGCGTTCACGCCTATCGCGTGCTTGATCCGACGCCCGCCGCCGGCCAGGGGAAATACCGCCGAGCATTTCCAGGCCGCGGCGGCCGGATCGGTCCGGGGCGGGGCCTCGGCCACGTAATGCACGCCCGTCACGGCGTCGGTGATCTCGATTAACGCGTTCGCGTTTACCACGCGCGCAAAGGCGAAGATTTCAGGTGCGGACATGTCATTCCTCCGTTAGGGGTCCTGTGGGTGGTCTCACTAATCGCTGACTTGTCGCCAAGTCTGCGCCAAACGTCTGCCCCGGCACGTAGGTGACGGTGGCCGCCTCGATCACGAGCATGCCGCCCGTGGCCTCGATCCGGAACGCGATCGCTCCGCCCGCCCGGCAGAAGTGGAAGGCGAGCGTGGCGGTGGCCCCGGCGATCCGCTTCGTCTGCGACGCGAGGCCGCACGTTACCGTGACATCCGCCGGATAGATCTCGCCGTCGGCCGCGGCCCGGTTGGCGACGCTCAGCCGCAGCCCCGCCACAAAGTGCCGGCCGGGGCCGGGCGCCAGGTCGCGCGTTTCGATCAGCAGCGCCAGATTGTCGTGAACCGTCCCAAGATCGCTCCACACCCATTCGCGAAAGATCTCCACCCTGCCGGCGTCGGTAAAACCAGCCGCCGACCGTGATCCGCGCTCGGTCGATCCCACCAGCAGCCCGCCGAACCCCTCGCCGGTCCAGAACGCGATCACCCGCTCCAGGCCGATCGAGTAGACCAGGATCGCCGATCCAACCTCTTCTTCGCCCTGGCCGGCCTCGCCGCTGGCGTCGTAGGGCACCGACGCCAAAATCCGCCCGCCGTGCTGACACAACGAGACAAGCGGATACTCGGCGCTCGTGAACGGCACCCGCGTGCGGTACGTTTCGGCGAACGGCCCCGTCAAGGTCTTGACCCGCCCATTCGCCTCCACGCACGAAAGGCCGCCGTTGGAGATAAAATACCCGCGTCCGCCGCTGGAGAGGAACGCCCGCGGGCCGACCGGTCCCGCCTGGTCCGTGAGCATCCGGACGCGCATCCCCCCAGGCTCGCCGTTCGCCCCCTGAATCTGCCAGACGCTGAACCGCTTGAACACGAGCAGCGTCGTCCCCAGCACGCAGAACCCGAGGATGTCGCCCGACGTGTTGTCATCCACCGCCAGCATGGGGTTGTTGAAGACCAGATCGGGGGCTCGCGCGTCCCCGTCCACGTGGTCGGATACCGCCACGTGCATGTAGGACGCGCCATCCGTCAACCGGGCGGCCAGCCAGACGCGCGCGAAGGCGTACACGGCCGCGCGGCTCACCGGCACCGCGTAACTCCGCTGGATCAGAGACATGACCGGCGTGCCCTGCACGTAGACAAAACCGTCAATGGGGCCGGAGTACACCCGAAACTCCCGCAGGAACTTGAAGAAGACGAAAAGGTTCTGGCCGATCTGCAGGGCGGATACGTGTTCGAGCACGCCCGGCGCCGCCCCGGGCGTCGCCTCTTCTTGGATAGACGACGTGCCGACCTCGTCGGGCAGCGTAAGGAACGTGGTGCCCAGTGTCTGCTTGAACGTGCTGTTCCACCCACCCACATAAATCCGCCCCGCCCGGCGCACAATCCGCAGATGCAGATCACCCAACAGGGCGCTCTCGATCATGGCCGCATGCAAAATCTCCGTCCCCTCAACCCCCTCGATGAACCGCGCGAGCGGACGCCGTACAACGCGCCCCGACCGGTCGATGTCGATGTTGACGCCGAGGGCGTAACCGTTCGCGGGCCGGCCGCGGCCGGCGTCGCACATGCCGCCGGTAAAGTCAGTCTGCGCCTCAGCCTTCATGAAAACTCCTCTCCGGCAGGTGAAGAAAGGCCGCCTCGGGCAGTCCGACGGCCGATTCCAGCCACGCCTTTTTGAGTTCCGCTGCGGCCTTGATCGCCTCTTTGCGCGATTCGAAATCCTTGATGTGCAGAAACAGATCGGCGACGACATACTGGAACAGCAGGCCGTCCAGCCGCTCCGATCCGGTCGCTTCGTCCAGCGCCAGGGGGACGAACCGGCTGGTTCCGCACACATCGACCACGGCGTCGCAGACCGCCGCCGGCACCAGCCGGATCGCCCGGCACAGCCCGGCCTCGCCCGCCGCCACGTCCGCCAGCGGCAGGTAGCCCGGACCCCGCTGCCCCGGACCCAGCGCGGGTAGCGCCTCGCCGTCGAGCAGCACCGCCTGGATCACGTCCACGGCGGCGGGCAGCACGATGTCCGCCTGCCCGGTAGTCACCCCGTCCGACCACACCGCCGCGCGCAGTGCGGCGTTCGGCGCGGCGTCCCACAGACGCGCGAGCCAGCGGTTGAGGGAGGCGAGGCCCACGGCCTCGATGGCCGCAGGCGTTTCGGCAGCAGCCGCCTCCTCGTCCCCCTCGACCGGCTCCGGCGGTTCGGCCAGGCCGCAAAACACCGCCGCGTCATGGATGATCTCGAAAGCGGTCATGGCGAAACCCCCGAATGCTCATCCCCAGTATTCGACGAACGCGCAGCCCAGAATCTGCTTGTTGCTCGTCGCAACCAGTTCCATCACGAGGGGCGTGCCGCTGTCGCCGGACAGCAGATCTTCCACCGTGGCGGAACCCGCTCCGA
>CAZDLY010000019.1:0-37449 GCA_964506575.1 uncultured Akkermansia sp. | reverse complement strand
GCGCATTTGCCCTGGCCGCGCTGTGGCACCCGCTGCTGGTGCGCGGCATCGGCATCCCCCTGGCCGCAATCCTCGCCCTGGCGCATGCGATGACATGCGACAACGGCGCCCCGTCCGCGCCCCACGCGTCTGCACCCGCGTAACCGACCTGAAAGGATTTTTGACCATGGATGCAAAACCCGCTCCGATCTTCACCATTCCGCCTGAAAAGGGGCCTAATCGTCTGTGCCGGCTGCTTCTGCGGCCCACCCACGGCCTGATCGAACGCGCGATGGGCCTCCGCGAGGTTGACAACATCTATGCCAGCGCCTGCAGACTCAACCCGGAGAAGCCCTTCTCCGACCGCATTCTCGCATCCATGGGCGTCGCCTACACCTATTCGGAAACGGACCTGGCGGGCGTTCCCAAAACGGGTCCGGTGGTCATCGTGGCCAATCACCCGTTCGGCGGCATCGAGGGAATCGTGCTCCTGTCGTTGCTGCGGCGCGTCCGCCCGGACGTCCGGGTGATGGCCAATTACATCCTGCACGCCATACCGGAGATGCGCGACGATTTTATTTTCGTCGACCCCTTCGGTTCGGCCGGCTCGGCGCGAGCCAACCTCAAGCCGATCAAGGAATGCATGGCGTGGTTGAAGCAGAACGGGCTGCTCATCGTCTTCCCGGCCGGCGAGGTGTCCGGTTATGACCGCCGCGCCAACCGCGTGCGCGACAACGTCTGGAGCCCGAGCATTGCGGCGATCATACGGAAGACCGAGGCCACCGTCGTGCCGATGTTCTTCCCCGGCCGCAACAGCACGCTTTTCAATGCGGCGGGTGTGATCCATCCCCGCCTGCGCACCCTTTTGCTGGTGCGGCAAGTGATCAACAAGCGCGGGCGCCGCTTGCTGGTGCGCATCGGTTCCCCGCTCGCCTGGAAGGGGCTGGAAAGCATCGGCACCGACGACGCCGTGCTGATCACCTACCTGCGTTTTCGCAGTTACCTGCTCGACGAGCGGACCACTCGCCGCCAACGGCGCCTCTTCCTGGAACATCACCCCCGCGCCCTCCCGCAGGATCCGATCATCGCGCCCGAACCGCTGGAGTGGCTGTTGAAGGAAATCGAACAGTTGCCGCCCGAAGCCAAGCTCGTCGAAAGCGGCGATCTGGCCGTTTACATCGCCCGGTCCTCCCAGATTCCCTCGATCCTCCGGGAGATCGGCCGTTTGCGCGAGATCACCTTCCGCGCCGTCGGCGAAGGGACCGGCAACGAGATCGATCTGGATGATTTTGACTACTACTACAACCATGCGTTTCTCTGGAACCGCGTCCGTCAGGAGATCATCGGCAGCTACCGCCTCGGCCTCGCCGATGAGATCGTCCGCGATCACGGCGTGCAGGGGCTTTACACCCACACGCTCTTCAAGTTCGACGAACGGCTCATGGACCGCATCCAGCCGGCGATCGAAATGGGCCGGTCCTTCATCCGTCCTGAATATCAGAAGGCCTACATCTCGCTTTATCTGCTGTGGAAGGGCATCTCGGCGTATATCGGCCGGAACCCGCATTACCGCGTGCTCTTCGGCCCGGTGAGCATCACCAACGAGTACCGGGAGGCCTCGCGCGGGATGATCCTCGCCTGCATGCGGCAAATGTGCATGGCCGGGGAGTTGGTCTCGTTCGTCGCCCCCCGCATTCCGCCCAAGCCGCCGCGGCGGGCCGAGTGGTGCATGAAGGACTATCAGCAGTTTCTGGGCGATCTGGACCTCATGGCCACCCTGGTCGCGGAGATCGAGCCCGATCACAAGGACATCCCGATCCTGCTCCGCCAATACCTCAAGTTGAACGGCAAATTGCTCGCCTTCAATGTCGACCCGGAGTTCAGTTCGGTCGTGGACGGCCTGATCATGGTCGAACTGTCGCAGACGTCGCCCAAAACCCTCCGCCGCTACATGGGCAATGAAACGGCCGACGCCTATCTCCGCTACCACGGCATCGCCGAGTCAGGCGACCCCCCCGCATGAGTCTTCTGCTCATTGTCTCGCTGGTTTGGGCCTTCTCGTTCGGGCTGATCGGAAGCACCCTGAAGCCGGTCAACCCGGACGTGGTTTCGTTCTTCCGGCTGACCCTGGCCGCCGCCTGTTTCGCCCCGTTCGTCCGCCGTCTCCCCTGGAAGCGCGCGCTCCAGTTTGCCGGCATTGGCGCCATCCAGTTCGGCGTGATGTACCATGCCTATAACTGGTCGTTTCAATTCCTCAAAGGACATGAGATCGCGCTGCTCACGGTCACCACGCCGTTTTTCATAACCGCGCTCAATGATCTCCAGCGCCGCCGGTTTGCCCCGATCAACGCGATCCTGGCCACCCTGGCCGTGCTCGGCGCGCTCATCGTCAAGGCCGGCGGCACGGTGGCGCAACCCCCGCTGACCGGCGTTCTGCTGACCCAGCTATCCAACCTCGCATTCGCCTTTGGCCAGCTTGCCTACCGGCGCCTCTATGCGGAATCGCCCCCCCGAACGCAACCCGGCGATGCAGGCGTCTTCTTTTATTGCTACGCTGGCGCCGCGCTGGTCACGGCGCCGCTCGCCAGCCTCCATCTGGGTGACGCCATCGCCCGCCTGACGCGCGGGCAGCTTGCCGCCCTGCTCTACTTGGGCATCGTTGCATCGGGCGTGAGTTTCTTTTTGTGGAACCGGGGCGCCCGCCACACCTCGGCCGGCACGCTCGCCGTGATGAACAATCTGAAGATTCCGCTGGCGGTCCTGGTCTCTTTTCTAATCTTTGGCGAATCGGCGAATCTGCCGCGTCTGCTCGCGGGCGGCGGACTCGTTCTCGCCGCCGCGCTCCTCCCCATCCGGAAGGAAACCTGGTCATGATCGAACATTTCGGCCTTTATCTGGTCATGACCAACCCCGTCGCCGGCTACGAACGGTGCGCGGAGGCTGCCGTGCGGGCCCGCATCCGCTATCTGCAGCTGCGCATGAAGCGCGCCCCCCGAGAGCAGATCGAGACAACCGCCCGTGCGGTGCGCGCGATCACGGCGGGCTCCGAGACCCGGTTCATTCTGAATGACGACGCCGACCTGGCCGCGCACATCGGCGCCGACGGCGTCCATCTGGGTCAGACCGACGAGCCGCTCGACGCGGCCCGCGCCCGCCACCCGCACCTGCTTTTCGGCCTCTCCACCCATGACGCGCGGCAAGCCGGGGCCGCGTGCGCCCGGCACCCGGATTACATCGGCGTCGGCCCGGTCTTCGCCACGCCGACCAAGGACCTTCCAGATCCGACCCTGGGACTCGACAACCTGAGTGCCATCATCCGCCAGTCGCCCCTCACCACCGTCGCCATCGGCGGCATCCACGCGGGAAACCTCCCCGATGTCCTGCGCGCGGGGGCACTCAACTTTGCCGTCGTGCGCGACGTCTGCGCCAGCACGACCCCTTTCGACGCCATCCGCCGGTTGCAGGAAATCTGGGAACGGTTCACTGATCCAGCACGGCACGGATCTCCGCAACCCGCAAGCTGACGGCCCGCGGCGCGTCGGCGCCCGCCTCATGGGCCAGTGCAACCCAGGCGCTGCCGATGACGATCCCGTCGGCGAGCGGACCCAGCTCGCGGGCGTCGGCGGGCGTGCTGATGCCGAACCCCAGGCAGACGGGGATGGCGCTGAGCGCCTGCAGGGCCTGGGCCTGACGGGCGACGGCGGCCCGATCCAGGGTGCCTGATCCGGTGACGCCGGTGCGGGTGATGAGATAGAGGAACCCGCCCGCGCCATTGGCGATCAGGCTCATCCGCTCAGCCGGCGTCGTCGGCGCGACGAGGCGGATCAGCGGCAGGTCGCGGCCGCCCAGGCGCCCGGTCAGCTCGGCCGACTCCTCGGGCGGCAGATCGACGATCAGCAGGCCGTCAATCCCCGCCGCCTCCAGGTCCGCCCCCAGGCGGTCCACCCCATAGGCGAGCAGCGGATTGTAGTAGCTGAACAGGACGAGCGGCGTCTCCGGATGCGCCGCGCGAAGTTTGGCGGCGAGTGCGAGCACGCGCCCCAGGGTCATCCCGGCGTCCAGCGCGCGGCGGGCCGCGGCTTGGATCACGGGGCCGTCGCTGGTGGCGTCGGAGAACGGGACGCCCATTTCCAGCACGTCAACGCCCGCCGCGCAGGCGGCGTCCATCACGGCGTAGCTGGCGTCGAATCCGGGATCGCCAGCCGTGAAGTAGGCGACCAGGGCTTTGCGGTTGTGTGCGGCCAGCCGGCCGAAGACGCGTTGAAAACGGTTCATGGGTCAGACTTTCGGGTTGGTCCGCGTGAGCAGGGATTCCACATGGGCGAGGTCCTTGTCGCCGCGCCCGGAGAGGCAGACGACGACGTGCCGGTCGGGAGGCATCGCCTGCGCGGCGGTGAGCGCCGCCGCAACGGCATGAGCGCTCTCCAGCGCGGGGATGATCCCTTCGAGCCGGGTCACGGCCTGGAACGCCTCCAGCGCCTCGGTGTCGGTCACGGAGGTGTAGCGGACGCGCCCGCTCTCCTTGAGGAAGGCATGCTCGGGGCCGACGCCGGGATAGTCCAGCCCGGCCGAGATCGACCACGCCTCCAGCACCTGTCCGTCCCGGTCCTGAAGCAGGTACGACTTCGAGCCGTGCAGCACGCCGACGCTCCCCTTGTTCAAGGTGGCCGCGTGGTGCGGCGTGTCAATCCCCTCCCCTGCGGCCTCGACGCCGAGCAAGGCGACCGGATCGTTGAGAAAGGCGTAAAAAATGCCCATGGCGTTGCTGCCGCCGCCGACACAGGCCACCACCTGATCGGGCAGGCGTTCGCTGGCATCCAGAAACTGGCGGCGCGTTTCGTCGCCAATGACGCGCTGGAAGTCGCGCACCAGCATGGGATACGGGTGGGGTCCAGCGACCGAGCCGATCACATAAAAGGTGTCGGCCACCGCCGCCGACCAATAACGGAGCGCCTCGTTCATGGCGTCCTTGAGGGTCGCCGTGCCGGCGGTGACCGGCACGACCTCGGCGCCGAGGAGCTTCATGCGGTGGACGTTGGGCGCCTGGCGCCGAACATCCTCCGCGCCCATGAACACCTTGCACTCCATCCCCAGCCGGGCGGCAATGGTGGCCGTGGCGACACCGTGCTGCCCCGCGCCGGTTTCGGCGATGAGGCGGCGCTTGCCCATGCGACGCGCCAGAAGCCCCTGTCCGACGGTGTTGTTGATCTTGTGGGCGCCCGAATGCGCCAGATCCTCCCGCTTCAGCCAGATTTGCGCGCCGCCGGCGCGGGCGGTCAGGCGCGCCGCATGGTCGAGGGGCGTCGGCCGTCCGACATACGTGGCCAGCATGTGATGGTACTCGGCCAGAAAGGCCGGGTCGGCCCTGGCGTCGCGATAGGCCGCCTCCAGTTCAATCAGGGCGGGCATCAGCGTCTCGCCGACATATCGGCCGCCAAACGGGCCGAAATGGCCGGTGGCATCGGGCTGTTGTGACATGGGATCGGTTCCTTCGGGTGTTACACGCGTTTCTATATACAGAAACGCGTGGCGCTTGTCAAGCTCACGCCGTCTGCTGGCGGTGGAGGGCGGCGAAGGTGCCGTCGCTGGCGAGGAGGCGCGCCGGGGTGCCGCTCTCGATGATGCGCCCCCGGTCAAGGATGACCACGCGGTGGCAGCGCAGGGCCATGGAGACGCGCTGGGAGACGATGACGGCGGTCTTGCCGACCATCAGGGTGGCGAGGGTCTCCTGCAGCCGGCGCTCGGTCTCGGCATCGAGGGCCGAGGTGCAGTCGTCCAGCAGCAGCACGTCGGGATGAGTCAGCAGCGCCCGCGCGATGGAGATGCGCTGACGCTGGCCCCCGGAGAGCGAGGTTCCCTTCTCGCCGACAATCGTCTCGTACTTGACCGGCAGGTCCATGATGAAATCGTGGCAGTCGGCGGCCTTGGCCACGGCCATGATAGCAGAGGGCGACGCCCCGGCGTGGCCATAGGTGATGTTGTCGCGGATCGTGCCGCTGAGGATCTGCGCCTCCTGCGGGACGAAGGCGACGCTGCGGCGGAGTTCATCGAAGCGGATGGTGTCGAGCGGCACGCCGTCCACCTCGATGGAACCCTCCTGTGGATCGAAGAGCCGGGCGAGCAGTTGCAGCAGGGTGGTCTTGCCGCTGCCGCTCGCCCCCATGATGCAGAGCCAGCGACCTGCCGGGATGTCGAGCGAGATCGCGTCGAGCACCGGCCCGCTGGCGTTCGACCAGGCGAACGTCACCTCCTTGAAGCGGATCCCCTGCTGCAGCGGCAGCGGAAAGGGAACGGCCTGCGGATCTTCGTCGACATCGGCCTGGGCCTCAAAGGTCTGGGCCAGGCGGTGGAGGACGACGAGGAGGTTCGACAGGTGCAGCGCGATCTGCGTCAGCGTGACGACCGGCACGAACAGATAGGCCGACGCGGTATGGATGTACATCATCTGTCCGAGGGTCATCTCGCCGGAAATCACCGAGACCGTGCAGGCGAGGAAGATTCCGCGGACGGTGACCGCCGAGATGGTGTCCGCCGTCCGGTTCATCCCCGCGCCGAGACGCTGCTGCGCCAGCGTGTCGCGGATGAGGCAGGCCGACAGCCGGTGAAAGCTGAGGTACTCGGCGCGCTCGCGTCCGTAGGCGATCACCGCCTTCATGGCGTCGAGCTTCTGCGAGACCAGCCCCCACAGGCAGGCGTTGGTATGGCGGATTTCACGGTTGACGCGGCGAACCTGGACCCGCACCCGGCCGACGATCAGGGTGTACGGGATCATGGCGAGGATGACGACGGCGGCGATCGTGGGATTCAGCACCAGCAGAATGGTCAAGCCTGCGATGAACATCACCACCTGGCTGGTGGACTGGATGACCAGTTCCATGAGGCGCTCCTCCACCACGCCGACATCGGCGAGAATGCGCGACATCAGGCGTCCCGGCGACGACCGGAGGTGGAAGGTCGTCGACAGGCCGATGATCTTGTCGTGGATGTCCAAGCGCAGCCGCTGCGTGATCGCGGTGCCGACGCGGCTGCGAAGCACCTGGGTGGCGCGGTCGGCGAAATTGAGAACCAGAATCGTGACGAGATAGACGACGAAGATGCCGAACAGGCGCCGGCCGGCCCATGCGGGGCGGATCTCGGCGTGCAGGCGCGCCGCTTCCGATGCCGCGGCGCCATCCCCCGGCCGGCCTGCGGACGGCATGCGCGCGGCGCGGTCGCCGGAGGCCGACGGCAGAGCGGCTCCCGGCTGGCCGGCGGCCGGCTGGCCGGCGCCGACCACGAGGATTTCATCCACCACCACGCGCCCATAGTAGCTCTGAAGATAAACGGAGCAGGCGTTGAGCGAGACGAAGAAGATGCAGAGGAGCACCGGCCATTTGTGCGGCCAGACGTAGCGGTAGGCGAATCGGAGGATCAGCCGCGCCGTGCCCTTGGGGTCGCCGGCGTCGCGAGACGGGCGATAGGGAAACGCGCGGTGTTCGTTGCGGCGGCGCATGGGGCGTGTCACTCCTCGATGATGCCTTTGCCGGCGTAGGTGTCGTGCAGGCGGCGGTAGCGGCCATCGGCGATGGCCAGCAGGGACGCATGCGAGCCCGTCTCGGCGATCCGGCCCTCGTGCAGCAGAATGATGTGGTTGGCGTTGCGAATCGTGCTGAGGCGGTGGGCGACGATGAAGGCGGTGCGGTTCTTGAGAAAGCGGTCCATGGCGATCTGGATCGCCCGTTCCGACTGACTGTCGAGGGCCGAGGTCGCTTCGTCCATCACCAGGATCGCGGGGTTGGAGAGGACGGCGCGGGCGATGGCCAGCCGCTGCTTCTGGCCGATCGAGAACTGCACGTCGCGCTCGCCGATCACGGCATCGTACCCGTGCGGCAGGCGGACGATGTCATCGTGAATTTCGGCGATCCGCGCGGCGGCCTCGATCTCGGCGCGGCTGGCGCCGGGACGGGCGTAACGGATGTTATCGGCGATGGAGACCGAGAAGAGCATCGACTCCTGGAGCACGATTCCGAACTGCCGCCGCAGGCACGCAAACGAGAGGTCGCGCACGTCGACCCCGTCGAGCCGGACCGCGCCCTGATCAACGTCGTACAGGCGCATCAGCAGCGACAGCACCGTGGTCTTGCCGCATCCGGTGGCGCCGACCAGTGCGACGGTCTCTCCGGGCTGAATATCGAAACTGATCTCCTGCAACACCGGTTTGTCGGGCAGGTAGGCAAAGGATACCGCATCAAACGTGACGCGTCCGCGCACGATCCCGATGTCCCGCGCGCCTGCGCGTTCCACCGTCTGCGGCTCTTCGTTGAGAATCTCGAACAGCCGTTCGGCGGAGATGCGGACATTCTCGAGCTGCTGCGCGAGCTGCGAAAAACGCACCGCCGGCCAGAGCATCTGCATGGCATAGGCCGAGAAGGCGGTCACATCGCCATAACTCGCCGTTCCGCCGAGCACCAGGGCGCAGCCGAGGAAGTAGATCACGATGCGTCCGATGTCGGCCAGCAGGCGGGTGTTGAGCCAGAACGCTCCGGACGCGACCTGCGACTCGCGAACCAGCTCCATGCTGAAGGCGCTCTGGGTGCGAAACACATCGTTCTCGCGCGCCTCGGAGCCGTAGGTCTTGACCGTCATGTTGGCGGCCAGACGGTTCTGCACGCCGGCCGCGACGCGGTCTTCCGCGCCGCGCTGCGCGCGGGTCAGCCGCTTGAGCCGGCCGATCGAGGAATGGTAATTGACCACAAACAGAATGAGCAGGGCGAAAAGCGGGATGGATAGCCGCCAGTTGATGAAGAGCGTGGCGGTGATCGCGAACGCGGCGCACACGAGGTCGGAGACAATCTGGACCGTGGCCACGGAGAGAATCTGCTGCAGGGCGCTGCTGTCGCCCATGAGCCGGTTGATCAGCTTGCCGGTGCTGTGCTTGCCGAAAAAGGCCATGCCCAGCCGGAGCATGTGCGCATAAACCGCCGATCGGATGCGCATCACGAACGTCTGGCCCACATAGGCCATGCCGAGCACCTGCAGGTAGCCGCAGGCGGCCGAGGCGAAGGCCGTGCCGATGAGGAAGATGCCCAGGCGCGGCAATGCGTCGTGCTGACCGCCCTCGATGACGCGGTTGATCACGTCGCGCGTGAGCAGGGGCGGGAGCATGGCCATCACCGAGAGGACGCCGGTCAACGCCACCAAGCCAACCAGATGCCAGCGGAACGGGCGGATGAACAGGCCGACATGGGATAGAGCTGCCATAGCATAAACCTGGAAGCGGACGTTCGCGCCCCGCGAATGAAACAGAGTTACAGGCCGACGAGCGCGGCCCAGATCGAGGTGCGGCCGATCAGGACCTCGGCATCGGCGGTGGCACCCGGTTGTACCACGCGGCCCTGCGGATCGATCGAACAATAGATGACGCGGTAGGCCTGCGCCCCCTCGGTCTGGATCACGTCGCTGGTTTCGACGACCGTGCCGCGCACCCAGTCGCGCAGCAGGTTCTTGTAACTGCGCAATTCGGCGCGCACCGGCTGGCCGGCCGCGACCTTGGCGGCATAACGCTCGGGAACGCGGAGCTTGAGCACAAGGTTGGTGCCGCCGAAAATCTCGTACAGCAGCGTGTCGGGCCGGACCACCTCGCCCACGTAGAAGCTGTGGCGCAGCAGCCGGCCGTCGATCGGCGCGCGCACGGCGCGCGCCGCGACCGCGGCGTGCGCGCGCGCGACCGTCTCGCTGCGGGATGCGAGTTCCCGGCGGAGAATCTCGATCCGTCGCTCGTCCAGCGACGTGTCGGCCTCGCTGAGACGCGCGTATTCGGCTTCGGCCTGCTTGAGCGCGTAGGCATCGGCGGCCAGATCGCGGCCGGAAACAAGACCCTTCGCGGCGAGCTTGCCCGTCAGATCGATCCGCTGTTTCGCGTAATCGAGCGCCAGCTTGGCGGACGCCACCCGGCTGAGGGAGTCGCGGCGCCGATCGGCAAGGTCCGCTTCCAGACTGGCGATTTCGGCCTCGGCCTTGCGCACGCCGCTCGCCGCCTCGGCCTCGGCGGCCCGCTGTTCGGCGTCCTCAAGCTGTGCCAGGAGCGCGCCGGCCGTGACGACCCCGCCCGACTCTCCCGGGATAGCGGAGACCCGGGCGGCAACCGACGCGCGCACTTCGGCGTAGTGCTCGGTGGTCACATAGCCTGTGGCCGGCGCATAGCGATTGACGCGCAGGCGGTGACCGGCATAGCCGATGGCCGCGCCCACGAGCAGCACGATCAGGACGGTCTGCCAGATCCACGCCCGTTTCTCCCTCGCCGTCGCAGGAAGCGCCTCCCTGCGGGTGGTCCGATATTCGCCCATCAGTTTTTCCGTTCCTGAGGGCGGCGCTTCGCCAGGGCGCGGATCCCCTCATGTTCGTTTTCATAACGCTTGTAGCACCACTCGCACCCGTCACAACTCCGCTCGTAGCAATTGCGGTGGACGCGGGACGGATACATCTTGCGAAACGCCTCAAAGCAGTCGTCACAGCAGAAACAATAGCGCTCCTGCGAGGCGCCGAAGGCGATCTGGCACATGTGAAACCCGTCGACATCCGGATCGGCGGCCTTGTCACACCAGCTGCAGGCGATCCCGCTTCCGACCGGCACCTCTCCCGAGGCCGGCCCGGTCCGCACGGGCGGTCTCGAGTCGGTCGGAACCTCGGAGACCGGCCCGCCCGTCGGCAGCGCGCGTGTGGAACGCGGAGTAAACAGACGTGTTAACAGGCTCACGGCTCCCCCCGTGGCTCGGTGCCGGCGCGCAGGGGGGCGAAAGGCACGCCAGCCGCGCGGGCGAGGTCGGTGAATGCATCAATGGTTTCGGCGGCTGCGGCGTTGGCGCGGCGGGTGGCGGCGGAGAGATCCTTCTGCGCGTCGAGCACGAGGCGGCTGCGGCCCTCGCCGAGGCGGAAGCGATCCGACTCGGCGTCGAGGCTGGCGCGCGCCGCTTCCACGGCCCGGTCGACGGATTCGAGGCGGACGCAGGCGGAGGCGAAGGCCGTCTGGGCGCGCGCGTATTCGGCGGCTGCGGCGTTCGCGACCGCCGCCAGATCGGCGCGGGCCGCCCGGGCGTCGGCCGCTCGGGCCTCGGCGCGGGCGCGCTCGACGTCACATCCGAGAGGCCGGCGCCAGACGACGCCCGCCTCCCAGGCGAGGTCGCCGTCGGCGTGCGCGCCGGTAGCGTTGTTGACGCGCAGCCCGGCACCCGCGACCAGGGAGAGATCCGACTTCAGATCTTCGCGGGCGCGGCGGACGCGCGTGTCGGCCTGTGCGGCGGCGGCCGCGGCCGCGAGCCACTCCGGACGATCGGTGACCATGAGCGCGACTGGCGAGGCGCGGCCCGCGGTGGCGCAGGTTTCGGCCCAGCGGCGAAGCTCGGTCGGTGACGGCGCGGGCAGGACGCCTTCGGGGAGCGCCTCCCCGACCAGTTCCTCCAGGCGTATGCGGGCGGCCTGCAGAGCGGCGCGAGCCTGGTGCAGTTCATCCTGCCGGAAGGCCACCTCCATGCGGGCGGAGGCGAGCTGATAGGCGGGGGTGGTCTCGAGCGCAACGCGCGCTTCGGTCTCTTCCAGCAGCCGGGCGACCCGGCCGCTGGCGGTCAGCGACTCCGTGATCTCGGCATGGGCGGCGAGCCAGTCCGCATAGGCGCGGGTCACGGCGTGGCAGGTATCCTGCCACGCCGCCGCCCGCCAGGCCCGCGCTTCCTCGGCCCCGAGCACGGCGGCCTCGGAATCCAGACGCTGCGTGGCAAAGCCGCGATCCCGCAGCAGCGGCTTCTCGACGGATACACCGGCGACGGAGGCCGACGTGTTGTCGGCGGCGCCGCCGCCCAGCGAATCCCAGCGGGCGAGCGAACCGCGCAGACGGAGACCCTGGCGGATGGGGCGCGTCACCGACGCCTCCGCCACCCACGATTCGGTCGGCGCGACACCCGGAAGGACGGAACCGGGCGTGCGCAGAGGGCCTTCGGCAAAGCCCGTCGCGGCCGATAGCGCGGTGTCGTAAAATCCATCAACGGCCGCGGCATCGTGGTCCGCCGCCTCGACACGCGCCGCCTGGGCGCGCAGCCGGGGATTGGTCAGACGCGCGCCGGCGAGGAGATTCGACACTGTCGGCGGCATCTCAACAGCCGGCGGCGGAGCGTCGGCGCCGCGCGCAACCAGACAGCCGGCAACCGCAAGGATCACCCCCATTAGCACGCGTGTCTTCAATCCGTGTTCTTTCCGAAAATGGCCGCGATCCGCCGCCTGTTGAACGTGGCACCGCAGTCGCTATTGACAATTCCGTCATGTCCCCGTTCCACGTCGGTGAACGGTGTGTAGCCGTGTTATCGAGGCCCTGCTCCCGAGTGCGTTAGACATGCGACGCACACACAACTGCGGACGCCCATTCGGTCCGCATTCAGGGCGAAGATAATACCCCCATTCGCCGGCGGACGCAAGAATACTTGAGGTTCGCGAGTTTTGCGCTTGAACAGGCGGAGGGCATTCGCGTATGATGTCGCCCGTGCGAATCCGCCGACCCTGACAGGCGGGCAGGTGACGCACATTGGAGAGGTGGCCGAGTGGCTGAAGGCAGCGGTTTGCTAAACCGCGGTACTGGTTAACACCGGTACCGGGGGTTCGAATCCCCCCCTCTCCGCCAATTTCTAGATAGAATGGAGTTGGCCTTGAGTTTTCCGAAGAATTTCGTGTGGGGTGCCGCGGCGGCGAGCTACCAGATCGAGGGAGCTGCCCGCGAGGACGGCAAGGGACTGTCGGTCTGGGACATGATGTGCCTCCAGGAGGGGAAGATCTGGTCGGGCAGCACGGGCGATATCGCCTGCGATCACTACCATCGCTATCAGGAGGACGTCCGCCTGATGGCATCCCTCGGGCTGCAGGCCTACCGGCTCTCCATCTCCTGGCCGCGGGTGCTTCCGGAAGGGGTCGGCACGATCAATGAGAAGGGGCTCGCCTTCTATGACCGGCTGATCGACGCTCTGCTCGAGAACGGCGTGCAGCCCTGGGTCACGCTGTTCCACTGGGATTTCCCCTATGCCCTCTATTGCCGGGGCGGCTGGCTCAACCGCGACAGTGCGGACTGGTTCGCGGAGTACACCCGGGTCATCGTCGACCGGTTATCGGACCGGGTCTCCCGTTGGATGACCCAGAATGAGCCGCAGTGTTACATCTGCGCCGGTCACGGCACCGGACAGCATGCGCCCGGACTGAAGCTCGGCTTTGCGGATGTCCTGCTGGCCGCCCATCATTCACTTCTGGCGCACGGCCGGGCCGTACAGGTCATCCGGGCCCACGCCAAGTTGAAGCCGTCCGTCGGCATCGCACCGGTGGGGGTCGTGAAGATCCCCGGCCAGGAAATCCAGGCGGATATCGACGCCGCTCGCCGCGCCATGTTCGCGGTGACCGAGCGGAACATCTGGAGTAATTCCTGGTTTGCCGACCCCATGGTGTTGGGCCGATACCCGGCGGACGGCGTGGCATTGTTCGGGCAGGATATGCCTGAGATCCGGGCCGGCGACATGGAGACGATCTGCCAGCCGCTCGATTTCTACGGCGCCAATATCTACGGTGGAGAGGAGGTTCGGGCCCGGCCCGATGGCTCCGCGGAGGTTCCCCCGAGTCCGGATGGCCGCGCCCTGACCGCGATGGAGTGGGATGTCGTGCCCCGCGGCCTCTACTGGGGGCCGCGATTCCTGTACGAGCGCTACAAGCTCCCCATCTTCATCACCGAGAACGGCATGGCCAACTGCGACTGGGTCCATGCCGACGGCAAGGTGCACGACCCGCAGCGGATCGATTTTCTGACCCGCTACCTGCGGGAGTATCACCGGGCCATTGCCGATGGCGTGAAGGCCGAAGGGTATTTCGTCTGGTCGATCATGGACAACTTCGAGTGGGCTTTCGGCTACAAGCGGCGCTTCGGGCTCGTCTATGTCGACTACGCCACCGGCCGGCGCATCCCCAAGGACTCGGCCCGCTGGTACAGTTCCATTATCCGCAGCAATGGCGACGAACTTTAGTATCGGTAGTGACACGCGCGCGCGAAACATGCTAACATGACCGCATGAAAAAAGCAAAGCGTACGCGCGCGCCGGACTCGACCACCATCACGGTATCGCTCAAGACGAATCTTCGCGATCGGATTGACGCAGCGGCGAAAGCCGTTCAGCGCAGCCGGTCGAACTACATCGCAAAGGTTTTGACCGATGCGGTAACCGCCTCCGAGGATCAGTTCCGCGCGCAGTCCGCCGCCGACAGCGGATCCAAGATACCGAAGATCGTCTAGCGCGAGCCAGCGGGAAGTACGATGTTTCCAGACCACAGATTCGAATCCCCCCCTCTCCGCCGCTTTAGCGAGATGCCGGAAGCGAGCCCCGTCGGGGCTCGTTCTTGCCTTGGACGCCGATCATGATGTACATCAGCACGCGCGGCGGGGACGCCCCCATGCCGTTTCTGGACACGGTTCTCGCGGGCCTGGCCCGCGACGGCGGGCTGTTGCTGCCCGAGCGGATCCCGGACGTGCGCGCCCTGCTGGGCGCCTGGCGGCTGCTGACGTTTCAGGATCTGGCGTACGAGGTGATCCGCTTGTACGCGGACGACATTCCCGCCGCCGAGCTGCGTCGGATCATCAGCGCATCCACCCATGCGTTCCGCCATCCCGATGTCACGCCGGTCGTCCCGGTCGGGCCGGTGCATGTGCTCGAGCTGTTCCACGGGCCCACCCTGGCGTTCAAGGATGTGGCGCTGCAATTTCTGGGCAACCTGTTCGAATACGCGCTGCGGCGCTCCGGGCGGGAGTTGAACATCGTGGCGGCGACGAGCGGCGACACCGGCAGCGCCGCCATCCACGGAGTCCGGGGCCGCGAGCGCATGCGGATATTCGTCATGCACCCCCGGGGACGGGTCAGCCCGGCGCAGGAACGGCAGATGACCACCGTTCTGGACGCCAACGTCTGCAACCTCGCCGTCGATGGCACCTTTGACGACTGCCAGCGGATCGTGAAAGACCTGTTCAACGACCTCGACTGGCGCGACGCGCACCACCTCGGCGCCGTCAATTCGATCAACTGGGCGCGGGTGCTGGCGCAAGTCACCTATTATTTCTACGCGGCGTTCCGGGTGATGGACGAGACCGGCGCCGCGTGCGTGCGGTTTGCGGTGCCGACCGGCAACTTCGGCGACATCTTTGCGGGGTACGTGGCCACGCGCATGGGCCTGCCGGCCGACCGCCTGGTGCTGGCGACAAACGAAAACGACATCCTGGCCCGGTTTTTCACGACCGGCGTGTACGAGGCGGGCCGCGTCGTGCCGACGCTGAGCCCGTCCATGGACATCCAGGTGGCGAGCAACTTCGAACGCTACCTCTACTACCGGGCTCTCGGCGACACGGAACAGGTGCGGCGCTGGATGGCGCAATTTCAGAGCGCGGGGCGGATCACGGTCGGCGCCGCCGCAGGCTCCACAGCGGCCGATCCGATCATCCGCGCGGGGCGGGCCGACACGGCGGCGACCGTGGAGACGATCCGCCGCTTCTGGAAAGACTTCGGCTATCTGCTCGACCCGCACACGGCGGTGGGCGTGCATGTCGGCGTGCGGCATCTGGATGAGGCGGTGCCGATGATCTGCCTCGCCACCGCACATCCAGCCAAGTTTGGCGAGGCGATCCAGCAGGCCACGGGGCAGGATCTCGCGCACCACCCCATGCTCGACGCCCTGGCCGGCCTGCCGGCGCGGGTCGAGGCCGTGGCCGCCGACACGCGCGCCGTGGCCGCGGTCGTGGAGCGCGCGATCGCCCGGAACCCGTGAATGGATTCCTGCTGGTTTTTGCGGATTTAGGTTTGACATACCTTTCAGAATCGGCGATTGTATGCGCGTGCTGAAGGGTTTTTCGGTTTTTTTCAAGGAAAGACGGGGATATGATGAATAAATGCGCGTGGATGATTGCGGCCTGTGCGGTTGTTGTTGCGACGGTCACCGGTTGCAAGGACGAGCAGTCGACTCAAGAGACTGCCGGCAAAGGGGCAAACACGGAACCGGTCGCGACGAAGGAACGTGATGGGGCCGGCGTCGGCGATTCCGACACGCTCACAGCCAAGCAGCCTGCCGCGGATCCTGCCAAGGTGGTGGCGCGCGTCGGCACGTTCGAGATCAAGCAGGCCGACGTGAACCAGATGGTCGACCGCCAGATCGCCCAGTACGGCGACCGGGTGCCCGCGCAATTCCAGGCTCAGATGCGCGCCGAAATGCAGACGCGCGCCGTTGAAGGGCTGATCGCGCAGCGGCTGGTTCGCGATGAGATCGCCCGGCAGAAGGTCACGGTGAGCGACGCCGACATGGACAAGCGGATCGGGGAAATTTCGAAAATGCTCGAAGCGCAGGGGAAGACGCTCGACGCCGAACTGAAACTGCGCGGCATGGACATGAGCGGGCTGAAGGAGGACCTCAAAGAGGGGATGCAGTTTGAGAAGATCGTGGATGCCCAGATGGGAGATAAGGCGCTTGAAATCAAGGAGGCCGACGCCCTGGCGTTTTACAACGAGAAAAAATCCCAGTATTTCGAAACCGAGGCGCAGGTGCAGGCGAGCCACATCTTGATCACCCCGGAAAACAAGGACGAAGCCGGCTGGGCCGCGGCCAAGAAGAAGATCGACGGCATCGCCAAGGAATTGGCTGACGGCGGCGACTTTGCCGCATTGGCAAAAGCCAACTCATCGTGCCCGAGCAAGGAAAAGGGCGGCGACCTCGGCTCGTTCAGCCGCGGTCAGATGGTGCCGGAATTTGATGCCGCTGCCTTCACGCAGGAACTGAATGTGGTTGGCTCCCCCGTCAAGACCGAGTTCGGCTACCATCTGATCAAGGTCACCGGCAAGACCCCCGCAAGCGAAGTCCCCTTCGCAGAGGTGAAGGAAAAGATTGTCGAGCAGCTCAAGAACACGGCCAAGGCGAAAGCCTACGAAGCCTTCATCGACGGTTTGAAGGCGAAAGCCGACATCGTGCTGGTCGATTAGCAGGCGCTGTGCGCGCCGGTGCCGTCAGGGGCGCCGGCGCTCCTGACTGTGGTTCACAGCCGTCGAATGGCATGGATGGTCCTCATTCCTCACGGTCCGCATCGGCCCCGCCACAACCCGGCCAGCTCGTCAATATAGCGGTCGAGGTATTCCGGAGCGACGGCGGCCAGGTGGGGCATCCGATACAGGTTGGGTGCCTGCAGCAGCGGTGAATCGGCGGCCAGAGGCTCGCGGCAGAAGACATCCAGGCAGGCGGCGCGCAGCCGCCCTTCGCGCAGCGCCCGCGCCAGGGCGTCCTCATCGACCGCATGGCCGCGCCCGACATTGTAGAGGACGGCCCGGCGCGGCAGCAGCGCCAGTCTTCGGGCGTCCAGGAGCCGGTCGGTCTCCGCGCTGCGCGGCAGCACGAGAATCGCATGGTCGGCATCCGCCAGAGCGGCATCCAGGTGTGAGACGGACAGGACGCGATCCTCCATTCCCATCCAGGATGGCCTGGGATCGGCATCCGGATGACGTCGAATGCCCGTCACGCGCACCCCGAACGGTTTGAGCAGGCGGCCCGCCCATTCGCCGATCCGTCCGAATCCGACGATCACCGCATGCGTCCCGCGCACGCTCCGCAGGCGCGGCGCGAGGGCCTCGCGCGGCCAGGCTTGACCGGCCGCCTGCAGCCTGGCGCCTTCCAGCAGTCCGCGGCTTTCGCCCAGCACCATTCCCGCCACGGTCTCGGCCATGAGAGGCCCCTGAAACGTTCCGTAAGTCACCCGCATCCCCGGCCGGAGCGTCAACTGGAAATAATCCCGGCCCGCCGCCGGCGTGGCCAGCCACTGGAGGCGGGGCGCGGCGTCGATCCACGCCTGCCGAAAACGCCAGCCGATCCCCATCTCGGCGTCGGCCAGCCCCCGCGCGAACGACTCCTCGGTGTCATGCACCGTCACCGTCGCGCCCGGCAGCGCGCGCCGCAGACGCTCCGCCTGCCCGGCCGTCAGCGTGAACGCGGGAACGGTCGCATGCAGCCAGACCGCAACCCGTCCGGGCGTTATCTGCGCGCCGGCTCCGGGATTCATGGACCCTCCTTCTACCAGAACCGCCACCACCCGCCCTTTTTCTTCACCTTCTCGCGCCGTGCGAGCGCATCATCCATCGCCATTTTCTGAAAGGGCAGCATCCGTCTGCTGGCGGAGGTTACCGGATCGAGCAGTTGTTCCTGACCGAGGAACGCCACCGTCGTTTCTTCGGATTTGATCTGCGTCTTGACAAACACGTCGGGCGTAACGCGATGGACAATCGACAGCATCCCGTCGGGTGAGATATCCACCACGGGCGCCGTGGTCCGCAGCACGGGTCCGAGGCTGTAGGTGCGCCAGATGCGGGTGGCCGGTTCATCCTGGACCTCCAGAAACAGTTCCTCCATCTGGTTGCGCACCCAGTACACGAGCCTCATCTTGCGCCGGAGCGGCGGCTCGCCCGGGAACACCTGTGCCACGGTGGCCAGTTCAAGACCCGGGACGATGTCGAACGCCCTCGGCGACGATTCATAGCGCTTTCCGTCATGAACCGTCACCAGGCGCACGAGATACCGTCCCGGATCGCGCACCGGGAAGAAACGGGTGATTTCAATCCGCCCTTCCCAGACCTCCGTCGACGCGAGGGTCATCTCGGCCATCACGGCTTGCGGGTCTAACGGCTCGATCGTATCCTGCGCCTCCCCCCGTGTGATGCGCAGCGTCAATTGCGAACCCGCCAAACCCTTTCGCACCTCAAACGCCCGGGTCGTCCGGTTGTGTACGCGGACGTCGGCCACAACCGGTTCGCCCGCCAGGTAAACCGTATTGGGCGTATGCAGGAGAAGGCCCATCTCCTGCGCACGGCACCCGATCGCGGCGCCGAGCACCCCGATTCCCAGTCCAGCCATCATTTTTATTGTCATCGTGCACCCTTTCTCCGTATCGATCCGGTTAAACCTCGGCCATCAGCCCGTCGTAACTGACATCGACACCGGCCGGCAACTCCGACCGCAGTGTGGCGTGATCCAGATCATGGCACAGGTGGATCAGGTAGGCTCGCGGCGCGCCGATCCGGCGCAGGCAGTCGAGCGACTCGTCCACGGTGAAATGGGTGTCGTGCGGCACATAGCGGAGGGCGTCCAGCACCATCAAGTCAACCCCGCGCAGCGCCGCGACCGACGCCTCGGGCATGCGGTGGCAATCCGGGACAATGCCCACGGCGCGCCCCCCCCAGTCAAACCGGAATCCGCACACCTGTCCGTCGCCGTGCACCACCGGGATCGGCCGCACCCGCACGTCGCCCATCGCAAACGGCGCAGAGATTTCGAAAAACTCGGCCAGCGGCCGGTAAAGCCCCGGCCGGCGCACCGTGCCCACGTAGTTGAAAATCCGGCGGATTTCCGCCAGCGTCTCGTTTTGCGCATACACGGGGATCGCCCGCCCCTGCATCGTGTTGAAGCGGCGGATATCGTCAAACCCGAAGACATGATCCGCATGCGCATGGGTGAACACGACCGCATCAATCCGGGGCACCTGAAACGTCAGCGCCTGTTCGCGGAAATCGGGCGGCGTGTCCACCAGGATCCGCGTCTCCCCGGCCGACACATAGACGCTCGTCCGCCGCCGCCGGTTGCGGGGGTCGGCGGAATGGCAGACCGGACAGCGGCAGCCGATCATCGGAATGCCGACCGACGTGCCTGTTCCCAGAAACTGAATGTGAAAATCGCTGCCGGGCATCGTGCTCCCAATCGTTTCAGTCAAGGGTGGATAGCATAAGCCTTTCCATCGGGAAAACAAAGTGTTTGTTTTGGGGTGCCCCTTGCGTTGACAAGGCTCTATCAAATGACTATAGTGCGATCAAATCAATTGCGTACTCTCCGTATGAATGCTCCGTCCTTCCTGATTGTTGTCCTCGCCCTGCTCGCTGGTGCGGCGCGGGCACAGACCCCGCCCACGGCCGTCCGTCCGGCGTCCGCCTCGACCAACGCCTATTTCGCCTCCTACGGTATGATCACCGTGGACTCCGAAGAGACGGCCGCGGCGCTGCAGGAAATGGTCGGAGATCGCGCCAAGCTGATCTATTACAAGCCGAATAACAAGCTTCTGGTCTACGGTTCTCCGGAGGCGCATCAGCTCCTGCGCGACGCCTTGCGCGACTTGAACGCACCCCGCAGCAACGTGCGGATCGAAGTCGCCTTTGACGAGCGGCGCAACACCTCCGAAACGGAGGCCTCGATCAGCGGTTCCGGCGCGGTGGTTGTCACCCGATCCGGGGTCGGCGGCACGGCTCACCTCACGCCGCGGGCCGAGTCGCTCACGACCAGCACCACCGCGCAGACCCGCCAGCGGCTTCTAGTGCAAAGCGGCTCCGAGGCGTCGCTGCGCGTCGGCGAGACCGTTCCTTTCGTCGATGAGCTGATCGTCCTGGGCCGCCGTTACGGGACCCTCTCCCGCGAGGTGACGCTCCGCAACGTGGGGGCCTCGCTGGACGTGCGCGCCCGCGTCATCGGTGACGGACCCGCCGTGCAGCTCACGCTGACGCCCGAACTCTCCGGGGTGTCCAGCGGCCGGTCGCAGCGGATCCGCTACACGCAGCTGGCGATTACGCTGACCGCGTATGACGGCGAGACCGTCACGCTCGGCTCCTTCGGCGAGCACGCCGACTTCTACCGGCTCTTTCTGGCGGGAGTCGGCCGGACCCGCGACGCCGCCTCCATGCAGATCACCCTCCGCGTCACGATCGAAGCGCCATCCGGCGCCCCGGCGCCGGCATCCGCGAGATAGCGGCGGCGATGGAACAGAACAATGAACAAAAGCTGAAAGTTGAAAGCTGAAATGTCCATTTTGATTTTACGCTTTACGTTTTCAGCTTTCAGTAGTGGAGCCCCCCATGCCCAACTACGAATATGAGGCGTCAGACCCCGCCCGTTCCTGCCCGGCCTGCCTCACGGGGTTCGAGCGTTTTCAGCCCCTGGATGCGCCGCGGCTGACCGCCTGCCCCGCCTGCGGCGCGCCGATCCGCAAACGACTGTCCATGCCCGCCATCGGCCGATCCCAATCCTCGCTGGACCAGCGGGCCAAGAATGCCGGATTCAGCAAGTTGAAGAGACTCGGCCAGGGAGAATACGAAAAACAATACTGACCCGCACCAAAGGCCTGCCATGGGAAAGCCATTTGTCCATCTCCACGTCCACACCACCTTCTCGTTTCTAGACGGCGCCTGCCACGTCAAGCCCCTGGTGAAGCGCGCCAGGGAATTGGGTATGCCCGCCGTGGCCATGACCGACCATGGCGTCATGTACGGCATGGTCGATTTCTTCCAGGCCTGCCAGGACGAGGGCATCCGGCCGATCATCGGCTGCGAGATCTACATCAACGCCAGCAAGCCGCGGACCGACCGCGACCCGCACACCCCCTATTACCACCTCGTCCTGCTGGCCGAGACCGACGAAGGATACCGGAATCTCTCGCGCATCAGCACCATCGCCCAGCTTGAGGGCTTTTATTACAAGCCGCGCATCGACAAGGAGACCCTCCGCGCCTACTCCAGGGGGCTGATCGGGCTGTCCGCCTGCCTCCACGGCGAGATCAACGCGCCGCTCGCCGAACAGCACCTCGACGTGGCCGAGGCCGTCGCCCGCGAATATGCCGGCATCTTCGGCCCCGGCAATTTCTTTCTGGAGATGCAGGACCACGGCATCCCCGAACAAACGATCGTGAACGCGGGCGTCCGTGAATTGCGCCGCCGCACGGGCCTGCCCGCCGTGATCACCAACGACGTCCACTACCTCTACGAGAGCCACGCCGAGGCCCACGAGGTGATGCTCTGCATCCAGACCTCCACGATCATGAGCGACCCCAAGCGGATGCGCTATGCGACCAACCAGTTTTATTTCAAGACGCGCGAGGAGCTTGAGCGGCTGTTCCCCAACGACGCCGATGCCCTGGATGCCACCGTCGCCATCGCCGAACGCTGCCACGCCACGATCCCCCTCGGCAACCTGGCGAGCCACTTCCCGGCCTATGACATCCCCGCCGGCTTTGCCACGCCCAGGGACTACCTCGCACACCTCGGCCGCGAGGGCATGCTCCGGATTTACGGCATCGCCGATTTTGACCACCCCAGGGACGAACACGAACGGATGCTGATCGACCGATTCAACTACGAAGTCAGCGTCATCGAAAAAACGAACTTCGTCAATTACTTCCTTGTGGTCGCCGACTTCGTCCAGTGGGCCCGCCTCCACGGCGTTCCCGTCGGCCCGGGCCGCGGCTCGGGCGCCGGATCCCTGCTCTCCTATTCGCTCGGCATCACGCAGATCGACCCCATCCGCTTCGATCTCATCTTCGAGCGCTTCCTGAATCCCGAGCGTGTCTCGCCGCCCGATTTCGACATCGACTTCTGTCAGGCCCGCCGCGAGCGGGTCATCGCGTATGTCCGGCAGAAGTACGGAAAGGATCGCGTGGCGCAGATCGTCACCTTCGGCCAGCTCGGCGCCAAGACCGTCATCCGCGACGTCGCGCGCGTCCTCGAAATCCCACTCGACAAGGCGAGCGCGTTCTGCAAGATGATTCCCGAAGATCCGAAGATGACCCTCGCCAAGGCGAAGACCGACAACCCCCAGTTTGACGCCCTCTGCGCCACCGACCCCGACCTGCGCCGGATCATGAAATATGCCGAGGTGCTGGAGGGGCTTTACCGCGGGGCCGGTGTCCATGCCGCCGGCGTGGTGATCGGCGACAAGCCGCTCATCGACTTCATTCCCCTCGCCCGCGACAAGGAAGGCGCGCCCGTGACCCAATACGCCAAGGAGCCGATCGAGGCGTGCGGCCTGCTGAAAATGGACTTCCTCGGCCTCAAGACGCTGACCGTCCTGAAGGAGTGCCTCGACCTCATCCGTGAACTGCACGGCATCACCATTGATCTGATTCAACTACCGCTGGACGACGCCAAGACCTTCGATCTGTTCCGACGGGCCGACACGGTGGGCGTCTTTCAGCTTGAATCGGGCGGCATGCGCCGCATTCTGGTCGATCTGCAGCCGGTCTGCATCGAAGAGATCATCGCCATCCTCGCGCTTTACCGACCCGCCTCGATTGCCATGATTCCGACGTTCATCAAGCGCAAGCGGGGCGAAGAGCCGATCGTCTACGACCACCCGCTGCTCGAACCGATCCTGAAGGAGACCTACGGGGTCATGGTCTATCAGGAGCAGGTGCAGCGGGCCGCCCATGTCCTCGCCGGGTTTTCGCTCGGCCAGGCCGACGTGCTCCGCCGCATCATGACCAAGAAAAAACCGGAGGCGATGATCCATGAACGGGCGCGCTTTATCGACGGCTGCGCCACAACCGACGGCATTCCCGAGGCGCAGGCGGGGCAGATCTTCGACAACATCGAGAAGTTCGCCGGCTACGGCTTCAACAAGGCCCATGCCGCGGCCTACGGCATCATCACCTATCAGACCGCCTACTTGAAGGCGCACTACCCGGCTGAATACATGTGCGCGCAGATTTCTTCCGAAATCGGCAACTTTGACAAGCTCCCCGGATTCGTCGGCGCGGCCGAAGCCATGGGCATGACGATCCTCACCCCCTGCATCAACCGCTCCGCGTCGCGATTCATGCCGGAAAAGCACGCCGACGGCACGGACGGCATCCGCTACGGCCTGGGCGGCATCAAGAGCGTCGGCGAGATGGCCGCCGACGCGGTGATCACCGAGCGCACACGCGGCGGCCCCTTCAAGTCGCTCGTCGACTTCTGCACCCGCGTCAACGCCGCCGCCGTCAACAAGCGGGTGCTGGAGGCGCTCATCCGAACCGGCGCCATGGACTGTCTGGGGATGCACCGCGGCCGCCTGCTTGCCGGGATCGACACCGCGCTGGCAAGGGCCGCCGACAAGATCCGCGAGCGCGCGAGCGGACAAGGCAACCTGTTTGCCGCCCTGGGCGACGCCGCGACGGGACAGGACGTGGCGCTCGGCGACGACCTCCCCGACGCGCCGCCGCTCGCCGTCAAAACCATGCTGGCCGCCGAGCGCGAACTGCTCGGGATCTACATCTCCGGCCATCCGCTCGACCGTTTCCGCCCCCTGATGCGCGACTTCCAAACCATGGCCCTGAGCAGTCTGGAAGGCGTCCCCGAGGGTAAGGAAGCCCGCGTCGCCGGTCTCGCCGCCTCGGTGCAGAAGCGCATCTCGCAAAAGACCAAGGAGCCGTGGGCGATCATCCAGCTTCAGGACGGCGAGACCCTGATCGAGGTGCTGGCCTTCTCCGAAACGTTTCGCTCCTACGAGGCCGCCTGCCAGCCGGATCAGCCGCTGTTGATCTGCGGCGAGATCAAGAAGCGAGACAACCAGAGCCAGATCATCGCCCGCGAGATCTACCTGCTGGGCGATGCGCCGGGCGTGTTCGCCGAGAAGGTGCTGGCCCTGATCCACGTGAACGCCGAGACCGGGCAGACGCTCGGGTGCCTCCAGGCTCTCGTGCGCACCCATCCCGGCAAGACGCCGCTGCTGATGTGCCTGCGCTACCCGGCGGGCCACAAGGTGGTGGTCGGGGCGGGCCGCGCGGTCGGCGTCGCGCCGACCGCCGAGTTTGTCGCCGAGGCCGAAAAGCTGCTCGGCCGCAACTCCATCCGCTTCAGCAGCCGTCCCGATATTTTCAAAAATCCGCCCCGGCGGCGCTACAGCCGGCCCGGCGGGGCCTCCTAAACCCGCGCCGGGCCGGGTCCGTTTTTTGTTGGTGCGGGTCGATTAATCCTGTCGCACTTTATCCCTCATGCGGCAAAAATACGCTTGTTTGCAAACCGCAACCGTCCTACACTTTGCCGCTCGAAAGATAAATCGCTATTCGTTCGCATGGAGAAACGCATATGACATCCAAAGAGAGAGTTCTCACGGCTTTGGCCAGGCAAGTGCCGGACCGCGTTCCGATCAATTACGACGCCAACCCTGGAATTGATGCGCGGCTCAAGGCTCATTTCGGCTTGGCGCCAGATGACTGGGCCGGTCTGCGGGACGCGTTGGGTGTCGATTTTCGGGATGTCGGAGCCCCTTACGTCGGGCCGCGGCTGCACACGGAGCGTCCGGGAAGGCAGGTCGATGGCGCCTGGGGGTGGATCACCCGCTATGTGGAGCACGGAAAAGGAGGCTATTGGGATTACTGTGACTTCCCTCTTGCCACAGCGGACGAAGAGACGGTTGCACGATGGCCCTTTCCTTCGCCGGACGATTATGACTATTCAAAGGTCGCGGACCACTGCCGGCGGAACCGGGAGTATGCCGTTCACGTCGGCAACCCCGGCTTGGCCTGCATCATGAATACCGCCGGCTTCCTTCGGGGCATGGAACAGATGTTGGTTGACCTGGTCACGGACGAACCGGCTGGACTTCTCTTGATTGACCGCATGCTGGCGGTGCACCTTGAAACGACGCGGCGTGTCCTCGAGGCGGCCAAAGGCGGCATCGACTTCATGTGGATCGGGGAGGATTTGGGGACGCAGAACAGTCCCCTGATCAGCATGGACACGTTCCGCAAACACATCAAGCCCCGGCACAAACCGTTCTTCGATCTGGCCAGGCACTACAACATCCCGGTGATGATTCACACCTGCGGATCAAGCAGTTGGACCTATGATGAGTACATCGGCCTGGGACTTGCGGCCGTGGATACGCTGCAACCCGAAGCCCGTGACATGTCGCCGGAGTACCTGAAAAAGCGGTTCGGAGACCGGCTCGCCTTTCAAGGATGCATCAGCACGGGGGGGCCCGTGGCGTTCGGCACGGTGGAGGAGACGATTCAGTATTGCCGTCACACCCTGGACGTCATGATGCCCGGAGGGGGCTACTGTTTTGCGCCGACACACGCCTTGCAGGACAACTCGCCCACCGAAAACGTTGTGGCGATGTATGAGACAGCCAGGCAATACGGCGTATACTGACAGGGTGGTGATATGCGGAGCGTCAAATACTTTTGTGGCGGATCGGGCGTGACGCGGGCGTCCCGGCTGGCGTTGCTGCTCGCGTGCGGAGTCGCCGTGCAGGGATCGGCGCTGGACCGCGTGATGCCGATGCTGCTGGATCGGCCCGACGGGAACAAGCCGCAGCACGTCGTGCTGTCGTGTCGGATGCAGCTTCCCAAGGTTCCCGCACAGGCGGTCTGGGTGGCGCAAAACCCGGCCGACTGGTTGGATGCCGATCGGCTGCGCTTCAGCGTCGTCTGGCCGGAAGACGGTCCGACGAACGTACAGGCGCTGGTCTGGCTGATCGACCGTGACGACCGCTGGTACCAGTTTCTCGTCGACACGAACCTCGTGCCCGGGACCGGTTCCTATGAAATTCCGCTGGCTCCCGGCGCGTCGGGCTGGCAGGGGGTGGGCCACGCCGCGCCGTGGCATTTCCGGACCCGGCTCCATCCCAAGCAGGCGGGTGTGCGTTTCTTCGGAAACGAGGCATTCACGGGAAGCTGCATTCTCGTGTCGGCGGATCTGGTCTCTGCTGAATCAACGCCCGGGCCGCCCGTCATCACCAATCTGCGGCCGAATGCGCGCGCCGTTCCCCGCCGCGGCCTTTTCGAGTTGCGGTTCGACCTCCCCGACCGCTATGCCGACCCGTTTGACCCCGGCGTGGTGGATGTGACGGCTGACGTCGCCGCGCCGGACGGCTCGATCACCCGTGTGTCCGGATTCTACTATCAGGACCATTACCGCACCATCAATTCCGTGGAGGAACGCGTCGATCCCCAGGGCCGTCCGGAATGGCGGGTGCGCTACGCCCCGGCCACGTCCGGGGTGCATACCGTCACCCTCCGCGTCCGCGACCGCTGGGGCGAGGCGACCGCCGCTCCGTTCCCCTTCGCCGTTCGTGATACCGAGAACCCATTTTCATTCATCCGCGTCTCGGCCGTCGATCCCCGTTATTTCGAGACCGAAGACGGCGCGTTCTTCTATCCGGTCGGTCACAATATCCGCTCGCCGTTCGACACCCGCATGGATGACCAGTTCCCCTGGCGCTTCCGTCATCCGACCGGATCATCGGCCTACAACCGCTATTTCGCCGACATGCGCAAGGCGGGCGAGAACTTCGCCGAGATCTGGATGAGCGCCTGGTCGCTCGGCATCGAATGGAGCCCGGTCATCCGCGGCTACCACGGCGCGGGCGATTACCGGTTGGACAACGCCTGGGACCTGGACCGCGTCCTCGAATGGGCGCGGGCGTCCGGAATCCGCGTCAATCTGGTCCTCAACAATCACGGGCGCGTCAGCACCTGGTGCGACCCCGAATGGCAGGACCATCCCTACAACGCGAGCCGCGGGGGCTGGTGCAGTGACGTCATGGAGTATTTCACGCACGAACGCTCGGTGGCCATGACCCAGCGGCTCCACCGCTATATCGTCGCCCGCTGGGGCTGGGACTCCACCGTCTTCACGTGGGAACTGTTCAGCGAACTGGACCTCGCGGGCCCCAGTCACAAACAACGTGCCAGCGGCGATCCCCGCGTCGTCGCCTGGCACCGGTTGATGGCCGACCACCTCCACGCCATCGACCCCAACCACCGCCTCGTCTCGACCCATGTCTCGGGTGATTACAAGACGCAGAACCCGGAACTCTGCAAACTCCCTCAACTTGACCATTGCGCGGTCGACGCCTACCACAACGGGCCGCCCCACCAGATTGTGAATCTCATTACGGAAACCGCCCAATTCAACAATCCCTTCGGCAAGCCGGTGCTGATCACAGAGTTCGGCGGGTCCCCCATGGCGGCTGGCGCCGAACACCTCCGCCAGGAGCACCACGCCGCGCTGTGGGCTGCGGCCGCCTCGCCCATCGCCGGCGCGCCCCTTTTCTGGTGGTGGCATGTGATCGACGAACTGGACCTCTATCCGGCCTATGCCGCCATCCAGCGCTTCATGAAGGATGTGGACAAGCGGGACCCCCGGATGGTGCCGGTCCGGCCAACCCTCAAGCCCGACGACACGCCCGGCAAGCCGCCGCAGCCGCCGGTGGAGGCCGTCTGCTCGGCCTCGCCCACCCAGGCCATCGGCTGGATCTTCACGCGCGCCGGATTCAGCGGCGTGCGCGAGAGCGGCGGCGAGGCGCTGAAGCTCGACGTCAGCAACCTGGCCATCGAACTCGGCGGCTTCACGCCCGGCCAGGCCTACCGCATTGAGATCGCTGACACCGCCTCGGGGCAGACAGTCAAGCGATTCGACCTGCGCGCAACCGGCGGCACGCTGATCTTCCAGGTGCCGCCCTTCACCCGCGACTGCGCCTTCAAGATCCGCCAACGCTGATCCACATGGAGCCGACGTCCAGCCATCGCTTCTCTGATATCTCCCGCGCCTCCCCGCCCGATCAAAAGGTCGCGTTGTTCCGTGCGCTGTTCAGGGGCCGCGAGGATGTTTTCGCGCGCCGGTTTGAGAGCGCGCGGACGGGGCGATCGGGCTACCAGCCGGTATGCGCCAACGAATGGCGGCGCGGGCTGTGTGACAAAAAAGCCGTTCCGTGCGCCCGCTGCCCCAACCGCCAGTTCGTTCCCGTCTCCGACCTCATGGTCCAACATCACCTCACGGGCGCCGATGATCAGGGGCGTCCGTTCGTCATGGGCGTCTACCCGCTGTTGGCGGACGAGACCTGTTGCTTCCTGGCCATCGATTTTGACCAGGCGTCGTGGCAGGACGATGTCACGGCCGTGCTGCGTGCCGGCCGCGACCGGAATGTCCCGTTCATCCTGGAGCGCTCACGCTCCGGAAACGGCGGACACCTCTGGCTCTTTTTCTCCGAGCCGGTTCCGGCGCGGCTGGCGCGCGAGCTGGGTTCATCCTTGCTCACCGCCGCAGCGGAACGACATGCGCATCCGGGTCTCGATTCCTATGATCGCCTGTTCCCCAATCAGGACACGATGCCCCAGGGCGGGTTTGGCAATCTCATCGCGCTCCCGCTCCAGAAGCACGCGCGGGCGCAGGGCAACACCCTGTTTCTCGACGACGCCTTCGCCCCGCATGCCGATCCCTGGGCGTTTCTGGCGCAGACACGCCGCCTGTCGGCCCAGGAGGCGGAGTCCGTGGTCGCGCCAGCCCGCGGGCGGGACGGGGTTCTGGGCGTTCGCCATCCCGCAAGCGACGAGGATGACCGGCCCGCACCGCTGGCCTCCGTCCGGCCCCCGCCTCCCCTGTCTGGGAATCAGCCGACCTCGGTCACCGTCCGGCTGAGCGACCGCCTGTATGTGGAGCGGAACACGCTGCCGGCTGCCCTGTTGAACCGGATCACGCGTCTGGCCGCCTTCCAGAACCCCTCCTTTTACTCGGCGCAAGCGATGCGGATGAACACGTTCGGCATCCCGCGCATCATCTCCTGCGCCGAGATCGTTGCGGATCACGTCGTCCTGCCCCGCGGCTGCCGGGACGAACTGGAGTCCTTGCTTCACTCGGCCGGCATCGGGCTGATTCTGCAAGACGAACGCTGTCCCGGTGAGCGGTTGGATGTGGCGTTTGCCGGCACGTTGCGGCCGGAGCAGCGCGCGGCGGCACAGGCGATGCTCGCCCACGACACCGGCGTACTCGCCGCAACGACGGCATTCGGCAAGACGGTGCTCGCGGCGTGGATGATCGCGCAACGGGGCGTCAACACGCTGGTCCTGGTCAACAGGCGCCAGCTTCAGGAGCAGTGGGTCGCGCGGCTCTCGGCCTTTCTCGGCCTTCCCGAAAAAATGATCGGCCGTTGGGGCGGCGGACGCAAGGCGCTGACGGGCCGGATTGACGTCGCGCTGTTTCAAAGTCTTGTCCGGGCAGACGGCGCGAACGATTGCGTCGCGCGATACGCGCATATCGTGGTCGATGAGTGCCATGCCGTCTCGGCGGCGGGCTTCGAGTCGGTCATCCGCCGCGCCCGGGCGCGTTACGTGTTGGGGCTATCGGCGACGCCGTTTCGCAAGGACGGCCATCATCCGATCATCTTCATGCAGTGTGGCCCGATCCGCCATCGGGTCAGCGCGAAACAGCAGGCGGCGCGACGGCCGTTCGTCCATCTGGTCAAAGTCCGTCCCACCGCCTTTCAGCCGTCCCTGGAAGCCTCCGAGGAGGTCGCTCCGCGAAGGCGGTTCCATCTCTACATGAACGAACTGTGCCTGAACGCCGCCCGCAACGCCAAACTGTGCGACGAGATCGCCGAAGCCCTTGGCGCCGGGCGCTCGCCGGTCGTCCTGTCTGAACGGGTGGATCATCTCGCCGTGTTGGAGACGGGGCTGAAGCATCGGATTCCCGAATCCACGGCGGTCTTCGTGTTCACGGGCGGCGCCGGCCGGAAGCAACGGGCGCAACTGAACGCGCGGCTGGAGGCGGTGCCGCGGGAGCAGCCGCGCCTCATCCTGGCGACGGGACGGTATCTGGGCGAAGGCTTTGACGATGCCCGGCTCGACACCCTTTTTCTGGCGATGCCCGTCTCCTGGAAAGGGGTGATCGCGCAGTACGCCGGGCGCCTGCACCGACTGGACGCGGGCAAGCGCGAGGTCCACATCCACGACTATGCCGATCTGAACGTCGGCATGCTGGCCAGGATGTTCGACCGGCGCTGCCGCGGCTACGAGGCGATCGGCTACCACATCCTCCTGCCAGCCGGCGCGGTGGCGGGGTGGCCGCCCGAGGTCGAACTCCCCGTGGACCCCCAGTGGAACGAGACCTATGCCGCCACGGTGAGGCGGCTGATACGCGACGGCGTGGACATCCCGCTCGCCGATTTGTTCGTGTTCGCGGCCAAAACCCTCACGGACGAGATGGCCGGCGTCTCACGGGCGCGAAGCGCGGGCGAGGCCTTTCTGTTCCGCCGCCTGGAGACGCTGAAGGAGACCGAAGGGCTGTTCACGCTGAACCGGAAGCTGCCGATCCCGTTCGGTGACTCCGAAACGATGGAGGTCGATCTGCTGTGCGATCGGTTCAAGGTGGCGGTCGAGGTTGACGGCGCGCAGCATCTGGGCGATCCGTCGGCCTATCGCCGCGACCGGATGAAGGACCTGCTCCTGCAGGAGCAGGGCTACTGTGTCCTTCGCTTCCTCGCCGATGATGTGGTGCAGCGTCTGGACCGCGTCCTCGACACCGTGCTGCGGGTCATCGCCCGACGAAAAAACGCATCGGCCACACTCCCGATGTGAACGGATCCGGGAGGGAGGAGCGCGGGACAGGAAAAGGCCAGGGAAATAACCGATTACCTTTCTCATTGACCTTTTCAGCGAACCTGCTAAAGTGTCCCCAGTTGCACGGTGCTTGGCGATTCTTCCCCGTGCCGTCCTGTTCCGCCGCCTCAGGCTTAATCCGCGGATTCTGTGCCGGTCTTTTGAAGAATTCTCATCCGGGCCAGAAAACCGAGGGAGTCACTATGGATCAGGAAGACGTGTGTCAAAATACGGCCGATGTGGCCGATGCGATGGATGCGGATGAGACGGGAACCTTTGCCGCCTTTAATTTCTCCGACAAGATTCGCAAGGGCGTGGAGGCCGCCGGTTTCAAGGTGCCGAGTCCGGTCCAGCGCGATGCGATTCCGTATGTGCTGGCCGGCCGTGATCTGATCGCGCAGGCGCAGACCGGCACGGGCAAGACCGCTGCGTTCGCCCTGCCCGCGATGCAGCGGATGACCCTGGACCGGGGGATCGAGCTGCTGGTCATCACGCCCACCCGCGAGCTGGCGACACAGGTCAGCGGCGAAATCCACCGCCTGGGGCGTTTTGCCGGCGTGGAGACCGGGACGGTGTACGGCGGACAGTCCTACGGCGTCCAGCTCCGCATGCTGGAGCGGGGCGTGCACGCCCTGGTGGCCACGCCCGGCCGTCTGCTCGATCTGCTCCGTTCCGGCAAGCTGGCCGGGATGCGTCCGTGGATGGTGGTGCTGGACGAGGCCGACGAGATGCTCGACATGGGCTTTCTCGACGATGTGAAGGAGATCCTGTCGCATGTGAAGGAGGAGCACCAGACGCTGCTCTTCTCGGCGACGATGCCCGACCCGATCCGGCGCCTGGCCGCGAAGTTCATGCGTGATCCGGTCTCGGTGCGAACCGTCGAGGACCAGGCGGCGACCAAGGCGGACATCCGGCAGATCTACCATGTGATCGCCGAGAGCGAACGCGAGGTCGCGCTGGTGCGGCTGCTGGAGTCGCTGCGGCCGCGCAAGGCCATCGTCTTTTGCCGCACCCGCGAGGAGACCGACCGGCTGCAGGAGGCGCTGAGCAGCCACGGCTTCGGGGCGCGCGCGCTGCACGGCGACATGGAACAGCGGCAACGCAACACCGTCATGAACGGCTTCCGTCAGGGAACGAGCGACATCCTCGTGGCGACCGACATCGCCGCCCGCGGCCTCGATGTTCCCGACGTGTCGCATGTCTTCAACTACCACCTGCCGTTCGACGCCAAGGGCTACGTCCACCGCATCGGCCGGACCGGCCGCGCAGGCAAAAAGGGAACGGCGATCACGCTGGTTACGCCCCGAGAGTTTGAGACCATCAAGCGGCTCGAGCGCGGGATCGGCACCAAGCTCGAAGGGCAGCCGGTGCCCAGCCTGAAGCAATTGCGGGTCAACCGCCGCGCCCTCCTGACGGAGGCGCTCGAAAGCCAGGCGATCTCCCCCAACGGGCGCGTGCTGGTGCTCGAACTCATCGCCAGCGGCGCGGATCCGGTCGATGTGGCCGCCAAGCTGGCGTCAAAAATTCTGGACCAGCACGCGGAATCCGGACCGGAGACCATCGGGCTGGCCCAGACTCAGCTCGACCAGCTCCGCCAGCAGCAGGGGCGTGATTACGGCGGCCGGGACCGTCGTGGCGGTGGCCCGCCGCCCCGTTTCCAGCGCGGCGCAGGGAGAGGCGGGGACGGCGGCAAGGGACGCCCGCCGCCACGCCCCGGCCCGGGCCGACTCCAAGGGCCTCCTTTCCACAAGGGGCGCCCGCCGCGCGAGGGGTGAAAAAAAAATGAATAGGAGGCGTGTGACCATGAAGAACCGCGAATCACGCCGGACGAGGCACTTTAAATGCTGTTGAGCTTCTCAAAGTGAGGCGTGATATGGCACATGTGAGAATCAAAGCGGTCTGGATGGCGGCTGCCGGAGTGCTGACGGCCGGAGCGGCTTGGGCGCAGGGAGCGCCGACGACGGCGAACACCGGCCAGAGCCTCGAGGACTTGTTCGATCGGGGCGGCCCCCTGATGTGGCCGATCCTGCTGTGCTCGGTGGTGATGGTGGCGTTCATCTTTGAGCGGTGGATCGGGTTGCGCCATAGCCGGATTTTTCCGGCCAAGCTCCATGAGCGCCTCCTCGGCCTGGCCCGCGAGGGACGGCTGGAAGAGGCGCAGGAGGTCTGCCGGACCGGGCGCTCGGAGTTTGCGCGGCTCGTGGGCGGCGGTCTGGCGCGGGCCGAGTCGGGCGGCTTCGAGATGGAGGCCGGACTCGAGGAGGAGGGCGGCCGCGTTCTTTACAACCTGCGCAGCAATTGCAAGCCGCTGGCCATCGTGGCCGATGTCGCGCCGCTCCTCGGGCTGATGGGCACCGTGACCGGCATGATCAAGGCGTTTGACGTGGTGGCCAAGTCAAACGCCCTCGGCCGGACCGAGCTGTTGGCCGAGGGAATCAGCGAGGCGCTCCTCACCACGGCGTTCGGCTTGCTTGTCGCCGTCCCGTCCGTCATCGTCTACCATGTCTTCCGCATCCGAGCCGATAACCTGTTGCGCGAAATGGAGGACGCCGCGCTCGAGATCGTGGCGGCCATGCGCAAGGGCCTCAAGCGATAACCGGGGGGACGACATGCGCGCATTATGCCAGGACGACGAGGGCAGCGGCGTGCGCATTGCGCCGTTGATCGACATCGTGTTCCTCCTGCTGATCTTCTTCCTCGTGGCAACGACCTTCTATGAGGCCGAAAAGGACATCACCATCCGCCTGGCCCCCGCGACCGAGGGGGGCGAACGGGCCAAGCTGCCCGATCTGCTCGTCGTGAACGTCAGCGAGGCGGGCGCGATCGTGGTGAACCAGCGGATGCTGACCATCGAGCAGCTCGACGGCCTCTTCGCCGAAGCGCAACGCCAGCACGGCAGCGTCTCGGTGGTGATCCGCTGTGACAAGCGGTCGCGGCATACCGATTTTGTGAAGGTGCTCAACGCCTGCGAGAAGGCGAAGATCACGCAGGTGTCCGTGGCGACGTTTCAGACGGATGAGTAGAACGGCGCGCGGTCTGCCGATCACCGGACGGAGGGCGTGTGGCGACGGAACAGCCGACAACGGAGTGGTTCAAACGGTTCACCCGGCGTGCGCTGCTGTGCGCGTGCGTGGGGTGCGCCGCAGCCGCCCGCGCCGCGACGTTCGAGTCCCGCGGCCATTACGGTTTTGTGCTCCTCGGCGCGGACGAGGCGCCCGGCGCCACCGCGTTCTCGGCGCGCGTGGAAGGACCTTCCGGATCGGGGGACGTGCGCCGCGTGTATGCCCGGCCGGTCGGCGGTGGCTGGCAGATTTACGTGGGCGGGTGGCCTGCGGCCGCAGCGGGACTGTCGGACCTCGTGCTGCGCGCGGAGGGCGCCAACGGTGCGCGCGAGCTGCGCCTCCCGCAAGCGGTGCAGGCCGCAGCCGGCCGGATAGACGTGGCGCTGGTCATCGACGACTCGTTCAGCATGCGCAAGACCGATCCCGCGCGTCTGCGCGTCTCCGCGCTGACCCTCTTTGCTCGCATCGCCGCCAGCCGCGGCGTCGTGCGCACCCTCTCGGTGGTCGCTTTTGAACGGCGGCCGCGCCTGCTTCTGTCCCCCACCCCGCCGGCTGACGCTGAGGCGTTCGAACACGCCATGGCGGGTCTGGTCGCGCGCGGCTCGACCGATCTCGACGCGGCGCTCATCCTGGCCGACCAAACCCTCGCCACCCTCCCCGACTCCCGCAAGATCGTCGTCGTGCTGTCGGACGGCCGGGACGAGCCGGGCCGCTATGAGGACTCCCATCGCCGATTCGCGGCCTCGCGCATCCCGGTCTATACCGTCGGACTCTCCACACTGGCTGATAGCAACACCCTGGATCGCATCGCCCAGAATACCGGCGGAACCTTCTCGTTTGCGCCCGACATGACCCGCCTGGAGGCGATTTTTCAGGAAATCGTGCTGGCCATCCACAACTCGGTGACGATCGGCGCCTGGGATCTCACGACGGATGATGCCGACGTTCCGGTTGACGACAGCGTGCGCCTGCTGACGCTGACGCTGGCCGCGGACGAGGATGTACAGGCCGTGATCACACCCCCGGACGGCGGAGCGGCGGTGGCGTTAGGGACGGCCCGCGCGAGCGATGCCCTGGCCGAGCGGTATGCCCCTGCACGGGGTCTGTGGCGGGCCACGGGCCTCGGCACATTGGCCGCGACCGCCGAAAGTGATCTGGAACTCGTGCTGTTCCCGCCCACGGGCGTGGTGACCGACGCCGTCCCCCAGGCGGTGGCGGCTCTGGTCTTGCGCGAGGGGGTGGCGATGACCCGCGGCTGCGACGTGTCGCTGACGACCGGCACGGGCGGCGCCCAACAGATACTCGAATGGATCGAACGGGGCTATTTCGAGGGTTTTGTCGTTCCGGCCGGCGCGGGCCCGGCGCTCTGGCAGGCGACGGCACGGGGCGTCACCGACGCCGGTCATCCCTTTCAACGCGTCGCCGTCCAGAGGCAGCGCGTGGCGCCGATGCGGCGTGACGCGCTCTGGGTGCAGCCCAAGCCGCTGGTTTTGGAACTCGACCCCGGTTGCACGGTGACGGGACGGGTGGTGATCGCGGGGCGCGGACGCTTCACCGCCGACGTGCAGGGGTTCCGCGCGGGAGGGGTGTCCCTGTTGCAGAGCGGCGGAGACATCCCCGAGGGGCGTCAGCTCGAACTGGGGCTGGCCGTGACGGCGGGCCGTGACGCGCGCCCCGGCATGTCCTCCGGACAGGTCGTGGTGGCCGTCGGCAAGCTTCCCCGCGCCGAGGTGAATGTCGGTGTGCGCATCCGCGCGCCGCCCATTGCCATCGGCCCCCGGGAGCTGGCGTGGAATACTGTCGCGCCGGGGCAGGCGGTGACCGGCACGGTGTGGGGCGTGGTGCAGGCCGTCGACCGCGCCTGCCGCGTGCAGGCGGTGACGCTGGGGTTTGACGGCCGCTCCGGCGGCGTTCGCGACGTGACGCTGGGGGTCGAAACCACACGGTGGCAGATCGTGATCGGAACCGCGGGCATCGGGTCCACCACCCAGCTCACCGGTCGGGTCTCGGTCAGTTGGGGATGGGACACGGTCGAGGTTCCCTGGACTGTGGGGGTCGTCGTTCCTGAACCTGAAGCCGTAGTCACTGCCGATCCTGAACGCGCACCCGAGCCGGATCCGGTGGTGGTCACTCAACCGGTACCTGAATCCGCCCCCGAACCCGAACCGGTGATCGAACCGTCGCCACCCGAACCGGAGGCGGAAGTTGCCCCGTCCGCCGCCGTCGCCGAACCGACGTCTCCCCCCGCCGCCGCTGTCGGAGGCTACAATGCGTGGCGAATCGCGGCGGTGCTGCTCCTGCTATTAATTCTCCTGTATCTGCTGTGGCGGATGACGCGCGGCGAAGAAAACCGGCTCGCCAAGTATTTTGCGGCAAGCCTGGTCATGCATGTGCTGGTGTTTCTGTTGTCCCTGGATCTGCTGTTGCAGACGCGGGTGGTGACCCTGGAGCAAATCTCGCCCACGCTGGCGGTGACAGTCGGGGCGCTCGAGGAGAAACTGGGGTTCTCGATCGCGCCCGCAGCGGGCGCCATCGCCGTGAAGGACACGCCGTCGGAACTGGACAAGCAGGCCCGGGCGGAGCTGTCGCTCGCCGCAGCCGAGGCACGCGCCGCAGCCAATCTCGCGCAACCCGACCTCAGCGCCAGCGCCGTGGCGGCGATGGAGGCACAGACGCATGAGCGCAAGCCCGGCGGGATTGAGCGGCTGGCCGATGAAGCGGAACGTGAACCGGCGCCGACCGCGGAGGCGAATCCGGAAGAGATCCGGCAGGCGTCGGCCAAACGGGCGGAACGAATGGCGCAGGCCGATGCCGCACGATCGGTTGAACTGCATCGGGCCGTGGCAGATGGAGAAACGGCGCAGCGGAAGGCGGCGGCGGGCGGCGTGACGGCCGGAACCGACGGGCGTCAGCCGGAGGCCGCGACGGTCGGACTGGCGCGTGTCACGCCCGGTGGCGCGGCGCCCGAGGCGGCGCATCCGGAGAGCCTCGGACCGGAGCGGCAGGCGGCCGGAACCGCTGCGGTGGCGGCGGAGACGGTCACGCTGGCGGCCAGCGCGCCGCGCCGCGCCGCAGCCGCAACGGGACCGGTCGGAGGCGGACCGGCAGCCGCAACGGTCGCCCGTGCGGCCGATACGGGCGGCGGCGCGGCGCAGCGGATGACGACGGCGGTTGGCGTGGCGGCCGGGGCCGACGGGCGTCAGCCGGAGGCGGCGACGGTCGGGC
>CAZDLY010000018.1:0-40341 GCA_964506575.1 uncultured Akkermansia sp. | reverse complement strand
AAATCGGGATCGGGACCGAAATCGACGAAATTGCAAGGCATTCGATCCCGATAGCGATAGCGATTTCGATTTCGACCGTACGGGTGCGCCATCATTAGAATTGCTGGGCTGAAATGGAAGGACTTGACAATATCCTGATAATCAGATTATGCTCTCTTCCATGAACTACTTGGCTGTTAAAGATTTGAAGGCTCCGTTGCTGGTGCGCGAGACCTTGGCGAGATACGGGACCGCGTTGGTGACCAACAACGGCGTGCCCATGGCGCTTATGGTCCAATTAGGCAAGGATGAGAATCCGCTGGAGCTGGAGCAGGCTATCCGCCTGGCGCGGGCGCGATTGGCGGTTTCGGCCATCCGTCGGGACACACGGATGAAGCGAGAGGCAGCCCTGTCGATGAGCGATGTGGACGCGGAGATCAAAGCCGTGCGCGCGGAGCGGAAAACGAGATTGGCGCATGTATGATTTCAGAAGCGGTGTTTGATACGAACGTCATTGTGTCCGGGATACTGTTTCCGGATAGTATTCCGGGGCAGGTTGTGAATGCCATTCTTGAGGGCCACTGTCGCCCCATCATCTCAGATGCCATCCTTGCGGAATATGATGATGTGCTGAGCCGGCCAAAATTCAACATTTCCCCGGAGCGTGTGCACGCCATCATCGATGCGTTCCGGTGCATGGGCCTTCCCGCTTCATTTGCCTTGGCCAAGAACCGGGCGCATTTCCCGGATCAGGACGATCTTGTTTTTGTGGAGGCGGCGCTCTCGCTGAGTCGTGTGTTGGTGACGGGGAACAAACGACATTACCCCGCCCGCTGGATGCAGGGCATACACGTGTTGTCCTTTGCGGACTTTCTGGGGACCGCCTAGGGGGCTTCCGATTGTGTATGGCGCTTCCGGGTTTGTGTGGGGATTATTTGGAACTCAGCCATGGAGCGGATTTTAGAAAAGTTCCTTATGGAGTGCCGCTTAAATTGAGTTGCATGGCTGCGGGAAGGCTGCGATACTTACCGCCTCTCCAGGACTGGGCGCACATGCGGCCGCCTGGGTGTCCGTTGTAATCGCAAGGAAAGAGATGGTTTATGATTGTTGACGGCAAGAAGATCCTGAATCTGCAGCTCACGGCGGCCAAGGCCACGGCCATGCGCTTCTCCAATGGTCAGAGCACGCCGATCACCCCGGTGAAGCAGACCCCGTGTCCGGACGGGTGCGCCCTCAGCTTGGATGGCGCGTGGCAGGTGGCGCGCTGGCCGTTTGCCAAGCCGGAAGCCACGCTGGTCTCCGCGCCCTGCGCCGACACGGCCTGGGAAACCGTCCTGCAGCCCGGCAAGGTCCTCTATGCCGATCCCGAGGCCGATGGCAAGCCGCCTCCGTCCAACTGGAACCGGATCACGATGGAGCATATCCAGGACGAGGATGGCGCCGTCATCCGCCGCCGCGTGCGGATCCCCGCCGAGTGGCGGGGCAAGCGGGTGATCCTGCGGTTCGACGCGATCTATCCGGCGGGGCGCATCTACCTCAATGGCGAACTGCTGGGCGAGCACCTCAGCGGCCTGACGCCCGTGGAGTTCGACATCACCGGCCGGGTGGCGCCGGGTGCCGAGGCGCTGGTCGCCGTGCGCCTCCTGCGCAAGCACAAGTTCCTGAAGATGGACATGGTGCGGCACTCGCTGGAGTTCGCCGGTCTGGCCCAGCCGGCCTGCCTGTTCACCGTGGAGCCGGTCCTGGTGGACGACTACCACCTGATCAGTTCGCTCGGCAAGAAGTTCGACAAGGGGACGGTGGAGGGGACGGTCGTGATCCGCAGCCACGGGGGCGCGGCCCGGGCGGCGCTCACCGTCGAACTGCTCGACGACCGGGGCGCCGTGGTGGCCCGGATGGAGAAGTCCGTGGCGGTGCCGCCGGCGGGGCGCTCCGAGGCGGCGATCAAGCTGGCCGTGGCCGCGCCCAAGCTCTGGAATGATGAGGCGCCGAATCTCTACACGGTCCGGATGGCGCTGCGCGTGCCCGGGCAGGCCGACCAGACGATCACCTACCGCACCGGTTTCCGTCGCCTGGACCTCTCGCCGGACGGGCCGCGGCTCAACGGCAAATTCATCAAGTTCCGCGGCGTCAACCACCTGACGTTCCACCCGGAGCACGGGATGCACACCCCCCGGGAGTGGCTGCGCCGCTGCCTCGGGATGATGAAGAAGGCGAACGTCAACTGCATCCGGACGCACTACCTCGGCCCGCGCGACCTGAGCGACCTGTGCGACGAGATGGGTTTCTACCTGCTGCAGGAACTCCCGATCGACTGGGGGACCAACTACATTCACGACCCCGAGTGGGTCGGGCCGGCGCTGCTGCGTATCGAAAGCGGCGTCCGCCGCGACCGGCACCATCCGTCGCTGATGGTCTGGAGCGTGGGAAACGAGAACATTCCGGAGCGCGCCGCCGTGGCGGAGGACGGCTGGAATCACCTGCGGATATACGACCGGTTCTGCAAGCTGCTGGACCCCGGCCGGCCGACGATGTTCCCGCCGCCGGGGCCGGCCAACAAAATCAAGGGGGTTTTTGAGCTGCGCGTGGGCGACATCGCCGACACGCACTACACGTTCCAGCTCCCCAAGGGCTTCATCGAGGCGGGCCGCTTCGAGAACCCGCGCAGCTGGGAGGGGGAGCTGGATGTCTGCACGCGCAAGCAGGCGCTGGCGCGCGGCTGGAGCGGCGTGTGGTTCAGTTCCGAGTGGGGCCTCTTCAACATGATTCCGGACCTGCTCAACTCGCCGTATGCCAGCATCATTGACGATGTGCAGGAGGCGCCTTTCACGGGGAAGAGCACGCTGCAGGTCTTTCAGGACCGCCTGGATCGCGAGTGGGGTTTCATGCGAAGCGAACGCACCTGCCTCGGCGGGACGTTCTTTCCGTGGATCTGCGCCTCTGTTTCCGTCAAAGCCGAGGAGAACCCCTGGGGGTGGATGCGGCTGGCCGAGGACAACGACTGGGGGGTGATGTGCGCCGACCTGACGCCCAAGCCGTTCTTCTGGGCGATGCGCGTGGCCTACAGCCCTGTGCAGTTCCCCCGGCGGCTGGCCTGGCAGAAGGGGCAGCGCGACATCAACTTCGAGATCGAGAACCAGTTCAACAGCATCGACCTCTCGCAATGCACGCTCCGCTTCCAGTTTGCCCTGTCGAGCATCTGGATGACGTGCATCCGGGCGTTCACGGACGTGAAGGTCTCCTGCCCGCCCGGCGGCCGGGCGACGGTCCGGCTGACGCTGCCGGACGCGAACTGGCTCGCGGAGCTTGACGGCGGGCGCTCGGCCATGGTGCGCTGCACCGTGCTCGATCCGCATGGTTTCAAGGTCATTGTGGCGGAGACGCTGGTGCTGTCGGGAGACGCGGTGCAGGTCGGCGACCAGTCCATGCCGATCGGCCCTGATGCGCCGATGTGAGGAGGATTGGGACGGGGAAAACGCGAAGACCGATGCCCGTGGAGGCAATCGGCCCCCGCCCCGTCTTACGGAGCCGCGTGCGAGGGAGAGACATGTCTGCTCAGAGACTGGCATCGCTCAGGGGCATAGACGGGATTCCCGACTGGGAGAAGCGCCTGGCGAGGGTGGATGCGTTCTGGGACCGGGCGATTATCGATCGGCCGGTGGTTTGCATCTATACTTCGAAGAGCGACCCGCATTATCCAAGGCCGGCGCCCAAGACCCACGCGTCGCACCGGGAGCGATGGATGGATTTCGAGTATGTGGCCGACTGCACGCTGGCGAGCGTGATGAACACGGACTATCTGGGAGATGCGCTTCCCTACGTCTACCCGAACCTCGGTCCCGAGATATTCAACGGTTTTCTGGGGATGGAGCTTGAGTTCGGCGAGAGCACGGCCTGGTCGAAGCCCAATCTGCATGACTGGGACGGGATCGATGCCATCACGTTCGATCCGGATAACGCCTACTGGCGAGCCATGTGCGCTCTGACCGACACGCTGCTGGCCAGGGGGCGCGGCACGTTCTACACCGGCCTGACCGACTTCCACTCCGGCGGCGACGCGGCGGCGGCATTCCGTGACCCGCAGGCGTTCAACATCGACCTGATCGAGTCGCCGGATGAGGTCAAGCGGCTGGTCCGCAAGGTGACCGACCTCTACTTTCAGGTTTTCGATCTCTCGTGGGAGCGGCTGCATGCCGCCGGGCAGGCCATCACGTCGTGGCCCGGGATTGTTTCCACGCGCAAGTGGTTCGTCCCCTCGAACGACTTTTCCTGTATGGTCTCCCCGGCGATGTTCGATGAGTTCTTCCTGCCGGGACTGGCCGAGGAGTGCCGCGCGCTGGAAGCCTCGATCTACCACCTGGACGGCCCGAACGCCCTCGGGCATCTGGACAGCCTGCTGGAGATCAAGGAACTGAACGCGATTCAATGGGTCTTCGGCGCCGGTCATGGGCGTGCGTCCGACTGGTTGCCGGTCTACCAGCGCTGCCAGGCCGCAGGCAAAGGGCTGCAGTTGTGGCTGGGCGTGGACGAGTACGACCTGTTCATGGAGCATCTGAGTCCCGAGGGCCTGCACATCTCGACCTGGGTCCATTCGATCGAGGAGGGCGAAGCGCTTCTGCGCAAGGTCGCCAGGTGGCGCAACGTCCACCCCAGGCCTTGAAACGGTCTGGGCGCGCCCTGCCCTTAAATCCAACGGCGGCCAACGTGTCATGGCCGGATCGTTCGCTTCACGGGGCCGGGGCGGACAATGCCGGGCGGGTCGGATGCGGGGTGCCTTCCGGGGCGAACGCAGGCAGCGCGGCCATCAGGCCCCAGGCGGTGAGGCCGGTGAGCAGGCCCACGATGGATCCTATCTTCAGCCATTCCAGGAATCCGACCTGCGCGTGGTAGCGCTTTTCGTACATGCCGAGGGCGACGATGTTGGCCGTCGATCCGATCGCCGTGATGTTGCCGCCGAAGCACGCGCCGAACAGGAGCGCCCACCAGAGGAGCGAGAAGCCGGGGTCGGTGTTCTGAAGCACCTGGATCACCGGGGTGAAGGCGGCGACAAAGACGATGTTGTCGACAAACGCCGAACCGACGGCCGAGATGAACAGGACGAAGGGGACCATCGCCTGGGGGCCGCCGGTGACCATCGCGTTGAGCTTGTTCGCCAGCTCCGCGGTGACGCCCTGCTGCGCCAGCCCGCCGGCCACGGCGAAGAGCATCATGAAGAAGAGCAGGGTCCACCATTCCACCTCGTGCTCGATGTAGTGGCGCGCCCGGTTGGGCCGGTAAAACATCAGCAGCCCCGCGACGATCAGCGGCGTGACGATGAGGAAGGCGTTCTTGTTCTGCGCCGCAATGTCGGGCAGGACGCCGGGGCCGACCAGGCCGAGCAGCAGTTCGAACCGGTGGTGGCAGGCGATCAGCGCCACGGTGCCGAGCAGGATCGCCAGCCCGCGGCGGTGGGGGATGCGGAACAGGGGGCCGAGCCCCTCGTTGGCCGCGCGGCGCTCGATCATCCGCACGGACATCAGGCGGATCTCGCGGCGGTACCAGATCATGCACGCGGTGATGGCGACCAGGATGCAGACGGCGGCGACCGGGGTGGCGTGCTCCAGAAAGTACCCGAACGAGAACCCGGCCTTGGTGCCGATGAACACGCCGACGGGATTGCCGAGCATCGTCGCCGACGAGCCGATATTAGTCGCCATGACCGCGATCAGCACGAACGGCGCGGGCTTCAGCTTGAGGGTGTCGCAGACCTGGAAGACGAGCGCCAGCATGACGATGATCGACGTCACCTCATCGACGAGCGAGGCCATGACGGCGGAAAGGAGGCCGAGGATCAGGGTGAAGAGCCAGCCGTTCATCCGACGCAACCCGATGACGGTCTGGATGATCCACGTGAACAGGCCGAGGTCCTTGAGAACGCCGACAATGGTCATCATGCCGATGAGGAAAAGGATGATGTCCAGCTCGGTCGCCGCGAGCAGCCCCTTGAGGGTGAAGACGCGCGTGGCGATCAGCAGGGCGATGCCGAGGAAGGCGGCCGCGAGGCGGTATTCCCAGAAGAAGAGGGTGGTGCAGATGACCGCGATGAACGTGCAGACGGCGACGAGCTGCCGGCCCTCCGCCGCAATTCCGGCCAGATTGGCCAGCCAACCGAGGGTGGCGGTGACGGCGAGCAGGGCCGCGAACTTCGCCAGCCGGGTCTTGACGGAGACGGGATGCGGATTGCTGGATGTGCTCATCGGATCAGGCCCTGAAGATGATGTGGAGGAAGGCGCGGAGGGTGATGACGCCGGCGAGGCGCTTGCCGTTCAGGACGTAGCAGTGGGCCGTGTTCTGCCGGGCCAGCTCGGCGGCGATCTGGATGGCGGGCGAGGCGACCTGGACGAAGGCGTACCGCTCGGAGATGATCTCGTGCAGCCACGTGTTATGCTCCTTGCGCAGGACTTCGGCGAAGGGTTCGAAATCCTGGATGGGCGACAAATCGTCCATCCACAGCAGATAGTCGGGCAGGCAGACGTTCAGAAGGGCGCTGACACTGACCACGCCGACGAGGTCGCCCTCCTTGTCCACAACGGGAACTTCGTCGAAATCATGCTCCGAGAACAGGTCAATGGCCTCCTTCAGGCTGGCGTTTTCGCGCAGGGTGATGCGGGGGGCGACCATCATGTCGGCGGCGCAGATGCAGGCGGGAAGCTTCAGGCCGCCGGTCTGGAAGAACCGCATGACCTCCTCGGCGGTCTTCAGGGAGGTGATGATCCGCGAGGCATCGTCTTCGCGCAGCACGCTGGCGATGGACCGGAGGGTTTTCAAATAGAGCGCCGGCTTGTCCATCGGCACCAGGAGGAGCAGCACCAGGAAGACGTTCTGGCCGTCGAACGCGAACCCGTCCCGCGAGGTGGCGATCGCCACAAACGGGCGGTCGATGCCGGGGAGGCGGGCGTGCGGGACGGCGACCCCGTGCGGCATGACCGTGGAGGTCGACTGTTCACGCGCGATGACCGCCTCGGTGATGCCCTGCGGATCGGCGAGGCCGTGGTTGCCCGCGAGCCGGTAGACGAGGGTGCGGATGATGTCGTCGCGGTTCCGTTGCGGCGCGTGGCAGAGGATGTCCGGAACGCCGAAATAGGCGATCAGGTCGGTCTGGGATACCGGCATGGAATCGGGCATGGCGTCCCTCTCCCTTCCCCCGTCGGGCTTATACATTGAACAAGAAGTGCATCACATCGCCGTCGCGAACCGCATACTCCTTGCCCTCGGTGCGGAGAAGCCCGGCGCTGCGGCAGGGACCTTCACCCCCGAGGCGGACGTAGTCGTCGAACGTGATCACCTCGGCGCGGATGAAGCCGCGCTCGAAATCGGAGTGGATCACGCCGGCGGCCTGGGGCGCGGTCCAGCCGCGGCGGAAGGTCCAGGCGCGAACCTCGACCGGGCCGGCCGTGAAGAAGCTGGCGAGTCCGAGGGTGTGATAGGCCATGCGGATGGTCTGGTCCAGGCCGCTTTCGGAGAGGCCGTAGGACGCGAGAAAGTCGGCCCGCTCGCCATCGGACATGCCGATCAGCTCGGCCTCCATGCGGGCGGCGCTCACCACGACATCGGCGCCAACCGAAACGGCGTGGCGGCGAACGGCGGCCACGGCGGCGTTTTCCGCCGCCAGATCGCCTTCGCCGACATTCGCGCAGTAAATGACCGGCTTGTCGGTGAGCAGCTTCATTTCGACGAGGATGGGGAGGATCGGATCGCCCTCGGCGCGCGGGAAGGAGCGCGCCGGGACGCCGCCGTTCAGATGGGCCATCAGCGCCGTCATCGCGTCGACCTCCTTGCGCAGGTCCTTGTCGGCGCGGGCCTGGCGGCCGATCCGGTCCAGCCGCTTCTCGAGCGACTGGATGTCGGCCAGCACCAGCTCGGTCTCGATGATGCCGATGTCGCGGAGCGGGTCGACGCCGGCCTCGACATGCACCACGTTGTCGTCCTCGAAACAACGGACCACGTGAAGGATCGCGTCGGCCTCGCGAATGTTGGCGAGAAACTTGTTGCCGAGGCCTTCGCCCGTCGAGGCGCCCCGGACGAGGCCGGCGATGTCGATGAAATCGACCGTGGCGTGGACGATCTTGCCTGGTTTGGCGATCCGGGCGAGCGCGTCGAGCCGGCTGTCGGGGACCGGCACCGTCGCCTTGTTCGGTTCAATGGTGCAGAAGGGGTAGTTGGCCGCCTCCGCGTTCTGGGCGCGCGTCAGGGCGTTGAACAGGGTGGATTTGCCCACATTCGGCAGGCCGACGATACCGACTCCGAGCGACATAACGGGACTTTCCTCTGCAGCACGGCCGCACCGAGCGGCGCAAACAACTCCAGATGATAGACTAACAGCGCAGCGGAGGCAATCGAATAATCGTTTCACTTTTATCTGGATTATTCCCCTCGGGTTTGGCTATCCTATGCGCGGACCGGACATGTGCAGGAGTTTTGCGGGCGAGGTCCGGCAGGGGGCGGCAGACATGGCGGCAGATAAGACAGTTCAGGCGGCTCGGGTATCGGCTTACGCGCAGGCGGGGGTGGACATCGATTCCAAGATGTCCGGCCTGCAGTCGATCAAAAAGCTGGTGGCCGCAACGGCCACCAGCGGCGCGGTCGGCGGCATCGGCAGTTTTGGCGGTTTGTTCGCGTCGCCGGGCAAGGAACACCTGCTGGTCGCCAGCACCGACGGTGTGGGAACCAAGCTCAAGGTGGCCGTGCTGGCGGGCCGGCACGACACCGTGGGGCAGGATCTCGTCAACCACTGCGTGAATGACATCCTGGTGCAGGGCGCCCGGCCGCTCTTTTTCATGGACTACATCGGCACGTCGCGGTTCGATCAGACGATCTTTCATGACGTGGTTTCCGGCTTGTGCAAGGCGTGCCAGGAGAACGGGTGCACGCTGCTGGGCGGCGAGACCGCCGAGCTGCCGGGGCTGTACCCGCTGGGCGAGTACGATCTGGTGGGCACCATCGTCGGAACGGTCGAGCGCAAGAAGGTGATCACCGGCAAGCAGATCAAGCCGGGCGACGTGATCATCGGGATGGCCTCCGGCGGGTTGCAGACCAACGGTTTCTCATTGGCGCGCAAGGTGTTGTTCGACCAGTGCGGGTTCACGATCAAGGATTGCCTGCCGGGCACCCACGCGACGATCGGCGACATCCTGCTGTCCGTCCACCGCAGCTTTCTCAAGCCGGTCACGAAACTGATGGCCGGCGTCGCCGTGCGGGGGATGGCGCACATCACCGGCGGCGGGTTCCCGGACAACATCCCGCGCGTGCTGCCGGAAGGCTGCCGGGCGGTGATCGACCGGAACGCCTGGAAGCCGCCGATGCTGTTCAACTTTCTGCAGCATCAGGGGCGGGTGGACCGTGACGAGATGTACCGGGTGTTCAACATGGGGATCGGCTTTGTGGTGATGGTCCGAAAGGCCGACGGCGCGCGCGCGCTGGACATCCTCAAACGGTGCCGGGCCGAACCCGCGGTGATCGGCGTAGTCGAGAAGGGCGCGCGCGGGGTGGTCTACCTCGACACCTAAGCAAGGATCTGTGCGATGATTCTCTATCTCGGGCCGGAAGGGACGAATTCGCAGGAGGCCGCGGTTCGCTGGAGTGGCGGGTCTGACGACTGTTGTCCGTGCCGGTCATTCAGGGAGGTCTTCGCCCGGCTGGGCGGACGGCCCGACGCGGCGGCGGTGGTGCCGATCGAGAACGCGGTCGAGGGGCCCGTGACGCAGACGCTCGACCTGCTGGCCGCCACCCCGGGCGTGACGATCACCGCCGCATTCGGTCTGCGCGTCCGCTATTGCCTGGCGGTCGCTCCGGGCGGCGGCCTGCACACGATTCAGACGGTCTACAGCCATCCTCAGGCGCTGGCGCAATGCGGGAACTGGCTCGATGCGCACCTCCCCGGAGCGGTCCAGACGCCGCTCGACAGCACCGCCGAGGCCGCGCGGCGCGTGGCCGGCGAGCCGGAGGCGGCCGCGGTGTCCACCTTCCTGGCGGCCTCGCTTTACCGGCTGACCACGGTCGCCGAAGACATCCAGGACAGCGCCGCCAACGAGACGCGCTTTGTCACGGTTGTCCGCGGCCGCGCGCCGTCTCCCTCCGCGTCGTTCGCGGGCGCCATCCATTCGCTGCTGCACCTGATCGTGCCCAACCGTCCTGGTGCGCTCCTGCACATTCTGGAGCCGTTCCAGGCCGCCGGCCTGAACCTGACGTTCATCCAGTCGCGGCCGCTTCAGGGCCGGCCGTGGCAATACGGTTTTTTTGTCGAGGCCGAGGGCGCCATCACCGATGCCGGCTATGCCCCGACGCTCGCGCGGCTGCGCGCGGTCGCCGAAACGGTGCATATCCTGGGCGTGTATCCCTCGCAGCAGAATGCCCTCAATGGACATCCCGCGCAATGCGGGCTGACGGGACGGCAGCGGGTCTGACCGAAAGCGACCAGGCAAGAGTTCCAGGTGCGCCAGTAGCGGACCGGCAGGATGGCGCGCAACGCCATCTCGGTTTCGAACGGGGTACGTGTCCGGACCAGTCCGAGCCGGTTGCTGATGCGGTGGACGTGGACATCGACGCAGATCGCGGGTTTGCCGAATCCGAGCGCAACGACCAGGTTGGCGGTCTTGCGTCCGACCCCCGGCAGCTCGCAGAGCGCCTCCACGGTGTCGGGGAGGGTTCCGCCGAAATGGGCGTCGAGCGCGTCGGGCAGGGCCTTGAGATGGCGGGTCTTGTCGCGGTAAAAGCCGACGGGGTAGATCAGGCGCTCGAGATCGGCCGCCGCGAGGGTCCGCAGGTCGCCGGGCGTGTTCACGCGCGGGAACAGGCGGCGGCACGCGGCCGCCGTGGTGGCGTCCTGCGTGCGGGCCGAGAGGATGGCGCCGACCAGCACGTGGAACGGGTCGCGGGTTTGCGCCGCAACCAGATCAATGACCGGCGCGGGGGTGCTGGCGAAGGCCTTTTTCAACAGCCGGTTGACGGCGGGAATGTCGGCGGAGGTCATAATTCTAAAGCGCCTGGCGCATCTCGGCTTGGATCGCCAGGGCCGCCGCGCGGGGGTCGGGTGCTTCCACGATCGGACGTCCGACGACAAGATGGGTCGAGCCGTCGCGAACGGCGGCCGCCGGCGTGGCGACGCGCTTCTGGTCGCCGACCGCCGCGCCCGCGGGCCGCACGCCGGGGGTGACCAGCAGCGCGGCCGGGCCGAGGGCCGCGCGCATGGCGGCGACCTCCTGCGGCGAGCAGACAATGCCGTCGGCGCCGGCTTCGCGCACGGCGAGGAGGCCCATGGCCGTGACGTGCTCGCGGAGCGGGCGGGCGATTCCCAGATCGGCCAAGTCGTTCTGATCGAGGCTGGTCAGGGCGGTCACGGCGAGGATGCGCGGCGCCGACGGGCCGCAGGAACGGGCGGCCTCGGCGGCGGCGCGGATCATGGCGCGGCCGCCCGAGGCGTGGACCGTCATGAGGCTGACGCCCAGCGCGGCCCCCGCCGTGACGGCGCGCTCGACCGTGCGGGGGATGTCGTGCAACTTCAGGTCGAGAAACACCCGCTTTCCCTGCGCCGTGACGGCCCGCACCACATCGGGACCGCCGGCGGTGAAGAGTTCAAGTCCAATCTTGTAGAAGGAGACCGCATCGCCGAGGCGCGTCACGAGCGCTTCGGCCTCTGCGGTTGTCGACACATCCAGCGCAACGATCAGTTCGGCCATGGGCGATCACCGGGATTGGGGGTGGAGGGGCTCAAAACGAACGTGGGGAATATCGCACATTCCGAGGCGTTTGTCTACTCCTGCAAACCCCCTGGACGATCATGATTTGCAGGTCGAGTAGGGACGGTCTCCGCTCGTTGGTCTCCGCATCCCCATCCTCGGACTTCAGGTGCAGGCGCCGTAGACGCCGTCTACCGCCGCCCCGGGCCGGACGGGTTGACGCTGGCGGCGGCCGGCGCGAGGATCGTGAAGGAAATCGGGCAGCGGTAGACGGTCGCCCAGAAGCCCCCGTCCATGGCGTTGGCGTGGAAGCTCTCTTCCGTGAGCACGAGTTCCGCGCGATAATCGCCCGGCGGGAGGCGCGTGACCTGGTCGGCGGACCGGTAGCGCGACATTTCGCGTTCCGCAAACACCCTCTGGATGCCGTGGCGGTCGAGCGGGTTCATGTAGGTCGCCGGATCGCTTGCATCCACGACGGCGACCGCCATGTCTTCCAACGGCGCCTCATTCGGCCGTTGATCCTCGCGCCACAGCACGTGCAGGCTGCTGTCCAGGGCAAAATTGCGCGCGGCGTTGCCCTCGCGATCCGTGATGAAGTAGTCGAACAGCAAATAGGCTTCCACGGCCGCCTGGTCGGGGGAGTTCTCGTAGTCCTCGTCGCTGTAGTTCGTGCCCTGGCCGGGCAGGCGCCAGCGGCCCGCGTAGCCGATGGCCTCAAAGCTGCGGCGATCACCGGGGATGCCGCGCAGCTTGATCTGGTAGGCGAAATTCGGCTTGAGCCGCCGCGCCTCCAGCCGGCCGCGCAAGGTTTCGCCCGACGGCTCGATACGGATTCGCACCAGCGGGCCGCCGGGATCTGTGTCTGCGTAACGGAAAGAGGCGATGAAGTCGCGCGAATAAGGGTTGTCGTTGATATCGAACCAGCGCACATTGACGTAGTCTTCCATCCCGGTCATGCGCTGCGCGTTGTCGTCCGTCAGTTCCATGACCGGCGTGCCGGTCTCGCGCGGGGGACCGGGCCGCTTGCTGCAGGGGATTGGCGCCGGCTGGTTCAGGTACGCGCGATGGTCGCGGAACTTCCGCCATGCCAGGCGGCCGCTGGTGTACGCGCCGAAGGCGGCACAGCCGACCAACCCGACGATGGCGGTCCAGCGGGCCGCGCGGCAGCATCGCCCACAGGTCTTTTCCTTCGTCGTCATAGCCGATGCCTGGCGCCCGCCTGAAGAAAGCAGCAATTTTTGCGGCGCAGGGCGGCTAGCGCCCCATCGCGGCGTATTTGTCGTAACGCTTCTGGACGAGGGTGTCGGTATCGAGCTTCTTGAGCGCCTTGAGGTGCTTGAGAATCGCCTTCTTGACGGCGTCGATCGCCTGGCCGGGGTCGCTGTGGGCGGCGCCCTTCGGCTCGGCGATGATCTCGTCGATGACGGCGAGCTTCTTTAGCGATTCAGAGGTGATCTTGAGCGCTTCGGCGGCTTCGGGCGCTTTCTTCCCATCGCGCCAGAGGATCGAGGCGCAGCCTTCCGGGGAGATCACGGAGTAGACGGCGTACTGCATCATCAGGACGACATCGCCCACGGCGATTCCGAGGGCGCCGCCGCTGCCGCCTTCGCCGGTGATCACGACCACAAACGGCGTGCGCAGCCCCGCCATCTCAGTGAGGTTGCGGGCGATCGCCTCGGCCTGGCCGCGCGCTTCGGCGTCCAGTCCGGGGTAGGCGCCCGGGGTGTCGACCAGCGAGACCACGGGGATACCGTACTTCTCGGCCAGCTTCATGAGGCGCAGCGCCTTGCGGTAGCCTTCGGGGTTCGCCATGCCGAAATTGGCATGGATGTTTTCCTCGACGGACTTGCCTTTGCGCTGCCCGATGAGCATCACCCGTTCGCCGCCGATGGTGGCGAAGCCGCCGATCAGGGCGCGGTCATCGCCGAACGCACGGTCGCCGTGCAGCTCCACGAATTCTTCGCACATCCCCTGAATATAGTCGGTGATGGCGGGACGGCCGGGGTGGCGGGCGACCTGGACGATCTCCCACGGGGTCAGTTTCTTTGAAAAATCGATCTCGATCATATGCACTCCGCTTATCCGTGTGATGCGTAACGCAGCACCTTGGCCAAAAAGGACTTCATCGCGCCGCGGTGGACGATGTGGTCGACAAACCCGTGTTCGAGCAGGTACTCGGCGGTCTGGAAGTCGTCCGGCAACTGCTGCTTGATGGTCTGTTCGATGACCCGGCGGCCGGCGAAGCCGATCAACGCCTTGGGCTCGGCGATATTGAGGTCGCCGACCATGGCGTAGCTGGCCGAAACGCCGCCGGTGGTGGGGTCGGTGAGCACCGAGAGGTAGGGGATGCGGGCCTGCTGCAGCCTGGAAATGCCCGCGCAGGTCTTCGCCATCTGCATGAGCGAGATGATCCCCTCATGCATGCGCGCGCCGCCCGAGGCGGAGAAGAGGATCAGCGGCCGGCGCTGCTGGAGGGCGGCCTCGGCGGCCAGGAGGATCCGTTCGCCGGTGCCGCTGGCGAGGCTGCCGCCGAGGAAGCGGAAATCCATGACGCCGATCACGACGGGGATGCCATCGATACGCGCGGCTCCGGTGAGGATGGCTTCGCCCTCGCCGGTTTTCTTGACGGCGGTCTGCGCCTTGTCGGCGTAGGCGCCCGAGGCGTCCGCAAACTTCAGCGGATCGCGCACCGAGACGGCGGCATTGATCTCCGCAAAGGAGCCGCTGTCGCAGATCTGGGCGATGCGCTGACGGCAGGTGAGCCGGTCGTGATAGTCGCAGCGCGGACAGACCCGCAGATCGTTGTTCCATTCGGCCTGCGGCACATAGGCCTTGCAGGCCGGGCAAACTGCCCAGATCGCCTCGGTCGGCGTAGAGGCCGTCTTTTCGGCCGGTTTGGTGAACCACCCCATGGTTTGATCCTTCCTGATGGATTGATGAACGGCGCGAATTGTAGCAGAAGGGCGCCGCCCATGCAGCAACATTTGATGGGATATGAAACAGGCGGCGGACCGGAGTCCGCCGCCTGTTTCAGTCAGAGATTCCGCCCGGAGCGGTCCGCGTGCCTAGGCCGCGCAGAGTTTCTTGGCCAGGTCGGCCGCCGAGGCGGCGTCGGGGGCGTAGCCGCTCGCGCCGATCTCGTCGCTGTACGCCTGGGTGACCGGCGCGCCGCCGATTATCACCTTGCAGGCAATGCCCGATTCCTTGACGGCGTCTACCACGAGCTTCATATTGGTCATCGTCGTGGTGAGCAGCGCCGAGACGCCGATCACGCTGGCGCCGTGGGTCCGGGCCAATTCGATGAACTTCTCGGGCGGGACGTCAATGCCGCCGTCAATCACCCGGAACCCGGCGCCTTCGAGCATCATACCGACGAGGTTCTTGCCGATGTCGTGCAGGTCGCCCTTCACGGTGCCGATGACCGCGGTCGCCAGAGGCTGGACGCCAGCCGCGACCAGATGGGGCTTTAGCACTTCCATGCCCGCCTTCATGGCGCGGGCGGCGATCAGCACTTCGGGAACATAGACTTCGTTCTTCTTGAACTTCGCGCCGATGATGCCCATGCCCTGAAGCAACCCGTCGTTCAGGATCGTGGCCGGCTTGGCGCCCGCATCCAGTTGCTGTTGAACCAGTGTTTTGACTTCAGCCGCACGGCCCTTCATCAAGGCTTGACAAATCGCTTCATTGCTCATTCTATGAGGTCCTCCTGGATAAAAAACACACTACCCGAACCTGATTTAGGTCAGACAGGCGGCAGTATGCACCAGATGCGTCCCAAATGCAAAGTTTTTTTTCGAGCATTGAGGGGTGGACACTGGGGGGCAGAAGTGCCATACTAGCGCCCATTTCTGATAACGCGGGGAGGTGCGGCATGAGTGGAGCATTGAAAGAGTTGTCCGCGGCCGATTTTGACGCGGCGGTGGCGAAGGGCGTGACGGTCGTTGATTTCTGGGCGCCGTGGTGCGGGCCGTGCAAAATGCAGACGCCGATCCTGGAGAAGGTCGCGGAGGCGGTCGCGGGCCGGGCGGTGATCGCCAAGGTCAATGTGGACGACAACCGCGATCTGGCGGTGAAGTATGGCATCCGCGGCATTCCGGCGCTGCTGATCTTCAAGGACGGCCAGGTCACCCAGACCCTGGTGGGCCTGCAACAGGCGGCGGTGCTGGTGCAGGCGATCTCGGCCGCCGGCTGACGCCGGGGTTGCGCGAAGGGCCGGCCCGGGCGAGGATGTCCATGCTTTTCGAAGTCCGACAGATTGTTCGGCGATTTGGCCGGAGGACGGCGCTCGACGGTGTCTCGTTCGACGTGGCGCCCGGCGAGGTCGTGGGCGTTTTAGGCGCTAACGGGGCGGGCAAGACGACGTTGATGCGGGTGCTGGCCGCCTATCTCCAGCCGGAGTCGGGCGATGTGGTGTTCGACGGACGCAGCGTGTTTGCCGACAAAGTGGGCTATTACGGCAGGCTGGGCTATCTTCCGGAGCGATGTCCGCTCTATGACGACATGCGCGTGGGCGACTACCTGGCCTTTCGGGGCCGGCTGCGGGGTCTGGGCCGGCGGCGGACGGCGAGGCGCGTCAAGGATGTGACGGCGGCGTGCGGCTTGATCGAGGTGGTCCGGCGGCCGGTCGGGGCGTTGTCGGCCGGCTTCCGGCGCCGGGTCGGTCTGGCCGATGCGATCATCGCCCAGCCCAAGGTGCTGCTGCTGGACGACCCGTTCGCCGGCCTCGACCTGGCGCACGCCCACGCGATCCGGCAAACGGTGGCGGCGATGTCGGTGCGTTCGGCGGTGATACTGACCGGCCATGACGTGGCGGGGATGGCCGAGATCTGCACCCGGTTTCTCGTGTTGCGCGAGGGGCGGCTGATCACGGCGCGGCGCGCAACGGATTGTGACACGGGCGCACTGGTGCAGGCGCTGTCCCGTGCGGTTGCCGGTCTGGACACGGGCGAAGCCTCCGCGGCGGCTCATGGAGGTGGCGGATGACGGCGGCGGGGGTCTTGTTCCAGCGCGAGGCGCGCGCCGCGTTTGCGTCGGTCGCGTTCTATGTGCAGGCGGCCGCCTTTCTGGCCGCCAGCGGCTGGTCGCTGGTGGATGCGTTGCGCCGCGGCGAGGGCGGTTTTGTTCAGGCTCCGGCGCTGTGGGCCGGATCGGTCGCGTTCTGGCTCCCCTTTCTGAGCGCGCTCGCCACGATGCGGAGTTTCAGCGCGGAGCGGGTCTCGGGCACGCTGGAGACGCTGCTGACGGCGCCGATCTCGGAGTCGCAGGTGGTGTGGGGCAAGTTTCAGTCGGCGTTTCTGACGGGGCTCGCGGGGCTGGTGCTTGCCGGTCTGGCGCCGACGGTGTTGCTGCCCTGGCTCGCGCCCCGGCTGGCGGACGGAATCGCGGCGGGGCCGCTGGCCGCGGGGCTGATGGCGCTGATGATCCAGCTTGCGCTGTGGACGGCGGTGGGGCTATTCTTCTCCCTCGCCTGGGAGCAGCCGGCTGCCGCCGCCGCCAGTTCGTTGTTCGTCTGTCTCGTCGTGCCGCTGGCGGTCGAGGCGGCCGCGGCCGCCTGGTTCCCCGGGGTTTCCCTGGCGGCCGCCGGATTTTCCGCCGCCGGATGGGCGGCCGATGCCGCGAGCGGCTTGCTGGCGCTGGCCCCCGTGGTGTGCTATGGCGTGGCGGCATGGGGTTTTCTATTTCTCACGACGCTGCTTCTTGAGGCGCGTCAGAATCGGACAGGCTGAGATGAGGCCAGGCAAACCAGAGCGGACGGGCGCGCGGCGGCTGATGGCGCGTCTGACGGGCGGTGCGGCGGCGATGCTGACGGTTGTGGCGGTCGTCGCCGTCACTGGCGTGGCGATCCGGCTGAACGCCGTGTGGGAATTGCCGCTGGGCGGTTCCCGGCGCGTTTCGGAGCGGACGCGCGAGATCCTGGCGCGCGCGACCGAGCCGGTGCGGATCACCTGCTTCATTGCGGCGGGGCACCCCGCCCGGCGTCCCGTCGTGCGGCTGTTGAGCGGTCTGCAGGCCGCCGCGCGGGCGGGCGGCCGCGCGCCGCTGACCGTCGCCGTGGTCGATCCGCGCCGGGATCTGGCCGAGGCGCGGCGGCTCATCGACGCGGGCGTCGCGCCCGACGCGCTGGTGTTCGAGGGGAGCGGTTCGCGCCTGGTAATCGGTGCCGGGGACTTGATGACGGTGTCGGGGGCGCCGGGCGCCTCCGGCGCGGGATCGCGGCTGTTTACGGGCGAGTCGGTCTGCGCGGCGGCGATCGAGCGGCTGGGACGGGGCGGCCCGCAGATCGTTTATTGGCTGACCGGCCATGGCGAGGCCGCCACGGGCGATTACGATCCCCAGACCGGGTACTCCGACGTGGCGCGTGAAATCACCCGCAACGGCTTTGAATTGCGCGACATCCGGCTGTGGGAGACCAAGGGGGTTCCCGGCGATGCGGCGGCGCTGGTGGTGGCCGCGCCGCAACACGCGGTCGCTCCCGAAGAGGCGGGATGGGTTCAGGATTATCTGAACAAGGGCGGCCGGCTGCTGTACCTGGCCCCCTCCCGCGGCCGGTCCGGTCTGGAAGAGGTGTTGTCGCGCTGGGGTCTAGTGCTCACGTCGTTCCGGGCGATCAGCACGCGCACGCTTTCGGGTGGCGACCGGGTGATCACGGCGTATGCCGACCATCCGATCACGCGGATGTTCGGCAACACGGCGACGGTCTTCCTGGCGCCCTGGTGCATCGGCACGGTCAGTTTGGGCGACGACCGGGGCGCGGACCGGATTCGCGTGACGTCCCTGGCGCAGACCGCGGATGACGGCTGGGGCGAGGCGGGGGCGGAGTCGCCCCCCCGTTTTGAAGCGGGGATCGACATCGCCGGGCCGGTCGTGGTCGCGGCGTCGGCGGAACGGGGCGGCGGCACGTCGGCGGATCTGGGCTTCAAGCCGACGAAAGTCGTGGCGGTGGGGGAGGCGTCGTTTGTGTCGAACGGCATGCTGGGCATGCGGTTGAACGCCAACCGCGACCTGCTGCTCAATATGCTCAACTGGCTCACGGGCATCGATGCGGCCGCGCAGCCGTCGCTCGGCGGCGACGCGGCGCTGGCCTGCGGGCTGGACCGCGCCGGGTGGATGCGGATGATCTTCTGGGTGGTCGGGGTCCTCCCCGGCGCGGTCTTGGTGGTCGGAGGCCTGGTGACGGTCAGGCGACGCCGGGCCGGCTGACGGCCCGAAATAACGGACGGGGTGTGGCGTGGTGAGAATCCGGACAATCGGCGTGCTGCTCGTGGTGGTCGGCGTTTCGCTGATCGCCCTGCGGCTGGCCGATTCACCGGACCGGCCGAGACGACCGGCCGCCGACGCCGGGCCGTCCGGACGGCTTGTTCAGATGCGGTTTGGCGAGGCCGATTCGCTGGTCGTGGAGCGCGCCGGCTTTCGTTTGGACCTGCAGCGGACCGGCGCGCAATGGAATCTGGTTCAGCCGGTGGCCACCGGCGCAGATTCGGCCGAGGTGATGCGGTTTTTGGATCTGCTTGAGCGGGCGCCGCTGTTGGATCGGTTGCCGCTGCACGACATCCGCCGGCGGGATCTCACCCTGGCCGACTTCGGCCTGGCGCCGTCGGCCGGTCGCGTGGTTGTCCGGGGGGCGCTGTTCCGGGCCGAGGTCGCCTTCGGCTCGCCAACCCCCTCGGGCAACGAGGTGTATGCGGCGGTGGATCGCGCGGGGGACATGGTGTGCGTGACCGACCGCCGGATTTTCAACGCCCTTCCAACCTCGCTGGAGAGCTGGCGCGATCGCACGCTGCTTCGGAAGCCGGCCGGCAAAGTGATGGCCTTGGAGATCCGCCGACCGGGAGTTCCCTTCCTCAAGGTGGTGCGCGAAGGCGACCTCTGGCAGCTCGTTCAGCCGCTTTCCGGGCGGGCTGCGGCCCGGGCCGTGGGAGATGCGCTCGAGGCGCTGCAGGCCGCCCGGATCGAGCGGTTCATCCTGGCCGATGGGGGAACCAATGGCGTCGAGCGGGCGTCGGGAGACCTGCGGTCACGTCTGGTGTTTTACGGACTCGACACGGAGACGGCGGTTCAAGCCCAGGTGTGGGAGAACGGCAATCCCGTCGGGGCGCGGGTCCGGTTCGGGCGCGAGGTCGATGGAAGCCCGGGGCTGGTGTACGCGTTGACACCCGATGACAACAGCATCGTGGCGGTGAGCAACGCGGTCTTGCGCAGCCTGCCGGCGGGTGTCGGGGCGATTCGCAGCCGGAGGCTGTTTGATGTGGCCCCGGCGGCCCTGCGCCGGCTGGTCATGCAGTATGCGGACGAGACGGTGGAACTGAATCGCCACGCATCCGGCCCCGCGGGACTGTGGCGGATGAAGGCGCCGGTTCAGGGCGAGGCCGACGGAGCGACGGTCGAGCAGGTCGTGGCCGGCTTCCTGACGCTCCAGGCGGAACGGCTGGTGGATCCCGACGGGAACGCCGCCGCGACCACGAATGAGCCGCTCTGCCGGATGGAGCTGGCCTTTGCCGACGGATCCACCCAGCGCGTGTCGGTCGCGAAATCGGTTCACGAGGCCGGGTGTTACGACCTCACGCTTCCGCCCGCGCCGATGGTGTTTGTCGTGGCCGCGAGCAACCTGCCGCCGCAAATCAGGGGCAACGTGGGCGTCTTGGAACTGGTGGACCGGACCATTCTGGCGCTGCCTGCGCACACCATCCGCCGGATTACGGTGAAGGGGCCGGATCGGCAGGAGTCCGTCGAACGGAAGGGCGGCGATGGTGACGGGCACTGGGTCGCCGGAGCCGGTGCGGCGGATGCCGAGGTGTTGAAGACGTGGGCGGCGCTCCTGAGCCAGTGGCGGGCCGAAAGCGTGGTGCGGCTGGGCGCAGGCGCGCAGGATGTGGCGGCCTTCGGCATGGCCGAGCCGTGGCTGGATCTGACGGTGGATGTCGCCTCCGATGAGGCGCTGCGGCGGACGGTGCGGGTGGGCCGGGTCGCGGCGAACGGCGGACGCTACGTCAACGTGCTCGGTCATGACGTCATTTACCAGGTGTCATCCAACGTCGTGGCGTTGCTGGAATCCCGCCTGACGCGCGAATGACGTGGTGCGAGCAGACGTGGCTTGCCAGAACAGGCCGGAATAGGGGATAATCTCCCCTCATATGGATCGAGCACTCACACGAGCGGATACGAAGGCGGCGGTTTACGGAGAACCGGGTGACCGCGCGCGCCTGACGGGGCTGGTGCGCGCGTTGTGGCCGGTGCTGGGCGGCGTGTGGCTGGCCGGGGTGGCCGCCGGCTTGCTGGTCGGCCTGCGGGTCGTCGCGTCCGGCGCGTTCTTTATTGCGGCGGCGGCCGTGCTGATTGCCGCGTCGGCGCGGAGCGTGAGGCGGGTGCGATCGTTCTTCAAGGGTGCGCGCGGCGAGGAGCGCGTGGCGGCCGTACTGGCCAACCTGCCCGGGGGATTCGCGGTGTTCCACGGCGTCGACGGCGGCGCCGGGCGGCGGGTGTCCGGCGCGGGGGATATCGATCATGTCGTCGTGGGCCCCTCGGGGGTGTGGGTGATCGAGACGAAGTGCTGGGACGGCCGGGTGGAGGTCGGGGCGTCGAACGTCCTGTTTGACGGGGCGCCCCCGTCGCATGATCCGGTCGAACAGGTCCGGCGCCTGGCCGCGCGGGTCGTCGACGACCTGGCGCGGCGATTGCCGGATGCGCCTCCGGTGCATGCGCTGCTGTGCTTTGCCGGAAGCGGTTTTGCGGATGGCGCGGCCAGGCTCGGCGATGTGGCGGTCTGCGGCATTGCCCGGTTGTATGCGACGGTGTCGGCCGACACGGCCGCCCCGATCTCGGACGATGACCGCATCCGGCTGATCGAGATTTTGAAACAGGCGTATTAACGGCGGCGCACGGTCGCCACGGCCCAGGAGAGAGAGAATGATGCGAAAGCTGTATCACGTGGCGCTCGTCGTGTGGGTGTGCGCCTGGAGCCGGGCGGAGGCGGACGGCGGCCCGCTTCGGCCGCAGCCCCATTTTGCGGCGGTTGCGCGCCAGATCGTGGGCGCGCTGCAGCGGGGGCACCTGTTGCAGCAGCGGTTTGACGACACCCTCTCGGCGCGCGCGTGGACCAACCTGGTCACCGCCATCGATCCCGAGCGCGCGTATTTCAGGCAGGAGGACCTCGCGCGCTTTGAACCCATGCTTTTCAAGCTGGACGATGCGATCAAGAGCGGCGACGTGCAGTTCGCCTACGACGTGTTTGCCGTGTTCCGCGAGCGGCTCAAAGAGCGGTTTGACTTCGTCACGAACATGCTGGCGCGGCCGATCGACTTCTCGGTTGACGAGTCCTTCAACTGGAAACGGAAGGACGCCGCCTGGCCCGCATCGGTTGCGGAACAGGACGACCTCTGGCGGCGGCGGATCAAGAACGAGTATCTGGGCTTTGCGATCGCCCGCGAGCTGGATGCGGAAAAACGGGACGCGGCCGCGGCCCCGACCAATGCGGCCGCCCTGGCCACGGGACCGGCAGCCGCGGGTGGAAACCCGGCCGATGCGATTAAGGCGGCCGCGATCAAGCTGCTGGAGCGCACGCCCGAACAGGTCATCAAACAGCGCTACGAGCAGTTCAAGATCGTTCTGGACGACAGCGATTCGGACGGGGTCTTCCAGCGGTACATGAGCGCGCTCACGGCCGCCTACGATCCGCATTCGGACTATCTCTCGCCCGAGAAGCGCGAAGACTTCGAGATTGACATGAACCTGTCGCTGAGCGGGATTGGCGCGACGCTGCGTCCCGAGGACGGCACGGCCCTGGTGGTCGATCTCGTCCCCGGCGGGCCGGCCGCGCGCGACACGCGCGACATCCGGCTGCGCCCCAACGACAAGATCATCGGCGTCGGCCAGGGCGATGAGCCGATCGAAGACATCCTCCACCTGCCGCTGAGCAAGACCGTGCTCAAGATCCGCGGCAAGAAGGGGTCCCGCGTGGTGCTGCTGGTGATCTCGGCCTCGGATCCGACCGGAGCCACCACGCGGCGGGTGGACCTCGTTCGCGATGATGTGAATCTGCAGGAGCAGGCCGCCACCGGCCGGGTGGAGCGGATCACGCTTCCGGACGGACGGGAGCGCGCGCTGGGTGTGATCGCGTTGCCGATGTTCTATGGATCGATGCAAACGCCGAATACGCCGGGGTACCGGAGCTGCGCGCTGGATGTGGCCCGGGAGATCGCGCGCCTGAACGAAGCGAAGGTCGAAGGCCTGGTTCTGGATCTGCGCAACAACGGCGGCGGGGCGTTGCGCGAGGCCGTCAATCTGGCCGCGCTCTTTCTGCGCGAGGGGCCCGTGGTCCAGGTGCGGGAAGCCTGGCAGGTGCAGGTGTTAACCCTGCCCGGCTCCGGCGGGGTCCCGGCATTCCGCAAGCCCCTGGTCACCCTCGTTAACCGCACCAGCGCTTCGGCCTCGGAGATCGTGGCCGGCGCGCTGCAGGATTATGGCCGGTCCGTCATTGTGGGCGATTCCAAGACGCTTGGCAAGGGTTCGGTGCAGTCCGTCCTTCCCCTGAACGGCGCCAAGTCGGGGTCGCTCAAGCTGACGACCGCCAACTATTACCGGGTGAACGGCGCGTCAACCCAGTTGCGCGGCGTGGTGCCGGACGTGGTGGTGCCGTCGCTCCTGGACGCCCTGGAGATCGGTGAAGACCAGCTCACGAATCCGCTGCCCTGGACGCAGGTGCCCGAAGCGGTCTATGCCCCGATCTTTGACATGCGGGCCTGGATACCCGAGCTGCGCGCCCGCGCGGCGGAACGGCTGGCGGCGAACCCCCGGTACCGGACCTACAGCCGGCTCGTGCAGCATGTTCGTGACATGTCGGAGAACACGACGATCCCGCTCGAACGGCAGGCGCGGCGCGCCCAGGCCGCCACCGAACGGGCGATGCGCAAGATGCAGGAGGATGAGGAGGGCGCGGTCCGGACGGGGCGTCAGGACGGGGAGGACGACCTGATTCTCCGTGAAGCCCTGTCCATCCTGTCGGATCTGGTCGACGTCAGCGGCGGCGCGGAGGTGCCGTCCGACCAGTCGGCCAATGATTTGCGCGCGCTGATGCTCCGGGTGTTCGGCAAGGAGTGAGCGTTCGGCAAGGGAGGCGTCATGAAGATCGCATTCACCAAGATGCACGGCGCGGGCAACGACTTCATCATGATCGACGACCGCCAGGGGCTGGTCCCCTGGCAGGATCATTTTCTGATGGCGGCCCTGGCCGCGCGACGGGTCGGCGTCGGCTGCGAGGGGATCATCCTGATCCAGCCCTCGGACAAGGCCGATTTCCGCATGCGGTTCCTCAACCCCGACGGGACCGAGGTGGAAATGTGCGGCAACGGCTCGCGCTGCGCGGCGGCGTTTGCGCACGGCATCGGCGCGGCGGGACGGGCCATGACCCTGGAGACGATGTGCGGGCTGATGGACGCGGAACTGGTGCCCCAGGGGGTGAAGGTCTGGATGCCCGAACCGACGCGGAAGACCTACGGGCTGGCCGTGCAGGCGGCCGGCCGGACGTTTACAGGCGATTTCATCAACACCGGAGTGCCCCATTTCGTGGTGCCGGTCGACGACCTCGCGGCGGTCGACATCCTCGCCTGGGGCCGCGCGCTGCGGCAGCACCCGGTGTTCGATCCCGAGGGGACGAATGTCGATTTCGTGGTGTACCGCGCGCCCGACCGGCTGGCCATGCGTACGTATGAACGGGGCGTCGAGGGGGAGTCGGGCGCCTGCGGCACGGGCGCCGTCGCCTGCGCGGTCGCGGCGGTCGAGCGGATCGGGTTCACCCTGCCGATCCACGCGCGCACGCCCACGGGCTACGAGCTGATCATCGCGGGAGACTGGCGGGATCACAAATGCACGGGCCTGACCCTCACCGGCCCGGTGCGGGAGGTCTTCACCGGCGAGATCGACCTGGATGGGCTGGAACGGGAGATGGAGTGACGTGACGAATGAATCGGATCGTGGTGGAGCCCGGGGAGATTCAGAACGGCCGCGTCGAGCTGGGTGACACTCGCGCCGACCATATCCGGAACGTGCTGGGCGCGACCGCGGGCCAGGAGTTGAAGATCGGCGTTGCCGACGGCCCGCTCGGTCTCGGCCAGGTCGTCCGCTGCGACGCGTCCGGTGTCGAACTGGCGCTGACGCTGGAGGGCGAAGGCCCCGAGCCGTGGTGCGACCTGATTCTGGCGATGCCACGGCCGCGCGTCTTGAAACGGTTGTGGGCGCAAATCGCGGCCCTGGGCGTCGGCCGCTTGTTCCTGATTCACGCGGCGCGGGTCGAAGCCTGCTATTTCGGCAGCCACTGGCTGCGCCCCGAAGCCTACCGCCCGCTCCTCATCGAGGGGTTGATGCAGGCTGGGACGACCCGGGTTCCGGAGGTCTTCATCGAGCCGAAGCTGAAGCGCTTCGCCGACGCGCGGCTGCCCGCGATCGCGGCGGGAGCGGTCTGCTTCATCGCGCACCCGGATGCGGCGCCGACGGACGAACCGGGCTGGCCGACGGTCTCGGATGGGCGCCGCCCGGTGATCGCGGTCGGCCCCGAGGGCGGCTGGCTCGATGACGAAGTCGCGCTGTTTGAGTCGCACGGCTTCCGGCGGCTCTCCCTGGGGCGCAGAATCCTCCGCACCGACACGGCGTGCGTGGCCCTGCTGGCGACGCTGGGGCGGCTGTTTGACGGCCAGACGCGGAAGGGGTGAGCGACGCCGATCACCCGCGCCGCGCGGCCGCCTCGTAAACCTGCCGGGGGGTGACGCCGGCGATGTCGGCCAGGCGGGCGCAGTCTTCGTATTCCGGCGTCCTCACGAGATCCCGGCCGTCGCGCGAGCCAATTTTGATGCGCACCGACCCCCAGGGCGTTGAGGCCGTCTCAAAACGGCGGTCAAGAATGGAGCGGGAGATCGGATAACGGCGCACGCCGAATGTCGTGGTCGCGGTGAAGACCAGTTCCTCGATCGCCGCGATCAGCCCGCCGGGCGCGAGGACGGAGAAGACGATTCCGGGACGCGCCTTTTTGAACGTGGCCGGGGTCGCCCAGACGTCGCAGGCGCCCGCCGCCAGGGCGCGCGCGATCAGGTCGCCCACCCATTGCGGGTTGCAGTCGTCGAGGTTCGCCTCCAGGACGCAGAGTTCGGATTCCGTCCCGGGCGCATCGGGGGTTGATCCGGCCGCGACGGTTTCCAGCAGCGTGGCGCGCAGGGCGTTGGGGCGGCCGGCGAGGGTGCGCCGGCCAAACCCGAACGCGCTGCGGATCACCCGCAGGCGCGGCGGGGGCGTGGTCAGCTCGCGCGTCCAGGTGGCCAACAGGGCGGCGGCCGTGGGGGTGACCAGCTCGGAGGGCTCGTCGGTCTGCACGGTTTCCAGCCCTTCGAGCAGCAGCAGGGTGGCCGGCGCGGGGTTGGGCATGACGCCGTGCGCGCAGGTGAGGGTGCCGGTGCCGCAGGGGAGTGGACCCACCGCGACGCCGTCGACTCCGAGCCGGCGCAGGGCGAGACAGGCGCCGGCGATGTCGGCGATGGCGTCGAGCGCGCCGACCTCGTGAAAATGGACGGCGCCGGGGGCCAGGCCATGAATGAGCCCCTCGGCTTCGGCCAGACGCTCGAACACGCGCAGCGCGAGCGGGTGGCGGCCGTCCAGGAGACGCGCCACGTCGGCCAACGTCCGGTGTTCGGGGTGGTGGTGATGATCAGGGCCGTGCGCATGGCCGGATGGCGGCGGGGCGTCCACCCACCGGTCGTGCGCGGCGGATTCGGTGGAGACCGACACCCGGAGGCCGTGGAGGCCGTGGGAATCGGCCGGGGAGACGGCCGCCGAGACGGGCTCCGGCAGCCGGTCGGACAGCTCCTGGAAGATGCCGGCCAGGTCGGCGCCGATCCCGGCCAGAGCGCCGAGGATCATGTCGCCCGACGCGCCGCCGATGGGGTCGAAACGAATAAAGCGCATCCTTAACTCCCGGGAAAAAACATCGCGTCCGCAAAAGCGTCCTGAAAACCCTCCATCGTGGAGAGTTCCACGTGCGTGACGCGCCGCGCCAGATCTTCACCGAGGCGCCGCGCATCCGCCGACAGCAACGCGGCCTGGGCTCCGGCCAGCGACACATTGCCCACGTAACGGATGCGCGTGTGATCGATCCCGCCCGGCAACAGGCCGATGCGCTGCGCGCTGCTGCGCCGGATGAAGTTGCCGAAGCCGCCGGCGATCAGCACGATGCCGAGGTCCGACACGGCCAACCCGGCCTGCCGCAGGAGGAGGGTGATGCCCGCGCGCACCGCCCCGCTGCCGAGCTGCACTTCGCGGACGTCGCGCTGGGTGAGCGCCACGGGGGAAGACCCGCAACCCGCCCCCGCCTCGGACAGGACAAAACGGACGTCGCCATTTTCATCGGTCCGCACCCGTCTGGCCAGCGCGGGCGCCAGCGTGTCCGGCAGATCGTCGGGCGCCAGCATCTGACCTTCCGGGGTGACGATGCCACAGGCGAGCAGCTCGGCGATCAGATCGATCAGGCCGCTGCCGCAGATGCCGGTGGGCGCGACGTTGCCGATGACCTCCAGCCGCACATCGTCATCAAACACCACCTTCTCGATCGCGCCGTGCGTGCCCCGCATCCCGCAAACGATGCGGGCGCCTTCAAAGGCCGGGCCGGCCGCCGTCGAGGCGGCGTAGAAGACGCCGTTGTGGGACAGCACAATCTCGCCGTTGGTGCCGATGTCAACCAGCAGCGCCGTCTCCTCATGCCGGTCGATCCGGGTCGCCAGCATGCCGGCGACCGTGTCGCCGCCCACGAACCCGCCGATGATGGGAAAAACATACGCCTGCGCGCCGTGATGGATGGGGATGCCCAGCTCGCCGGCGGGAACGAGCAGCCCCCGCGCGTGCATCGGCACGAACGGCGTCTCCCCCATCTGCGCCGGATTGAGTCCGCACAGAATGTGCTCCATGGTCGTGTTGCCGGCAAACGCCGCCGCGTAGATGTTTTCGCGGGTGATGGCCGCGCCCGCGCACAGCGCATCGAGCATGCCCGCCACTTCGTTCGTGAGCGCCAGCCGCATCTCGTCGAGACAGCTTCCGCAGGCAGCCGCATGGTGGATGCGCGACAGCACGTCATCGCCGAAGCTGACCTGCGGATTCATCCGCGAGACGATCCCGAGCTTGTCGCCGGTGCACAGGTTGAGCAGGGCGCCGACCAGGGTCGTCGTGCCGATGTCGAAGGCCACGCCGAAACACCGCTCGCGGGTGTCACCGGCCTCGAAATCAATCAACTGGTGATCGGCGAGCACGGCGGTGCCTGCAAACCCGTTCGCGCGCAGCGTGGCGGATGCGTGGCGGATCAGCGGCAGCGTGGCCTTGAACGGGCCGATCGCCTGTTCCAGGCGCAGCAAGTCCGGCGCATCGTCGGTCAGCGTGGGCGGCGCCAGCGCCACATGAATCTTGCGGATGCCGGGGAGGATCTCCGGCGTCGTGCCGGAATCGGAGGTCGCCAGGATTTGGTGCTCGCCGCCGAACAGGGATGCCAAGGGAACGGTGATCACCGCCTCGCGGGTGATCGCCGTGCGGCACGCCAGCCGCCAGCCATCCCGCAATTCCGCCGGGGAAAACACCCGCTCGTCGGCCGCCGTCGGCGCGCCGCATCCCTGCATGACCCGGACCCGGCATTTGCCGCAGGTGCCGGCGCCGCCGCACGGCGTCTCGATCACCAGCCCGGCGCGGGCGGCGGCCTCCACAATCATCGTCCCGCGCAAGACCGACACCGACCGGCCATGCGGCTGGAACGTCACCCGAATCTGCGTCTCCATAGTCCTCCGACACGGCGCACCCGGCACCGCCCGTGTGCGACAAAACAGATTTGGGGGGCATGCTGCGCCTGCGCACAAACCCCGCCGCCCCGGGAATGCCCGGAACGGCGTAATCATAACAGGTTGCGGGGGGGAGTCAACCCGCTGGTTCGCGCTGCTGTTTCTCGCTTGCTCGCGGACGGCAATCGCATTACACTGGCGGGGCATGGAATAATGCACCAGTGGTTCGACAGGAAGAAAGGAAGGGTGAATGATGAAAGTCGCGCGTTCAACGGGGATCACTCAGGCGATGGCGGCGCTGCTGCTGGCCGGCTCCATGACCGCATCCGTTCAGGCGGGGGAGCCGCACTATGTGAATGGCGTGGAGGGCATCAAAGGGGCGACGTTGCCGCCTCCGGGGCTGTACGGACGGATCTATGGCGTCTATTATCATGCCGACCGGCTGAAGGACAACACCGGCGAAACGGTGCCGGTTGACTTTGATGTCCAGGTGTATGCGCTGGTGCCGCGGCTGATCTGGGTCACGCCGGTTCAGATTTTGGGGGCCGATTATTTTGCCGATATCAGCATTCCCTTCATCCGAACGGAGTTGTCTATTGGGGCGGCGAAGATCGATGCCGAAAAGACCGGCATGGGGGACATTTGTGTCGAGCCGGTGGGTCTGGCCTGGCATGGCGCCCGCTACGATGCCGCGCTGGCGGCAGGCGTTTATCTGCCCGTGGGCGAGTATGACCCGAATGATCCGGCTTCGCCCGGCAAGGATATGTGGACCACGATGGGAACGGCCGGCGCCACGCTCTATGCCGATGATGCGAAAACCTGGTCGGCCTCCATTCTGACGCGTTATGAAGTCCACTCCCGGAAGCACGACCTGCACTACACGCCCGGCGATGACTTTCATTTTGAGTGGGGGCTGGGCAAGACTTTGAACAAAACCCTGGACGTGGGCCTGACCGGCTACTGCTATTGGCAGGTCACCGGCGACTCGGGCCGGGCGGCCGCGACCGGCAAGTCGCGGGTCTTTGCCGCCGGTCCCGAAGCCAGCCTCTTCATGCCGTCCATCCTCACCTTTCTCTCCGGTCGTGTGCTGTGGGAGTTTGGCGCGGAAAACAACACGGAAGGCCTGCTGGGCGCCATCACGCTGACCAAGATATTCTGACGGGCAACCGACGGGAGACGAACGGAATGACTTCGCGACCGTCTTCAAGACTTGAGGTCTCGACTTCGATCAGACCGGGACGGGAGCGGATGGATGACGAGCGATTTCCCAGCCAACTACCGGATGGAAGACGGGTTGATGGTTATCGATCTGCGTCTGCAACGGATCGCGCAGTTGTTCAACACGTTTGACCCCGCCCCCTTCCATGAACGCGATCTGGATGACGACGCCGAGGCGTATATCGTGGCCTGCGCCCGCGAGATCACCCATCGGCAGCGGTTCAAGCTGGTGGTCCACCTGCCGGCCGAAGAGGCCGCCCGCGAGGATGCGCATCAGTTGGAAAAGGCGGTGAACCACTACTTCCTCTACCGCGCGCAGCAGCAACGCCGGGAGTTGCGGCAGGTGTTCCGGCACGGGCGCTGGAGCCTGCTGGTCGGGTTGGCGGCGCTGATCGGCAGCCTCTGCCTGCGGGCGATCCTGCTGATGGTCGACCCGCAGTTGCACCTGCTGGCCAGCGAGATCGCCTCCGAAGGTCTGTTGATCATCGGATGGGTCGCCATGTGGCGTCCGGCGGAGCAGTTCCTGTATGCCTGGCATCCCACGCGCCAGACCTTTCTGGTTTACCGCAGCCTCAGCTCCGTCGGCGTGGAGATCCGCGCGCGCCCCGGTGGACCGGGCCTGGCGTGACGCGTGGGAGGATCGGGGGACGTGTTCGGTGTTCAGTGTTCGGTGTTTGCAAACGGGTCACGAACGAAGGAGTTGTTGCATGCTGCGTAACGGAGCTTGAGCGTGGTGCTTGCGGGGGTGGCCGCCGTGGCCAGCGCCGATGTCCGGCTCCCGAAGACGCTGACCGACAACATGGTGTTGCAGCGTGACCGCCCCATCCGGGTCTGGGGATGGGCGGAACCGAATGAGGCGGTGAGGGTGAAGTTGGCCGACTCGAGTGCGGCAACCCAGGCGGACGCCAAGGGGGAGTGGAAGGTCGAACTCCCCGCGCTGAAGGAGGGCGGCAACCTGACGCTGACCGTCACCGGCAGGAACGCCCTGACGCTCACGAACGTGATCATGGGGGATGTCAACTGGAGCGGCACGGCCATCGAGCCATGGACCGCTCTGGCAGGCCTGGAAATGATTTCCGATCCGCGCGATGCGGCGGGCGGCGGAAGTCATGCGGGGGCAGCCCATGCCGTGGCCGTGCCCCAGCAACCGGACGCGGTGGAGCGCTGGCTGGCCGCCGTCCGGGCCGCCATCACCCATCAGACGGCCATTCCGCCCGCGCCGACCCTTCCCGAGCATCCCGGCGCCCAAGCCTGGTGCAGCATGTATAACGTCATGGTCCATCCGCTGGTGCGCGCTCCGATCAAGGGCGCCCTCTGGTATCAGGGCGAGACGAATGGCGGCGAAGGCGAATGGTATTACTACAAGATGCGGGCCCTGATCGGCGGCTGGCGCCGGGAATGGAATCAGGGTGACTTCCCGTTTTACTTCGTTCAACTCGCCAGTTTTCAGAATCCGAACGACAACCCGGCGGGCGGTGACGGCTGGTCCCGGCTGCGCGAGGCGCAGACCCGGTCACTGGCCGTCGCCAATACCGGCCTGGCGGTGATCATCGACACCGTGCCGCTCAAGGAGGCGGGGGATATTCACCCCAGGAACAAGTATGATGTCGGTCTGCGCCTCGCGCGCTGGGCGCTGAACCGCGACTACGGACAGAAGGATATCGTGGTATCCGGACCGATCTTCAAAACCATGAAGATCGAGGATGGCAAGATTCGGCTGTCTTTCGACCATGTCGGGTCCGGCCTCATGGTGGGCGTCAAGGAGGGACGCGCGCCTGTCGTGGAGGGCCAGGACCGCCCGCTCCGGCGTTTCGCCATAGCCGACGAGGACAAGCGGTGGGTGTGGGCCGACGCCGTCATTGACGGGCAGACCGTCGTGGTGTCGTCCGACACCGTGCCGGATCCGGTTGCGGTCCGCTCCGCCTTCTCAATGAATCCGGCCGGCGCCAACCTGTACAATCGCGAGGGTCTCCCCGCCTCGCCGTTCCGCACGGATGCGTGGTAGCGCGCGGCGTCAGCCGCGATTGGAGTAGAAGGGATACAGCGCCGAAGGTTCGGAGGGGTTCCTGATCAGCCAGCGCTTATACATCCAGAGCCAGTATTCCGGATGCGCCCGGACTTCGCGCTCAATGGCGGTCAGAATCTGCTGCATCAGCAGGCGGGTGGTTTCGGCGCCGGCGCTTTCCGGCGGCGGAATCGATTCGGTGACGTAAACCCGATAGTGCCCGCCGCGTTGAGGCGCGGAGAAGACGATGAAGATTTCACTGCCGGTCTTGGCGGCCAGCGCCGCCGGCGCGGGCGTCACGGGAACCGGCAGACCGAAGTAGTCGGTCCAGATGCCGCCCTCCTTCTCCTTGGTGTTCTGATCCACCAGAAAGGCCGTCTTCCCGCCGGCGCGCAGAACGGCGAACAGCTTGCGCAGAGCGCCTTCGCGCGGAATGATTTTCTGCCCGGTCACTTCACGCCGCGCAATCAGCAACCGGTTGACCTCCGGATTTTTTACGGGCATGGCGATGCTGTGGAGCGGAAATCCGCGGAGCGCCATGAATTGTCCGACGACTTCCCAGTTGCCGAAGTGAGCGCCGATGCAGATCTGGTTCTTTTCGCGGAAGATCGGCTGCATGCTGTCGTCGATGGAGACATAGCGCATCAGCCGTTCCTCCGAGCGGGTCCCAAACCAGATCACGTCGAGAAAGGTGAGCGTCATCGTGATGTAGGCTGCCCGCAGAATCGCCTTTTTTTCCGCTGTCGTCCGGGTGCCGCCGAACGCAACGTCGAGGTTCGCCAGACCGATCCTCCTTCCCACCCGGTCAAAGCGATATCCGAGATTTCCCCCGAGCCACGCGAGGCCGAGCACGGCGCAACGCGGGAGCCGCGGGATCAGGGCCAGCCCGACGCGGAATGCGGCGGTTTCAAACGGGCGGCGGCGCTCTCTGTACCCTTTGCTCATCGTGATAAGAAACCGTTTGCGGGCCAGTGTCTACGCTCACAGGCCGAAGTCGAGCCGGAACCGATGATAGGCGGGGATGTCATGAAGAGGATCATGCCAGAAGCGTAAATAGACGTCAAGCAACGCGGCACCCCACAAGCAACCGCGTGACACCGATATTACAGAGAAATTACCCCGATCTGACACATCCCAGCCGGTCTCGATGTACGATGTGGGCATGAAAGAAACAAAAAGAAAGGAGGCGACCCGGGCAAGGCGCCCAGAACGGGGATTCGAGTTTGTAAGGGTGACGGTAATACATCGAAACGCAGGAGCTAAACAATGAAACAATCAGGGACGTTTGTGTTTGCAATGATGGTATCGGCCTGCCTGTTCTTGGCGGGTCGGCTGGTGATTGGGTCCGGTGAGGCGGAGGTCCGTCCGCTCGCCCAGCCGATGGGTGTGGCGACGATCAATGAATGCAGGCTGACCGGCCGTGTGGAAGGCCGGACCAACGGCGTGTTCGCGGTGTTCGACCTTGAGAACCCGACCCGGGAGGAAAAAGAGATCACGCTCCACTTCCTAGCCTCATGCACGCCTGCCATGTCCTTCGAATCGCGGATGGGCCCCATGCCGGAAGTCGTGAAAATGGGCATCCTGGAGTGCCGCGTGAAAGCGGGGCGCCTGACGCAGGCGGTGTTGTTGCGGGATCCGGCTCCCGCCTCGCAGGTTGCGGCGAAGGCGGGCGGGGCGCTCGTGCCGCCGGGGACGAACGTCGCCGCGAACGTGCTGTTTTCGAGGGCGCTGTCACCGGAAATGTGGTCGCTCGTCGTGTCGCGCGAGGCGATCACGGGCGTGCATGGATGGGGCGCCGTGGAGCCGGCTGCTTCTGACGCCACGATCAGCCTGGACAAGGGCGAGGCGGTGCTCGCCAACACCGTTCTGGAGAAGCCAAAGAAGTGAGACTGGTGACACTCATCAGCGGGGCCGTCGCCGGGCTGGCGCTGGCCGTGTGCCTGTCGGAACTGGCCACCCGGCGGGGCCCCGTGCCGGAGGCGACGCTCATGGCCGATACGCACGGCCAGCTCGCCGAGATCTGCATCCAGTACAGAAAGGACTTCAATTCCGCCGTGATCGAGACGCTGGCTGACCTCTTCGGCGGGCTGGGGGATGATGTCGAAATCCGCGTCATTGTCGAGGCGCGCGAGGAATTCGAGTTCCTGAAAGGGGAACTCGCGCGTCGCGGCGTGGACCGGCTTGACCGGCTGACCGCCGTTACCACCGGTTTCCCGATCACGCCCTGGGCGCGAGACCGGTTCGGCGCCATGACAGCCGGCCGCAGGACGGTCATCGCCGTGCCGCCGGTGCGAAGCAACATGCCTGGGCCGCGCGGGAATGATGAACGGGTCCCGGAAATACTCGCCGCCAGCCTGCCGGGCGCAACATGCCGGTCGATGCCCTTCATGTTCGAGGGCGGCGACCTCCTGGCCGATGAAGACAACGCCTTCATCGCCGCCAACTGCCTGGCGCGCAACAGCCCTCAGGACGTCGATGATCGGGCCGGCCTGCTGGGGCGGATGGCGGGCGCGCTGAAGAAGCGGATTGTGACCATCGGCGCAACTCCGGAGGAGGTGCCCGACCATCATATCTGCATGTACCTGACGCCGCTCGGGGACAAGCGGGTGGCCGTCGCCGATCCGCTGCTGGGGCTGGAGGTGTACCGCAAGGACCCGTCGGGCGAGCCCGTGGACATCGAGACGGACACGGCCATGTACGAGCCGTTCCTGAGCGTCATCCGATGCCTGGAGCAGAAGGGCTTCCACGCCGTACACATCCCCTTGCTCCTCACGCGCACGCCCCGCGTCTATGCGAGCTGCAACAACGTCATCCTCGAGCGCCGGGGCGGCGAGAAACGGGTTTACATGCCTGTCTATGGCGTGCCTGCGTTCGACCGGGCCGCAGGAGCAGCCTTCGAGAAAGAGGGCTGGCGCGTCATCCCGGTGCGCGTCGGCAAACTCTACCGGCACACGGGATCACTCCGGTGCCAGGTCGGCATCATCACGCGGCGCTGACGAACGCCCGGAATGCATCACCTGTTCGTCTGTAGGGTGCCGATCAAGAATGCACGCCACTCGTCGAGGACTTGACAATAGCCTTTTAGGCAAGGGATCATCGCCGTTTTGGGCCGGCGTCGGCACTCACAGGCCGGGATTCCTCCCAGGTCAGTGACCGGGCGGGGCACGCCAGCACACACTCCGAACACCGCAGGCAATCCGGCTCGTCCACGACGCCGGTCGCCCGGTGTGTGACGATCGGCAGGTTCATGGGGCAGACTTTTTCACAGAGGTGACACGTCCGGCAGGTGGCGGCATCCAGCCGGAGTTGGCCCCGGTGCCCGCCCACGGCGGCCTGAACCGTGCCAATGGGGCAGAAGGTGCACCAGGTGCGCGGGTGAAAGAAGAACGCCAGCACCACGCCGATGAGCGTGGTCACCACGCACATCAGCCAGAAGACGCGCCCCCAGTGTTCCGGGTTGGCCGGATCCAGCGAGACGCGCCAGACCATGACGCCCATCAACGCCGCAAAGACGAGCCAGCGGAACACGCGGTTTCGCAGGATGACGGGAATGGCCTGCACCCGGCTCGCCAGCGGCATGATGCGATCAAAGAAGCCGCCGCGCGGACACAGGTTCCCGCAGACATAGCGGCCCCGAAAGACGCCGCCGACCATCCCCAGGATCATGACCACCGGCACGGTGTAGCCGAGGTAAGGGTACTTCCAGCCCAGGGCGATCACGAGGATGACAATGGGCGCCAGCGCCCACTGCGTCAGGCGCCGCCGCCGGTTCTTCCAAAGCGCATAGCGGGTGACGGAGGGGTTTAGGCGGTGTGTCATGTTCCTTGTGACAATCCCATCAGGCGCTTTTTCTCGATCTTGGCGGCTTTCTTTTCCTTGAGGGTCTTGGCCGGCTTTTTTCTGTCTTCTTTATGGGCATCCTGTGATTTTGCCATATGCCTGACTCCTGTGGCCATCCCGGCCACGGCTCGTGATCGCAACGGGCTTTTCAGCCCGGCCGGGCACGCGCCCGTGGAACCCGGCATGAAAAGCCACTTTCACGAGCGAGAGTGTGACAGAAGAGGACGGGATGTGTCAAGCCAGGCTGCGGTTGCAGAGAAAGCACGGGCACCTGGCAGTTCTGACGAAGGTCGTTGATCCGTAATCGTAATCCGTTCTCCACCAGTAGATTAAGATCAAGATCAGGATTACGATTAAGATGGCAATAGCCCCTTGACTTAGCGCCGTTCGGGACGGGCCTGAATGACGCTACAGCAGCACGCCCTTGGGCGCCGCGTCGCCGTCCTCCCACCAGCGGGGCTTGACGGTGGCGATCTTGGCGATCCCCTTGGTCGTCATCCGCTGGCCCTTGGCCGACACGCCCTTGAGGAGCGCCTCGGACGGCGTGAACACCTGCTGGTGAATCTTCTGCCCCTTTGAGGGCTTGTATTTAAGGTAGATCGTCTCGGGCGTTCCCTCTTCCAGAAGCTGTACGACGCCCTTCTCGGGAGCCAGGCGGTAGTCCTTGTTCTGAATCGCGCCGCCGAAGGTGAAGCGCTTGATGTAGGAGATGTCAAAGTGCGGCTCGGTGTAGACGCAGGTCATCTCCCGGTCACGATCGAAGATGGCGCAATAGATCATGTTCTGGTCAATGAAGAACTTGTCCGGCGGGGGCATCATGCGGTACCGGCCGTCGTTCCAGACGAGCATGATCTTGTCGAGCGAGGAGCATTCGAAGAGCGGTTCGCCGGTCTTGATCTCGGTGCCGATGTAGCCGTTCTCGCGGTCGATCTTGAGGGTCAGCTCGCGGGCGGTCAACTCGCGCAGCTCGATCTGACCGAAGGTGGCGACCGCCGTCAGCCGCGGAAATTGCGCCTTGTACTGCTTGATCAGGGCCTTGAGGTATTTGACGGCATGGGCCTTGAGCGACTTGAGGTTGCCCTCGACGTCGGCCAGCTCCGTGAGGATGTTGGCGATGTCCTCGCGGTTCTTGTTGATGTCAAAGAGCGAGATGCGTCGGATGCGGATCTGCAGCAGCCGTTCGACGTCCTCCGGGGTGATGTCGCGGCGCAGCTCCTTGCGAAAGGGTTTGAGGCCGCTGAGAACCGCTTGGAGGACCTGTTCGTAGGTCGGCATCTCTTCGATGCGCTTGTAAATCCGCTCTTCGATGAAGATCCGTTCGAGCGTGCGGTTATGGAAATCCTCGTGCAGCTCGTTGCGCCGGATCTCCAGCTCCCGCTGCAGCAGGTCGAGGAGCTGCTGGGTGTTGAGGCGGAGGACTTCGGAGACGGTCGTTTCGCGCGGCCTGCCGCCGTGCAGGACGACCATGCGGGAGGTGACGGCCGTCTCGCAGGCGGTGAAGGCGTAGAGGGCCTTGACCGCCGCGTCCTGCGCGGCGCCGACGGTGAGGACGATCTCGATCTCGACATGCTCGGCCGTGAAGTCGTTGATCTGCCGCACCGGAATCTTTTTCTTCTTGATCGCATCCTCGATGGTCTTGATGAGCGATTCGGTGGTCTGTCCGAACGGCAGGTCACGGATGACGAGCCGGTTGTTACCGCGGTGCTCGATGTGAGAGCGAAGCTTGATCCGGCCGAGGCCGTCCCGATAATCCGAAACGTCCATCACGCCGCCGGTGTAGAAGTCGGGGAGCACCTGGAACGGCTTCTTCTGGATAATGGCGATCTGCGCCTCGAGCAGCTCGATGAAATTATGCGGCAGGATGGTGGTGGAGAGTCCCACCGCGATTCCTTCGGCGCCGAGCATGAGCAAGAGGGGGATCTTGGAGGGAAGGAGCACCGGCTCCTGGTTGCGGCCGTCGTAGGAGGCGATGTACTGGGTCGTCTTGGGGTTGAACACCTCGTGGCGGGCCAGCTCGGTGAGGCGGCACTCGATGTAACGCGGGGCGGCGGCGGAGTCGCCGGTGTGGATGTTGCCGTAATTGCCCTGCCCCTCGATCAGGTAGCGCTTGTTGACGAGGTTGACGAGGGCGTCGCCGATCGAGGCGTCGCCGTGCGGGTGGTACTTCATCGTGTTGCCGACGACGTTGGCGACCTTGATGAAGCGGCCGTCGTCGAGTTCCCACAGCGAATGGAGGATGCGGCGCTGCACCGGCTTGAGCCCGTCCTCGACGGTCGGTATGGCGCGCGAGCAGATGGTGTAGGAGGCGAACTGGATGAAGTTGAAGTCCATCAGGCGCGAAAGAGGCCCGCGGCTGCTGGGGGGGACATTGCTTTTGGGGACGGGTCCGTCCGCCTGGGGGAAGAGCGGCTCGGCGTCGGGCGGGGCGTCGGGCGAAACCTCGGGCGGGACGTCGGGGCGTTTCTTCGCGTCGCCGTTCCCGTTCCGCTCCGCCGCGGCGGGTTTGCCATCGGCCTTCGTGGCCGCCGCGGCGCCGGGAAGGGGCGGGGCGTCGAGGTCGAACAGGAAGTCCTCGGTCACCTGGACGGGGGGCGCGTTCTCACCCTCGGGGGCGGAAGAAGGGCTTTTTTTGTTGGGGGGTCGGCGCATGTCGTTGTTCAAACCTCGTCGGGGATCACCAGGTTTTCCATGATGTACTGACGGCGTTCGGAGGTGTTGTCGCCCATGTAGAATTCAAGCGTCTCGCCCAGGCCGTAGTCCTGGGTGGCGTCAACGGGGGTCAGGCGCATCTCCGGGCCGATGAAGGCGTGGAACTCCTTGGGCGAGATCTCGCCGAGCCCCTTGAAGCGGGTGATCTCCGCCGACTGGCCCAGTTCGGCGATGGCGGCGAGGCGGTCCTCTTCGGAGTAGCAGTAGCGGGTGACCTTCTTGTTCCGCACCCGGAACAGCGGCGTCTCGAGGATGTAGAGGTGGCCTTCGCGGAGGAGGCGGTCGAAGAAGCGGAGGAAGAAGGTGATCATCAGGTTGCGGATGTGGAGGCCGTCGACATCGGCGTCGGTGGCGAGGATCACCTTCTGGTAACGGAGGTTGTCGACCGACTGCTCGATGTCGAGACTCTGCATCAGATTGTACAGCTCGACATTCTTGTACAGCTCTTCGCGCTTGCGGCCGCAGGTGTTGAGCGGCTTTCCTTTGAGGGTGAAGATCGCCTGGACGGAGACATCGCGGCAGGAAACCAGCGAACCTGCGGCGGAGTCGCCCTCGGTGATGAAGAGCATGGTGTCGAGGCCGGTGCCCTTGGCCTTGTGCAGGTGCTGCTTGCAGTCTTTGAGCTGCGGCACGCGGACAGAGACCGACTTGGAGCGCTCGCGGGCCAGCTTGCGCACCGAATTCAGCTCGGCGCGGATCTTGGAGGTCTCCTCGATCTTGCCGATGAGTTTCTGCGCATTGACCGGATCGCGGTGGAACATCTCCTCGATGACGCGCTTGATTTCGGCGACCAGGTCCGAGCGGATCTCCTGATTGCCGAGCTTGTTCTTGGTCTGGGATTCAAAGATCGGGTCCTTGAGGCGGATGGCGATGGCGCCGATGACCCCCTCGCGCACCTCGTCGCCGTCGTACTTCTTCTTGCCGAACTCGTTGACCGCCTTGAGCAACCCCTCCTTGAAGGCCGAGAGGTGAACGCCGCCGTCGTTGGTGTATTGGCCGTTGACGAACGAATAGTAATCCTCGCCGAGGCGGTTGGTGTGGGTGAAAGACAGCTCCAGCGTCTTGGAGCGGTAATGGAAGGGCTGGTAGATCTTTTCGAACTGGGCCTCGTCGTGGATCAGGTCGAGCAGCCCGTTTTCGGAGCGGAACGTATTGCCGTTGCAGAGGAGGCTCATCCCGGCGTTCAGGTAGGCGTACATCCGCAGGCGGCGCGAGACGTGCTCGTCGCGGAACTGGAACTTCTTGAAGATATCGCCGTCGGGGGTGAACTGGACGAGGGTGCCGTTGCGCTCGTCGGTCTTGCCCTTCTTCTCCGAGGCCAGCTTGCCGTAGGTGAAAGAGGCCTCGGCCATCTCGCCGTCACGGTAGGCGCGAACGAGAAAGTGGGCGGAGAGGGCGTTGACAGCCTTGGTGCCGACGCCGTTCATGCCGACGGAGAATTGGAACGAGTCGCTGTTGAACTTGCCGCCGGTGTTGATCTCGGAGACGCAGGCGACGATCTTGCCCAGGGGGATGCCGCGGCCGTAGTCGCGGACCGAGCAGACGCCGGTGGTGGGGTTGATGGCGATATCGACCCGCTTGCCATAGCCCATGATGAACTCATCGACGGCGTTGTCGAGCACCTCCTTCAGCAGGATGTAGACGCCGTCTTCATACTGCGAACCGTCACCGGTCCGGCCGATGTACATGCCGGTGCGGAGGCGGATGTGCTCGACGGACGACAGGGTCTTGATCTTGCTCTCGTCGTACTGGTGCTGTGTGGATGTCGCCATAATCAGGGTGTATCCGGGGTGCGCGGAGCCGCGCCAAGTTCGGACGTGCGTGAAGTGTCGTGAGAAACGGCTGTTTTGTCAACTCTTTCCGAAGGTTTTTCGTAATGGGGGGCGCATGGCAGTTCTGATGAGGTCGTTGATTCGTAATCATAATCGTAATCGTAATCTTGCGTAATCGTAATCTTGCTTTGACCATGCATGCGATCGTATACTGTCGCCCATGAATTCGGGTTTTGATCAGCGGCATGCTTGGACCTGCTTGTGGCCAAGAAGCGGCTTGCGCAGGCTGAACCGGGAAAAGAGATCCTCGT
>CAZDLY010000017.1:0-40774 GCA_964506575.1 uncultured Akkermansia sp. | reverse complement strand
TGATCTGAAACTGCCGTTTGATGGGATTGGCCTGGGTGAAGCCGACGCAGCGCATATTGGGAACGCGGTTGTACCGGCGGAAAAGCCCGGTGAGGTAGGCCGTCCGCGAGCCGTACTGGTCAAACAGCACCCGCACCTGGACGCCCGTCCGCGCCTGATCAGCGAGACGGTCCAGCAGGGCGTGACCGACGGCGTCACGGCCGATGATGTAGGACTGCACATGGATGTGGTGACGGGCTGCGGTGATCGCCTTGAACATGGCCTCGAGCGCCAGACCGCCGCCCGCAAGGACCTCGACCGAGTTGCCTCCGAGCAGCGGATGATCGTGCCCCACGCGGTCGAGGATGGTGTTGACCGTCGCCTCTGCGGAATCTGCGGCCAGCGGCGGACAGCACCCGGCGCGCAACGCGCGCCAATAGGCCAGCGGCTGTTCCTCCTGCTCCGTCTGGGAGCGGGTCGAGCCGAACCGCACATCCGAGCGGAGCTTGTGCCAGCCGCGTCGCGGCACGTGGTTGATGCCGAAGGCCAGATAGGCGAGCGGCCCGACAATCGGAAAAAAGCCGGTGACGAACAGCCACAGCAGCGTCGAGCGGGGTTCGCGCGGCAGCCGCAGGCAATGCGCGGCGACCATGAGGAACGCCAAAACGTGCAGCAGGGATCCCAGTTCGAGCGATGGCACCGTTTCCAAGTTCGCCAGATTCATGCCGGGCCCTCCGCTGAGTGGAGTGACAAGTCGCCCGTGATCTTCCAGATCGCGCCGTCGCGAATCAGGCAGAGCGTCCGCTCCGGAAAGGCCTCGGGGAGGCGCGCGCGGATGCGCGTGATCGCCTCCTGCTCGATGGTAGCGCGGTGGGCGGCACTCACCGGCTCCAGCGTGGCAAACCCGATGGCGAGCACATAGCCCGGCCCGGCATCCGAGCCGAAGCCGGCCGTGAAGCTGGCGGTGATGCGGAACAGCCCGTCATACCGCCGATTCCCGGTCGCACCGTTGGCCGGCCTGACCGGGTGCAGATCGTACAGCGCGCCGAAGCGCGCCTCGAGCTCCCGATCCACGTCCTGCAAGACCGACTCCAGTCGCCGCTCCCATTCCTCTGCCAAAGGATGTCGCATGATGCCGGGCATTATAACCGAGTCTTGCGAAACACACGACACTCATTTTGGGCGCGCGATCAGCGCCGGATGACATGGCCGGGGCCGGTGGCGACGGAGCGGCCGATGGCGCGGATGCGGGCCTCGATGCAGCCGCGGCATTTGCGGGCGTTGTCGTCGAGGCAGATCTTGCCGGGATAGAGGGCGTAGAGCGGCCGGCGGTCGGTGGGCGTGACGGCGGGCATCACCACGTTGGCGCCGGCCTGGAGGGCTTTTTCGCGGCCCAGGGGATCGAGCGAGGCCATCGCCGTGGTGGCGGGGATGTGCGCATAAGGAAAAGCCAGGCGGAGCACGGCGACGAGCCGCAAGGCCTGATCAAACGTGCCGCCCGCGGCATCGGCCAGGGGCGTGTTGGGGTGGGGGATGAACGGCCCGACGCCGATCATCTCCGCGCCGAGCTCCCGGAGCCAGAGGACATCGCGCGCCAGCGCGGCGGGGGTCTGGCCGGGCAGACCGACCATGACGCCCGAGCCGAGCTGGTAGCCGAGGCGCTTCAGGGTGAGCAGGCAGGCTTTGCGCTCCTCCAGATCGTCATCGGGATGCAGCCTCCGGAACAGGACGGGATCGGTGGTCTCGATGCGCAGCAGGTAGCGGTCGGCGCCCGCTTCGCGCCAGAGGCGGTAGTCGGCCTCGTCGCGCTCGCCGACGCTGAGGGTGATGGCCAGAGACGTTTTTTCCTTGATGGCGCGGATGATCCCGGCCAGGCGCGGGCCGGTGAACCAGAGATCCTCGCCGGACTGCATGACGAGGGAGGGGAAGCCGAGTTTTTCGGCTTCGCAGGCGGTGGCGATGATCTCGTCGGGGGTGAGGCGGTAGCGTTCGACTCTGGCGTTGTCGCGCCGCAGGCCGCAGTAGTCGCAATTCCGGCGGCAGGTGTTGGAGAACTCGAGCAGGCCGCGGAGGTGGACCTCATGGCCGACCGTGGAGGCGCGGACCCGGTCGGCGGCCGCATAGAGGCGCGGAGCGTCGGCGTCGCCACAGGCGATCAGGGCGGCGAGCGCGTCCGCGGCGGGAGGCGCGCCGGAGAGGAGGGCGTCCAGGGCGTCGGGGAAGGTCATGGCGAATTCAGGCTCCCGGTGCGGTATCCGTCGAGGTCGAGGGAGACGAAGGTAAAGCCGGCGGCCTTGACGGCGGCGGTGATGCGGCCGCGGGTGGCTGGGTCGATCAGGCGCGGGAAATCGTCCGGGCCGATCTCGATGCGCGCGACCGTGCCGTGGTGGCGGACGCGCACGGTGGCGAAGCCGGCATCCTGGAGGCTCTGCTCGGCGGTCTCGATCTGCCGCAGCACGGCGGCGGTGACGGGTGTGCCGTAGGGGAGGCGCGAGGCGAGGCAGGCCATGGCCGGCTTGCGGGCGGTGGGGAGGCCGAGGGCTTCGGACAGGAGGCGGATGTCGGCCTTGGTGAGGCCGGCCTCCTGCAGCGGACTGCGCACCCCGCATTCGCGGGCCGCCTGGCTGCCCGGCCGCCAGTCGCTCCGATCGTCGGCATTCTGGCCGTCGAGCACGGCGGTGATGCCGCGGGCCGCGGCCTCTTTGCGCACCTCGGCCATCAGCGTCTGCTTGCAGTAATAGCAGCGGTCCTTCGGATTGGCGGCGTAGCGCGGGTTGTCCATCTCGCCGGTCAGGACCACCGCCAGTTCCACGCCCATGCCGGCGGCCAGGCGCTCGGCCTCGGCCTTTTCCCGGCGCGGCAGGCTGGGCGAGTCGCCGATCACGGCCAGGACGTTGGACGGCCCCAGCGTGTCGGCGGCGATCCTGAGCAGGAGCGTGCTGTCCACGCCGCCGGAAAAGGCGACGGCCACGCGGCCCAGCGCGCGCAGGGACGTCTGGAGGGCGGAGGCGGAGGCGGGCAGGTTCATGGTGCTCCGTGTGGGCCAGGGGCGGGGTTTGAAAACAAGCGCGCGGCGCGGGCCGCTATTTTTTGTCCGGCCCCTGATGCGACCCCTTCCGGACAGGAGACTTCGCCTTGAAGACCGTGTCGAAATCGACCTCGAAGGGACGCGCGGGCAGGGGCTTGTCGGCGGCCATGGCCGCCTTGAGGTCTGAGGCCGAGTCGGGGTCGAACCACCAGTAGGCGACGACGGCGCCCTCGGTGCCGTACTTGGAGAGGACGGTGTCGGGCATGCCGAACTTGTCCCAGTAGAGGAGGCGGGTGGCATCGCTGTTCCAGAGGAGGACGAAGGGGACGCTGGCGGCGAGGACGCCGTCGATCTGGCGGAGGATGGTATTGCGGCGGGCGGGGTCGAACTCGGTCTTCTGGCTCTCGATCCAGGCATCGACGCGGGGGTCCTTGAATCCGGCGACGTTGTTGCCGGAGGGGCGGTCGGCCTCGCGCGAGAGCCACATGTGTTCGGGGTCGCGGAAGAGTCCGCCGCCGTAGCTGCACCAGGTCATGTCGAAATTGAAGGCATCCATGTCGCGCATCCACGAGGCGAAATCCTTGCGCTCGATGACGAGGTTAATCCCCGCTTTCTTCAGGGCTTCGGCATAGACAGCCAGAAACCGGTCGCCTGCGCCGTCGCGGGTGAGGAAGCGGATCACGAGCGGCCGTCCGTCCTTCTCGAGCACGCCGGTCTTGGGGTTGGCGGCCCAGCCGGCCTCTTTCAGCAGGGCCGAGGCGCGGACGGGATCATAGGCGACGAGCGTGTTGGTGCAGGGGGTCTGGGCGTCGTAGAGGTCCTCAAAGTACGAGCGGTGCAGAAAATACGCCTTAAACATGAGGGTGCTGTTCATGGTTTCGCGGTCCAGAAGCGCGGCGAGGGCCTGGCGGACGCGCAGGTCATCGAAGGGCGGGCGCCGGAGATTCATGCCAAACCCCTGGAAGCCGACGGGGTTGTGGTTGCGCACGCGGCGGCGGACGATCCAGTTGTTGTCGAAGCGGGGGCCGCGGGTCTCATTGGCCCAGATGCGGGCGGTATAGACGGCGTAGGCATCGATGTCGCCCTTTTTCATCGCCTCGAAGGCGTTGTCCTGATCGGTGAAAAAGCGGTAGATGACCGTCTGGAAGTTGAAGAGGCCGGCATTGGAGGGACGGCTGCGGGCCCACCAGTCGGCGCGGCGTTCCAGGCGCAGGTCGGTGTTTTCGCGCATCGCGGCAAAGCGGTAGGGGCCTGAGACCACGGGGAACTCGAAGTTGATCGTGTTGAAATCCAGGCGCTCAAACGCGTGGCGGGGGAGGATGGCGAAGCCGCCCGCGGAGAGGAGGTTGCGCCAGTGGGCCTCGCGGGCCGTGAAGCGGACTGTCCGTTCGTCGATCACCTCGGGCGGGGCAAAGACGCCGAGCGAGACCTTGTTCGGGCCGGTTTCATTTTTGGGATCCATGATCGCGTCGAAGGTCCAGCGGACGTCGGCGGCGGTGACGGGCTTGCCGTCGGACCAGCGGGCGGCGGGGTCGAGGTGGAAGGTGAAGGTCAGCTTGTCGTCCGAGACCGTCCACCGGCTTGCCAGTCCCGGAACGAGTTCGGTCGTGAGAGGATCGGTGCCCAGGAGAGGCTCGTACATCATGCCGAAGACCTGCTGGGAGGAGGAGAAATTATCGAGGTAGCCGTTGAAGCTCTTGGGCTGGATCCCCGAGAGGGTGATCGTGCCGCCGGGCACGGCGTGGGGAGACGCGAGCGGGCTGGGCCGGTCGGTCCAACCGGGTTTCGGGAACTGCTCCCCGGCCCGCGCGCAGGCGGCCGTGAAGAGGACGAGCAGGGCGGCGACGGAGAAACCGGGTCGTAAGAAGCTCATGCGGAAACCTCCTGTGATTGCCCGCAGTATAGCATACCGGGCGGGAGGTTTCACCATGAATTGCACGTGAATTGCCCCCTTGTGCGACGGCGCGCGACGTGCTAACGTAACGCCATGACGTGCGATGGAGAAACGGGGACGGATTTCAAACGGATCGGCGAGCCGCTTTTCGCCCAGGATTCCACGGGTCGGCCGTTGTCGCGCGTGGGGACGGTTTTTCTGCGCACGCCGGGGCTGGTCACCCTGCCGGGCGTGCATGCCATGCAACGGCTGGCCTGGATCGACGGTCTCAACGCCGACCGGGCCGCCGCCGGCGCGCCGCCGCTCTCCGACGCGGAGCGGGACGCCGAATTCGACGCCTCCGTGGATCTGCTGCTGGACGGGAGCACCCTCCTGATCCGCCCCGATCCTTCGCGGATGGATCTCGCCTTCCAGGCCGACGATCGGCTGCAGACGTTCGTGTCCAAGCGGCGCATCCGTTTTCTCAACACCGCCAACGAGACGATCCGGGAGGCCCTCCGCCGGCGCGGTGAAAACTGGCGCATGAGCCCGCTGCCGCAGACGCAGGAGGAGATCATCGCCCTGATCGCCGACTCCCGGACGGCCATTGCGCACGCCCCCGTCTACTACTACAACCGCGTCGGCGGCACCCGTTACCTCACCTGCGAATCCTTCCGCTGGCTGGCCACGCTGGATGACGCCACGTTCCGGTCGCAGCTCGACGAGATCGCCCGCTTCTGCACCCGGCGCAACCGCCTCGGTCATCCCGAGATCGACGTCTTTCCGCCCGACTGCCCGTTGGATCGCGCCGCCTTTGCCGCGCTCGCCCCGCCGGACGACGCGTCACCCGTCTCCTGCGCCGAGCTGCGCCGCCGTCATGCCGCGCTCGCGGCGGCCTACGAGGCCGCGGTGCCGCCGATCCTCCGGGCGGACGCTCCCGGGGCGCCCGAGTGGCGCCGGGCGATGTGCGCCGCCCTGGTCAAACAGCCTCATGCGGCCGTATCGGACGAGATCGTCAGCGGCCTCTCCGCCGAGTTCTATCTGCAGATCGAATGGCTCCCCGGCGCGCGCATCGAGGACGGCGAGCTGATCTTTGACCCGGTGTTCGACGAATGCGCCGTCCGGCCGGACGACGCCGAGTTGCGCGCCCTGTGCGACCTGCGCGCGCGCGGCATGATCTTCAACTACGTCCGCGAATTCCGCGAGATCGAATACATCAACATCGGCCGGATTTCCCGCTCCCTCTCGCGCCGCGTCACCACCTCCCGGCGCCCCACGGTCTACATCGCCGAGGTTCGGCACGCCCACGCCGACAAGCCGGTCGTGCGCATCCTCCGCCTGCAGAAATGGGGCATCGCCGAACATCTGGACGAAGGAAAGGATCTGCTGCAGTCGATCATCGAGGCCGAAGCCTACACCGACTACATCCTCGACCGCCGCCTCGGCTGCCAGCAGCTCGGCATGAACCTGCCGCCGCAGATCGTCACCCGCCGCATCAACGAGACCTACACCGGGACGAACACGCGCTACGTCGGCCAGACCTACTGGATCACCTACCTCGAACGGCCCTACCTGTACGGGTGGGCGTCGGCCAAGATTCCGACGCACCACTACGCGAATGCGGAATTCAATCGCCGCCTGGCGGCCCTTCTCGGCGCCGCGGCGGCGTCCAATCTGATCCTCGGCCGCACCCGGGTTGACGGCGCGACCGTCCTGTTTGACGACGGCGACGAGATCGTCCTGTTTGACGCCGACGGCCTGCCCCAAAGCCTGATGGTCTCCGACCACACCGGGACGTTTTCGCACTACCGGCCGCCCCTGGCCGACCTGGCGCCGGCCTATGCCGCGCCGGTCAACCGGCGCGCGGGCCTCATGCCCAACGCCGGCGAGTTTGCCGCAGGCTATCTGGACGCATTCGTCGAACGTTTCGATTACACCCGCGGGGAGTACCTCCGGCGCAAACGGGCGTTTGACACGCTCTTCAGCCACCGCACGCGCGACGTGGCCGGCAGTTTCGCCTACCGCTGGGAATGCGTCCTCAACCGCCTCGCGGCCACCCCCTCCGGGCCGCTCGCGGCGGTCATCCGGAATGAGATCAGGAACGTGTGAGGTGCCCCATGAATGCTCCGGCTTCCCGCTCCCCCGTCTTCACGGCGCTGCTGCTGGCGATCTTCGCGCTGCTGGTGTGGCGGCTCTTCCACCGGCCGGCGGAGAAGGCCGCCGCCCCCGCCGTTCCGGCGCCGCCTTTGGCCGTCGAACACGCCGCCATCCCGGCGGCACCTCCGGCGCCTCCGCCGTTCGAGCCCACGCCCGAGGAGCGCACCACCATCGCGATCTTCAGCCGCGTGTCGCCGTCGGTCGTGTCGGTGGCCAACACGGGGCTCTTCCGCGCCGGGGGCGGTTTCCGGGGCCTTCAGGTGTATGAGATCCCCCAGGGCGCCGGCTCGGGCTTCGTTTGGGACACGCAGGGGCACATCATCAGCAATTACCACGTCGTCCACGAGGCCGACGCCCTGACGGTGACCTTTCCCGACGGGGTGACGTTCGCCGCCCGGCTGGTGGGGATCGCGCCGGACCAGGATCTGGCCGTTCTGCGGATTGACGCCCCCCCCGAACGCCTGCACCCGGTTCGCGTCGCCGCGTCGCGCGACCTGCAGGTGGGGCAGACGACGCTGGCGATCGGCAACCCCTTCGGGCTGGACACCACCCTCACCGTGGGGATCGTCAGCGCGCTCGGGCGCACGATCACGGCGATGACCGGCCGGCGGATCAACGAGGTGATCCAGACCGACGCGGCGATCAACCCCGGCAACTCCGGCGGCCCCCTGCTCAATTCCGCGGGCGAGCTGATTGGCGTCACGACCGCCATCCTCAGTCCCAGCGGCGCCTATGCGGGGATCGGCTTCGCCGTGCCGGTCGACACCGTCTCGCGCATCGTGCCGCAACTGATCGCCAGGGGGCGCATCACCCGTGCGGGGCTGGGCCTCCAGCTTCTGCCCGACCACATCACCCGCCGCGCCGGGATCGTCGGCGCGGCCGTCTACGCGGTGCTTCCCCAGTCTCCGGCCGCCGCCGCCGGAATCGCCGGCGTCTCCCAGTCCCCCCGCAGCTTGTTTCTGGGCGATGTGATCACCGCCGTCGACGGCAGGCCCGTCGCCGATGTCGAGGCCTACAACGCGATTTTCGACACCCTCCAGCCCGGCCAGACGGTCGGCGTCTCCCTCACCCGCGACGGCCAGACGCGCACCGTCTCCGTTCGCCTGATCGAATTGGAGTGAACATGATTGCCGCGCGAATCCCGCTTGCCGCCGACCGTCGTTTGCGTCTACAATGGGCCCGCGCGTACGGCCTCCTGCAGCCGCATCCGTACCGGCCCGGCGCGCGAACCCGTCGACCACACCGGTTGGACGCCCCTCCAACGCCACCCCAGGAGCAACCGTCATGCAAAGCATCCCCGTCCTGACCGTCCGCGGCGGTTCGCTCGCCGAAGCCTACGAGCGGGCCCTGACCGCCCTGTACCGCGGCGGCATCCGTTTCCGCACGCAGTACGACAAGCCGGGCGACCCGTTGAGCCTCGATGCCACGATGAACATCACCATCGACGACCCGCTGGCCGATCCCATGATTCACAAGGCCTTCCCCGGCGGCCTGCCCGACTTGCGCGAATATGTCTACGAGCTGGAAGGACGCAAGGATCACTGGGTCAAGGCGATCAACGATCCCGCCGACACCCGCTGGGAGTACACCTATCACGGCCGCCTGCAGAACTATGGCCAGTGGAAGGAGCGTGGCGCCGACGACAAAAGCCAATTTGTCGGCCCTTTTCAGGTCGACCAGATCGCCTACGTCATCGACAAGCTCGTCGCGCAGCCCTTCACCCGGCAGGCGCAGATGATCACCTGGATGCCCAACCACGACCTCGCCTGCTACGATCCGCCGTGCCTGCAGTCGCTCTGGTACCGCATCCTGGAGGACGACACCGGCGTGCAGTGGCTCAACGCCAACGTCCGTTTCCGTTCCAACGACGCGTGGGGCGCGAATTTCATGAACATGTTCGGATTCATCCAGTTCAACCAGACCGTCATCGCCGCCGAGGTCGCGCGCCGCTCCGGCAAGCCGGTGCGCCTCGCTCGGATGAACTGGCAGGCCGACTCCTACCACATCTACGGCAAAGACATCGAGCAGGCCGAGCAGCGCCTTTTCAGCCGCCTGGAAACGACCGCCTTCGAAGACCGGATCTACAATTTCCACGACCCGGCCATCACCGAGATGTACCACGAGGAGGAGGCCGCCATCCTGCGCAAGATCGAGGCGATGTCGCAGCGGATGGGCTGACCTCATCCCGGCGCGCGGGCGATGAGCGCCAGGAAACGCGCGGAAGCGGCATCCCAGGCGGCGGTGTCGCCCGGCTGGAAGCTCTTGATCGGGAAGGCGGCGCGGATGAGCGGCTGCGCGTCGGCCATGGTGCGGATGACCCCCTGGGCCATGGCCTGTACCATGAGGTTGCCCACGGCGGTTCCTTCTTTCGGGCCGGCGTGGACCGGCACGCCGATGGCGTCGGCGGTGAATTGGTTGAGCATCGCGTTGCCGCTGCCGCCGCCCACGATGTGGACCGCCTGCGTCGGCGTGCCGCAGATCGCGCAGATCTGGTCGTTCACCAGCCGGTACTTCAACGCCAAACTCTCGTAGACGATGCGAAGCGTCGTGCCGCGATCGGCTGGCTGCCGCTGGCCGGTCTCGGCGAGGAAGGCGCGGATGGCGTCCTCCATGTTGGCCGGATTGTAGAAGCGGGCGTTGTCGGGATCGATGCAGGCGCTGAAGGCCGGCGCGGCGGGGGTGATCGCGTCGACCTCGGCCCACCCCAGGCGGTGGCCGTCGGCGGCCTCCCACCCGCGCAGCAGCTCCTGCACGATCCAGGTTCCCATGCAATTCTTGAGGAACCGGGTGTTGCCGATCCCCCCCTCGTTGCTGATGTTGGCGGCCATCGCCCCGTCATGCGTGATCGGCTGGCCGACGAGCCGGCCGACCAGCGACCACGTTCCCGAGCTGATGATGAGGGCGTGCCGGGCGTCCGTGACCGGGGCCGCGGCAAAGGCGCTGGCCGTGTCGTGCGAGCCGACGGCCACGATGGCGGCCTCGTTCAGCCCGAGCGCGGCGGCGAGCGGCGGACGCAACGCGCCGATCACCGTGCCGGGCGCGACGATCGGCGGCATGATCCGCGCCGGGATTTTCAATGCGCGCAGCACCTCGCGGGACCATTTCCGCCGCCTGGCGTCCATGAGTTGCGTCACGCTCGCCCACGACGAGTCCACCGCCGTGCAACCGCCGAGATAGAAATTGAACAGCGCCGGGATGGGGAGGAACCGGGCGGTGAGCTTCAGCAGCTCCGGTCGCCGCGTGGTGAACCAGCGCAACTGGTTGCTCATGTTGAAGGGCTGGAAGTGGATGCCGGTGATGCCGTACAGCCGACGCGCATCGATGCACGCCTTGACCTCGTCGCACATCGTGTCGAGCCGGTGATCGCGGTAGCAATGGGTCTTGCCCAGCAGTTCGCCGTCCGCGCTCAGAAAGGCGCCATCCGCGCCCCAGGTGTCGATGCCGACCGCGTCAAGCCGGCCGCCAAACGCCCGCTTGTACGCGAGAAGCCCCTTGATGATGTTCTCGTAGATCCAGGTGTCATCCCAATACGTCCGCTCGGTCACGGCGCCTGTCCGGTCCGCCAGAAAGAACGACGTGCCGCCGTGCGCGAAGCGATGGACCTCTTCGATGCGGAAGCCGCCGCCCTCCGCAAAGATGCCCGCAAAACACTTCCCGCCCGAAGCGCCCAGATCGACCGCCAACACCTTGATTTCCATAGCGTCTCCTCATCAAAATAAAGATATAGTCTATCACGGTTCGCGGCCATCTGCAACCGCCCCCAAATCCCCATCGACCCTTCTGCTTGCCTTCTGCTTACCAAAGCGCTACAATTGGGAACACTGGAGGGTGGGAAAGGGCTTTTAACCTGGGGGTGACTTCATGCGAGTGCTCTTGGTCGAAACGATTTCCGAACTGGGCGGAGGCCAGTGGAGCCTGTTGGAGCTGGCCAGCCAGCTCCAGCGGGACGGCGTCGATGTGCTCGCGTCGGTGCCCCGGGGGCCGTTGCAGACCCGGCTGAAGGACGCGGGGATTCCCGTCGCCTCCATTCCCTCGTTCCGGGCCCGGCGCAAGCCGCTGGCCCTGTTTGCCCAGCTCCTGACGGGCGCCAACGAAGCCGCGCAGATCCGCAAGACCGCCTGGCTGTTCCAGCCCGACGTCATCCACACCAACTCGATCACCGCCGGGATGCTCTCCCTGCCGCTGGCCCGGGGCCGGGCGTTCATCTGCCACGTCCGCGACCTCCGTTTTCCGGTCAAGCCGATGATCCAGATCGCGCGGCAGGCGCGGCGGATTGTGGCGGCTTCCGACGCCATCGACAGCTCCTTGAGCGAGTTTCTGCGCGGTTCGTCGCGCAGCCGGCTGGTCCGCGTCGTGAACGGCATCGACATCGGCCGCTTTGCGCCGTGCGATCCGGCCCAGGCGCGGCACGCCTGCGGGCTGCCCGCCGGCGTGCCGGTCATCGGCATGGTCGCGCATCTGACGCCGTGGAAGCGTCACGAGGTCTTCATTGAGATGGCCTGTCAAATCGCGCAAAAACGCCCCGACGCCCATTTCGTGATCGTCGGGCGCGATTTGCTGGGCGAGCACAAGCCCTACCGCAAGACACTCCGCCAGCTCGTCACATCCCGCGGCCTCGATGCCGCGTTCCATTGGTTGGAAGAGGTCGGCGACGTGCGTGAGGCGCTCCAGGCCATGGACGTTCTGGTCCATCCGCCCCACGACGAGCCGTTCGGCCGCGTCCTGTGCGAGGCGATGGCCATGCGCAGACCGGTCGTCGCCGTCCGGCAGAACGGTCCGGCAACCATCGTCGAACACGGGGTGAGCGGCCTGCTGGTGAGCGTCCCCAATCCGGAATCTTTCGCGCGCGCGGTGTTCCAGCTCCTGGACAACCCGGAGCAAGCCGGAGCCATGGGCGAAGCGGGGCGGAAGCGGGTCATCGACCGGTTCAACATCACCCGCACTGCCAGCCAGATGCGCGCCGTCTATCAGGCAGCCGTCAACGAGTTCGATCTGGAGCGCCTCGCGCACGCGGATCGAACCTAGCCCACCCCGCACAACGCCACGATGTCATCGGAACTTGGGCTAGGGGGCCTTGTAGCGGTTCTTGACCACTTCCATGGCGGTGTCGAAATCGGCCGGCGGTATGAGAAAATAGTGGCACGGGCAGCCGAGCGCGGCGGGCAGTTCGTTTCGCAGCCGCTCGCTGACCGGATTGAGCACGGCCACCAGGGTCTCGCCGCCCAGCCGTTCAAAGGGAATCACCCCTTGGAAGGTGAGGTAGTCGAGCGGCAGGGCGCCGAAGACGGCGGGCTGCAGATCGAAGCCCGACAGGGTGATCACCGGAACCGACGCCCGGGCCCCGATCTGCACCAGCAGCGCGTCAAGCCCGGCGAACCCCCGGAACGAAAGGCCGTGCAACGCCGATATGGTGGTGATGCTGTCGCTCGAGGTCAGCTCGGTCAGGTCTCGCACCACGCCGGCGTACAGCGCCTCGGTCACCAGGCCCTGCTGCTTCAGATCCCAGAGCATGTCCATTTCATCCGCCAGCACCGCCCGGCGCCGCGTCGCATCGATGGTCAGCGACGGCGGCCCGCTGGCGACGGGGGGCGCCGTCCGAGCGACCGGCGCAGGAGCGGCCGGCGCCACGTTGAGAAACTGTTCCAGGCGACCGGCCGCCTGCACCGCCTCGGGCGAGAATGGCCTGATCGCCTCAAGCTTCGCGAGCATGCCGGCGGCCGCCTCCCGGTCTTGCGCGCTGTCCAGGGCCAGTCCGCCCAGACGCTCGCCATAGCCCAGCGCCCGGGCCGTTTCCCCCACCGCCAGACAGGCCCGGAAGAGCTCCGACAGCACGTCCGCATCGTCGGGGTTTGCCGTCAGAATCTGCTCATAAATGGCAATCGTGTCCCACTGCGCCTCATTTTCGGGGCCGCCGCGCTGTTCCGGGTTGCTCATCGTTCCGCCCCCTTCGCTTCCGCAATCGTCGTTTCTGCCCGCCACGGGGATCCACCATCGGGCCTTCATTTTGCACATCTGGCCCGGAAATGCAATCGCATTCCAACCGGGCATTCCAACCGGGCGTCAAAGATCAGGCTGGCGCACACGGCATCTATTTTGATATTTTACATGCGACGGGGAGCGCCATGTCCACGACACACACACATCAGATCGCCGAGATCCTGCTGTTGCGAAAGGCCATCACGCCAGAGCAGCTGGCCGCAGCCCAGGCCGATTGCGGCGACGTCCCGATCGAGAAGTATCTGGCGCAGAACGCGATGGTCTCCCTGGAGGCGGTGGCCCTCGCGATCGCCGACTACCTGCGGCTGGCGCCGATTGCGCTCGGCCATTTCACGCCCGACCAGGCGCTGCTCGACCTGCTGGAGCCCGAGGTGTGGCTCCGTTACAAGGCCGTGCCGGTCTCGAAATGCCACCAAACGCTGGTGGTTGCGCTGGCCGACCCGTTCGATCTTCAGATCATCGACGATCTGCACGCGCTCTCGGGTTTGTCGATCACGCCTCTGGTTGCCGTCGAGAAGGAGATCGTCGACCAACTCGGCAGAAATGCGGCGGCCACTTCTCAGAATCTGGATCTTGCCGAAGTGATGCAGGTCGATGGTGTTTCGGATGTCGAGATCGGCCGGGAGGAGAAGGACGAGAGCCTGGAGCAGACCATTGAGAGCGCCGAGGGCGCGCCGGTCATCCGCATGGTGAATATGATGCTCGTCGAGGCACTCCGCACACGCGCCAGCGACATTCACATCGAACCGCAGGAACGGACGACCCGGCTCCGCTATCGCATTGACGGTAACCTGATCGAACGCCCCGCGCCGCCCAAGACCTATCACAACGCCGTGATTTCGCGCGTCAAGATCCTGGCCGACCTGGACATCTCCGAGCGTCGCATTCCGCAGGATGGCCGCTTCAAAATTCGCGCTCTGGGCCGCGAGGTGGATATCCGCGTCAGCATCCTGCCCACCGTTCATGGCGAAAAGGTGGTGATGCGAACCCTCGACAAGACGAACCTCGCGCCAGGGCTGGCCCAACTCGGTCTTGATGATTTCGCCTACAAGGCGATGTCTTACGCCATTGAACAGCCCAACGGAATCATTCTGGTGACGGGGCCGACCGGAAGCGGCAAGACGACCACGCTGTACTCGTGCCTGCAGGACTTGAATAAATCCGACGTCAACGTCGTCACGGCGGAGGATCCGGTCGAGTATCAACTCCCCGGCGTCAATCAGGTTCATGTGAACACGGCCGTCGGACTCACCTTTTCATCGGTGCTGCGTTCGGTCCTGAGACAGGATCCGGATATCGTATTGGTCGGTGAAATCCGTGACAACGAGACCGCCGACATCGCGGTCAAGGCCGCATTGACCGGCCACTTGGTGTTGAGCACGCTGCACACCAATAGCGCGGCGGGTGTGATCGCGCGTCTGGCCGACATGAAGGTGCCGCCCTTTCTGCTGGCCTCCTCGCTCATTCTGGCGCAGGCCCAGCGTCTCTTTCGAAAGCTCTGCCCCGTGTGCCGGCGCGAAATGATTCCCGATCCGGTCGTCCTGGAACGCAACCATATCCGGCCTGACTTTTTTGAAGGCGGCGTGATCTACGGCCCGACGGGCTGCCCCAAATGCAACAACACCGGATATAAGAGTCGCGGCGCCGTCATGGAGGTGCTCTCGGTGAACGCCGAAATTCGCGATGCCATCGCCCGCAACCTCCCGTCGTCTGTTATTCAGGAACTCGCCGTCAAATCCGGCATGATCACGCTCAAAGACGCCGGCCTGCTTAAGGTGCGAGCCGGCGTCACCTCGCTCGCTGCATCGATCGAAGTGACCGGCGGCGACTAAAGAGACGGAACTCCCTATGAGCCTGTTCGTACAAAAACCAACCCTTTCCGCTACACCTTCCAGCCCGTCCCTCAATCCGGGCCGGTCCGGCGCCACGAAGAAGCCCATCTCCCAGAAAGCGAGCGGCTCTCCCGTCGGCAAACAAAACCGTCGAAACGTCCCCGGTGCGCGGCGAATCGTCAATCGCGAGTTGGCGCCGTTTTCACGGCAACTTTCAGCCATGCTAAAGGCCGGCATGTCGCTGATCGTCGGCCTCACGACGCTGGAAGAACAGATTTCCTTTGCGCCGTTCAAGAAGCTCATCGCCAATATCCGCATCGGCGTCGAAAGCGGAAACACGTTTTCCGATTCCCTGGCCTGCTATCCGCAAGTCTTTGATGCCCTGTACATCAACATCGTCCGCGCGGGCGAGCGCAGCGGTGAATTTGCCGTAACCATGCGGCAGCTCGGCGACCTGCTCGAATCTACCGCACGCCTCAAGCGCAAGGTTAAGGCCGCCATGACTTACCCGATCGTTGTCTTGTGCGTCGCGATCACGATCGCCATCGGCCTGATCACGTTCGTCGTCCCCGTCTTCGGCGACATGTTCGCCGAGTTCGGCGCCCAGCTTCCGGGACCCACGCAATTTCTGCTCGAGCTGAGCAAATTCTTCCGCAAACGCGGCCTGTGGCTGCTCGGCGCCATCGGCATTGCCGCCTTCCTTTTCGCCAAATGGAAGAAAACCGATAGCGGCGCCAAGCGGATCGACAGCGTGCTGCTGCGCCTCCCGGTCTTTGGCCTGTTGACCCAGAAAACCTGCATCGCCCGGGTCAGCCGCATCCTCGCGTTGATGATGAAGAGCGGCGTGCCCATCCTCGACGCGCTCTCGATCGTGGCGCGCACCAGTGGCAACATCATCATCAGTGAGGCCATCCTCCAAGCCCGCTCCACAGTCGAACAGGGAAGCCCTCTGGCTGAAGGCCTGGAAGGAAAAGCCTGCATCCCCACGCTCATGGTCCGCATGCTGGCGGCGGGTGAGAAAACCGGCCAGATCGACGCCATGTGCGTCAATATTGCCGATACCTACGACGACGAGGTCGAGACGATGATCTCCGCGCTGACCTCCCTGCTCGAACCGATCCTGATGGTCTTCCTCGGCATCCTGATCGGCGGCATCGTGGTCAGCCTCTTCCTCCCGATCTTCAAGCTCTCCTCCATCGTCGGGGGATGAGGGGAGAAACGGGAACCGGGGTGAGCGCGGGCCGTCTGCGGCGTCACCGGAGGCGGCGCAGACGGGGAGTCTGGCGCCCGTCTTCGGAACCCACGCGCAACATCCAACACCGCAAAATGTTTCGATGGCATCGAAACTCGGGCCGGCGTCAACGCGTCAGCCACGCCAGCGACGCCGCCCCCGCGCACAGGCAATAGACGGCAAAATGCCAGAACCGGCCGCGGCACAACAGCCGCACGAGGATTCCGATCACCCCGTAACCGACCCCGGCCGCCACGCACGCCCCGACGATGTAGTGCGCGAGCCCCAGCGCGCCGCTGCCGGCGTTGGGCGCGGCATGATGGAAATCGGCGGCCGCCGCGCCAAGCAGCACCGGGATCGACATCAGGAAGGAAAACTCGGCCGCCGAATCCGGACGCACGCCCAGGTGGCGCGCCACGGTGATCGTGCTCCCCGACCGGCTGATGCCCGGCAAAATGGCCACCGCCTGCATGCACCCGATCCACCAGGCCTGCCACGGCGTCACCGGTCCGTCACCCGGGCGCCGGGCAAACCGCACCGACAGCAACAGGCCGCCCGTCACCAGCAACAGCCACGAGGCCGCGACCGCCGCCTGCCGCCGGTCGCCGAACAGGGCGTCGAGCCGATCGCCAAACACAACCCAGGCCACGGCCGCCGGAACCGTCGACAACGCCAGCAATCCTCCCGTCAGCCAGGCCGCGCGCGATCCCGCCAGCAGCCCCGTCACGATCTCCGCCAGCCGTGTGCGGTAGAACGCCACCACCGCCGCCAGCGTCCCCAGATGCAGCAGCACCTCGAAATGGACACCGGGCGCGTCCAGGCCGAGCAGCTCCTTGCCGATGAGCAGGTGCGCCGAACTGCTGACGGGCAGAAACTCGGTCACGCCCTGAACAACCGCCAATATCAGCACGCGGACCCAATCATTCATACCCGGCCCCAACAAAAAAACCGCGTCCCGTGACGCGGCTTTCGGATGCTTCTTGAAAATTGGCGGGAGCGACGGGGCTCGAACCCGCAACTTCCGGATCGACAGTCCGGTACGCTAACCAATTGCGCCACGCCCCCGCAGAAAAGAGGGCACACTATATCGATAGTCGCGGAAGAAAGCAAGCGTGAATTTAAAAATATCCGCTGGCATCCCCCGTCCCGCCGTGGTATCGTCATTCCCATGGTTCCGCAGTGGGTGATCGAGAAGAAACGGGACGGCGGCTCGCTGAGCGCCGACGAGATCGATGCGTTTGTCGCGGGTTACACCTCCGGCGCCATCCCCGACTATCAGATGGCGGCCCTGGCCATGGCCGTTTTCTTCCGGGGCATGACGCCCGGCGAGACCGCCGCGCTGACCGACGCGATGATGCGCTCGGGCGACACCCTCTCCTTTGCCGGCTGGCCCCGCCCGACGGCCGACAAGCACTCGACCGGCGGCATCGGCGACAAGATCTCGCTGATCCTCGCCCCCCTCGCCGCCTCGGCCGGCCTGGCCGTGCCCATGATCTCGGGCCGCGGCCTCGGCCTCACCGGCGGCACCCTCGACAAGCTGGAGGCGATCCCCGGCTTCAACACGCGCCTCTCGCCGGACGCCTTCCGCGCCGCCCTCGCCCGCGCCGGTTGCGCCATCATCGGCCAGACCGACCGCCTCGCCCCCGCCGACCGCAAGCTCTATGCCCTGCGCGATGTCACCGGCACCGTACCGAGCATCCCGCTCATCACCGCGAGCATCCTGTCCAAGAAACTCGCCGAGGGCGCCGCGTCCCTCGTCCTGGATGTCAAGTGCGGCCGCGGCGCCTTCATGCGCACCCCCGAACAGGCCCGCGCCCTGGCCGACAGCCTCCTCAGCGCCGGCCGCGCCCTCGGCCGCAACATGGCCGCCCTGATCACCGACATGGAGCAGCCCCTCGGCCGCACCGCGGGCAATGCCCTGGAGGTGCGCGAGGCGGTTGAGGTCCTCCGCGGCGGCGGCCCCGCCGACGTCCGCAGCCTGACCCTCGCCCTGACCGCCCGCATGTGCCTGCTCGCCGGAGTCGCCACGGACGCGGCGGCGGCCGAACGGGATCTCGCCGCCCGCCTCGACGACGGCCGCGCCCTGGCCGCCTTCCGCGACATGGTCGCCGCCCAGGGCGGCGACATCCGCGTGGCCGACGACCCCGGCGCGGTTCTGCCGACGGCTGCGGTGATGGAGAGTCTGCCCGCCCCCGCCGACGGCTGGGTCGCCGGTGTGGACGCCGAGATCATCGGCCGCGTCGTCCTCCAACTCGGCGCGGGCCGCCGCCGCAGCGACGACGCGATCGACCCCGCCGCCGGCGTGGACGGCCTCGTCCAGTGCGGCGACCGGGTCCGCCGCGGAGACACCCTCATGCGTCTCCACGCCGCGACCCCCGAGCTGATCGCCGCCGTCCGCGACGCCGCCCGCGGCGCGGTCCTCCTCGCCGACGCGCCGGTCACACGACCGCCCCTGATTCTCGAAACCCTCCCGTAGGAAAGGCACCGTCCATGCCCAATCGAAAATCGACCCCCGCGTCGCCCTCATCCCGTCCGCTGGTCGTCGCCGCCCGCGAAGCCGCGACACGCGCGCATGCGCCGTATTCCGGGTTTCGCGTCGGCGCGGCGCTGCTGGCCGGGGACGGGCGCATCTTCACCGGCTGCAATGTCGAGAACGCCTCCTACGGCCTCACCCTCTGCGCCGAGCGGGTGGCGCTCGCCAAGGCCGTCAGTGAAGGCGCAACGGTCTTCCGCGCCCTGGCCATCGCTGGCGGCGCCGCCGACACCCCCGCCACGCCCTGCGGCGCCTGCCGCCAGGCCCTCGCCGAATTCTGTCCGCCCCGCATGCCCGTCTGGTACGCCGGCCTGGCCGCCGGCTCCGCCCGCTCCACCACCCTCGGCAGGCTTCTGCCGCAGGCCTTCACACTTGCCCGCACACGAGGCTTGTCACCCGCGCCCGGTTGCCGTATGCTTTCCCCCACAGCCGCCGGGTCGCCGACGTAGCGTGGCCGGGCTGGGGAGGAATCATCATCATGTTCACCGGCACCTACACGGCGATTGTCACCCCCTTCAACCGGGACGGCTCGGTCGACTTCGGCTGCTTCCGCGCGCTGATCGACTGGCAAATCGCCTCGGGCGTGGACGGCCTCGTCCCCGTCGGCACCACGGGCGAATCGCCCACCCTCGAAATGGACGAGCATCTGAAGGTCATCGAAGCCGCGGTTGCAGCCGCCGCCGGCCGCGTGCGGGTGATCGCCGGCACGGGCGCCAATTCCACCGCCGAAGCCCTCCAACTCACCCGTGGCGTCCTGAATCTGGGCGTTGCCGGCACGCTGCAGGTGACGCCCTACTACAACAAGCCGAATCAGGAGGGCCTCTTCCGCCACTTCTCCTCGGTCGCCGACCTCGGACTCCCCGTCGTGCTGTACAATGTGCCGGGGCGGTCGTCGCGCGAAATCGCCGTCGAGACGGTGGTCCGTCTGGCCGCGCATCCCCGCATCGTGGCCATCAAGGAGGCGGGCGGCAGCGTCGAGCGGGTCAGCGCCATTGCCGACGCCTGCGACCTCGCCATCCTGTCCGGCGACGACGGCCTGGCCGTGCCGATGATCAGCGTCGGCGCCGTCGGCCTGATCAGCGTCGCCTCCAACGTCGCGCCGCGCGAGGTCGCCAGCATGGTCCGCGCCGCCTGCGCCGGCGACTTCCGCGCCGCCGGCGCCGCCCACCGTCGCCTCTATCCGCTCTTCCGGGACCTGTTCATCGACACTAACCCGATTCCGGTGAAGGCCGCCCTCGCCCTCCTCGGTCGCTGCCCCGAAATCTACCGCCTCCCGCTCTGCGAACCCTCGGCCAAGATCCGTGAACAAATCCGCGCCACCCTCGCGGCGCTCAACCTGGTGTGACTTCCATGACAACAATCGCCATCCTCGGCGCGGCCGGCCGCATGGGTCAGATGCTGATCCGCTGCGCCGCGCGCCTGCCTGAACTCCGTGTGACCGGCGCCTGCGAACGGGCGGGACATCCCGCGCTCGGCCAGGACGCCGGCCTGATCGCCGGGACCGGGGCGCTCGGCGTCACCCTCGCCGACGCCTGGCCCGCCGACGCCGACGTCGTGATCGACTTCACGTTTCACACGGCCGTTGCCGCCAACCTGGCCCGCGCCGCCGCCCGCCGCCAGGCCGTGGTGCTCGGCACCACCGGGCTTGACGATGACGAGAAGCGGCGCGTCGCCGACGCCGCAAAGGCCGTCCCCATCGTCTGGGCGCCCAACTTCAGCCTGGGCGTCAACCTCCTCCTCGATCTCGTCCGTCGCGCCGCCGCCGTGCTCGGTCCCGCTTATGACGCCGAGATCGTGGAGATGCATCACCGTCTGAAGAAGGACGCCCCCAGCGGCACCGCGCTCGGCCTTGCCGAAGCCCTTGCGGCGGGCCGCGGCGTGGATCTCAAGGCCGTCGCGACCTACGGCCGCGAGGGGATCGTCGGCGAGCGTCCTCGCGGCGAGATCGGCATCCACGCCGTCCGCGGCGGCGACGTTGTCGGCGACCACACGGTCCTGTTCGCCGCCGACGGCGAACGGGTGGAACTCACCCACAAGGCCACGTCGCGCGAAGCCTTCGCCAACGGCGCGCTGCACGCGGCCCTCTGGCTCCGCGGCAAGCCCGCCGGGCTTTACTCCATGCGGGATGTCCTGGGCCTGTGAACGCGCGGCCGGGCGTTGGCCAGTCGACGGTCTTCTTCCATGACCTGTGAATCCATCCTCTCCCTTGGCAGCAACCTGGGCGACCGGCTCGGCTGGCTGCGCGCCGCCCGCGCCGCCCTCGCGGCGCTGCCCGGGACGCGCCTGACCGCCTCCTCGCGGGTCTACGAGACCGAGCCGGTGGACGTCCCCGAGGCGTGGCGCGCCGAGGGCTTTCTCAACGCCGTGGTGGTGGTTGAGACCTCCCTCGCGGTGGAGGCCTTCTCGGACGCGATCCATGCGATCGAGGCGGCGCTGGGCCGCATCCGCGGCCCCGAGCGTCATGCGCCCCGAACCATCGACATCGACATCCTCTCCTTTGGCGATCTCACCTCCGACCGTCCCGGCCTGCGCCTGCCCCATCCCGGCTGGGCGCGCCGACGCTTCGTCTGCGCGCCTCTCGCCGATGTCCGCCCCGATCTCGTCCTCCCCGGACAGACCCGCCCCGTCAGCGCCATCCTGGCCGCGCTCCCTCCCGGTCCCGCCGCCATTCCCGCCGCCCGGCAATGGGAAGAGAAAGCAGAAAGCTGAGAACGGAAAGCTGAAAGCTGGCTGCCAGGAGAATCAGTCGGCGAGAAACGGTACGTTGTTCGTGGAAGAGAATGAGGAAGAACGAGCACTGTATAATCGGGGTCGGGGTCGGTATCGGGATCGGGGTCGAAAGGAAACGGCATCGTAGCGATGCTCACAAAACTCGGGAAACAGGGATATGTGGTTCACAAGGCAAACGGAAGGGTGCCTGGCGAATCAAGTCGACCCCGATACCAACCCCGAGAGAGGTCCATGACCGCCCACAAGTCGGTGGAGGCGACCGAATACCGCCGCTTCACCGCTGACGTTCCGCAGCACATCCCCTGATCATGTGCATGAGCAGGGAGCCGTCTACGAGTCGGATCGGCGAGGGTTGGGGGATTACGATTACGATTAAGTAACCCTCATCGGAACTGCCATGCGCCCGTCTTGCCTGTTCGGTTTCTCGGGCGGCGGGGATTATCGAGTGGAAGGAGCGAGCGAATGGATGACAACACCCACTTGCGGCAGTTCGTGGAATCCGGTTCCCAGGAGGCGTTCCGGGAGCTGGTCGGGCGGCACACGAATCTCGTCTACGCCTGCGCGATGCAGCGGTTGCGGGATCCTCAACCATGGTATTAGCGAAAGGAGCGATTCAGATGATGTTCATAGCTCAACTCAAGACCGCAGCCCTCATTACGGCCGCGTGTGTCGTCGTCGCCGGAAGCGGCGTCATTGTCGCCAAGGAAGTGATGACGCCCTCGGCCACGCCAGCGACAGCGGGTGGGGAAACGATTACCGGAGTCCAAACCGGAGTTGTGATGGCGGTAGTGATCCCCGACCGCGTCGTCACGCCTCCGCGCGGCGAGGAAACGAAGTTCGAAATCGGCTTGCGGATCTCCAACCGAACGAGCCAGGACATCAGTTTCGGTCTCTTCGACACCGTTCGGCTAATTCTGAAGGATGGCCGGGATCGGGAACTGCCTCGCGACGGGGGACGTGATAAGACACGCATTCCACAGCCGATCCAAGTCAAAGCGGGGCAGACCGACGCGGTGCGCTACACCGCCCGTTTATCGATCCCTGCGGGGAAAACCTGGCCCCAACTCGTTGTCGATGATCTTACCGGTGGTGTCTGGGTATATGACGATCTCGCGCCAGGGCGCTATATGCTTTGGATACAATATGCCCATCCGCCCATCGGCGGGGTCGCACAGCCAGGGATATGGGTTGGCGAGACAACGACCGCTCCCTCCGCTTTCGTCATCGTCAATCAGCCCGATGGTTCTGCAGTGAAGCAGCCGGGACCGGAATCCAAGGCGACCGTAAAGGACGGATTGCAGGTGGTGGTCCGGCTCGACAAGGCGCTGTACGCGACGAACGAGCCGCTGACGTTCACCGTGATCTACACGAATGTCCGTGAAAAGGGGAATGCTTTTTGCCTGTGGGATGCCGGCAACTTCTATGACTGGAAGATCATGGCCGGAGACTGGGAAGTGGCCCGCTGGCCGGAGGTCAGACGGAAGGTGGATGGAGCGTTTCTCAAGACCCTTGGGGCCGGCGAGCAGGTTGAGGCGCCGGTGAAAATCGGTGGCGATGGTGCAGCGCACTTCTTCGCCACGATGCAGCGCGAGACCGTGCCGCCTCGGCTCTTTCTTCCGCCGGGCAAGTACCCGTTGCGACTGACGTTCCACTTGCGGGAGACGCCGCTCACACTCCGCCGCGCGTTGCCGCGCTGGATCGGTGAGATCAGCACCGAGCCGGTGGCGTTCGAGGTCGGCGGCACTGCGGCCGCGCGATGACGCGATGACTTGGTGACTCGGTGACGCCGAAAAATCAGCCGGAGTAGACAAACGCCCGATAATATGGGATGATCCAGTCGTTGGCCAGGTTCAACGCGAGGTAAAGGAGTCAGGTATGAGAACAGACGTTTTTGCGAGACGGCATTGGGCGATCCTGTGCGCGGTTGCGACCCTCGGCGCGACGGCGGCGTCGGCAGCGTCGGACTGGACTCAATTCCGGGGTCCGAACCGGGACGGAAAGGCCGCGGGCGGCCCCAAGCTGCTGAAAGCCTGGCCGGAGGGCGGTCCGAAGCAACTGTGGGTCAACGACAAGCTGGGCGACGGGTTTGCGTCGGCCGTCGTGACGGACACCGCCATTTACATCACGGGCATGCAGGCCGGCGAGGGTTTTCTCTACGCGCTGGACCTGGACGGCAAGCAGCTCTGGGCGGTCTCCTACGGGCGGGAGTGGGCGGGCGATTACCGCGGATCGCGCACGACGCCGACGTTCCACGCGGGCAAACTGTATCTGATGAGCAGCTACGGCAAGGCGGCCTGCTATGACGCGAAGACCGGCCGGGAAATTTGGGCCGTGGACACGATGGCGAAATTCGGTGCCCGCAACATCCAGTGGGGCATCACCGAATCGCCGCTCGTGCTGGATGACAAGGTGATCGTCACGCCCGGCGGCCCGAAGGCGGGGATGGTGGCGCTCAATCCCGAGACGGGCGAGACCGTCTGGGTCTGCGCGGAACTCGGCGACCCCTCGGGCTATTGCTCGCCGATCCTCATCGAGCGGGGCGGGCGGAAGATCATCGCGCAGCTCATGGGTCCCACGTTCGTCGGCATCGAGGCGTCCACCGGCAAGCTGCTGTGGCGCGAGACGCGCAAGCCGGCCCCGTCGTACGGCATCCAGGCGGTCTCGCCCGTGTACGCCGACGGCCGGTTCTATATCACCTGCGGCTATGGCGGCGAGCGCGGCGAGATGTTCCAGTTGAGCGAGGACGGCACCGGCGTGAAGTCGGTCTGGCGCGACGCGCAGCTCGACTGTCATCATGGTGGCCTGGTCCTGCTGAACGGCCTGATTTACGGGGCCGCCGACGGCAACAACCGCAACCAGTGGGTGTGCCTGAAGCTGGAGACCGGCGAGGTGGTCGCCAAGACCAACGCGGTTGGCAAAGGCTCGCTCGTCTTTGCCGACGGCATGCTTTACACGCTGGGGGAGAGGGGGGTGATGGGGCTGGTGGATCCCGATGCGAAGAACTTCCACATGGTCTCGTCGTTCAAGATTCCGGCCGGCGGCAGCGGCCCGCACTGGGCCCATCCGTCCATCGCCAACGGTCGTCTCTACATCCGGCACGGCGTCCGTTTGTTCGCCTACGACATCAAGGCCGAATAGCCGGAAGTCTGCCTTGGGGCCGGGTCTTCCATCCTCTCCGCGTCTCCGCGAGCCTGTTCATGCCGCGCGCGAAACGCGCTGGAGTCCCGGCGTCGTTGTACGGGCTCGCGGAGACGCGGGGGGTTCCGGGAAGAGTTCGAAGCGCCGGGGCGGCGGCGACCCCGCCGCGCCGCGGGATCAAGAAGAGGAACCGGGCAGATGCGGGTGCGAACGGGAGAAGCCCCGTTCTGACTCGACACCATTCCCACACTTTCGAAAGTGTGAGAAAAATCAGATCATACAGAAATCGCAAATACGCCAAATAAGAGGCACAAACGCTATTTTCCATTCCCACACTTTCGAAAGTGTGAGAATCCTCATGGGGCATCGTTGGGTGATACCCATCGGGCGCGCCAGGAGCGGGTCTTCCCTTCTCTCCGGGTTCAGGGAAAGGCTTTCAGCTTTCTCTTCTTGGGGCGGGCGGCGGATCTATGCTATAGTCTAAGACATGCGCCGGAAGGGACGGCGCCCCGGTGGCCTCCGGGCCGCGTCATCAGAAAGGAGTGAAGACCGTGAAGGAACTCGAAGAGGGTGTTGCGCTGACCCTGGATTTCGGCAAGCTCATGAAGATCACCGGGAAATGCGCCGACGCCATCCCCGTCGCCGTACAGCATGCCGACACGCGCGAGGTGATCCTCATTGCCTACACCAACGAGCGGGCCATGCGGCAGGCGTTCCGGGAGCGGATGCTGATCCTCTGGTCCACTTCGCGCAACGAGCTGTGGGAGAAGGGCAAGACATCCGGCGAGACCTTTGACCTCGTGGAGGCGCGCGTGAACTGCGAACAGAATTCGCTCCTCTACATCGTCCGCCCCCGGCGCGGCGGCATCTGTCACACGCACAACCGCCGGGGGGAGCCGCGCAACTGCTACTACCGCCGGATCAACCTCGACACCCTCGCGCTCGAGAACACGGATCCCTGATGCATTACCGCTGTCCATACTGCCGGACGAATCTCGGCGAAAAGCCCGTCTCCGCATGCCCCTCCTGTGGCAAGCGGATGCGGGTGGCGGTTCCGCGCACGCCCGAAGACCGGCGGAAACGCCAGGGGGCGCTGTATCGGATCGACCGCGACGCCCAGGCGAAACTCGCCGAAATCCGCGAGGCCCCCAACCCGCGCGCCCTCTACAGTCCGCGGGTGCTCCTCGGCGCGGTGCTGCTCATGGCCTGCATCGGATCCCTTCTGATCGGCCGGGCCAACCGCCGCGCGCGCGAGCCCGAACCGGGCATCCCCCACCGCCGCGCCCTGCGCGATCTGGACGTGCTCGCGACGGCGCTCGGCCGCTACCGCTTCCATGTCGGCCGCTGGCCCGCCCCGCAGCCTCACGGCCTGTCCAGTCTGTGCAACGATTATCGCGAACCCGGCTGGATCGGCCCCTACATCAGCCACCTGCGCAATGACCCCTGGCAAAATCCCTACCAGTATGTCCTGAAGGCGGATGGCTCCGTCCGGGTTTTCTCCCTGGGGCCTGACGGCGTGGCCGGCACGCCCGACGACCTCGATCCCGATCCCGCCGCCTTTGACATCGGCACCGCCTGGACCAACGGCTGGGTCCCGGCCATCGACCGCCTGCCCGGCGTCCGCATCCACTCGCCGCTTCAGGAAACCGTTGCGCCATGAAACCCAGCCCCGTCAATCTCTGGACTGCCGGCAACACCCTCGTCATCGCCTGCGCCTCGGGCATGGCCCCCCACGTGGAGACCGAGGTCCGGGCGCTCGGGTACCCGGTCACGGAGTGCGGCGAGACCACCGTCATCACCCGCGGCACGATGATCGACGCCATGCGCCTGAACCTGTGGCTCCGCTCGGCCCAGCGGGTGCTCTGGCCGATCCGCTCGGTCCGCGCATACACGCTGCTCCACCTGTACGAGGCGGTTGGCGAGATTGCGTGGGAGGACATTTTGGACGTCGACGGCCGCTTCTCCGTCGGCGCGTACGTGCTCGACGTGCCCAGCATTCGCGACACCCGCATGCCGGCACTCAAGGCCAAGGACGCCATCGCCGACCGGTTCCGCCGCGCCCGCGGCAGCCGGCCCGATTCGGACAACACCTTCGAGGGCGCGGCGGTCTTCCTCTACTGGCGCGAGGACGATCTGCGCATCTGCATCGACACCACCGGCGAGCCGCTCACCCGGCGCGGTTACCGCCTGCAGCCCGGCGCGGCGCCGATGCAGGAGGCGCTCGCCGCCGGCTGCATCATCGCCTCGGGCTGGAAGGCCGACACGCCGTTTGTCGTTCCGATGTGCGGCAGCGGCACGCCCGCGATCGAGGCGGCCCTGATCGCCCGCCGGCGCGCGCCCGGCTCCTTTCGCAACCATTTCGCCTTCATGTCGCTCAAGGGCTTCGGCGACCGGGACGACGCCGCCCAGGCGCGCAAGCACCTGTCCCGCGGCGCGTGGCTGCCGCAGGCCGACGGCACCGTCACGCCCGCCTCCGCCTCGGTACCGCCGCCCCGCAGCCTCAAGCCCGCCTCCGCCTGGCACGTGCTCGTCACCCATGCGCGGGCCCACGAGCGGACCGAGGGTCTGCCGCCGATCATCGCCACCGACATCAACCCCGCCGCCGTGCAGGACGCCGAGGCCAACGCGGGGATGGCGGGGGTGCGCGACATGATCCGCTTCTCCGTCTGCGATTTTGCCGACACGCCGCTGCCGGCCACCCCCGGCATTCTGTTCATGAACCCCGAATACGGCGAGCGGCTGGGCACGGTCGCCGAGCTCGAGCCGCTGTATGTCCGCATCGGCGCGTTCATCCGCGCCCGGTGCGCCGGCTGGCGAATCTTCGTTCTCGCCGGGAACCGCACCCTCTCGGTCAAGATCGGCCTCAAGGCCTCCAGCCTCCAGCCCGTCTTCAACGGGCCGATCGAGTGCCGACTGCTCGAGTTCGAGGTGTACGGCGGATGAGGATCATGATCCGGCATGGCCTGCGCGAACGGCTGACACCCCGCGATGGGGCCGGTGTGTCTTGTTCCTGTAACAGGAACGCGAACCGGCGGTTGGGAGGCGGCCGGGGCATACCCCGCCCGTCCTTAAACCGCCGGTTTGTGATCGATTTTGGTCTTGACGTTTGTACCCGTTCCTGTCACGCTTCGCCCCGTGAATTCGCTACCCCAGACCGGTTCCGCAATGAGTTGCCCGGGCGGGCCGGTGTAGGCCGGAAAGCGATTCTTTATAACTCTGCGCGTCTATTCGTCGCCGCGACAGACAGAAAGAAAGGACAGGTCGAGCAATGGCCATCACACCGTGTCGTCAGCCGTGGAAGGGAACCATGACCGGGCGGGAGCGTTTCAACGCCCAGATGCACTACCAGCCGTTTGACCGCACGGTGAACATGGAGTTCGGTTACTGGGATGAAAACTATTCCCTGTGGTCCATCTTCACCCGGAACAACATCCGGAACGAAGGGGAGGCGAACCAGTACTTCAGCTTCGACCGCGTCGATGTGCTGGGGCTCAACACGTGGATGCACCCGTCTTTCCCGTCGAAGGTCGTTGAGGAGACCGCCACCACGCGGATCCTCATGAACGGCGACGGCCTGCTGGCCGAGGTGCCCAGGGACGGGCATGACACGATTCCGCACTACATCAAGGCCTCGGTCGTCACGCCCGAGGACTGGAAGCGGTGCAAGGAGGAACGGTTCCGCCGGGACGATCCGGTCCGCACGGTGGACGTCGAGGGACTGAAAAAGGCGCATCCCGACAACCGCGACTACCCGCTCGGCATCTTCTGCGGCTCGATGATCGGCAATATCCGGAACCTGCTGACCTTCGAGGGGCTGGCCTACGCCTGCTACGACTACCCGGACATGGTCGAAGACATGGTCGAGACCGCTTGCGTGCTGGCGGAGGACATGCTGGATCAGGTTCTGCCGCACATTCAATTCGACTATGCCGCCGGTTGGGAAGACATCTGCTTCAAGAACGGGCCGATCGTCTCGCTCGACTTCTTCAACAATGTGGTGGTCCCCCGCTACGAGCGTATCGGCCGGAAGCTGCACAAGGCCGGCATCGACTTGTGGTATACGGACTGCGACGGCGACGTGCGGCCGCTCATCCCGGGGTTCCTCAAGGCCGGCATCAACTGCCTGTTCCCGTTCGAGGTCATGGGCGGCGGCCATCCGTCCGACCTGCTGAACGAATTCGGCCGGGACCTCCGGATCATGGGCGGGTTCGACAAGATCCAGATGATCAAGGGCCGGGACGCGATCAAGGCCTACATGAAGACGCTCGTGCCGCTCGTGGAACGCGGCGGCTACATCCCGTTCTGCGACCACCGCTGTCCGCCGGACGTCAAGGAACAGGACTACCTCTACTATCTCGAACTGAAGGAGCAGATGTTCGGGATGGGAACGTAAGGTCCGCCAGGAAGAGTCCCCGGCCCTTACGCGGTCACTATCGCGCGCAGCTCCCGATAGCGGTCCGAGAGCCAGGGGCCGAGCTGGGCTTCGCGGTGGTCAAAGCCGAAGGCGCGCCGGCTCACGGCCAGCACCGGCGGCGCCTGGAGCCGCTTGGCCACGGCCAGCCCCTGATAGAGATTCCACCACCGCTCCAGGTCGGCCACGAACGCGTGCGCGTCCGGGAACAGCGCCGCAACCTTCCCCGCGTACCCGATGCGCCCCTCGAGCTCGCCGGCGGCGTACCACTCCAGGATGTCCTCGGGCGTCGCCCGTTCCCAGCGCTCGACCCAGGCGCGGAAGAGCTTGTCATGATAGGGATAGATCAGCGGATCGCCCTTGCCTTCGTCCACCGCCTGCGCGGCGTTGAGTTCGGCGGAGGGCGTGATCGTGAAAATGCCCTCGGGGATCACCGGCCGGTCAAAACCCTCCGCATTGAGATGGCGGGCGACGGCGTACACCTGCTCTTTCCACAAGTCGCCCAGCGCCGCAAGCCAGCCGCAGATGTCGCCATAGAGGGTGCCGTAACCCACGGTGATCTCGGCCTTGTTGGCGTTGCAGGTGAAGACCCCGCCGAAGGCCGCCGCCGCCGCGGCGAGCACCCGTCCGCCCCGGTCGCGCGCCTGGATATTTTCCAGGTCGAGAGGGCCGAGCGTGAGCGTGCCGGCCGGCGTGCCGCCCGGCCCGGTGAGCGGCAGTTGGTCGATCTGCCCCCGCGTCAGCTCCACGGCCGCCGTGATCGGCACCTCGGCGTAGCGCCCGCCGAGCGCCTCGGCGAGCTGCCGCGCCAGCCTCCGCGTGGTTTGCGAGGAGAACGGGCCGGGCAGGTTCAGCAGCAGCAAATCCTCGGGCGCGACGATGCGGCTGTAGAGGGCGGCCGTGAGGGCCGAGTCGATGCCGCCCGAGATGCCCACCACCACCCGGCGGATGCCCAGCCGCCGCATCAGGCCGCGCACGCCGCACTCCAGCGCCTGAGCCAAGGCCGCCGTGCTGTCGCGTCGCAGCGCCACGGGCTCGCCGAAGGCCGCGCCGTTGGCGGGCAGGACCACCGTGGCGACAGCCTCCTCAAACGGCGGTCCGGCCTGCACCGCGTTGCCGTGGCCGTCGTAGACGCAGCTCGCCCCGTCGAACATGTAGACCGTCTTGCCGATGTCCTGCACGCCGACGGTGTTGACGTAGAGGAGCGGCAGCCCGGTGTCGCACGCGAGCTGGTTGAACACCCGGTTCCGCTTGTGGTTCTTGTCGCCGGTGAACGGCGAACAGCTCGCATTGATCAGGAAGCGGGCCCCCTTGTGCGCCAGGATCTTCGCGGGAGAGAAGGCGTAGTCGGTGTCCCACGCATCCTCGCACAGCAACCCGCCGATCAGGCCGAGCGAGGTCTGCATCGGCTCGATCATCCGGTCGGGCGTGGTGCCATGCTCCAGCGCCAGGCGGCGGGTGTCGAAAAAGTGGCGCGCGTCATCAAAACAGCGGTAGTTGGGCAGCAGCGTCTTGGCGACAAACGGCAGGCGGGTCACGGCGGAGACGCAAAACCGGCCGTTCTCGGCGAAGAACAGGGCGTTGTAGCGGCGCACCCGGCCGTCCTCGCCGCGCTTATTCCAGTCGACCGCCACATTGCCGAACACAACGATGATCCCCTGCGACGCCTCGCGCAGCCGCTCCCCGCACGCCTCGCACGCCCGCAGGAACGCGGGGCGGTCCCACATGTCGCCCAGCAGATACCCCGGAACGGCCAGTTCGGGGAAGGCCACCAGCGCCACGCCGTCGGCGCGCGCCTGCGCCACCGCGTCGAGCATCCGGCGCGTGTTGGCCTCGGGGCGGCCCGGCAGGACCTCCAGTTGCACCAGCCGCACGTTCACCGCGCCCGCCTGCGTATGTGTCTGCATGGGTCCCCCGCCTCCGTCCCGCCTCACAAAACCACCACCTCCGTGGCCCGATGGTGGTGGGTCATGACCACCCGCGCGGCGGTCCGCCCCGCCCGATTGAGGGCGGCTCGGGCCGCCCGTTCGGCGAGGGCTGCGGTATTGCACGCCTCGCTCAGATGCGCGGGAAAGACGACCTGGAGGCGCTCCGAGGCCAGCTCGGCAAGCAGGTCGCACGCATCTTCGTTGCTCAGGTGGCCGATCCGGCTGAGAATCCGCTGCTTGAGCGACCAGGGGCGGTCGGACTGCCGGACCATCTCGACATCGTGGTTGAACTCCAGAATCAGGGCGTCGCAGCCGGCGAGGCGCCGGCGAATCACGGCGGTGGCCATCCCCAGATCGGTGCACAGCCCCAGGCGGATCCGGCCGTCGCTCAGGACATACCCGACGGTGTCGGCCGCGTCGTGGGGGACGCCAAAGCTCTCGACGCTCAAGGCGCCCACGGAAAACGCCGCGCCGCTTTCAAAGATGTCCCAACGCCCCGGACCCGCGGACAACGCCGCACCGATGGCGCGGGTCGTCTGCTCGACCGCGCGGGCGGTTCCCTCGTTGGCGACCAGACGGAACGGGTGACGGCGGGCGGCGGAGGCCAGACCGCGGCAGTGGTCGGTGTGGTCGTGGGTGCACAACACGGCGGCGATCTCCGAAAACGACCGCCCGATCCCCGCCAGCCGCGCCTCCGCCTCGCGGAGGCTCAGGCCGAAATCGACCAGGATCCGCGTCCCCCCGGCCTCCACGTACACGCAGTTTCCCGAACTGCCGCTCGCCAATACACAGATGTCCACGCCAGTCCTCCCGTTTCAAGCCGCACCAGTATACTCCTATTCCATTTACGGGGGACGGAAATATTTTTTATTTTTCATCATTTTCTCGTTGACGCTCCAAGCCGCATCGCTTACACTGGTCCCGACACTTGGTAATAACGCCCTCCGCGAGGGGGGTTTTTGGAGTATTAAAATCCTGATACGGGAGACACACATGAACGTCACAAAACGGATGCTCCGGTTTGGCGTGGCCGCGGTGGCCATGGCGATCGTGAGCCAGACGCTTGCGGCTCCGATCGTCTCGGAGTCGTTCGAGGGACCGGCGAGTGGAAGCTTGGTGACCAACCTGACGGGGTGGTCGAGCACGGGTGGAGACCTGTCGATCGTCACCAATATGGAGTACACCTATACGGCGACATCGCTGCCGCTGACCAACAGCGTCACACACACCAACGTGGCGCGACTCGTCACCGAGGGCGGGATGCTGTCGTTCACGAACGGCGCGCCGGTGGCTTTTTCAACTGAACCGGTATACGTGGACACGATGGTCCGTTTTGTCGTGAGCGATAGCGATCCGACAGCATCAAGCATCACAAACGACACCAAGCTCGCCATCTTTGTCAACAGCTCGAGCAATCTGGTGATTCGGCACGGAGCGTTGGATGAGGAAGCTAATTTCTTCGTAACAAACTCGGTGATAGACACTGTGGAGCTCCTGGGCGCGCGGATCGATCCCTCCGCCTGGTACCGTCTGACGGTCAAGCTGACCGTAAATGAATCTGCGAGGGTACGAGTTCGTGTAGCGGTGAACTCGAATGTCGTCACGAATGCTTACGCTCCCGATGGACTGTTCCGATCGGCCATTGATACAGATGTCGACGCTGATCTGGCCGCGGTCTCCTTCATGGGCACCGGCTTTATTGATGACGTGGTCGTGACGCCCTACGAGCCGTCATTCGTGTCGACCGTATCGGTCTTCTCCTACGTGATCGAGGAGCATACGAATGACGTGTTCGTCGCATCCATCCTCGTCGCCACGACAAACGACTTTGCCACTGGCTGGTCAAAGACATACGCTGTGCCCAGCAACGCCTGGTTCACGAACACGCCGGCCTTGGGCTCTGGCACCACCGAAGCGGTGTTCACGCTGGACGGCAGGACGGTCACGTCGCCTGCGCCTGACGTGGCCCACAACAACACCAATTACGTTCTGAAGGTGCTGCTGGAGGATCGGGCCAAGACAGACCTAGAGCTTCCCTTGCAGTTCCACGGCATAAGTTCGAACGACATCGCGTGGATCCGCAGCTTTGGAAAATCGCCTTCCGACACAATCTACACGAATGCCAATTCGCTGGCCTTCGAACAGGCGATGAAGCTGAGTCCGTATGCGGAAGAGTTAGTGACGGCCCAGATCACCAGCTTCACGGTTGGCGCGTTGGAATCGACGATCGTCGTCAAGGCCCTCACGAATGGCGTCGCCTATGCTTCGCCGAGCGGACTGACGGTGAACGTCCTGATCGACTCCAAGGCGAGCCTGACGAATGCATGGCCGGTCTATGCCGGATTCACGAACCCCGTGACTCAATTCAATGTGCTGGGTGAGGCCACCAACACATTCAACACGCCGGTCGGGACGTTCTTCCGCGCCCGGATTCTCCCGATCCCGCAGTAAGCCTGACGGCCGGATCGAACCGACAAACACCCCCCGCGGCATCCGCTGCGGGGGGTGTTGTTTTTTTGGCGCTTCCGGGTTTATGGGGGGGGGGGGGGGAATTGTATGGGTCTGGATGTGATCGGGATGGGTTGAGAAGCCGGGTATCGGGTATAGCGCGGGCATGAAAGCCCCTTTTGTGTCGAGATAGGACTGGCCGAGAGCAGTCTCGACAAAGTCTTGCGACGAAGCGTAGACGACAACGCGTGGGACGAAGAAAGCGACGAAGTGTGGCGTGGCATGGATAGGAGCAGCAGGTATGGCAGAGCACTTTGGCCACGAGAGACTGAAAGTCTACCAGAAAGGCATGCCGTTCGCGTCCATGCGCAAAACGCTGCTGGACGACCTGCCCCGGCGGGTTGCGGCATGCTCAGGCAACTCTCAAAGGCGGTCAGGGAAGGCATCTAGCTCCCACACTTCGTCCCACACTTCGTCGCACACTTCGTCGTCTACGCTTCGTCGCACACTTTGTCGGCTCTTCCAGTTCGGCGGCTTGAGCATGACCCCGCTTCCCCTTCAATGAAAAATCCCCCCACAAACCCGGAAGCGCCTGTTTTCAGCTTTCAGCTTTCCGATTTACTCCACCCGTTCACCTCACCATCAGCACCGTCGCGGTTGGAAACACCGGCTGGATCCGAACCTCGTCTATCCCCAGCGCCTGCGCCCCGAGCGCGCTCTCTCCCTCCGCGACGGCGATCTGCCAGGCCAGATAAAAGAGGCCGTTCTCCGGGATCGCCGCGTCCACTGCCGCTTCGCAAATGACCCGGTTCGTCGCCAGCGGACCCGCCCCCGCCGCCGCCCCCGCCGTGTCGCCATCCGCCGCAAACACGGTCGGATCACCGGCCGCGCGCCAGGTCTCGCCATCGGCCGACACCCGCAGCCGCACCGCCGTGGACGCCGTGCCGTTGCGGTATTTTTCAACGGTGTATCCGACCCGCCACCGCCGGAGCGGCATCCCCGCCGTGTTGCGGAATTTCCCGTACACCGTCACGGTCGCGGCATCCGCGCCGCAGGGCAACCCGCCGACCGCCTGATCGCCCAGCGCTTGTCCCGTGAAGACGTACGTTCCGGCTTGCGTCAAATTCGCCGACGCATTGGCCAGCGTCGCGCGCGTGCCGGCCGTCGCATACGGGCCGTTCGTGCGCGGCGAGCCGCCCCGTGCCTCCGTCCGACACGGCCAGACGAGCGTCGCCGGCGCGTCGCGCCCCATTTCGTCGAAATTTTCAGCCGCCCCCGCCCGCCCCACCGGAACCGCCTCCTGCAGCTCGCCCGCCGCCCATCCCACCGTCAGATCGTCTATGCCGAAGCCGTGATCATTGCCCGTATCGTCGGCATCGCTCCAGCGGAGCAGCAGCACTGCTCCGGGCAGGATCGGATACCGGGTGATCACGGCGTTACGCGCCGCCGATACGTAGCAGGCACCGGCGCCCGTGGTGCCGTTGGTCGTCAGCGGCGAGTCGTAGTCCAGCGCCGCCACCGGACGCCACTCCGCCGCTTCGCTCAGCGGCAGCACGCGGTTGGTGATGCAGGTGTGAAAGGAGAGCGTATTGGTCGCCGCGCTCGCTCCCACCCGCCACTGCTCCGCCGTGAAGCCGATTGTCAGATTGGTCACGGTCAGCCCCGTGGTGTTGGTGAAAGCAACCCCGAAGCGGTAGATCTTCCCGGACGAGGCCAGCGATCCCAGTGATCGGTTGCCGGCGTTCGTGCCGTAGGAATAGAGGCCGCCGTCTGTGTCCGATCCCGTTCCCGTCCGGTACTGCGTCACACCCGTTGCTCCCGCGCAGGCGTACCACGCCGGGAGGGGGATCGCCGCGTCGTCCCATTCGGGTGTGCCGGCGGAGGCAAGCGTGTTGAAGGTCTGGGTGTGGGTTCCCGTGGCGCCCGCCAGTACCACCGCCGGAGTCTGCGCCCGGCAGACCGTCACGGTCGCCGCCATCGGATCGCTCTCGCCGTCCTTGTCTGCTGCGGTAAAGGTGAAAATCCGTTCGCCGATATCCGCCGTAACGGGTGTATAGGTGAACATCCCGCCGTCCAGTGCGTAGGCGCCAGTGACGCCTGCCGGGGCCGCGACGTGGGTCGCGGTCACCGGGTCGTTGTCGGTCGGCGCCACCGTCACCGCCAGGCTCAACGTCGCCCCCGCCCGCGCGGTCTGGGGTCCGACCTGCACAATCACCGGCGGCGTGTTCGTCCCGGCGGCGGTCACCGCCACGGCGAGGTCGTCAATCCGCCAGTTGGCGGTGCCGGATCCGGGCGACCCGGCGCCATCATACCCATAGAGGCGCAGAGTCATCGGCGTGCCCGGCGTCTGCGAGATCGCGGCGAACGCGACGCCTTTCAGCGCCCAGTTCTCGTCGTTCGCGAGCGTCCCGGCCGCCAGATCGGCGGCAAAGGCGTCGAGGCTGGAGCGCACGCAGAACGCCTGCGGGCCGGTGGACGTGCTGCGGCTGCCGAAGGAGAGGCCCGTCACGCGCAGGGTGTTGGTTGCGTCGGGCGTGAGGGTGAAGGTGAAATAGGCGGAGCCGGAGCTGTTGGTGTTCAGCGCGCCGATGCGCGCGGCGGCGCCGGCGTTGTAGCTCCCCGACGCGCCGGCGTAGGTTTTCGAGACCGAGTTGGTCGTCAGCAATTCGGTCGTGCCGTTGTTATTGCTCGTGGTGAGGCATCCGGCCGTGACGTGTGCCGCCGCGTTGGAGGAAGGGGAGGCGAGCGGGGCGGCGTTGGTGCCGAAGTTCCAGGAGATCGTCTGCGCCTGCGCCGCCAGCCGCGTCATCAGCGCCAGCGCGGCCAGCGCGGCCAGCGGCCGCGCCGCCGCCGCACGTAAGCGGGGCGCGTGCAGTAGCCAGTATTCAGTATTCGGAATTGGGGCCCGCTCACGGGCAGCGTGTACTAATATTCTGACTCCTGACTCCTGTATTCTGACTTCTCTCTTGCAAACACCCCAGAGGAAGGTTTGCACGAGCCGCAAACGTTTCACCGTCATGTCGCACCTCCGCTCGTGTGAACGACCGCCACGCATGCCGCAAGCGGCAACAGCCGCACCTGTTCCCGAAAAGGGTATGCTTTTGTCACGTTTGCGCGCAAGAGAATATTTTCCAATCCATCCTTTCAGTTTTCAGCATTTCAGCATTTCAGTTTTCAGCATTTCAGCTTTCAGCATTTCAGCTTTTCCCCTGCGCCTCCACCCTCCTAAAGCATCGGCGCCCCCCGATTTCCACAACTTTAAAAAATATTTTCTCCGAGCCGATACTTGCCTTCGGCGCGGCGAGGACGCCGCCGCCCTTGTTGCGGCGCGCTGATACCGGCTGCCTGCGGGGAATGCGCGAAAGCGGGGCGGCGGCGTCCCGCCGAAGAGAAAAACAGAAAGCAGAAAACTGAAAGCTGAAGGCGCTGTGATCAGGAAAAGCGCGAAAGCGGGTAGGGCGGCGGCGTCCCGCCTCGCCGAAGGATCAGGGCGAAAGCTCAAGGGAAAGCGCGGAAGCCCGATCCGCCGCGGCGCGCCGTCACCGATTGCCTTTATTCATTGGCCTGCGGCGCGTTTTCCCTGATCCCTTGCGTCAGCGCCTTTCAGTTTTCAGTTCACTTTTCGAGGTATGCCGCAACAAACGTCTCGGGTGAAACGGCGGCCTGACGCAAGGCGCCACGCAATGTGCCCACGGCCAACGAGCTGTGCAAGGGAATCGTGCATCCTGTGGCGCCGCGTCGCAAGACGACAGGACTCCCACGCTGGCGGACCTGCCTGAAACCGAGGCGCTTGAAGACCCGAACCGCCTCGCCTCCCGATATTCGCGGAAGCTCAGGCATAGGCGGGAACCTCGAAAGTCGTCAGAAAAGGCGGTTGCCTCATGGGTGGGGCGAACTCCTCGACGTAAAGCTCTGTGGCCTCTCGCAGATTAGCAATCGCCTCTTCAATGGTATGCCCCTGGCTGACGGTACCCGTCTCGGGACACTCGGCCACATACCACTCGTCCTCTTTGCAGATCACAGCCGTGTAGGTCATGACGCCCCCCGCTTTTTGATTCCAGCGCGTTAGTATGCGGCAGCGGATATCTGATGTAAATCAAAAAAGGTGTTTGACTCTCGCAAGGGGCGCATAAAGTCAACGAAACCGAGATGCGCTTCCTCTCGCAAGCAGAAAGCCGAAAGACGCTGACGCAGGAGATCAGGGAAAGCGCTGAGCGGGTAAGGCGGCGGCGTCCTCGCCGCGCCGAAGGATCATGACGCATGCCCAAGGGAAAACGCGGAAGCCCGATCCGCCGCGGCGCGCTGTCACTGATTGCCATTATTCACTTGCCTGCGGCGCGGCGAGGACGCCGCCGCCCTTGTTGCGGCGCGCTGTCACCGATTGCCTTTATTCATTGGCCTGCGGCGCGGCGGGACGCCGCCGCCCTCGCTGACGCGCTTGCAAAAAACGGGTCAAAAAATATTTTAAATATTTTTCATTTTCCTCTTGCCAACTTTGATCCTCCGGGTGTAATCTATCTCCATCGAAAAAAAGTTGGGTTCTGCCTGGGTGGGTCGAATCCAAAAAATTCAGAAAAGGCATTGACAAGTTGGACCGAATGGGAGTATGCTCATCATGACATCTTGAAAAAGGTGTCGCTGTGATCGGGAAGACCTCCATTCAACTTAAGGAGAAGGTTCATGAAAAAGTTAATGATGACACTCGCGGCGGCTCTGTCCGCCACAGCGCTCATGGCGGTGACGAGCCAGAATGTGGTGGGGTATAATACCCTCACGTTTAAAGAGGGCTACAATCTGATCGGCGTGCAGTTCGAGGCGATCGGGGCTGGCGGCGGAACCATCGACGTGCAGGACCTGTTCACCGGTGTGACGCTGCAGGGGTTGGATGACGACGGCAACGTGCATGACTTCATGTACGTTTGGAACAACGCAACCGGTTTCTATGAGACGACGTTGTACTGGGCGGACAACGAAGCCAACGAACTGGTGAAAGTCTGGATCGATGCAGACTACAATCCGGCGGAGTACGCCTTCAAACCGGGCGACGCCTTCTGGGTCTACACCGCAGTGGGCGGTTCGGCCGCTGGCGCGGTGACTCTCGGGCAGGTGAGCAAGGTCGACGCGCTGATCGCCATCAACCCCGGGTACAACCTGATCGCCAACCCCTTCCCCACACCGCTCGAGATCAACGGCGGGACCTTGACGGTTGACGGTCTGGTCGGTTTGGACGACGACGGCAACGTGCATGACTTCATGTACATATGGAACAACGCAACCGGTTTCTATGAGACGACATTGTACTGGGCGGACAACGAAGCCAACGAACTGATTAAAGTCTGGATCGATGCAGACTACAATCCGGTCAACGACGTGGTGATCGCCCCGAACACCGCCTTCTGGATCTACCACAACGGCGCGGGCGCTGGTCTGACCTTCTCTTCGCCGCTGTGAGGCGGAGAAGATAACGCAACAAGAAAGAAAAAAGGAAAACTAACATGAAAAAACTGATTCTTATGGTCGTGACGGTCGTTCTGGTGGCTGGGGTCTCCCACGCCGCTGCGATCCAGTGGGGCGTTGGCGGCCAGCAGATCCTCGACTACAACGGGGTGGTGCAGCGCGACACCGCCGTGCAGCTTGTCTTCATCGGCAACATTGGCGGCACTGCGGGCGAGTGGGTCTACCAGGAGCGCACCTCCACCACGCAGACAACCGGCACGCTGGGCGGCAAGGTCAATGTCGCTGCCATCAGCCCCGGCATCAACATCGGCAGTGCGATCGTGGGCAGCGGCCAGAACCTGACGACCGACAAGTCGCAGTTCATCATCCGCATCTGGAACATGGCCGACACCGCGTGGATCGACACCTCCGCATTCACGTTCAACGGGAAGACTGACGCAGACACCGTGATCTGGGCCGCCGGCTCGGTCTCCACCGCCGGCGCGGTGAACAAGAACATCCAGACCCTCTGGGGCACAGCGGGAAACTGGGAAACCGTCCCGGAACCGACCAGCTTCGCGCTAATCGGCTTGGGCGCCGCAGCCATCGCGTTGCGCCGCCGTCTGCGCAAGTAAGTTGATCGCGCCACGCGCGAAAAGCTGAAACCATGAACCCCGCTCTGCAAAGGGCGGGGTTTTTTTAGTGCCTGGGGCGGCTGCCGCCAGTACCGCTGCTGCAGCAGGGCGTGCCGCCGGGACTGCCGGTGTTGCCGGGACTGCGGGCGGGGCTGCCGGGGCTGCCGACTGGCCGTCGCGAGCCGGGCGCCAGCCGCTCGGCAGTACCGGCAGTTCCCGCAGCCACACGCCCAGCCCCGCATGCCTCGCCAACCCCGCCGTGCCGCGATTTATTTTTTCGCCGGGGGTGGAAATCGGGGCGGCTCGACACTTTAAGGGGGTAGAGGGGCGTCGCGGTCGCGATCGCTTGATCGGTTTCAGGCGGGACCGGCGGCGCACTCGCCACAAGAGAGGATCGTCACCATGGAGATGTTTGGCAAGGGGTCGGGTTACCGCTGGATGGATGCCTACATCCTGGCCTGGGTCGTCGAGTTGGCCACCGACAGCTTCTGCGAGAAGTTCCTCAACTTCAAGAACGACCCCCAAGGCAAGACCTCGGGGCAGATGAACCACGCGGCGCGCTCCGGCTGCCGCAACTTCGCCGAGGGGTGCGAGCGGCTCATGACCTCGTCGGCCTCGGGGATGGACCTGCTCAACGTGGCCAAGGGGAGCCTGGGCGAGTTGCGCGACGACTACCTCAAGTGGCTGTTGCGGGCGCGGCGCCTCCCCTGGGACGACGCCGACCCCGAGGCCTGCGCCGTGCGCCGCCTCGACCTCGACCGGCCGCCTGCGGGTGCCGCCGCCGCCGGGACTGCCGTGCCAGCCGACGGGCCGTCGCCAGCCGGGCGCCAGCCGCTCGGCAGTACCGGCAGTGCCGGCAGCCCCCGCAGCGCCCCCGCCGCCCCCTACTCCAACCGCCGCTTCTGCGAGCACCTGCTGGCCCAGTACGCCAAGTTCGAGCCGTGGCTGGAGAGTCCCGACAGCTTTGTACGGGCCGACGCGCTGGTGATCCTGTGCACCCGGGCGGCCAAGATGCAGGAGGCCTACATCCGGCGGCTCGGCGAAGAGTTCAAGGCGGATGGCGGCTTCAAGGAGCGGTTGGGCGAAGCGCGGCGCGAAGAGCGGGCGCGGCAGGAGGGCGGTGCGTTGTCCGGCGAGGCGCCAGCCTGCCCCGAGTGCGGCGGCGCCATGCGGCTGATGCGGCGCAAGCGCGACAACAGCCCCTTCTGGGGGTGCGGCGGCTACCCCGGCTGCCGCGGCACGCGTCCGGTTGAGGCCGGCGCGGCCGGGACTGCCGGTACCGCCGGTACTGCCGCTTGAGCGCCGCCCTGTGCGGCAGCCGGCCGGCAGTGGCGGCAGCCCCGGCGGCCACCCCGGCGGCACCGGCAGCCCCGCCCGCCGCTTGAGCGCCGCCCTGTGCGGCAGCCGGCCGGCAGTGG